>JARRCS010000015.1 GCA_029981855.1 Halanaerobiales bacterium | reverse complement strand
AGATGTTTCCGATTCAGTGGAAATTTTTTGATGACTCTAAGGTTCATCTCCAGGAAAAATTTAGGTTACCTAATTCAATGGGTCATCCTGACCCTGAATTAGCTCGCCACGTCCTGTGGCTCGACCTAATTTTTCCTTTCAATTCACTAAGAGTCATATACAAAAAATTTCCAAACATCTCTTTAACATCTATTTGCAGTTGTTTGAAGGTAAAAAGTAAGTTGCCGAACGATAGTGAGGCATTAATTTAATATGGGATTAATCTAATATTATCAAATTTTGTTCTAAGTGAAGGTCAATTTACTGAAAAAGGGGGATAATTGATGGAGATCCAGATTGACCGTAAGAATGGAATTCCCATCTATATTCAGATCAAGAAACAGATCAAAAGGATGATCGAGAAGGGGATCCTCTCCAAGGGAGACCGGCTACCTCCCGAGAGGGAACTGGCCGGCAAGCTAGGGGTGAGCAGAAACAGGGTCAGTACGGCCTATAAGGAGCTGGAGGCCGAAAAGATTATTATTTCCCGGCAGGGGAAGGGTACCTTTGTTGCCGGCAAGATTTCCGGTGTCCGGGAAGCGAGCAGGAAGGATAAGTTATTGAAGATTATTGATCTGGCCATGGAAGAGGCTGCCGGTCTGGGGTTCTCCCTGGATGATTTTTTAACCATTGCCTATGTCAGGGCTAAAGAGAAGGAGGAGATGTTGAGTAAGATTAAGGTTGCCTTTATCGAGTGTAATAAAGAGCAATTATCGGCCCTGATTAAGGAGATAGAGCTAGAACAGAATGTAGCCAGTATACCGGTTCTAATAGGGGAGTTAAGGAATGATCCTGCCAGGGTAAAACGGGTGCTTTCCAGGGCGGAGATAATTGTCACTACCCCCTTTCATCTAGAGGAGGTAGAGGAGTTCATTGCCGGGATGGAAAAACAGATTATTGATATGACCCTTGAGCCTGGAATGGATACCATTATAGAGCTGGCCAGGATTAAAACGGGAAAAAAGCTCGGCCTGGTCTGCCAGTCAGATAGTTTTGCCACTGAGGTGAAAGGTTCTTTGAAAAAAATAGGTTTAAATAACCTGGATTTTAAATACACTACAAAGGAGGGTGATGAATTAGAACGGTTTCTTGCCGCAAATGAAATCCTGATTACCTCTCCCCATAGATTTCAGGAGGTAAAAGACCTCCTCGAAGGGGAAAAACAGGTTATTTGCTTTAATTATTCACCAGATCGCGGGTCAGTTAATATGCTAAAAATGGCTCTGTTTGATCTTAAAGGGGATTGATAAATGATTTAGGGGATGATTAAGTGGTGAAGGAAGGAAATAGGCCAATAGGATTGTTAGATTCCGGGGTGGGGGGGCTAACCGTGGCCCGGGAGATTGCCTTATCTTTACCTGAAGAAGAGCTGGTTTATTACGGGGACACCCTCCACTTACCCTACGGGCCCAGAACAAGGGAAGAGGTCAGGGGTTTTGTTTTCAAGATAATTGACTTCTTGATTGAAGAAAAAAGGGCCAAGACGATAGTTTTAGCCTGTAATACGGCAACGGCTTTTACCTTAGAAGAGGCAAGAAGAAGGTACCCTGTTCCTGTTTTCGGAACTCTGGATGGGGCCTGTAAAAAGGCGGTCCGGGAGAGCAGAAATCAGAAAATCGGGGTGATCGGAACAGAGGGAACGATTAACAGTCAGGCTTACCAGAGGGCATTGCTGGAACTTGATGAAAGACTACAGGTTTTTGCGACGGCCTGTCCTCGCTTTGTTGAGCTGGTTGAAGAGGGAAATTTTGCGGGAAGAGAGGTGTTCGATACAGCTAACAGGTATCTCGATGGGTTAAAAGGGGCGGGTATAGATGTACTTATACTGGGCTGTACCCATTTTCCTTATTTAATTCCGGTTATTCGCAGGGTGATGGGTGATAAGGTAACCCTGATCAATCCGGCGGTTGAAATGGCCGGAGAGGTAAAGAAATGGCTTAAGCAGGAAGGTCTGGCCCGGCAGAATGGCAGTCATCAGGAGCAGATAAGTCAGCAGGAGTTTCTGATAAGTGATATGAAGAGGATCTCTAAAACTTTCCTGGAGAAGGGGAGTAAGTTTCTTAAGTTGCCATCATTAAATTTTACGGAAAAAAATATATTTGAGGGGGAGGAAGATGACAGCTAAACCAATCGTTGTTCTGGGAGTAATCGGTGCAGATGTCCATGCAATTGGGAATCAGATCCTGGAACATGCGCTGAATGATGCCGGATTTAAGGTAGTAAATATCGGTGTGATGGCCTCACAGAAGGAGTTTGTAAATGCTGCCATTGAGACCGGTGCTGATGCCATCTGGGTTTCTTCACTCTACGGTCACGGTGAAATGGACTGCCGGGGCTTAAGAGAGAAATGTCAGGAGGCAGGTATTGGTGATATTCTGATATATGTTGGTGGGAATCTGGTCATCGGTAAGCAAGACTGGGAGAATACTAAAAAACTCTTCTTAAATATGGGCTATGACCGGGCCTATCCCCCGGGAACACTTCCCGAAACAGCTATTAAGGATCTGAAAGAGGATTTACAAAAGAGAGGGAAAAGCAGATGGAATTGGCCCTCCTAATAGATATCGGTAGTACATATACTAAGGTAGCGTTATTTGATCTGCAGGGGATAAGGCTTACCGGTCGTAACCAGGCCTATACCACCGTTGAAAGGGATGTTACCATTGGACTGAAGAAGGCTCTAAGCGGTTTGCAGGGCTGGGAGCAGGCGCGTTACAAACTGGCCTGTAGTAGTGCAGCCGGGGGTTTAAAGATAATTGCTATCGGGTTAGTGCCTGATCTGACAGCCGAAGCGGCCAGAAGGGCGGCTCTCGGTGCGGGCGGTAAGGTTTTAAAGACCTATAGCTACGAGTTAACTAACCGGGATATGGAAGATATTAAAACCCTTGACTCCGATATCATTCTTTTAGCCGGTGGCACCGATGGGGGTAATAAGGATAATATTATTCATAATGCCCGGATGCTTGCTGGAAGTAATCTTGACCAGCCGGTAATCGTTGCCGGTAATAAGTCGGCTGCCGAAGAGGTCGGCGGGATACTCAGGAAAGCCGGTAAGGAGACCTATCTTACCGAAAATGTTATGCCCGAACTGGAGGAACTGAATATTGAGCCGGCCAGGGAGTTGATCCGGAATATCTTTCTCAAAAAAATTATCCAGGCCAAGGGTCTGGACCGGGTAAATGAGCTGATCGATGGGGTAATTATGCCTACTCCGGCGGCAGTTCTCAAGGCGGCTGAACTGTTAGCAGATGGTTTTGCTGAGGAAGAAGGCCTGGGGGAATTGATGGTTATAGATGTCGGGGGGGCCACCACCGATGTCCATTCAATTGCCAGCGGGAAACCCTCCAGGCCAGGTGTTAACTGGCGGGGGCTTGAGGAACCCTATAGCAAAAGAACCGTTGAGGGTGACCTGGGGATGAGATATAGTGCTCCTTCTCTCTATTCGGCTATCGGGAGTGACTCCTTTAGAGAACAGTTGGAGGAGTGCGGTTATTCTGATATTAGTAAAGATAAGTATGAGGCAATGATTAATAGACTTCATCAGGATGTTGAATACATACCGAAAAATCAGGAAGAACAGATTATCGATAACCTTCTGGGGAGAAATGCTGTCAGACTGGCGGTAGCAAGACATGTTGGTTTGCTGAAGACTATCTATACACCAATGGGGGCTTCTTCCCTTCAGGAGGGGAAGGACCTGACCGGGATTAAGTATGTCATCGGTACCGGGGGTATAATTGTTAATAACGATGATCCGGGGTTCATCCTGGCAGGGGCCTTATACCGTAATCAGAAGAGGCCGGAACTGCTAGCACCGGTAGAACCTGATTTTATGGTGGACAGGGAATACCTGCTGGCTGCTGCTGGTTTGCTTGCGGAAATAACTCCTGAGACCAGTTTAAGACTGATGAAAAAGTATCTTGAAAAAGTTTAATAGAACTACAAATAGATGTTTTCGATCCCTTCAACATCTATTTGCAGTTGTTTGAAGGTAAAGCAAGTTGCCGAACGAAGTGAGGCATTAATTTAAATTTAATTATTGGATTAACTTAAAGAGCAGCGGGGGGATTATAGTGGTAGTTAAAAATCAATGCCTTGATCTGGAAGTATTTTTCAAAGAGAGGGAAGCGGTTTTAAAGGGCTGGCCGACTGGACAAGAAGTAGATTTGGAGGAGGCAGTTGCCTATCATAAGAACCTGCCGCAGGAAAAGGTAATGGTCAATCAATTATTGTCTGCCAGGAGGGAGAATAAAACCCTGATTCAACCCAGGGCAGGGGTAGCCCTCCCGGAGCAGCATATTGAGCTGTTAAAATATTTAAGGGAGGAGGGGGAAGCTGATTTACTCCCCACTACCATTGACAGTTACACCAGACAGAATCAGTATGAGGAGGCTGAAAAGGGGATCAAGGAGAGCCGTGAGCTGGGGCGTTCGATGCTCAACGGCTTTCCGGCGGTTAACTACGGAGTAAAGGTCTGCCGGCAGATTATTGAGGCTCTTGAGGTACCGGTTGAGGTCAGGCACGGTACCCCTGATGCCCGGTTGCTGGCTGAGATTACCCTTGCCGGGGGATTTACTGATTTCGAGGGCGGGGGGATTTCCTATAACATACCCTATGCCAAAAAGGTTCCTCTAGAAAATACCATCCGGTACTGGCAGTATGTGGATAGACTGGTCGGTTATTATGGTGAGCAGGGAGTAAAGATCAACCGGGAGCCTTTCGGTCCCCTGACCGGAACCCTGGTACCGCCATCTATTTCACATAGTGTAGGTATTATTGAGGCCTTACTGGCGGCAGAGCAGGGGGTCAAATTTATCAGCCTTGGCTACGGGCAGAACGGGAATTTGATTCAGGATATTGCAGCTATTCTGAGCCTTAAGGATCTGGCAGAGGAATATCTTAAGAAAGAAGGTTACCAGGATGTAGAGGTTACAACGGTCTTCCACCAGTGGATGGGAGGATTTCCCCAGGATGAATCCAAGGCCTTTGCGGTAATTTCCTGGGGTGCAACCGCGGCAGCTCTGAGTAAGGCCACTAAGGTTATTGTCAAGACACCCCATGAAGCAATGGGCATACCTACCAAGGAGGCCAATGCTGCCGGCTTGAAGACCACCAGGCAGATCATCAATATGCTACAGGATCAGATTCTGGAACAGACCAGGAGGATGGATATCGAAAGGGAGATCATCGGTAAGGAGACCAGACAGATCCTGGATAAAGTTCTGGAACTGGGAGAGGGAGACTGGGCCGAGGGTACGGTTAGGGCCTTTGCAGCTGGTATTCTGGATATACCCTTTGCCCCCAGTAAGTTTAATGCCGGTAAGATCCTCCCCGCCAGAGACAATAATGGTGCCGTCCGGTTTATTAATTTCGGTAATCTTCCCTTCAGCCAGGAGATTAAGGAATTTCATCAGGAGAAGCTGGCAGAGAGGGGAGAGGTTGAAGAGAGGGATGTTGGTTTTCAGATGGTGATTGATGATATCTATGCCATCAGTAAGGGGATGCTGGTTGGCAGGCCCCGGTAATGCTATGTCTATAATAGTGGCTTAAAATTGCTTTTTGAACTACAAATAGGTATTTCTGAGCAGTGAGGTATGTTAATGCAGGTTAGAAGGCATATTAATTCATAAACTGCTAGCATTGAGGTGATTATAGTGAAAAAGATAGCACAGATAATTGCTTCACCCGGCTTAACAGGCTTTTATTTCGATGACCAGGCGGCAATCAAACATGATGCGGTTGAGGATGGCTTGACCTACAGGGGGCAGGCCGAAACGCCCGGTTTTACCTCAGTCCGGCAGGCCGGGGAATCCATCTCCGTTATGATTCTGCTGGATGATGGACAGCTTGCCTATGGTGACTGTGCTGCCGTTCAGTACTCGGGGGCCGGGGGCAGAGATCCCCTTTTTCTGGCCCGGGATTTTATACCGGTTATCAGGGAGGAGATTGCCCCCGCCTTGACCGGGGAAAGACTGGATAGCTTCAGGCGGCTGGCTGAAAAGATCGACCGTTTCAAAAGGAAGGGCAGGGGGCTGCACACGGCTTTAAGATACGGAATTACCCAGGCCTTGCTTGATGCGGTTGCTAAAGCCAGGGGGATAACCAGGACAGAGGTGGTGGCCGCGGAGTATGATTTAAAACTGGAGCCTGAGCCGATACCTATTTTTTCCCAGACCGGTGATGATAGGTATTTAAATGCAGATAAGATAATTATTAAACATGCCGATGTTCTACCCCACGGACTGATAAATAATGTTAATACAAAACTGGGAAAAAGGGGAGAGAAACTTATCGAGTATATTAAGTGGCTGAAGAGAAGGATCAAAGAGATCGGTGGTCAGGATTATTATCCGGTATTCCATATTGATGTCTACGGCACTATCGGGATGGCCTTTAACGGTGATGTAGAGAGGATGGCCGGTTATCTGGCCGACCTGGAGGAGGCGGCCTCCCCCTTTAAACTGCGGATTGAGGGTCCTATGGATGCCGGCAGTAAGGAAGACCAGATCAGGGAGATGCTGGCCCTAAGGGAGCGCCTGCAGACCGGCGGTATCGGGGTGGAAATTGTCGCCGATGAGTGGTGCAATACCCTGGAGGATATCAGGGATTTTGTTGATGCCGGGGCTGCGGATATGATTCAGATCAAGACACCGGACCTGGGCGGGATTAATAATACCATTGAAGCAGTTCTCTACTGTAAGGAACACGGGGTGGGAGCTTATCAGGGAGGTACCTGTAATGAAACGGATCGGTCTGCCCAGATCTGTACCGATATAGCCATTGCCACCAGACCGGACCAGATTCTGGCTAAACCAGGGATGGGGGTAGATGAAGGCTTGATGATCGTCTATAACGAGATGCAGCGGGTACTGGCCTTGCTACAGGCTAAAGGATATTAAATTAAATTCTTCTTTGGAGATGGGGGTTATAAAGATGGATGAGATCAAGGTATTATCACCGACTGCCATCCTGGGATACGGATTTCCAGAGGAGTCCTTTAAGAGAGGGCTGGCTAAAGAGCCCGATGTGATCGCCGTTGATGGGGGATCAACCGACCCTGGTCCCTATTACCTCGGGGCTGGTATTTCTTTTACCGATAGGGAGGCAGTCAGGAGGGATTTAAGACTGATGATCAGGGCCGGGCGGGAGCTGAATATCCCCGTTCTGGTTGGTACAGCTGGTGGTTGCGGGGCGAGAATTCATCTGGAGTGGACTGCAGAGATAGTTGAAGAGATTGCCGCAGAAGAAGGTTTTAACCTCAGGGTGGCTCTGATCGATGCCGAATTTGATAAAGAAGTCATTAAGGATAGGTTTAAGCGGGGAGAGCTGAGCCCCCTTTTTCCGGCCGGAGAGACCAGCCTGGATGAGATCGAGGCCTCGACCAGAATAGTAGGTCAGATGGGGGTCGAACCGATTATCAGAGCCCTGGAAGAAGGAGTAGATGTTGTTCTGGCAGGTAGGGCCTATGATCCCAGTGTCTTTGCCGCTCCTGCCATCAGGGCAGGGTTTCCTGCCGGTCTGGCTTTGCATATGGGGAAGATACTGGAGTGTGCCAGTATAGCGGCTGACCCCGGCAGCGGGAGTGACTGTATGCTGGGAACCCTTAAAAGGGATTCCTTTATCCTTGAACCACTTAATCCGGAGCGGAGGTGTACCGTTACCTCTGTAGCGGCCCATACCCTTTATGAAAAGAGTAATCCCTATCAGCTCTATGGACCGGGTGGGGTAATCGATTTAACAGCTGCCGAATTTACCCAGCTCGATGAACGGAGGGTCAGGGTTTGCGGGAGCAGGTTTGTTCAGGCTGATGAGTATACAATCAAACTGGAGGGGGCAAAAAGAGTCGGTTACCGGACCATCTCCATCGCCGGGACCAGGGATCCGATCATGATCTCTCAGATCGATGAGATTATTGAGGCGGTCAGGGAGATGGTTGGAGATAACTTTTCTGAATTGAATGCTGAAGATTATCAGTTATTATTCCGGGTCTACGGTAAGAACGGGGTCATGGGTGAACTGGAACCCGTCAAAGAGATTAAGAGCCATGAGCTGGGGATAGTAATCGAGGTGGTTGCCAGAACCCAGGAACTGGCCAATACCATCTGTAGTTTTACCCGCTCCAGTATGCTCCACTACGGTTATCCGGAGAGGGTGGCTACGGCCGGTAATCTGGCCTTTCCCTATTCTCCTTCTGACTTTAAGGCCGGAGAGGTCTATGAGTTCAATCTCCATCATCTGCTCAGGGTTGATGACCCGTTAGAGTTTTTTCCTGTAGAAATAAGGAATTATGGTGTTAATTAAATACCATAAGAAATTACTTTTTGAACTATAAATAGATATTTCCGATCTATAATATAAATGTAATAACTAAATGAAGATTTTTTAGTGATGATTTTTTTAAAATAAGGGTGACTGAAAAAGGAGGAAGAATAATGGCCAGACCTATTACCGAGCTACTTGATGTGATCAGGAGTAAGAATGCCGGCCCCTTTGAACTGACCTTTGATCTGATCTTTAAGGATTGGGCCGGATACCGGGAGGTTAAAGAGGCCGGAATCATTAATAAGGAACTAATCAGCAGCTTATACCAGATACCTGAGGAAGATATTATTTCAATTATTTATTTTGATCCGGCCAGAGCAATTAAAATAACGATTGTCAGGCCCCGTTCAGCCGGTGCAGTGGGTGAACGGGATGTATATGGGGCTCAGCAGCATGCCCCCTTAATGACAATTATGGTTTAAGGGAGGGGAGTGTTTTTGACTTTAAGGAAAAAATAAGATATTATAAGGGAAAAGAACCTGATAATAATTTTCTGTCAAGGAAAGGGAAAGATAATGATAGATAGTTTTGCCCATTCGGTCTATTTTGCCCCCAGGGGTAAGGAGAGGCTGATGTTGTTGGGAAATAATATCTCGCACAGGTATCTGCATGCTAATGATAAATTAATCGGTCTGATCGGTGATGCCGGTGCCGGTAAATCCTTACTTATTAAAGGAATGTTTCCCGGTCTGATACTTACCAATGATGATGAGGGGATTAACATGCGCCCCCTCCCGATTTTAAATGATTATCAGGAGGGTAAATTTACCAGCCATACCTACCATGTGGATATTCGCTTTGAAACAGCCTTTACCCAGCCCTGGGAACTGGCAGAAGCAATTAATAAAGCCGTCAAAAAGGGTAGAAGGGTGATAGTGGAACACTATGACCTGATAGAATCCTATCTTGATATCACTCCCGAGGTGCTGATCGGAATAGGAGAAGAGGTGCTGGTGACCAGACCCGGGGTTTTCGGACCCTTTTCCGAGGAGATTGCTAAAATTGTCTTTAAATCAATCAAGTATCGCAGAATGGCCCATACTGCTGAAGATCTGACCGCTATGGCTATTGAAAAAAGGGGTTATATGCGGCCACCTTTGCATAGTGATGTGAAGAGCGGTTTTGTCCTGCAATTTGATGAAAAACCCGATTTTTCTATAGAGAAAGTGGAAAAAGAGGTTAAGGAACTAATTGCTAAGAATCTTAAGGTAAGCTACTGTGATGATGAACATATCCATATCGGTGAGATCAAGTATGTCTGTACCGGGCCCCGGATTCATGTCCGGCGTACCGGTGAGATTGAGGGTTTTCAATTATTATCCGATTTTAAAATTGACCCTAAAACCGGGTTTTTTCTACTGGCCGGACTTGTAGGGAAGGAGCACAGCCAGTTCCAGTTAAGTGCTCTAGTATGATGTAAATATTATGATATTATAAATACTAAGTATAAAGAATACGGGGTTAAGTTGAGTGTTTTAGTTTAGAGATGAACAAATTGGCCTCAGGCATAATCATTATCCATAATCTGTGCATTTTTTACTGGAATTAAAAGAAAGGTGAGGATTAGTATGGAGAATAAACGAATAGATGGGCGGGAGAATGATCAGCTCAGGTCTGTTAAGATAACCAGAAATTATACCAAATATGCTGAAGGCTCTGTTTTAATAGAGACCGGGGATACGAAGGTGATCTGTACCGTATCGATCGAAGATGGTGTTCCCTATTTTTTACGGGGGCAGAATACGGGCTGGTTAACGGCAGAATATTCCCTCTTACCCCGGTCAACCCATACCAGAACCGTCAGGGATGCAGCTAGAGGTAAGATTGCTGGGAGAACCAGGGAGATTCAACGATTAATCGGGCGCTCTCTGCGTTCAATTATCGATCTTGATAAGATAGGTGAGAAAACAATCTGGGTTGATTGTGACGTCATCCAGGCTGATGGAGGAACCAGGACAGCTTCAATTACCGGGGCCTATGTGGCACTGGTAGATGCTGTTAGTTATTTAATCGAAACGGGAGAGCTGGAGGAATCCCCTTTAAGCAGCTTTATGGCCGCAACCAGTGTGGGTATAGTAGATGGAGAGATACTACTGGATCTCTGTTATGCCGAGGATTCACAGGCCCAGGTCGACATGAATATCGTGATGACTGAAGAGGGTAAGATTATTGAAATTCAGGGAACTGCTGAAAAGTATCCCTTTTCGCGGCAGAAGATGGATGTCTTTCTTGATCTGGCAGAAAAGGGTATCAGGGAATTAATTGCCGCCCAAAAAGAAAGTCTGGGGGTTGAGTAGTCATCATGAGTAAGAGAATATTGATTGCCAGCAATAATAAAGGTAAGATTGCCGAAATCAAGGATTATTTACAGGATTTAAATCTTGAGGTGATCGGTCTTGATAGCTTTCCCTCGCTCTCTAATGTAATTGAGGACGGGGAAACCTTTCGGGAAAATGCCTTAAAAAAAGCGAGGGTCAGGGCTAGAGAGACGGGGGAATTAACCCTGGCCGATGATTCGGGATTAGAGGTAGACTATCTTGGTGGGAGACCGGGGGTTTATTCTGCCAGATATGCCGGCCCCGGAGCCAGTGATGAGAAAAATAATCTGCAGTTATTAAAAGAACTGGAGAATGTCCCGCTTGAGCAACGTACTGCCAGATTTAAATGTGTTATGGCTCTGGTTGATCCCGATGATGGTAGTGAGGTTACGGTGGAGGGGACCTGTAAGGGAGTTATTTTAACAGCCCCCAGGGGAGATAACGGTTTTGGTTATGACCCTTTATTTCTGGTTCCCGAATATAACAAAACCATGGCCGAACTACCCCTTGAGGTGAAGAATAAAATCAGTCACCGGGCCATGGCTTTGCAGAAGATGAGGAAGGCAATAAAAGATAGATATAGAGAGCTATAATAATTTAAACAGGTTTTATCGCCATTAATCGGCTCTAATGCCAATTTATCCTTTTTGACCATTTACCTCATTTACGGTATACTATTACTTGTCTTGAGCGGAGCGTGGCGCAGTTTGGTAGCGCACCTGCTTTGGGAGCAGGGGGTCGAAGGTTCAAATCCTTTCGCTCCGACCACGCGGGAGTAGCTCAGTTGGCCAGAGCATCAGCCTTCCAAGCTGAGGGTCGCGGGTTCGAGTCCCGTTTCCCGCTCCAGGACGTCGGTACGCTAAGCGCCTGTAGCTCAGCTGGATAGAGCAACGGACTTCTAATCCGTAGGCCAGAGGTTCGAATCCTCTCAGGCGCGCCATTAAAATACAACATTATAATATGGTGGGTGTAGCTCAGTTGGCTAGAGCGCAGGATTGTGGCTCCTGAGGCCGTGGGTTCAAGCCCCATCACCCACCCCATCAAATGCAACGTAGGCCATTAGCTCAATCGGCTAGAGCACCTGACTCTTAATCAGGGGGTTTGGGGTTCGAGTCCCCAATGGCCTACCATTTTTTTTATTGATATAACAAGGATAAGAGCCTATCATGTTGATAGACTCTTTTTTGTTTTTGAGAAAAATGTCGCCATTTTGACGCCATAGCTTTTATTTTAGCCGCATTTTTAGTTTTTCGAGTGCCTCTTTTTGCATTGATGGAAGTACGTGTGAATAAGTGTCTATTGTTATAGTAATCGATGAATGCCCCAGGCGCTCCTGGACTACTTTTGGATGTACTCCGGCTTTAAGAAGCATTGTCGCATGGGTGTGACGAAGATCATGAAAACGAAAACCTTCAAGATTGGCTTTTTTAGCCGCCTGATTAAATCTTCTGGTTGCCAGTTGCGGTAAAACAGGGGCCCCGTCCTCATGTGTAAAAACTAAGTTATGCTTATTATCGTAAGCCGGCCCTATTTTAAGCCTGTTCTCGGTCTGGTGCTTTTTTATTTTTTTAAGTATGGCTATAACATCATTGTCTACATCAATCGGCCTTATGCTGGATTTTGTTTTTGGTTTTTTAAAAATCAGGCCCTGACCGTCTACATTAACAACTCCCTGCCTGACATGTAGCTTTTGAGAAATAAAATCTACATCTTTCCACCTCAAAGCAAGAATTTCCCCGCGCCTCATCCCGGTGAATGCTGCAACATAAATCAAATTATATGTCCACTCATTTTCGTTCTTAGCCGCCTTAAGCAGTTCTGTTAACTGCTCCTGGTCTAAGGGGTTTATCTCCGGTTTATCGGGCACAGGCGCGCTCACAGAAGCACAGGGGTTGCTTTCTAATATTCTGTATGGCATCACAGCATGTTTTAGGGCTTCGCTTAGTATACGGTGGTGATATTGCACAGTTCTCTTTGATAGGCCTCCCTTGCCGTCCAGCCTGCCTTCTCTTATTTTGTAATTTTGATAATCAACTATATGCATAGGCTTTATTTCCTTCATTTTAAGCTGTCCTAAGAACGGTATAAGGTGATTTTTAATAATTCGCTTATAGCTTTCATATGTCCTGGGAGCAAGATTGTTTTCTCCGTAGTTTTTTATCCATTTTAACAGGTATTCTTTCAATGTTATTTCCGAAGGCTTTATATACTGGCCGGTTTCCACCTTGTGGGCAAGTTGATGCATTACTTTTTCGGCTTCTCGTTTGGTTCCATTAACTGTTTTATAGATTCGTTTTCTTTTCCCAGTAGCCGGATCTACTCCGGCCTCAATGCAGATCTGCCAGCTGTTTCCGCGTTTTCTTAAATGAGCCATAAGAATTCCTCCTTCACATTTTTGTTAATAATGTGGATAAATACGAACATATTATAATCTACTTGTGCATATATAGCACATATGTTCGATTTAAGGTGAAAAAATAAAATAAATTCTTTTATCCACAAGGAATATTATATACTTACATAGTATTATACTATAGTTACATATAATAATGAAACTATGAAAACCCGCGATATTGATTTATGAAAACCAATGTACATCAAAAAAACATGTGAGGGAGGGTTTATGTATGCCGCTTTATGATCAAGATATAAGAGGTCCTTTATTGAATAAACTATCAAAATTAGAACCGTATAGTTCAGATCCAAGTACAGTAGTTATTCCTGAAATGGATGTATGTGCGGGGAATGCAAGAATAGATATAGCAGTAATTAACCACAACATTAACGGGTACGAAATAAAAAGTGAAAGGGATACTCTAGAACGGCTACCCTCCCAAATTGAATTTTATAATAAATTTTTTGATAACATAACACTTGTTGTATCAGGATCTCACTTTTCTAAAGCTAAAGAAATTATTCCGGATTGGTGGGGTATAGAATATGTTGTTGAAGAAGAGGATTCTTTAGTTATATATAGTGAAAGAGAACCAAGACAAAATAAAGAATTGGATATCTTATCTCTTGCTTGTATTCTTTGGAAAAGCGAGCAACTAGAATTGCTGAAAAAATATGGAATTACAAAAGGTGTTAAAAGTAAGACCAGATATGAGCTTGCAGAGAAAATAGTTAATAATGTTTCTAATAATGATATAAAAGAATATGTCAAAGAAAAACTTAAATCTCGCGAATCTTGGAGAGCTGTTCCAATACAACAGCTATGTGATGGTTAGTGCAAATAGTTACCCAGTCTCCATGATTTCCTGGCCCCTCACCTTCCAATCCATAGGCTTTTTGCTTAATTTTTAGATCCCCATATGAGAAATCTTCTCCGCAATATACGTCTGAATTCACTATTTCTTTTGCTAAGTCATCATAATTTTTTATCCATTGTTTACTTGTTCTATCTCTTTGGCCTTTTAAAATCCAGTAACTATTTTCTGTTGTATATTTTGTTTTAGGTAAAGGGGGGTATTTCATCAATGCAAAATCTATTTCCGTTTCGGTAAATTTTGCAACACCGTAATCAGAAAAAATGATTTCAGGCCTAATATTTTCATAGTCTTTTTCTAATAAACTCAAAATTTTTAAATAGAAATCTATTTCAAATCTTTCTTGTATCAAGCTTCCACCAGCAGCAATATTTCCTAACGATTTTGGGAAGCAAGTTAAAGAAATAATTATGCTTTCATAGAAGGCATCAAGTTGATTTAGAGTACTAAAAATGTCTTTAAATTCAAGAAATAGATATTTAATATCTCTTTTTCCTGTTTGTTCGCCAGCATCAAACATTAAATCGATGTTAACATTATTTCTTTGACAACATTCTTTTATTGAATTTAAGATAGTTCCAATTTCTGGACCGTCAATATCAATTGGAACAGGAATTCGAAAAAGGGCTTTTTCTGCTTTTTCAAACAATTCATCGGCAATATTATTAATGTCTTCATAGTAAACAACAGGATGATCGTTTCTTGAAGTCTGTTCCATTGAGTTAAAGATAGATAATATGTAACTACGATCTCCTTCATCAATATACAAAGTATCTATATAGACTTGGTCTTCATAATATTCGTTTAAATCTTGAATAAAATCTTCTGGCTCGTCTTGGTCATATATTTCAAATAAAGGTTTTATCATGTTTTTATGTTCTGCAGAAAGGTATTTTAAAGCTAATTTTTCACCCTTTTTCCATTTTAAAACAGGAACATATTTCATGAATAAGCCTCCTTAATTTCTTTTTCAAAATAACTCTCGATTATCTGTTTTCAGTTTTAAATAGCCTATTTTACATGAACAATCTTAATTTCCCAATTTCCTAAAGCATTAACCTGCAAGTAATATTCACCTACTTTAGGACTATAATACGAACCTTTGCCTGGTCCTTGTTGATTAGCAGCAATATCTATTAACTGGCCATCTCCACTAAATAAAAATATTTGGAATATATCGCCCTTCGCATCCCATTGTATCTCCCAGGGACCATTAACTTTAAATGGTCTTGTATTTTTCATTCCATTACCTGAATATTCAGCAACAATATTATTGCTGATAGAAGAAAAATTACTTGTATTTGCACCTAAACTGGCAACAAATTGATCATAAGTTTCCAACCTCGCTATATCATTTTCTATAGCAAATATTTCATGAAGCTTTTGAATAATTTCTTCTTTGGTTAGTTCTTCAGCAGAAACGATACTACATATAGCAAATAAAACCATCAAAACAACCAAATTAATAGTTAAGTGCTTTTTCATTAAAATCATCTCCTTTTAAAAAAGCTCCAACAATGGGGCCCGATAATTATTCTTCTTTCAATTCTGCCAAAGGTCCAGTTGGACCATTTTCTACAATAGATGATTTCTTTAAGAAAACTCCAATAATTATAGCAATTATCATCGGAATAAACCACAACATAAATATCATTCCTAAGCCTAAACCAGCACCAATAATAGCTCCTGCTTGTTCTGTTTCTGTTGCAGCTTCTTCAACTATACTTCCAGCTCCTATCATTCCAGCTATACCCGCAATAAACATAGTTAAAGTCCATAATAAAGCAAAGTTTTTAAGAACATTCCAACCAGTTCCACCTTCTCTTACTTCACCATCTTTAAGATTTCTTTTAGCAAAATAAAAGGGGAGAATGATAGGGCCTAAAAAGAAAGTTGTTAATGGCCATGCCCACAAATTGTTTTTTCTTTTTCTTGCATCCCAAAATACCCATACTGCAAATAAGCCATAAACAATAAAATACCACATAGAAAAACCTCCTTTGAAAATTGTCGAATTATGTAAAAACTTATGTTCGCCTTTTAGCCAAAATAATTAGCAGCCATTTCAGCAACTATCTGACCGAAAGAATCTGCTCTTTTCTCCACATAAGTGTACTGCATGTCCAGTCCTATGATATACCCCTGCTCTGGCAAATCGTACATTATATGTTCTACCTCGTGACAGAACACCTCCCTTTGCATTTCTTTGGTTAAATTCTTATTGATGATTATATAATAGTTGCCAAATGAAGATCGGTATACAAAGCCATATACACTTGATATAAGCTTTACAAAACTATGATATATATTATTGGCCCTTGCAAGTTCCTGGTAGCTTATATAAGCTCTCTGGAGAGATGTGCGCAAGGATTTATTAATTATGTTGCCCACGTAAGTCATCTCCTTGCATTATGTTTATAAAAATATTATAATAATTATGAACCACTGAAACGCCGAATGGCGCGTAGGTGGTGTTTTTTTATAACAAGTAGTTTGTCCAATTTATTTTAACAATTCAATAAACTCTTGAACAGTAAGTCCCGCTTCTCGAATAATTGAACGTAATGTTCCTTTAGCAATTTCTTTGTGGTTGGGTATTACTAATGGTCTTCTTTCCCCAATTTTTATTAACATAACATGGCTACCTTTTTGTCGAGCAAATTTCCATCCTGCTTTTTCTAACGCTTTAATAACCTCTCTCGCAGATAAAATAGGCAAAGGGAGCATTTATACTTCAACCTCATAGGTTTCAAGTGGTTTATCGAAATTGTATTCTTGAATCCCCTCTAAATATAATTGTATAGCTTCTTTTATATTTTGTAATGCCTCTTCTTTAGTCTTACCTTGACTTATGCATCCAGGCAAAGCAGGGCACTCGACAACGAAAACACCATCTTCGTCAGGTTTTAATACTACAAAAGTTTTCATTTCTTTTTCCCCTCCAGGTGAGAGATAATTTACAGAAATCCTATGTTTATTGTATGAAACAAAACTCAAATTATCCATAAGCCTGGAGAGAATGATCGAATATTTCCTTCTAATGTTCATTCTAATTATTCCCCCTTTCTTTGTTAATTATCTCCCATTATATCTTTCCTCTTCTTCCTCTTCAATAGCTTTAATTATGCGTATAATCTGCCTTACACCAGCCGGGTCCATATCTTTGGTTTGCTTAAAGAGCAGTTGCAGGTCCTCCCTTTCAGATAGCTTGTCCCAGAAGTCAGCTAACTCTGGATCATCGGAGAGGGCTGCTTTTATTTTGTCATTATTTTTATTATTTTTATCTAAATAACCTGCTACTTCTTTTCCTGCAGCAATTTCTTTTACGAAATCATACTTTGCCATTTCTTCTCCTATACATAGATTTGAACACTCCAACATATAGTTTATTTATTCCCATCTTCTTTTCGGCCGCTTTTTAGCTTTTTTATAAATATCTTTAATAGTTTTTTCGTCTCCGTACATTTCTGCCAACAATATATCAAATGTTTGCTCGGGCGTAAAATAGTGGAATGATAAATTTATATTTGATACTGCCGACAAATAAAATTCTTTAAATCGGCTATCATCAAGAGATAAGCAGCTTTTAGCTTTTATTATGCTGTTTATGATTCCAGGAGCCAGGGCGGTTATATCTAATTCGTCAATTGTCCCATTATTGCCCAGCCCGCTTAAATCCCTGTAGCATACTTCGGATAACAACTGCAATTCTTTATTGTAGTCACTCAAATCATGATATATTAATGACATAGCATGTATCGTATTCCTGTATAAGCCCCAGTCTTTGTTTTTAGAGTACCTGGCAAGTCTATTATTTAAGACTGAAAGAAAAATATCATGAACACTAGCTTCCGGCATTGCTTTTTTCATGTTGTCTGCTTCAAATATAGATATATCTAAGTAATTTCTCATTTTATGAGCATAAATTATATGGTTATTTTTACTTAACAAACTATGTGCTTTTTCCGTATGCTGATAATAGCTATGATTGAATAATTTTATACAATCTTCTTCAGGAATGTTTTGAATGATCCTGTCAATTAAGTCAGACTTTTTTCCAGATACTTTTAGACCATACTTTTTTAAAATATTTTTCAACTCATCTATCTTACACTTATCCATATTAAATTTATAATCCGATACCTTCAAATATCCGTCGCTTTTTAGCATATTAATTACTCTTTCGGGGTTTCTTAAATTGTAATCATACTTCCAATACTTGGGTAAATGAGAACAGTCTATATCGGTGGGGCAACCATCCAAATAATCCAAAAAAAGTATTTCCGCAGGGTTAAGATGAGGTTTGTTGTGAAAGTTGAACAAAGCCATATAAAATTCCACCCTTTACAAAAATATGCTAAACGTTGATTTTTAATCTCTCATAATCACCGTTCCTATTTACCTTCCATTATACCTTTCCTGCTCCTCGTCTTCGATAGCCTTAATAATTCTTATTATCTGCCTGACGCCCTCTGGAGACATATCTTTTGTTTGTTTAAAGAGAAGCTGAAGGTCCTCCCGTTGAGATAACTTTTCCCAGAAGTCAGCTAATTCTGGATCATCGGAGAGAGCCGCTTTTATTTTGTCGGCTGGGGAGCGTTCATCGGTGCGGCCTAGGAGGTAGTCGACAGATACGTCAAAATAATTTGCTAGCTTATCTAATATTTCTTTATCAGGCGTTCGCTTGCCAGTTTCATACATAGCTATCGCACCATCGCTAACTCCGATTATTTTAGCTAACTCTTTTTGATATAGCCCTTTTTCTTTTCTAAGTTTTTTTAATCTATCTTTAAACTCTGCCATAAGCAACCCCCTTGCAAATATATTCTAACACAAAATATAACGCTGTGTTAGTTAAATAACAAAAAGTTATAAAAAATTTAAAAAAAGACTTGACAGCTAACAAAATGTTAAGTATAATATAATTAACGAAATGTTAGTTTGAAGGAGGTGGGGTTATTGGAAAACAAGTTAAAAGAATTAAGGATCAATTCAAATAAAGTCGAGTATCAAGAAGATGTTGTGAGGGAACTTAAAAAAAGAGGAGTAAATATTACTTCTGCATATTACTCTATGATTGAAGGGGGTAAGAGGACGCCTAATCCTAGAATAATGAAAGCTTTGGCCGATATTTTTGATACTACTATTGAAGATATTTTTTTTAACAAAACAACTAACGTTTCGTTAGAAAATAGCCCCGACCAAAAACCAGCATAAAAGTAAATTTCTTGAAATGACGGCGGCTGTCATGGGAAGGAGGCGAGAACTGTGGAAGAAAGAGTTCAATATGTTCCTAGCAAGGAAGAGCTGTATAAGAGAGTAGAAAGGCTTGAAAAGAGAGTGGCTGAACTGGAGGAAGCAGTCCAGCCGGGGGAAATAGCTCAGAAATTAGCCGAAAGGCTTAATCAAGCCGGCATAAAAAATTAGTCTTTATAATATTCTTCGAGTTCCTTTAGAAAGGAGTAAATAAATGCAAAATATTGTAAACATTAATGGCCAGAATTTATTAATTAAAGAGTTTAACGGTGAGCGGGTAGTAACTTTTGATGATATTGATAGATTACATGAAAGGCCAAGCGGAACAGCCAGGAAAAGATTCAATGATAACAAAGATAAATTTTTACACGGTCAAGATTACTGGATATTGAAGAAAAAAGCTTTGTCCGATTTTCGGACGAACCACCCAGAAGAGGTTAGCAAATACACTTCACAGTTAATCCTTATTACTGAATCTGGCTATCTAATGTTAGTTAAGTCTCTCACTGACGATCTGGCCTGGAAAGTCCAAAGGGAATTAGTTAATAACTATTTCCGGGTTAAAGAAATTGCACAACCACAATCAATAGAGGATCTCATAATTTTACAGGCTAAATCAGTCAAGGAATTAAAACAAAGAGTTAATAGACAAGAGGAACAGATAGAAGCAATTAAAGGCGCAGTATTACACCCAGACGAGGACTGGCGGAACTGGGTTAACGAGCAGCTTAATAAGATAGCTTTCAAACGAGGTAACTACAGGGAGTTACGAAAGCAGACCTATGACATTCTTGAAAACCGGGCCCGTTGTCGTCTTAATGTCCGGTTGAATAACCTTCGAGATAGACTTCGGGAGTCCGGCGCCACCCAGACAAAGATAAATCAGGCTAATTATCTTGATGTGATTGAAGAGGATCCCAGGTTAAAGGAGATCTATACCTCAATTGTTGAGAAGCTGGTTATTAAATATTCTGCTTAGAAAGGTGGTGGTTAGGCTTGGGAGTAATGGAAGAGATCCTAGAACAACTGAAACAACTGAATGAGAAGATAGACAACCTACCAGCAGCAGTTGGGGGAGGAGAAACCGTGCTGATAGATGGGAAGGCGGCATTAGATGCGAAGGAGTTAGCCGATTATCTGGGGGTCAGTGCTCAAGTAATCCGTGAGCAAAGCCGCCAGGGGAGGATTCCTTTTGTGGAAGTGGCAAGCAAGAGAGTGTATCCGGTTGCTATTATTAATCAGTGGTTGGCTGAAGAGTCAAGCAAGAATTATATACGTGAGAAGGAACTCGATACATCTGATATTTTTAAGCTTACAGGTTAATTATAGCAGTTAGTAGTATCACAAATTAACATTTTTTGGTGACTATTTATTGGAAGGAGGTGGAAAGGAGTGAAAGTAATCGGTGAAATCATCAGGGAGGAGATGAAAAAGGCCGGGATAACCCAGGATCAATTAGGCAGGATAATGGGAGTTGACCGATCCTTGATATCCAAGTATATCAATGGTCACATCAAGTTAACTGACCAAATAATTGCCGAGATAGCTGATGCAATTGATAGCCCACTGCTAATGATACTTGCAGCCGGAACTACATCAATATCTAGGCTAGTATTTGACCAGGTAAAAGTAGACTTCTACATAACAGGAATGAAGGCTATCGAGGAGATGGAAGAGGCTATAGAAGATATCAAAAAGGTTATGCAGTTTGCATATAACATTGATACCATTGAGGATCTATCCCAGGAGCAGAGAAAAGTCTTTGAGCATATGCTGGACGAGGTTGAAGATGCTAATCATGCCCTGGACATGCTGGACATGGCAGCTAAGAAGATGGGGGCAGATCTGAAGGCCAGGAATAAGCGCTGTCTTTTGAAATATCAGGCGAGAGGATATGTCTCTGACCGAGTCAGGGAGATTGTAGAGGAGGTTGTTGGATGAGGAAAACCAAGACCCTTGCTGAAAAAAAGCATACTTTTTGTTTAGACTGTAGTGAAGATCCACAGACTTGTGGGAAAAACCCACTAGATTGCATGAAAGAAGCACAACTATATTTCAAAATGTATGATAAAACCGCCGGCTATAAAACAGCAGACTAGGAGGTGAAAATATAATGCCAAAATCTAAAGAGATTATCAATGAGCTGAAGCGCTTATTGGAGATATCGAAATTTGAACTCCCAGAAGGTATTTCAGAGGAAGATAAATATCCATTCTTGACCGGCTATCTCATAGGCAGTATCAGGCATATTATCGAAAAATATGAAGCGGGAAGGTGATAACTGGTGATAGACTCTGGCTTAGGCGAGTTTTTGGCTATGATGGCACTGCTGGTTTATATATGGTTTGATCAGCGGAGACAAAAGAAAAGCCCAGCTGCTGGCACAGCTGAGCGGTACAAAATCAAACCTAGCCTCATTATATCAAATAATGGGGCAAAAAGAAAGGTGGGAAAGTGATGAGTGAAGATAAAAAAATTTGCCCGTTAATGACTATAGCTGCTGCTACAGATGGTGGTAATCTTGACTGCTGTGAGAGAGAATGTGCCTGGTGGGATGAGGTTGAAGAAAGGTGCGCCATTGCGTTATTGGGTGCCGAAAGTGGACTTAGGCTAAGAGAAAAAGACGAGGGGAGAGAGTGGCGATGAGAATCAGACTGCTTAAGCTATCTCTTAAGAACTTCAAAGGCATAAAATCCTTTGAACTTGACACCCAGGGCGGAAATGTGAGGATATACGGCGACAATGCTACCGGGAAAACAACGTTGTTTGATGCCTTCGTCTGGTTGCTTTTTGACAAAGACAGCCAGAACAAAAAAGGCTTCGAGATCAAGACCCTGGATGAAAACGGCCAGCCGATTCACGGCCTGGATCATGAAGTTGAGGCCGTATTGGAGATTGGTGGGAGAACCTTAACGCTGCGTAAGGTCTACAAAGAAAAGTGGACCAAGAAACGAGGTTCAGCCACAGCGGAGTTTACCGGCCATACTACCGACTACTATATCGATAGTGTGCCGGTGAAAAAGAGTGAGTATGAAACCCAAATCGCTGAAATTGCCGATGAAAATGTTTTTAAGCTCCTCACCAACCCGGTTTATTTTAATGAACAGCTTCACTGGCAAGAGCGGAGGAAGATTTTGCTCCAAATTTGCGGTGACATCAGCGATGAAGAGGTCATCGCTTCTGACCCGGCCCTGGCCAAGCTCCCGGAGATATTACAAAACCGGAAGCTGGAAGACCACAGGAAGGTTATAGCAGCCAGGCGCACCGAGATCAACAAGGAACTTGAGAAGATCCCGATCCGGATTGACGAGGTCCAGCAGGGCCTACCGGATGTCAGCGCTATCAATGAGAAAAAGGTGCAGGCTGAGATTGAAGCCCTGAAGGCCGACAAGAAAGAGAAAGAGCAGGAGCTTGCCCGGATTGAAAACGGCGGAGAGGTTGCTGAAAAGCGGAAGAGGCTGGCTGAGATAGAGACAGAGCTGGAAGATCTGAGAAGGAACTACAGAGCCAGTTTTGATGATAAGTTGGAACAGAAGAAAAAAGAACTATACAAAATTCGAGATGAAATTGGGGAGATAAACCTTCAGATAAAAGATAAGAAAAATAAAATTAGCATTAATAAAGCCCGGATCGAGAGGTTAGAATCTGAAACAAAAAAACTACGCCAGAAATGGTATGAGGTAAACGACCAAGAATTTGAACATGATGACACTTGCCCAACCTGCGGGCAGCCACTTCCGGAAGAACAAATCGAGGAAGCCAGGGCTAATTTCAACCGGGAGAAAGCGGAGAGGTTGGAAACTATTACAGCCGAAGGCAAGTCTATTACGGCCGAAATTGATGATTTGAATGTAGAAAATGAAAAACTACGATATGAAATTGATGATCTGAAGGGCGAAATAGACAGCCTGAGAGAGCAGGAAGAGATTCTCCAGTCCGAAATCACAGATCTCGAACAAAAAGCAGCCGCTTACCAGGACAGCTTCCAGTACAAGAAAAAGCTGGCTGAGAAAGAGAGTCTGGAACAGTCTATCGAGGGCCTGCAAAGGAATGCTTCTCACGAAGCCGCCAGAATCGAAAAGGAGATACGGGGTCTTGAAAATCAAATCAAAATCCAGGAGCAGAGGCTTGCTATGGTAGAGCGGTATGAACAAGGCCAGAAACGCATCAAAGAGCTTAAGGCACAAGAACGCCAGCTAGCAGCTGAATACGAAAAACTGGAAAGCGAGCTTTACCTCACCGAACAGTTCATCAGGACCAAGGTCAAAATGTTGGAAGAAAAAATCAATAGTCGCTTTAAATACGCGCGCTTTAAACTGTTTGACGTGCAGGTAAATGGCGGCGTGGTGGAGTGTTGCGAAACCCTATACCAGGGAGTACCCTATTCCACCGGTCTAAACAATGCGGCCAGGATCAACGTTGGTTTAGACATAATTAACACCCTGTCAGAGTTTTACGGATTTTCAGCCCCGATTTTCATCGACAACCGAGAGGCGATCACCAAGCTAGTTAAGACCAAGGGACAAATAATCAGCCTTATCGTAAGTGAGCCAGATAAAACCTTGAGGGTAGAGACCGAGAACAAATCCGAGGCTGAAGCCAATCTTTTTAAGGAGGTTATATAAATGGCTAATGAAGTAGCAAGAACGCAAAGGACCCCGATGGATAAGCTTAAAAATGTTCTGAATACCGAAAGCGTCAAGGCTCAATTCCAAAACGCACTCAAAGAAAACGCGGGAGCTTTCATAGCGAGCATAATCGACCTTTACGGGTCGGACAAACACCTGCAGGAGTGTGATCCCAACGCAGTGATTATGGAGGCCCTGAAGGCAGCTACTCTTAAATTACCCATCAATAAACAGTTAGGCTTTGCCTACATTGTTCCCTACAGGAGCAAAGGAGTGGCCATCCCGCAATTCCAGCTTGGGTATAAAGGATACATCCAACTGGCCATGCGCACCGGGCAATACCGGTTCCTTAACGCGGGGGTTATATACGAAGGCGTCAAGGTCCACCGGAACATTTTGACCGGAGAAATCACCTTTTCAGGAGAACCGACCAGCGAAAAGGCCCAGGGATATTTCGCATATATGGAACTGCTAAACGGCTTTTCAAAGACGGTTTACATGACCAAGGAAGAGGTGATAAAGCACGCGCAGCGTTACAGCAAATCGTATAACACGGCTAACTCGGCCTGGAAGTCCAACTTCGACGAGATGGCCATGAAGACGGTGACCCGGATGCTGCTCTCGAAATACGGAATACTTTCGACCGACATGATATCGGCACTAACCTCCGACCGGGATGAGGACATAGAGGGTGCAGTAGAGCGGGAAATAGCCAGCGAAGCCAACCAGGAAGTAATAGACATAACTACCCAAGTGAAGCCGGAGGAAGAGGAGCAACCGGAAGCTGCATCCAGCGGAGGACCGGGGTTTTAATGATTGAGATTACAGCACTCGCCTCCGGGAGCCAGGGAAACTGCTACCGGGTGACGGACGGTAGCACCCCGCTCCTCTTGGAGTGCGGAATTCGGTTTAAGGACATACAGCGTGGCCTTAATTTTCGAGTTTCGGAGATTGCCGGTTGCCTAATCAGCCACGAGCATCAGGACCACTGCAAGGCCGCGAGAGACATTATTAAGGCGGGGATTGACTGCTACATGAGCCAGGGGGCAAAAGAAGCCATAGGAATAACCGGGCACCGGATAAGGACCATCAAGGCCAAACAGCAGTTAGAAATCGGAACCTGGACCATACTCCCATTTGAAACCCAGCACGACGCGGCGGAGCCGTTAGGGTTCCTAATGGCTACCGGTGACGGTGACAAGTTATTATACGCCACTGACACCTATTATGTCCGTTACAAATTTGTCGGCCTTACGCACATCATGGTTGAATGCAACTACTGCCCGGATATATTGAAAGCTAACGTTGCCAACGGGCTGGTGCCAGTTGAACTGAAGAACCGTTTATTGCAATCCCATTTTAGCCTGAAGAACGTGAAGGAGTTCCTAAAGGCTAACGACTTGAGCAAAGTTCAAGAAATCTGGCTGCTGCATTTAAGTGACGACAACAGCGACGCGGAGCGCTTCAAGCGCGAAATCCAAGAGCTTACCGGAAAGATGGTTTTTGTTCCAACACAACTACGATGAAAAAGGGGCGTTAAGATATGATTCTATTCAAACCAGAGCACGTCCAGCCAATTTTAAGAGGAGAAAAGACCCAGACCAGGCGCACCGGTAAACGCCGGTGGCGCCCCGGGTCCATACACCAAGCCAAGCTCAACTTTAAGAAGGGGAGCAAGCCGTTCGCCAGGCTTCGTATCCTGGATGTTCGCCAGGAACGCCTGGGGGATATCTCGGAAGAGGACGCAAAAAGGGAAGGCTACCCAACCGTCCAGGCCTATCAAGAGGCTTTTAGGCGGATATACAGCTGGTGGGACCCGGACGCGCTGGTGTGGGTGGTCGATTTTGAGGTGGTGAAACCGTGAGCCAGACTAAAATCGAGTGGACGGATTATAGCTGGAATGTTGTTACGGGCTGCACACCTGTAAGTGAAGGGTGCGAGAACTGCTACGCCAAACGAATGGCCACCAGGCTCCGGGGCCGGTGCGGGTATCCAGAGGACGAGCCCTTCAGGGTTACGATGCGCCCCGACCGGTTAAGCGAGCCTTTAAGCTGGAAAAAGCCCAGACGTGTGTTCGTGTGCAGCATGGGAGATCTGTTTCACGATGACGTCGAGGGAGGATTTCTTTGCAGGGTGTTCGATACCATCATGGCGGCAGAGCAACACACTTTCCTGGTTCTTACTAAGCGACCAAAGCGGATGATTGACTTTTTTAAGCAATGTATTCACAGGACCTTAAGCAATCTATGGGTTGGTGTTACGGTCGAGAACCAATCCGCTGCTGATGAGCGAATCCCGATTTTGCTGCAGATTCCGGCAGTGGTGCGGTTTGTGAGTTGCGAGCCGCTGCTGGGGCCAGTGGATGTATACAAATATCTTGATGTTTACGATCCTCCTACATTAACCAATCCAGATGGTTATAACCCTGATAAACAGTTAATTGATTGGGTGATCTGCGGTGGCGAGACTGGCCCCAGAGCCAGGCCGATGCACCCGGATTGGGTGCGGAGCCTGCGGGACCAGTGCCAGGCAGCGGGAGTGCCATTTTTCTTTAAGTCTTGGGGGGAGTGGCACGAAAGCGACTTGCAACCTAACCCCAGGGGGTGGCGAACTTACCTATGGAGCGATGGAAAATTGATGTATCGCATGGGAAGAAAAAAGGCCGGCCGCCTGCTGGACGGCCAGGAGTGGAACGAATACCCAAAACAGTATGGCTAGGAGTTATTAAAAGCGAGAAATTCAGGAGGAGTGAAATAAATGGCTAGGCCCACCAAAGAAGGTTTAGATTATTTTCCATTAGACGTAGATATAGACCGAGACGATGATGTTTATTATATCGAGGCTAAGCATGGTTTAATTGGGTTTGCCGTATTAATCAGGTTATACATGAGAATTTATGATAATGGTTACTACTGCAAGTGGACAGAAAAGGAACAAATGATTTTTTCAAGGCAGGTTAATGTTGACAAAAACACTCTTTCGGAGATAGTTAACGATTGCATTGAGGTAGGTTTACTGGATGCTGATGTATACAAAAAATATTCGGTATTGACCAGTAAGGGTATACAAAAGAGATTCCTAGAAGCTGTCAATCGACGTAAGGAAGTACACATGATCAGGGAATATATTCTTGTAGATATTAATGATTACTCAAATTTAGTTATTGAAAGCATTAACTCTGGTTCGAATGAGGTTAATGTTAACAATAACCACCAGCCAGAGGGAATTAATGATGACATAATGTCAGCAGAAACCCCACAAAGTAAAGTAAAGAAAAGTAAAGTAAAGAAAAGTAGAGTAAATAATTATCGTCCGAACTCTGAATCGAGCCCGGACCCCTCCCAGGAAAAATCGAAACCGGCTAATCAGGAGGAAGGCCCTGACAATCTTCCTGCAAAACCGGAAGATAACGGACCTAAGTTTGATGAAGAATCAATCCCGTATAAAGCTGCCTGTTATCTCCGGGCCAAAATACTTGAAAATAACAAAAGGGCGCAGGTACCTAACAAAGATCCGGCCTCTATGGAAGCCTGGGCAACAGAGATGGACCGCCTTAATAGATTGGGCCCTGTAGGCGCTAAAGAAAGTGAAAACAAGGGCTATACCTGGGAGGAAATTGGAAAGATAATTGACTGGTGCCAGCAGGATCCGTTTTGGAAGTCTAATATATTGTCGGCCGGGAAACTCAGAGAGAAGATTGTGACACTTGAAAACCAGATGAAAAACCGGTCCAGTCCGCGAAACAAACAGGCCCGAAAGGACGAGATGCTCAGGGAACTCTATCAGGAAGCGATGGAAGAGGATCGTCAGGGTAATACGGAGGTGAATGTGCTATGAAAAAAACAGAACTGGTTAAGATACTTAAATTTCTCAACAGCTACTACCAGAATAGATTCGAATACCCGAAAGAGACAAAAGAAGACACAAGGATGCTGCAGGAGACGTGGTATATGTTTCTGCAGGAGTATGACTACCAGCTTGTACAGGTGGCATTAAAAAAACTTGTGATAGAAAAAGAGTGGCCGCCAACACCCGGAGAAATTATCAAAGAAATCGAAAATATACGTACTCCTGAGAGCGAGAAACTTACTGCAGGTGAAGCCTGGAGCATGGTATTAGAGGCTATTCAAAGATACGGGACAGCATACGGGACAGAAAAAGCCATGAATAGCCTGCCTCCAAAAGTTAGAAGAGCGGTAGAGTGTGTTGGAGGTTTAAGGGTAATCGGTATGAGCAATGCCGAAGAAACCTATATGATGAACCAGTTCTGCAAGGTTTACAATGAGCTATCGGACAAGTACGACCGGCAGGCAAGATTGCCGGAATCAGTCAGGAGAGAGACTGCGAAGCTGGCAGAGAAATTCAAAAGGCCGGCCATTGAGGGCCATCAAAAAGAGCGCTCTAAAGCAGAGCTAGTCAGCGATGGATATGTCTGAGAAAGGAGAGGATTAAGCAATGGAAGGATTGATGATGATAGGTTTTAAAAATTATATTGCCAAAGATAAGGTGGTTGCGATCACAAACTACAAATCACAGCCAATCAAAAGAAGAGTGCTTAAGGCCAGGGATGAGGGAATGTGTATAGACTGCACCGAAGGCAGGGCGACCAAAAGCGTTATTTTTACTAACTGCGGGCTGATTGTTTTATCGTCATTAACATCTGATGCTTTGTTGTCAAGGATGGAGGGCGGTAATTAATGCTAACCACTAAAGAAGCAGCAGAAATACTCGATGTTAATCCACAAACCATCCGTGATTATATCCACCGCGGAGCAATCGAGGCAGAGAAGAAAGGGCCGCATTATTATGTAAACAAGAAAGAGCTAGAGAAGGTTATTCCACGCAAAATAGATATAATACCAAATATGATGAGGGGAGATGATTGAATGAAAATGCATTGGAAAGTTGCAGTATCAAATTGGGATTGCCCTTATAAAGTAGAGCCGGACTGCAGATACAGCGACGATGAAATTATCTATTGCGATAATGCAGAAAACAAGACTGCTGAAACATTATATGGAGTGGTTACCCGGTTAGGCGTTTGTAATAAAGAAAATTGCCCATTAAGACTTAAAGCAGCAGTCTGGATTAAAGGAGATGATTGAATGGCTAACTTACGAAAGTTTGAATCTGAGATAAGACGGACACCGCTCTGGCAGCTCAAGAACCAGATCCGGCAGGCGACACTAGAGCTGGAGCTCTTGAAGAAGGACCCGTCAGCATCTCATAATGAAATCGCCGAGCTGGATGCAAAGCTGACTGGGTGGAAATTGGAATATGCCAGGAGAGTAGCCACATTGAAGGTGGGATTGGGATGAATTGGACGACTATCGAATGGACAGATTTTACATGGAATCCGGTTGTTGGATGTAAGCATGGTTGCCCATATTGCTATGCCAAGAGGTTTGCGGAGAGAGGTCTGGGAGAATACGGGAAATATAAAAAAGGGAAAAGGTTTCAACCGAGATTTTTCCCGGGAAGGTTAGACGAGCCAAAACAAAGAAAAAGACCGGCCAAGATATTTGTTTCCAGTATGGGAGATTTATTTGGCGACTGGGTGCCGGATGAATGGATAGAGGCGGTCCTGGATATAGTCCGGGGCTGTCCCCAACATACATTTCAGTTTCTAACAAAAAACCCAGATAGGTATTATAATTGGTTTACTTTTGACATGAAAAATATTCCTGATAACATATGGATCGGGGCCGGTGCCGACAATGCTACTGATGCTCATACCAGAAGTGGAACACTTGGTTTTATGGGTGCAAAGGTGAAATTTCTTTCCCTTGAGCCATTGCTTGAAAATGTGGTTGAATATGTTGAATGGGAAAGCCTGGATTGGGTAATAGTTGGCGCCCAAACTGGTCCAGGAGCTAAAAAACCGAAAAAAGAATGGGTAGAAAATATTATTAGTTACTGTAGAGCTTATGATATACCTGTATTTCTTAAAGACAACCTGGAATGGCCCGAAAAGATTAAAAGGGGGGCGAACGAACAATGTACTGCCCAAACTGCGGGAAAGAAATATATCTCATTGAAAAATATTTTGGGATTACGTATGGCATATGTGAGTCCTGCGGCCATGAAATATCAATGAAAGATCATGGACAAGTTTCTCCGGAACAAATGGCCGAAGCTCAGAGGTCATTTCAAGAGCAGTATGAAAAGAAAGTCCGTGGCATAGAACCAGTTAAGGCTACTCTTGATAGGATGGGTTATATGATTATGCACGATCCTCGGGAGAGAGAAAGGCCCGGAAGAAAGGTTGCCAGTTACAAATATAGGAAGAAAGGGGCATAATGAAAAAAATTACTAAACGTATGGAGAAAGACTTACCACATCCAAAAGAGTACCAACCGAAACCGGTAGTTTATTTGGCTGGCAGCATAAATGGTCATAGCGCATGGGCGGTGGCTACTGAATGGCGCCTATATGCAGCCGGGGTTCTGGAGACAGCGGGGTTTAAGGTGCTAAACCCATTGCGGGGGCGGAAACCGACTGATACCAACAGCAAGGACATCGTGGAGCGGGATTTGCAGGACATTGTCCAAGCCAATATCCTCTTGGTGGAAATGGACCACGACCAGATGCCGTACATAGGGACCAGCATGGAAATTCGCTATGCATGGGAACGGGGGAAAGAGATCATCCTCTGGGGCCGGGCCAACAGAGGAAGCCACTGGCTTAAATACCATGCAACGGCCTGGTTTGATGATCTGGAAGGAGCACTTGATTATCTCAGGGAGAAGGGGCTAAAGTCAATAACTAAAGGAGGCAAAATGATGATTAACCAAATTAAGGAAATTACTGATAAGCTGTATAGAGATTATCGTGGACTGACTCGGGCTGAGATCGAGAAGATTGTCAGGGAGACATATGAACAGATTGAGAGAGAAGAAATGGAAGAGTTGGCCCGGTCTGTTGCCGGGACTGATTGAGCAGCAAAGAAAGGTGATAATCAATGAGTATTAAACGGCCTACATTTGACGAAAGGGTCCGCGGAGGCCTCTACGGCGTAGCGGTGGGCGATGCCCTGGGAGCCACCGTTGAGTTTATGGACCAAAGAGCGATACAGAAAAAATATGGTCAGCTAAAGGACATCGTCGGGGGCGGGTGGCTTAACCTGTGCCCTGGGGAATGGACAGACGACACCGAGATGATGCTGGCCGTAGCAGAAGGGATTATTGCGGATCCGGATGACCCGGTCCCGCATATCGGGCAGGCATTTCGCCGGTGGCAGGCCACGAATCCTCCCGATATCGGAAACACCATCAGGGCGGTTTTCAGAATTTGGGACAGGGATAACCTTACCCACGAACAATGGCACATAGCGGCCGAACGAGCTCACCGGGAACTGGGTGGAATGAGTGCCGGCAACGGAGCGCTGATGAGGACGCTACCAGTGGGAATAGCTTATAGGCTGATACCAGACGTGTATTGCCAGGCGATTGATATAGCCAGGATGACGCACTGGGACATAAAAGCGGGATTAACCTGTGCTGTTTATTCTCTGGCGGTGCGGAACATTTTAAACGGCACAGCAGACCGGTTTATGGCCATAGTTGAAGCCATTAAGTTAGTACAAGAAATAACGCAGGAGGCTTACAGGGAAGAATTAAGAGAAATTGCGGAAAGCCCTATCAATCGTGATAGAAGCAACCTTAAACCCACGGGATACACGATAGACAGTTTCCTCTGCGCGACGTGGTCTGTTATAGAAGCCGATGGTTTCAAGGACGCGGTGGTGAGAGCCGTGAATCTTGGAGGAGACGCAGACACCATAGGGGCAATTGCCGGCGGCCTGGCCGGTGTTTATTGGGGATATAAAGCTATACCAAAGCGGTGGATTAAGAAGTTTTCTCCGGAACAGTGCGTAATGCTTGACCAGATAGTGGAGGGGCTTGTTGAGCTGGCCAGGAGGCAATCATGAAGGCGTGGGCACAGGCCAACCGCGGGCGGCCGCTGGAAGAGTTAGTGGTTATGGCCAATCGTCAATATAGAGCAAGGCGGATAGCGGTTATCCACAAAGTGCCCACAGCCTGGATACCGCTCCGCGATGGCCGGGGAAAAGTAGTAAGTGCAAAAGTAGAGGAAAAAGCCGCGGTAGACTTTCTCGGGTCTTACCGAGGTCGCTCTCTTGCTTTTGATGCAAAGCACTGTTCAGGAGACAGAATCAGGTGGGACAGGGTGGAGGATCATCAAGCCCAGTTCCTGGAGGATTGGGCAAGAGATAACGGTATCGCATTTGTCCTTGTAGGTTTCAAAATGCAGCGGTTCTTTGTAGTGCCCTGGGAATTTTGGAGAGAGAGGATGCTGGACTGGAAATATGAAAAGGGCGCTGCGTCAATTTCAATAAAACAGATGCGGCCGGAATGGAAGGTCAAACTTGGAGGCCGGGTTGCCTTGGACTATCTCACTGTGGTAGACAAACTGTGGTTTGGAAGGAGGTAGGTACGGTGACTATTTATGAATACATATCGTTTACTCAACCTGATGTATTAGAAATGCTCCTGAAATTAGGGTTGTTAGCAGAGAAACCAGACAATGAACCAGCCAATGAAGAAGAAGAATTAACATTTGCAGATATCGTGGCCTTAATGAGGCATGACAAATGGAAACGGGTACGCGGAGCACTGCGACAAATCCATTCAGGGAGGGTGTTCCTATAATGGCACAAACTTCCTATGAGATAACGCCAAAAATGGTGGACTGGATACTCTATAACTTACCGTTACTGCGGAACCAAATAGAAGCTATAGAACCAAGAACATCAACGTCTATAGTGACTTTAAGCCGGCGAAACACCCGCAATCCCGTTAGTGGGATAGAAAAGGTGGCCATTAAACGGGCAACAATCTCATCGGTGCTGGATGTCGTGGATCGAGGGATAAAGACATTGCACCCAGAGCAGCGTAAGGTTTATCGGATGAGGTATCGGGCTGGCATGACCTACAAACAAATCGGTAGGAGACTTTATATCAGCGAGGAAACAGTCGGCCGCAGGCTTAATGAGGTCCGAGCTATAATAGGGCAATACCTGCAGCAAATACCACCTTCAGACATGACGGAATTTGCAAGATTTTTTGAATGACGTTTGTGACAGATTTTTGACGGATTAAAAAACCCGCTAAGCGTTGATATTACTGGGCTGGAGGGGTGCAGGCTGTTTCACCAACTTGACGGATTTTTGGCGGTTTTTTGACTCGACTGTGTGACGGTTTTATGGTATAATTTACCCAAGGGAAACTATGCCAAAAAACGCGCCCATCGATGGGCGAGTTTTTTTATTGGGGGGAGTAGACCATGGCAAACTTACGTTTCTTTGACGCCCTTCCCGCCTACTACGGCGGGAAACGCAAGCTGGTCAAGGCCATATTCAAAGAGGCACCACCGGCAGCACAGGCTCCGGTATTTGCTGACGCCTTCCTGGGCGGCGGGGCCGTTTCGGTAATGGCCAAGGCCCTGGGTTACCGGGTCCTTTGTAATGACATTGCCCAGCGGTCTTATATTGTTGGCAAAGCCCTGGTGGAGAATAACCGGGTGAAACTGACTGATATGGACATAAACAGGCTGTTCCTGCCGGCCGAGAACGATGGCTTTATTCAGGCTAACTTTTGTCCGGAGGTCTTCTTGACCAAACATGCGGAATTCCTGGATAACGCCATGGCAATAGTGCGGGCAATGGACGATGGACCAAAGAAATATTTAAATCTGCTGCTCCTGATTAAGTATGTTTTTTACTTACGGCCATACTCCAAGTTTTCCAGCCCAAATGCGTTTAACATTCCGATGGAGGAGCGCCGTATCGAGTGGATAAAGAACCGGACATATCATGCAAGCATAAAGGCTGCCCTGCGGCCGATACCAGAATCGCTGGCGGAACTGGCCCGGGCCATTAATGCCGGCATAATGGACAATGCTCAGGAGAACCGTGTGTTTAATCTTGATGTGCTGGATTTTCTCTCAAAGATAAAGGCTGATGTTGTTTATTTCGATCCGCCATATGCGGGCACGCTGGCCTATGAGGAAGAATACCACGTCCTGGACCAGATACTTGATGGTCAGGTATTCGAGGCAAAAAAGAGCGAGTTTAGCAGAAAGGACGGTATTAAATTTCTGGATAGAGTATTTCAGGCTGCCAGACATATTCCTGTCTGGATTATTAGCATGGGGAACGCACAGGGTCAGAACGACCTGGTGGAGCTACAGGAGATGGTCGGTAGATATAGACAATCCCAGACCTACCGGATTAAATATAAACACATACCTGCGGTAGCAACGGAAGAACACCAGGCCAAAAATGAGGAATATCTGATTATAGGGAGGCCGAGATGACAATGCCAGAATTAGAGGTAAAGAAACTGCCTATTAACAAGGTCAAAGCGAATGCCTGGAACCCGAACCAGATGGATGCCAAAACCATGGCAAAACTTAAAGCCGATATTCAGCGGAAGGGTGTCGTGCAGCCCATTCTGGTAAGGCAAACCAAGAAAGACGAATGGGAGATCATAGACGGGTTTCATCGCTGGACCATTCTTCAGGAACTGGGATATACAGAAGTGCCGGCCATAATACTGGACCTTGATGATACAGAAGCCAAGCTTAAAACGGTGCAATTGAATTATATGCGCGGCGCTGCTGTTCCAATTAGGCTGGCAAACCTCATTCATGACCTCAACAAGACCATGACTCTGGAGGACTTGGAAGCGGCCCTGCCTTACGAGAAGGCCGAGCTTAAGGACAGCCTGGCCTTACTCAAACTCCCCACCGATATTGATAAGGTGGTGGAGGAACAGGCCGAGAAGGAGCGGAGAGCAGAACCTATATTCATATCGGCTACCATCTACAAGGACAAGGAGAAGAGCCTGCATGATTTTGTGGAACAGGCAATGCTGGAGAGCGAGGCCACGTTCTGCGAAATCAAAATCAAGATCGAGTGCCCTGCCGGGGACCATGACCTGGTATTGAACGCCATGCAGAACCTGGTCAAATTGGACCGGGGGCGGGACGACCTGGCCAGCGAGAATGCTCCCATAGTTACCCGCTTTGCTCTTTTTCCTGAGCAATTACACGTAGTAGACCGGGCCCTGCAGCATGTGATCAGGACCCAGGGCCTAATGAAGAACCCACGAGGGCAGGCTCTCGAGCTTATCTGTGCGGACTACTTGGCTGGGGCTGCCATAGAGGAAGGCGAGGAAGATGGGCAGGTACCGACTGGGGCCCAACAGGAAGATAATTGAACGCCGAAAGAAAGTGATGCGGTTGCGCTTTGTGAAACGGTGGCCGATAGACCAGATTGCCCAGGTGCTTGATGTAAGCAAAAGGACCATTGAAAGGGATATTCAGGCTATTGCGGAGTATGGCCAAGCCAAGGGACAAGACATAATGAAGCAGCCGCTTGAAAAAACCGTATGGGAAATTGTAGAAAACCACCACGAACGCCAGATGCTTAGATGGCAGGAGTACGCGAACGCCAAAGATCCCCGGGTGAAGGCAAGCATTTTAAACGATATCGGTGCGGAGGAAGAAAAGCACTATAAACTCCTGCAGAGTCTTGGGGTTGTATATAAGGCCCCCGAGCAAGCCGTGGTTACAACGGAAACCTGGGAGGACAGGATCAGGAGGCTGCGGGCCGAGCGGGAAGCTATGGTTGAAGACCAGCACCCGGGTGATGATGAAGACGATCAGGCCGATATGGAGTAGGTGGCCGGCATGACTGAGAAGATTAGTGAGTTCGACTTTCTTGACCCGGTCTGGTATATAGAAACCTTCCTGTGGGTCCGAAGTAAAAATAAGCGGGTTGTCCCCTTTCGCCTGAACCCGGTCCAACGCCACTACATGGCCCGGCGAACCAAGAGGGACCTGGTGCTAAAAGGCAGGCAGCACGGGTTTTCCACTCTCAAGCTGGCTGAATACTTGCACGACACCACAACTAATGAGGCCACCCATACCAAGATAGTGGCCCATAAACGGGAAGCGGCAGGCAAGCTGCTGGCCGCCCTGAAACTGATGTTCTTTCGCATTCCGCCCGAGTTTCGGCCGCGAGTGCGGTATGATAATAAATACGAGTTCACCTTCCCGGACCTGGAGAGTCAGATCACCATCGCCTCGGCTACGGAAGACGCCGGCCGGTCGGAAACCATCAATAACCTGCTGGCCACCGAGGTCGCCTTTTGGCCAAACGCAGAAGAAACATTGTCTGGACTGTTGGAGGCAGTGCCTGAAAGCGGCAATATCTGCATTGAAAGCACTCCCAACGGTGTGGGCGATCCTTTCTATGCAGAGGTTCAGAAGGCCAGGGCCGGGGAAAGTGAATTCAAACTGCACGAATACCCCTGGTGGGCAAACCCGGAATACAGGCTGCCTTTAAAGCCGGGGGAAAGCCTCGAGCCTTATTCGGATGAGGAGCTTAACCTTATTGCCACCTATCACCTAATACCGGAACAAATCAAATGGCGGCGGGCCAAAATCCGGCGATTAGGGTCCAGGAAGTTCGCCCGAGAGTATGAATGCAACTTCCTGCAGAGCGGCCGGCCTGTCTTTGATGCCACCATCATCGAGCGCTGGCCAAAAAAAGAGCCGATTTACCAGGACAATTACTCGCGGGTATGGGAGCGGCCGGTACCCGGGGAGCGGTACGCCATTGGGGTGGATACTTCTGAAGGCTTGCCGGACGGAGACCGGGCCTGTGCCCAGGTCTTTAAGATGTCTACCTGGGAGCAGGTGGCCATTCTGCATGGGCCGCTCAAGCCCCAAATGCTGGCGGTCTACGTTGACCGGCTGGCCAGGGAATACCGGCAGGGGCAGCCTTACGGTGTGGTGCTGGGCGTTGAGCGGAACAACCATGGCCATGCTGTGCTGGTAAAGCTTTTGGAATTTGGAACCCCAGGGCTTTATTATTTCAAATCTCAGAAGCCGGGCTGGGATACTAACTCAGCAACCAAGTTTATGATGGTGGATGAGGCTGAGGAGGCAGTCCGGCAGGGGTTTATTACAGTCTATGATGAGACCACCAAAGGCGAGATGATCGCCTTCGAGTGGAAGGACAATGGCAGCGCTGGAGCGCCTGACGGTGAGGGGAACCACGACGATACAGTTACTGCACTGTGTGTGGCCTGGCAGATGCGGAAGGCTACACAATGGCAGATTTGGGAGCCTGGTGGTAAAGGCGGCCGGGCTCTGATTATTGGGTAGGCAGGTGAGAGTTATGGCTGAAAGCCAGGAACAGGCATTGCAAGCAACCATCTACAAGGCTCAGGTACTCGGGAGCAATGAGGTGGTCACCAGCAATAAGCTGGAAGAGGACCCATTTACCAGTCTTTATGGGGCTGGGGTTATTGAACCTCCTTATGACTTGCGGGTACTTACCCTGCTGCCGGAGTACTCCAATATTCTGTCCCAATGTATAGATGCCATGGAGACCAATATCGACGGTTTTGGGTTTATACTGGAGCCAGCGGAAGGGGTTAAGTCTAACGAGGACCGTTTTCCCGAGGAAGTTATGGCCGAAAAGCGGCGGGTAATCAATTTCTTTAAGTATTGCAATTTTGAAGAAAGCTTTACGAAGATAAGGCGCAAGACCAGGCGAGATCTGGAGACCACTGGCAATGGCTATTGGGAAATCCTCCGGAACGGCAAGGGCGAGATTGTTGGGATCGAGCACCTGGAGAGTTATACCATGCGCCTCACGCCGCTGGATCGTGAACCGACCGACACTGTCTTCCGAGTGAAAACGGAGAACAATACCTATGAGGAGATACCTTACCGCAAAAGATTTCGGCGGTTTATCCAAATTAGGGACGGCAAGACGGTCTATTTTAAGGAGTATGGGGATCCCCGATTAATTGACGCAAAGACCGGCAAAGTGTTGACTGAAGAGGAGGCCAAAAGGCCGGATGTCGTACTGGCCACAGAGGTTATTCACTTCAAAATTTATTCACCACGGTCGCCTTACGGAATACCCAGGTGGATAGGTAACATTTTGGCCGTCCGGGGAAGCCGGCAGGCCGAGGAGGTCAATTATGAGTATTTCGACAGTAAGACGGTACCGCCTCTGGCCGTTCTTGTTTCGGGCAGGTTGGCCAAGGAGAGCGTTAAACGGATAGAGGATTATATTAAGAACAACATTAAGGGCCGGAAGGGGTTTCACAAAATCCTGGTAATTGAAGCAGAGACCATACCTAACCCCATGGCCCCGGCGGGCCAGAAGGCGGGTATTGAGTTAAAACCGCTGACCGATGCACAACAGAAAGACGCACTCTTTGTGAACTATGATGAGAAGAACCAGGAGAAAGTCCGTTCTTCCTTCAGGCTTCCTCCTATTTACATCGGTAAAACAACTGATTACACCAGGGCCACCGCGGAAGAGTCAAAGCGTGTTGCCGAGGAACAAGTTTTTGGGCCGGAGCGGGATGATTTTGACTTTACAATTAACCGGCTTCTTTTTCCGGCTATGGATGTAAAGTATTGGGAGTTCAAGAGCCTGGCACCAACAGTAGACAATGCAAAAGACATGACCGATATGTTAAGTGTCTTTGTTAAAGCCGGAATGACAACAAGGGAAGCCAGACAGATTATGGAAGAAATTTTAAACAAGGAACTACTTGATCCGAAGGATGCCGACTGGCTAGAGGAACCCCTGGAGGTTTATCTGGCAAAACTGCGGGCCGGAGCGATGGGTGCCACCATGGCCCCTGAGGAAGAGGCCCAGGCCGTCAAGAAGTTTGCGAGCTTCCTGATTGATGTGCGAAAGAGGTTAGAGGACCATGAATTTGACCTTGCTCAGTAAAGAAGAACGGCGGGAACTCGCCAAGTCCATAGACTATATCTTAGATTTCTTGCTTTTCGTGCCTGTTCGAAAGGAGACCAGCCCGGAACGGCAACTTTTTGGAGCAGGGGCGGAAATGGCAGCCACAGAGAAGAACATCGGCAAGGTCGAGCAAAAACTGGCCGAGGTCTTACTTGAAGGTTGGAATGCCCAGGCGCAAAAAGCTATTACAAAAGGGGCTGTCCTCCTCCAGACCTTTGAGGGGGAGATAAACGAGAAGGAAGTTAAGCTTCTGATGAGTACTATCGCCCGGGAAATGGGGCCTGGCCTTCAAGCTATGACCCAGGAGCAGGTGACCAACCTTATCGGCACGGCATACATTTTGGGCCGGAAGTTAGTCGGGCAACAGGCAGGTATAGTACCAAAGCTGGATCTGATAGATGAGCAAGCGCGTCAGTGGCTGGCAGACCATACAGTATTCTGGATCGGGGATTACTACGACAGCCAGTTGGGAGAGAACATTGCTGGCACTGTGCGGCAACTAGCCATAGAACAAGGTCTGGGGCGGGAAGAAGTGGGTCGGCGGTTGAAAGCCATCCTGGGGGATCAGTTCGCCAGGGGCGACGTTTACTGGCGCGGTTTAGCAGCTACCACCGTGGACCGGGCCCGGAACTTCGGCGGAGTGCAAAGCATGGTAGAGGCCCAGGTTTTGGAATATGAGATACTGGCCGTCATGGACGAGAGGACCTCTCCCATCTGCCGGTTTATGAACGGCAAGGTGTTTAAGGTGGAGCACGCCGTGGCACTAAGGGATGCTGTACTCAATGCCAAGTCGCCGGAAGACATCAAAACTATTCACCCATGGCGGCAGGTTAAGGAGGTCCAGAGCTGGAGTACAGAAAAGCTGGCAGCCGGAGGAATGGCCCTTCCCCCTTATCATTACCATTGCCGCACGACGTACATCGTTTCATCATTCAGCGACATTACGGTAAGCCAGGAGCCGTTAGACATCAAGTTTGAGCTGCCCAAGCCTAAAAGTGAACTGCCCTCCATGGAAAACCTTGAATATGTTGGCAGCGGGGCCTACCTTGGCGGAGGCGGCAAAAAATATATTTACCAAGGGCCGGACGGTCAGAAATACATCTTCAAGCCGGCGGTTTCCAAACAGGGTCAGCCAGAGGCGTTCAGGGCCTATGTTCAAGAGGCAGCTTCCGAAATTAGCAAACGCCTCTACGAACCGGGGGAGTTCATAGAAGTCAAAGTGACCGTAGATAACCAAGGGCGCTTTGGTACCCTGCAGAAGCTGTTTACCGATGAAGGAAACCTGAAGCAGATTAACTGGAAGGACTTGGCCCCGGAGGACTGGAAGCAAATTCAGCGGGAGCACGTACTTGATTGGGTAATTGGCAACTTCGATAGTCATGGAGGGAACTTCATTCGGCTCAAGGACGGACGAATATTGAGTGTTGATAAGGAGCAGGCGTTTCGGTACATTGCTGACCCCAAGTCGTGGAAAATGAGCCTCGATTACCATCCCAACGCCGTCTACGGTGAGCAGGAGCCGATCTATAACACCATTTACCGGTCCTTTGCCAATAAGGAGGTAGATCTGGACCTGCAAACCGTCCTGCCAGCCCTGCAGCGGCTGGAGGCTATCCCTGATAAAGAATACCGGGCCATTCTGCGTCCCTACGCCGAAACTCTTCACGGTAAGGGGGCCAAGGCGGAGGAGTTCCTAGACCAGGCGGCCAAAAGAAAAAAAGAGACTAGGGAGCAGTTTCGGCAGTTCTTCACGAGCCTCCTGAAGGCCAGAGACCCCAAATTCAAGGGCACTTTCAAGTTCGCGGACGAAATGACCGGGGCCGAAATGACCAAAGCTCCCCTGGCGGCCAGGGTTATGACCAAGGAGGAATTGCAGAAGCTCAATGTTAAAGCCCTCAAGGAAATGGCCAAGGCCCAAAAAATAAAGTACTTCCAGCAAATGACCAAAAAGGAATTAGTCGATGCCTTGGCGAATCCTGATAAAGCTGAAATAATTAGTTTGACTGTCAAAGAGCGGGTTCGGGCCAGGCTGCGGGTGGCAATTAAGGAGCCTCCATTGCCAAAACTGGAAGCGCCTTCTGGAGCAGACATCCTGGAGGACTTTAACCAGGTACCCAGGACGCCGTTTGGTATAGCGGTCCGCAAAGACGGGAAACGGCTCGAGGGGCAGCAGATCACCATCCGCCGGATTGAGGAGGACGGCCAGGCCGGATTTCAGCTGACTATGAAAATCCCTCAGGCTTGCCACAATGAAGTGAAGAAGGCGATGAAGAAAATGGGGGCCAGCCACGGCAGTTTTGTTTTTCAGGCCGGCAGACCGGACCGAACTAAAGGTGTTTATCAAATGACGCGCCGGGAGCACACTACAGTAGGGCAGGCCTGGCACTTCAACGATCAGGACGTGGCGGTATATTTTGTGGGGACTACCAGGGAACGAGCTCTGATGGGGCAGTTGGAAATCAGGATTTACGAAACGGACGGAGTACGGGCGGCAAAGCGGGCACAGAGAGTGCTGAAAAAGCTCAACATTGAGGCTGCTGTTATTGACCCCACCCCTGAGGAGGAGCGCTTGCTGCGGCTCTCTCGGCTAGCCTGGCAGCATGCGCCTAGGGAAGAATACCAAATTGATTTACAAAAGCGGACCGTTGAGCAGATGGAGCAATTATTAAAGAGCAAGGGCATAAACCCGTCCCGAGCAAATAAGCTGGCAGAGAGAGAGGTCTGGCCTGGGTACAAAACTTTCGTGGAGGAGGGCATTAGCAAGGAATACCGGAAACTAGGTGCCGAATACATGTTTGCGGGAGTTTCAGAGAACCCCCAGGTGGTGGTTGACATCTTATCCCCCGACAGCCCAGGCCTCATGTCTACCCTGCAGCGATACCAAAATGGTATATTCAGTGGCGGGGCCAGCCAGGCAGAGGATATTATCTCAGGCGGGGCAGATAGTGCATTTGTACGCTTGGTCCCTCGTAAAGCAAGAGGCACGATGCGCTATAGCGATCACTACAAGGGTAGTGGGTATCGGTTGATAATTGATGTCAGCGAAATGGATAGGACTGACTGGTATGCCTACGGGCACGATAACTATGGAGGCACTGGAGAAGATCGGGAGTTTCATAAGCGTCTTGGGGTGGCTGAGTTTATCACCCGATTAAACAGTGAGTACCGGCTGGGAAACGAAGTTATGTTCAGGAAAGGGATTCGCAGGGAGAAAATTATAGGTGTGACTTGCGACACCGAGATAGAGCGACAAAACTTAATACGAACCTTTAAGAGTGCAGGAATAAATGAGGTAAACGGCAAAAAGTTAGAAGAATTTATTAGGGTACAGGAGATGATTTAAATGATTAGCGATAAGGTATTATATCTTGTAAAAGACAGCTCTTTTGGACTGCGGCCCCCTTTGATGCTAGCCATTGGAGTGGAAGTTAAGGACGATTGGGTGGGATTTCACAGCACCAATAGGGGGCATCAGTTTTTCGGGAGGCTGGTCAAAGAGACAAAAGATGGTTTTATCTGGCATAGGGTCGAGGACACGTTTGAGGAAGGCCGGAAGGATTTTGGCCTTATCACCTTCAAGGAGGTAACTCTTGAAGAATTTAATTCTAAGGTGCGGCCGCACCTCGTGGGCACGGTGCCAGAGTTTAATTCTACTGAAGAGTTATATGAGTTCTACCGGCGCAAGTTCGGCCGCCGGGGCTACCACTACTGAAGGAGGCGGCGAAGATGCCGAAAAATGCCAAGGGCTGGGACGAGACCAGCACCAGTTACCGGTACCGGATCAGGGCACCGGATGACTTTCAAGATGGGTCGTTCCGCACGATTGAGCTGCAAAACACCGATGGCATTAAGATGGTGGTCGGTAAACTGAAAAAAGGGACTGGGTCGATGGTTACCCAGTCCTTAATTTTTCCCAAGGAGAAAGGCTGGACCAAGAAAAAGGCCCAGAAGTGGGTTAAAGACCACCCCGGAGTTGCCAATATATCAAAAAACACGGGGGGAATAAGCATGGGTTTAGAACCTATAACGAAATGGAGCAGGGAATTCCACTTTAAGAAGGCGGACAAAGAGAAGCGTATTGTCTATGGCGAGGTCTATGTTCCGAATGAAAAGGACTCCCACGGCCAATGGATGACCGCCGAGGAAATCGAAAAGATGGCCCACAGATTTATGGAGAACCTGCGGCTTACCCAGATTGACAAACAGCATGACTGGGAGCCCGATGAGGGGATTGTGGTGGAGAGTTTCATTGCCCGACCAGGAGACCCGGATTTTACCCCCGGGGCGTGGGTTCTAGGTACCAAGGTGCTGAAGGAAGAAACCTGGCAGGCTATCCTGAAGGGCGAGATTACCGGCTATTCCATGGCTGGGGTCGCTGAACTAATCCCTGAACAGGGGGAGGAGGGGGTGAAACAGGATGGATAAGCCGATACCCGGGGAGTTGCGCAATGTCGATGTGCAATTTGTGAGCCTGGTTAACAAGGGAGCTAACCGCAGACAATTTAAGATATTCAAGTCAGCCAATTGGCCTGAGGAAGGAGAGCCACAGAACCCGAGCCAGCAGCCCCCTGGCTCTGAAGAGCAGGAGATGAGAGGTTTCTTCCAGGTTCTAAAGCAGTTTTTCACCGGTAGTGTTAAGAAAGCCGATGAGGAGCAAGTCCCTTCCTTCAGCCAGGCCATTCAAGCTGCAGACACAGAGGATTTAATCTGGAAATCATTCTCCACTTTAAGGGATGTGGTCCGGGGCATCCTTGGAAGCAATGTCCAGGATAAAACAACAAAAGTGGCTTTGGCCGTGGAGGAATTTAAAACCTACCTGGTCGGCAAGCTCAACCAAATCGGCATTGCCAAAGCATTAGAGTTATACACTGAACAGCCTTATCAGTTAGAATTAGAAAAAGCAGGGCGCAAAATTAGCACGGCCCGGCTGAAATCACTAAAAGATGCCCATAACCTGATTGGGAAGATCATCGCCGAGGCCGAAACCGATAATCAATCCGATAGTAAGGAGGGAACAGAAGTGAGCAAAGAGGAACTGACCAAAATGGTGGCTGAAGCTGTAAATGAGGCCACTAAACCAATTAGCGAGAGGTTAGAAAAACTAGAGAAGCAGGCTGAAGAACAGGAGCAGACTGACGGCGCAACCCAAGGGCAGGAAGAACTCCAAAACATCATCAAGGAAGCCGTATCCAAAGCCGTTAAACCTTTAGAAGAACGCCTGGAAGTTGTAGAAAAAGCAAGGGGCATTTCCAACAAGGTCCCGGAAGAGAAGGACAAAGTGGAAAAATCCGAGGGTGAAAGCTTCTGGGGCGGAGCATTTCTCAGTTAATAATAAGAAGGAGGTAAGAGAAAATGCCTATTTCCAACAGACAATTGATTTCCAAAGCAGCCATCACCACGGCTGACTTGGCTACCGGGGGCAGATTAAACCCCGAGCAGGCAGATAAATTTATTGACTACATGGTTGACCAGTCCGCATTCCTTAAGGATATCCGGACTGAGCGGATGGACTCTCCCACCAAGGACCTCGACTTCATCGGTGTGGAAAGCAGGATCATCCGCAAAGGTGTAGAAGCGACTGAACCCACCGAAACCGCTGGCATTCAGACCAGCAAAAAACAATTGAATACCGTGGAAGTCATCCTGCCGGCCGATATCTCCATTTCCTTCCTGGAAGACAACATCGAGCGGGCAAAGGCGGAGGACCATATCGCACGTATGCTGGCCATGCAGTTTGCCAACGATTTAACTGACCTGGCCTGGAATGGTGACATTGCTGATACTGGACCGTTTAAGGACTTCCTGACTATTGATGATGGCTTTATCAAACTCGCCAAAGGCAGCGTTTCTACTCATAAGTTTGACACCAACGCAAGTACTGACTACAAAGGCGTGGTATTTCCTGGTATGTTGGGCATGCTTCCAAACAAGTGGAAGGCCAACAAGGCGGAACTCCGGTTTTACGTGTCTCCGACTGTTGCCGAGGATTACATTGAGCAGTTAACCACACGCCAGACCGCCTGGGCAGATGAACTGCTCCAGACGGGGAAACTGCCGCAGTATAAAGGAGTTACCATCTTTCCAGTAGACTTTATTCCCGACGACGTGATTGTCCTAACCCCGCGGAAGAACCTGGCTACCGGCATCCAGCGCGAGTTCACCAACGATCGTGAGCGCAAGCCCAGGAAAAGGGTTATTGAGTACACAATGACCAGCAGGGTGGATGTTGCTCAAATCGTTGTAGATGATGCCCTGGTTATCGGCTACGATATTGCTTAATAGAGGAGGTAAATGGGACGATGGCTGACAAAAAACAGTCCAAAGACACTGCACCGCAGGAAAAGAAAGTAGCCGTTCTGGTACTGAAAGGAGCGGCTTCTCTGGTATCGGGAAATGTGAAGTTTGTCAAAGACGTACCGCAAAAGGTGGAGAACCCGGAGTTGGCAAAAAGGCTGCTTGCTTCAGGGTTATTTAAGGCGGCAGGTGATAAGAAGTGAAGATACCATATAACATCGGTGATGCCGGAGCGCATCAGGAAAAACTCTGGCAAATCTTAAACGATATGGCAAGTGACATTGAGGCGCTTAAAACGGCTCTGGAAACGCATACTCACGGCGGGGTCACAACGGGGGCAGACAGCACTGCAGCCACTACGTCAACCGTGACCCTTAAAACTGCTAAATCTGATAATTATACCAGTTGAGGAGGATGATCATGGGAGAGATTAAAGAATTCGCAACTTCAGACCTGGCCCTGGCAGGATACCTGAAGTTGCGGGGATTAGAGTTAGTCAGGATAGACCGCGGCAACCCAAGACGAGCGGTCTTTTATTTTGATGACAGCATTGATGTTGTTGAACATCTCGCAATCGAGTTTGCTAATTCTGATTTCCGCAAATATGATGCCGAGGTCCGGGCCTTAAAGAAACTGATACACAGGTAGGTGAAGGTCATGGCATATTGCACTGTGCAGGAAATTCGTGATGAGGGGATTACTTCGGAGCAAGCCACCGATCCCCGGTTGACCACGCTGATTGACCTGGCCACCGTCTACATTGACGGCATAACGAGGCAATGGTTTGAACCTAGAACCATTACCATCACCCTTGATGGAAACGACGGCGAAGTGCTTTATCTGCCGGTATTCCCCATTGAGGTCGTGGGTGTAACGGTAGATGGCCAGGCCGTCATCGACGACTATAAGGTCTATAACCGGTTCTTCCCAGATGACCGCCGCAACCCCAAGATTTATCGAGAAGCTGGATGGCCGGAAGGGCGCCAGAATGTTTCTATCGAGGGCACCTGGGGTTTCGTGGACAAAGTTGGAACGCAGTATTTGACCCCGACCATGATCAAACAGGTGGCCAAGAGATTGGTCATCCGGGAGTTGCCCCTATTAAGCGACGCCGAGGGGCAGGAAGAACGGAAACGGGCACGGATTGTGAGCGAGAGCACTGACGGACACTCCTATACTCTGGAGAGGCTGGCGAGCAGCCTGGACCTCACCGGGGACCCAGATATTGACGGCGTGCTGGCCCTGTACCGGGCCCCGATAGCCATCGGGGGGGTCTAAATGAAACCGAAGCTTATTCACCCGGTAGAAGTGACTATTTATCGGGTTGACCGGGTGGCTACCCAGTTTGACCCGGACTTCCGGGAGCCCATATCCGGGGTGCAATACGAGGCGGAGTCGGTGACCGTTAGGGCCCAGGTCAAATACGACCGGTTCGAAGCCCTGAACATGGTGGCCGGCGGAGACTCTCCGGTGACTACGGGGCACCTGCTCATTGAAAAGGAACCTCCTGGGGGGCTCAACAAGGGCGACAAGATCGCCGCTATAGCCGGCCAGCCGGTCGAGCTTTATGTTACGGAAAAGCGGCCCGCAGTTCACTATGGCGGCCGGGCCAGGATGCTTAAGGTCTTATTCGAGGCGAGGAGGAAAGGCTAATGGGGGTAAAAATGATAGGCGACTGGGCCAAAACTAAAGCTTTTCTTAGCCGCCTTGACAAAGACTATCAGAAGGCCTACCGTACTGGACTGGCGCGGGTAGGGCAGGCTGCGGTTAAGGCACTCAAGCGAGGCATGACCGAAGGAGCCCCTGGAGGACAGAAATACGCCCCCAACCATCCGTTCACCATTACTCGGAAGGGTTCCTCAAAGCCCTTAATTAACCACGGCGATCTGCGCAACAGTATCACCAGCCGGGTTGTTGACGGGGCAACGGTGTTTGTGGGCGTAAAAAGGTCAGCCCAGGGGAAAGACGGCCAATCGTTGGTAAATATCGCGGCTATTCACGAACTGGGAGATGGGCAAGGCGGTGATCTCCTGATTAAGGTCACACCTAAAATGCGGGCCTACCTGCACAGCCAGGGCCTGCACCTGAAGAAAGATACCAGTTATATCAGAATACCCAGGCGGCCAACCTTTGAACCTGTATTTGAGGCAGAAAAGGAAAACTGGCAGAAGCTATTTGTTGAAACAGTTGCCAAGGGCACCATTGGAGGTGCTGGGAAATGAGCGTATTTGAAGCAGTTATGAGAGCGCTACTCCAGGAATTCAAGGCCAATGTGCTCCAGAATTCGGTTTCAGCAACTCACAGCGATATGCTGGAGATTGCCAAGCTGCCGGTGCTGATCTTGTTTCTACCTGATGTCGCAAGGGCAAGATTGGATGATGCCAATGTCCCGGTGCAAGTAAAGGACGAGGCCGCCGGAACGGTCCGTGTATATGACCCATCCCCCACCTATGACCTCGGCTTTGATTATGAAGTCATAGCGGAAACCACTATGGAGGTATTAGACATTGGGGAGAGACTGGCGGCCTTTTTTGAGTCGCTGCCATACCTGACTGTAGATGGCAAAGAATACCCGGTGCGTATTGTGGAGCCCATGGGTCGCACAGGAACAACAGGGCCTGCTAATCTGCGACGAGCAGCAGGTAGTTTTGTGATTGAAGGCGTAGAGGTTGACACTGCCAAATTCCGGGACGGTAAACTGGCCAAACAGTTTGAAGCGGTTTACGAGAACCTAGCTACGGGCGGAACGGACGAAATGATCATCAGCCTCAAGAGCGAGAGAGGAGGTTAATAATGCTTATTAAAAATAAGCTGAACTCGCCGTTATCCATTGACCTGGGCAACGGCAACAGCATACACCTGCAGCCTTTGGAGAGGCGAGATGTCAACGATAAAGATTTGAAAGCAGACCAGATAAAGGCTGCCATACGGGCAGGATATATAAAAGTTCTGCCGGACAAGGCACCTGCTAAAAAGAAAAGGGGTGAAAAATAATGCCTGAATTTCTTTCTCCCGGTCATACTATTACGGAAGCGGCGCCCCAGGTTGTAACTATACCAGGGGCACCCACAAGCACAGCGGCACTAATCGGAATTGCCGAAAAAGGACCAATCGGCAAAGCCGAACTGGTCACCAATTGGACCGACTTCGTAAAGAAGTTCGGTTCTTTTATTTCTAACGGTTGGTTGGCTTATGCGGCCTATGGCCTGTTCCTCAATAAACGCGGGGCTAGGGTTTATGTGGTGCGGACGGCCCACTATACCGATCCGAGCGATCCAGCTACTCTAACTGCTGTTAAAGCTACGGTTACTTTGGAAGATAGGGCTGCGACTCCGGTCAATACGCTCAAAGTGGATGCTCTTACTGAGGGCACCTGGGGCAACCGCCTCAAAATCATGATTTCGGATGCAACAAAGGACAGCACCAATAAGTTCAAGCTGGAGGTCCTGGAAACGGTCAACGGCCAAGACGTATTGCGCGAGACGTTTGATGAGCTTTCCATGGACGATACCAGTATCGATTATGTAGAAAACAGGATTAATAGCAAGAGCCAATACATTACGGTAACCGACTTGGATAGCGCCACGGCAGCGCCAGATGATCGTCCGACTGCCGGAACATTTACCCTGGCCAATGGTGATGATGGGCTAACCGGCTTGACCGATGTGGACTACATTGGATCTGCGGCTGGAAGGACCGGTCTATATGCCCTCGATGTTGTAAACGAAAGCCTGCTTATTGCTGTTCCTGGTATAACTACCAGTGCGGTGCAAAATGCGGCCCTCGACTATGCGGCCGGGCGCAAGGACTGCTTTGTGGTGCTTGACCCGCCCATGGGCAATACACCGGACGAAGTTAAAACCTATGTGGAAACCACCGCCGGTCTTAACAGCAATTACGGTGCTTTTTATTATCCTAACGTCAAGATAATGGACCCTGTAACGGCTAAAGAAAAAGTGGTGCCGCCCAGCGGCTTCATCATTGGCGCCTATGCTCGCACTGATGGCGAGAAAGGCGTCTGGAAGGTGGCTGCCGGTATTGAAGATGGCCGCCTGGCCGGCGTAATTGGCCTGGAAACCGAGCTTGTCAACGACAAGGGAATTAGGGATATTCTATATCCGGCACGGATTAACCCTATTCCCTTCTTGCGCGGCTATGGCATTAGGGTGTATGGGGCCAGGACCCTGGATGGCAGTGGCGGTTTCCCGTATATTAACGAGCGCCGGACTTTCATCTTTTGCGAAAAATCCATCGATGAGGGTACGCAGTTTGCTGAGTTTGAGAATAACGAACCAGGTCTCTGGAAGCGATTGACCAGGTCCATCAACGCTTTTTTGCTGGGCGTCTGGAAACAGGGCGGCCTTAAGGGTGCGACACCGCAGGAAGCCTTCTTTGTTAAGATTGACGAGGAATTGAACACACCGGAAACCATTGACCAGGGCCTGCTACGTGGACGTATAGGATTGGCCACCCATCGGCCCGCCGAATTTATCTGGTTCGAATTCGAGCGTAAGCTCCAGACCGAATAAGGAGGTGCATGAGAGATGGCAGGCAGAGCAAGAAAGTTCCATGACAAGTTTAAATTCCTGGTGGAAATTGATGGGATTGTCCAGACCGGTTTCCAGAAGGCGGGTCCTTTGCGCGGCGGCGTAGAAGTCATTGAGCATTATGAAGGCGGTGCTCTTCTTCCTGACAAATCTCCGGGTAAAGGGAAATTTGAGGATATAACCCTGGAGTACGGGGCTACCGAGAATCTGGAGATTTATGAATGGTTTAAAAACGTCCTAGACGCAGCACAGGAAACAGGTGGTACGGATCAGGACGAGTACAAACGCAACCTGTCCATTATTGAGCAGGACAGAGCCGGCCGCGAGGTCGGGCGTTGGGACGTATATGGAGCGTGGCCAAAAGAGTTTGAAGCCGGCGACTGGGACAACACCGCCAATGAAAAGCTCATTCGTAAGGTTATCCTTGTAATCGACTACTTTGAGCCCGCCTAAAAAAGCGGGCTCCTAAACTATACTATTAGGGAGGGATTAGAGAATGAATGAACTTAAAGCAGAGGCTTTGCATGCTACGGAAAATCAAAGCTTGCCGAAGACGGTTGCAGAAGCAGAAAACGCCCAAGGAACATTCCTTTTCCCTGGTAGATGGGAAGGGCAGATGAGGGAGATGACCACCGGGGAAGAGGATATGCTCCTAAACCGGAGAAGTGGCCGGGATACAAGAACAATAAATAAGGTGCTTCAGGCATGTCTCGTATCTCCTGAAGTAAATGTGATGGATTTGCTGATAGGAGATAGGGTGTTTGCCATGATCCAATTAAGGCGGCTAACCTACGGGGATGAATACGCGTTTAAGGTAACATGCCCGCGGTGTAACAATCGCTTTGAATGGGAAGAAAATCTGGGCGATTTAAAAGTTCAATATCTTCAAGACCCTGCTTGGGCAGACCCGGAACATCGTTTTACCTTTACGCTTCCTAAATCCGGAAAAACAATAAAGTGGCGCATGATGCGGGGAAAAGACGAACAGAAACTTGCTTTGCTTAGACGAGAGTTTCCCGAAGCTATTATGAGCTCGATTATGGCTTTGAGAATCACAGAAATCGAGGGTGAAAAGATGGTGTCTCGCAAGTTCCTGTCAGGGCTTCCGGCATCCGATGCCGCTGCTTTCCGGGGCGAAGTGGAGTCAAAAGAATGCGGTGTTGATACAACCATTGCTATCGAGTGCCTGGATTGCGGTAATGTATTTGATATCGATCTTCCAATTGGGGCGGATTTTTTCCTTCCGAAGAAAGTGACGAAAACCCGTTAATAAGTTTTCTCACCAATACGACCAGAGAAGTCCTAGACGAACAGATATTCTGGCTTATGTATTCGACTATGGGGTCCGGCCTAGGGCTTCAATTTTCAGAAGTAATGAGATTGCCGGTTAGGTGGAAGAATGCCCTTTATGAAAAGCTTACTGATAGGCTTCAGGAGGAGGCTGGCGCATTGAAGGGGGGTGGCTAAATGGCGCTTAACTTCGATATGGTGGGCCTGGGTTTTCATTTTTTCGTGAAGGATGAGGCCACCCTTGGCCTTAAAAAAATTGACGAGGCATTCAAGAACGTCTCCGCTGATGCAGAAGAAATGTATCACAAAACAAAGGCCAGCCTGGACCAGATGGAAAGCAAATTTGGGGCCTTGGGAGACCCTAGGGTCCAAGCGACACTCCAAAAAACTGGCCTTACCTTAATGGGAATAGGCACGGCAGGTCTGGCCATGGCAGGGATGGCCGTAAAAGCGTCCATAGACTTTGAGAGTGCTTTTGCCGGCGTGCGAAAAACGGTTGATGCTACAGAGGAAGAATATGCTATCTTGCGTCGGCAGATAAGAGAGATGGCCAAAGAAATACCTGCATCCGCCGAAGAGATTGCCTCTGTAGCAGAAGCAGCAGGACAACTTGGGATTAAGAAGGAAGCTATAATAGGCTTTACTAGGGTAATGGTTGACCTGGGGGTAGCCACAAACATGACTTCCGACCAGGCGGCCACGGACCTGGCAAGGCTGGCGAACATCACCCAGATGCCGCAGGACCAATTTGACCGTCTCGGTTCTACAGTTGTGGATCTCGGCAATAAGTTGGCAACAACTGAATCGGAAATCGTAGAAATGGGTCTGCGACTGGCTGGGGCCGGTCACCAGATAGGCTTAACCGAGGCGCAAATCCTGTCTCTTGCCGGAGCGCTGTCTTCCGTAGGTATCGACGCGGAAGCAGGCGGTTCTGCAATGTCCCGCGTGATGATTGAAATTGCCAATGCTGTCGCAACAGGCGGAGATCAGCTCGAGCTTTTTGCCACGGTTGCAGGCATGACTACTGACCAGTTCTCGAAAGTATTCAAAGATGACGCGGCCGGCGCCATTATAACCTTCATAGAAGGACTGGACAAAGTTAGCAAAAGCGGCGTCAACGTTTTTGCCGTATTGGATGAGCTAGGGCTATCAGAGATAAGAATGCGAGACGCCTTATTGAGAGCAGCCGGTGCGGGTGATCTCTTCCGTCGGAGCTTGGAGATTGGAGTCAATGCATGGGAGGAAAATACCGCTCTTGCGCGAGAAGCCCAGGAGCGATACAAGACCACCGAGGCGCAGCTCCAGCTTTTGAGAAATACGGTTAAAGATATCGGCTATACCATTGGAGATATATTCTTGCCCACAGTAAATGCAGCGATACAAAAGATTAGCGGATTTGTGAATCTCTTTAGCAAATTACCAGCCCCTGTACAAAAGGCCATTGCCTTATTTTTAGTAGGCGGTTCGGTCCTTACGTTATTCGCAGGTGCAGGATTTTTGTTCGTTTCGATGATACCCAATATGGTCCAAGGAATGGCCATATTAAAGAGCACGCTACTGTGGACCAAATTGGAGGCAATTGGGGCCAGGATCGCAACCTTGGCGCTTCAGGGGGCCATGCTGGTGGTCCGGGGTGCTACGCTGGCCTGGACCGGAGCCCAATGGCTGCTCAATGCGGCGCTGACGGCCAACCCGATATGGCTGGTGATTATGGCCGTTGCCGCCCTTACGGTAGGTATTATCCTGCTTGCAAGAAACTGGGATAAGGTAACGGCTACGGTCAGCCAGTGGTGGAGTAAGCTGACAACATGGTTCTCCGGAATGCCGGCTTGGGGGAAAGCTCTCCTGGCAATTTTTATGCCCATAATTGGCATACCGCTGCTTATAGCGGAACACTGGGAACAGATAAAAAGCTGGTTCGCAGCATTGCCGGGGGCCATCATCGGGTTTATCGAGCAGATACCCGGCTTTCTCGCCGAACTGTTCCTGGAGGACATACCCTACTGGATAAGCTTCGGAATAGGGTATATGCTCCGGATGGGCTGGGAAGGAATACAGGCCTTGGTCGGCTTTTTCACCAGCCTTCCTGGACGAGTTATCGCCTTTGTGATGGACCTGGCGACACAGATACCGATATGGTGGACAGCGATTACCGACGCAGGCGTTCAAATAATCAGCCTGGGAATAGACGCTATAATCGGGTTCTTTGCTGCATTACCGGGCATGATATGGTCGTTCTTGGTGACCTTACCCGGGGCCATCATCAATATTGGCGGCAGCTTATGGAATGCGGCGCAGCAAGCCGGAAGCCAGGCTGTCAACGGCATGATTAGCGCCATTAGCGATCTACCTGGCAGGATATTTGACATCTTGCTGAATGTAAAAGATAACATACTAAACTTTGGATCAAAGCTCTGGGACGCAGGAAAACAGGCATTTGGCCGGCTGTGGCAAGGGGTCAAGGAAGGGCTGGGCATTCACTCGCCCTCGTATATTGAACAGGCTTTAACCAGCATCATGGAGGCTTCCCAGGTCACCGTTGCGCGGTTGAGTGCAGACTTTAAGCGCCTTTCTAGTATATCCGCCGAGCCGCAGGTAAGGATGGCGGTGGCTCCTGCGCCAGCACGCTTAAAATTGCTTGCCGGTGCAGTAAGCTCGGCTACAATAGAACCGCCGGCAGTTCCTGAGACTGCAGGTAAGGCAGTCTATGATGTGATGCTCGGGACACTTCCGAAGCCGCCTGACCTTACAGGACGTGCTACGTATACAGCTACAATAGAACCACCGGCAAAGGACATGTTGACAGGGCAGGTTGCGATAGGTCCCGCTACACCTGTGCATGCAAGCCGGATGCCTGCTCCCTTGATTACACCAGTCCATGCTCAGACTTATGCCGCACCTCCTATTGTTGCAACAAAAACCAGGCGAGAACCTAGCGAGGTAGCACCGGCGGCTACACCTCAGGTGGTTACCCGCCAGCCGATCAAGCTTGTGCTTGATGGTCGGACGGTTGCAGAAACCGTTATTGAATTCATCGAAGATGAGCAAATGAGGCGGGTGGTGCCAATATGATCCAAAAACCGCAGCGAGCAACGCTGGCCAGAATGGATACGGGCGAGGTTATCGAATTTCTGGCCAATCCTCATATGCTGGAAGACTCCAAATCCGCAGTATATGATGAACCGGAAGTTGATGGCGCAGTTGCCCCTCCCCTGAAATTCAAATACGGAGGGGCGCGGTCAATACAATTTATGTGTAGATTTATTTCCCAGGGCAATGTAGACGCTGTCACCAAGCAAGTCGAATTTATTCGTTATCTCGCAATTCCTGTAAAACCTAAAAATGTGCCGCCATTGGCCTTTTTGACAGTGGGCAGCTTTCAAATGCCAATCAGGATACGAGAATGGAAGGTGCTTTATAACAACTGGACACCAGCCTTGAAGCCAAAGGACATAACAGTTGAGGTATGGGCAACGACAGACTACGGCACGCCAGTTCCTCCACCGCAGCCAAAGCCGGCTAATGCAAATAAGGCTAAAGCAAAACAAAATTCAAAGAAAGACCTTATCAAGGAGGTTCAGAGCGTCACGATGAGGTGAAAATTATGTTGTATAGATTAGAGTTATACGGCCAAGGTAGGCCATACCTGGTTGAGGCAGGAGACACCTGGTGTGGCCTGGCGAACCGTTTTTACGGAAACCCCCACCTCTGGTGGGCGATTACATCGGCCAATGGCGTATCCGATTCCACAAATGAACCGGTTCCTGGGACGACTATTTTGATACCCGAGTATCGCGAAGTGCTGCAGGTGATTGAACAATGATTGTGATTGAGAACATCAAAGATGCACCGGTCGGCTTGTTTTGGGAGACCAGCTTAAGGGATATCGGATGCTTGACGGTATATTTCGATGGAAAGGCCAGGTTGAATATAAAAAAAGGCGATGCATTAAGTGTCACCTTCGGCCCGGCTGGGAACATGCAGCGATTGAGAAAATATACCGTATGGCGAGTGCGCCAGGGAGAGCGCATTGAAATTATTGCTCTGGAATTTGGACCGGAATGGCAAGCCAAAGCTCGGGCTATTTATCCAGGTCCTCGCCAAGCGGCAATTTCCAACCTGCTATCAAAAAAAGGAGAAAGCCCTGGACAAATGGCGGTCGATGGAGGCAACAAAACGTATGCACAAAACGAAAGTGACATTGCCTTTTTATATCGATTAGCTGGGAATACACCTGTTTGGCGAGACGGACAAGGAGCCATCAATGTGGCTTATCCGCCTGATGTTAAAGTACAACAGGTGATAGATTACAAACCATCTGCTATGGCGGGCAGGAAATACATTGCAACTGGCCTAACACCAGACGGCATGGCTTTTGAGATTTCAGCCGGAGAGGGAGTAGAAACACGAATAGCTGAAGTATTCCACAGCCCGGCGGAGGCCAGTGAATATCTGCAGCGCCTGGCTATAGCCGATCCTAAAGGGAAGCTACAGTGTGTCGGGCAGGCAGGATTAAGAGCTGGCTGCAATGTTATACTGCCAGAGGGGAGCAAGCACAGGGTAACAAAATGTAAACACGAGGTGAAGCACGAATCATGGACAATCACAGCTTACCTCACCGCTTACCTGAATTAAAACCTAAAATATACGGTAAATACCGGGGTATTGTGGTAGAAGGCAAAGACCCGAAAGGGAAAGGGCGGGTAAAGGTGCAGGTTCCCGCTCTTTTCGGCTTCAAGGCCCTGGATAATTGGGCATATCCTGTGCTGCCGCCGCAGTTTGTCGGGATTGACCTGCCAGAGGGCAAACTGCAGTTTGACTGGGATTCTGGACAATCACAAACAGTAACTATCAGTGGAATAAGCCAGGCAGGGGCAGATGTGTTGCCGGGCACGCTTAACGCATCATCGCTTTCGACCCAGCAGGGCACTTACGTCCGCCAGAAACTGCCGCAGATTGTTGCCGTGGATCCATCGTCTTGGTATATTCCCCCAGGGACAGGTGTCTGGATTGAATTTGAAGGCGGCGATCCTGATAAGCCCATCTGGTGTGGTTTTTGGAGGTGAGAACATGCAGTATCCTCTTGTCCATATGGGGGACGGCGCTTTTGCTTATCCCGTCAATGAAATAGATGAAATCGCCTCGGTAATCAGATGTATTTTGACTACAATCCCAGGCGAACATCCTAGGCTGCCCGACTTTGGCAACCATGCGGCCCTGGTGGTTTTCAGAAACCCTGTGCCCGGTCTGGAGTCGACGATAACCGGGCTGGTCAAACGCGATATAGAAGGCTGGGAGCCGCGGGCAAAGGTGGAAGAGGTCACAGCGGTATATGATTACGACCAGGCAATGTATAGAGTGCAAGTTTTGTGGAGTGCTCCCGGGTCAGGTATAAAGGAACCTCAGGAGGCCACAACAACGCTGGGAGGGGGTGTGTAAGTGGGAAGAACATATGCTCAAATTTTGACGGAATTAAAACAGTACGCCAAACAGCGATGGCCGGACTGGAACATTGATGCCAAACACATCGGCAACATTTTGCTAGAATGCCTGGCTGATCAGATAGAAAAAATGGAATACCGGCTGGACAATTTATTCAATGAACTTTTTCCAGATACGGCAACCGACTATAGCTCGGTTCTCCGCTGGGCACGAATAGTGGGTTATCCCGTCCGGTCTGTTACGCCGGCCAGCACTTATATAGTGGCTTCTATCTCACAGCCAGCGACAACATCAATAAATATTCCTATAGGGACCAGGATAATCACTCCTGGCCAGAAGCAAATAGTTTACGAAACTACAGAAGCGGCCTACATACCAGAGGGTTCGACAAGCGTCAATATACCAGTCAGGCAGACAGAGAGCAAGAATGATACGTTTACAGGCACGGGTGAAGCATATCAGGTTTACGAAACCGCCGACGGTCCTGTGTGGGTGGATAGCATAGTTATCAAGGTGGATGGCGTAACCTGGACTAAGGTGGACGATTTTCTTTTGAGCAAACCAACAGATCAGCATTATGTTATTGAGCTGCAGGAGGACGGGAAAATCCTTATCATGTTTGGCGACGGTACAAACGGGAAGGCCCCACCCAGCGACAGCGAAATAAATGTGGATTATAAAATTTCACAAGGTGCTGAAGGAAATATACCGGCAAATACGCTTACGGTGCTGGACAGTGTTATTTATGATACCAACGGCTGGCTTGTTGACCTCAAAGTGAATAATCCAGAGCCTGCAACCGGTGGCCAGGACCAAGAAAGCATAAACCATATAAAAGACAACCTGCCGGGGTGGATTAGCAGTAGCGACGCCTGCGTCATAAGAGAGGATTTCTCCAATGCCGGCCAGGCGGTTTCAGGCGTGCAACGGGTCCTGGTAATGACACATGAGCAAGACCCTTCTATTCCGGCACTGACTTATATACTCTATGTGGTCCCGGATAACGGCGGAGAGCCAAGCCAGGAATTACTCGATGCGGTCGAGTATGCTGTAACGGTAAGTCGGCCACGGATATTAACGCTCGTTGTCGATGTCAAAGCGGCAAAATATCAGATCGTGGACGTAACATGCACTGTTACCCCAGTGCCCGGTTATTCAGCGTCCGACGTGCAGGCGCAGGCCGAGGACAAAATCAGGCAGTATTTTGATTACAGCCGCAAGGAACCTGATGGTACATGGGCTATTGATTTTGGCAAGCCTGTATACATGGCGAAACTGACCGCATGGGTAGCGGATCTGTCAGGCATAGCAAACATCAGTTTCTCTGAGCCAAGCGGAGACATTATGCCACCTGCAGATACTATCCCTGCCTTGGGGAGTGTGGTTGTTAATGTCTCTTAAAAACAGCATGCCTGAAAGTTTACAGGAAAGAGACAAGGAAACCAAAAAGCTTGTAGAAGTTTTAAATAAAGGCATAAGCACTTTTCAGGGCAATGCAGATGCGCTAAAGAACGAATTTGACATTGTAAGAATGAAGTCGGAGAACGTAGAAAAATGGTTGAAGGCATTTGGGTGGAAGTGGTACTGGCCCGAGAACCGCAGGTTGCTGCTTAAACTACTGATACGGATATACAAGTGGCGCGGAACACGGGATGGAATAGTAAATATCCTACGCTTATTCGGAGGTCCGGAAATCGAGCTGAAAGAAGCATGGCCGGAGGCATATGCAGCGGGAACGACCATACCTGATGAAGAAAAAATCAGATGCACGGTAAACCTACCAGACGAGCTGTGGTCCTACAAAACTATCATAATGAGAATATGCGGGTTCATGAAACCAGGCCATGCAATAATCGGATATCTTCATTCGCTACTACCGGTAACAATACTTATTGAGTATAGAAAGCGTTTGTTTTGGCAAGTTCGGTTCTTATCTGGGTTTCCTAGCACAATAATTAAACTAGATCAGGGATACTGCAGGATTAACGGGAATTTCCGCCTTAATAACCTGACGTCGATCGGCCCTTACAGAAAGACAGACGGTAGCTGGATGATATTAAACGGGGAAATTACCCATCATCTTAGCTGTAACTATCAGAGAATATACAGCTATGGCGAGTATCGCCCCCTTGGGAGTTCTCCAGACCGTTTGGACACACGTTACAGATTAGATGGACGGTATAACCTTGATTATGAGGTTCAGGATACCAGGTGGTTCCTGAACGGAGCGGTTACAATCGGATACGAGGGATATCTTGACGGAGGCCGGCTTTTGAATAGTAGCTGGTTTCTTAATTCTGCCCGTTTCCTGAACGGTAAAATCACCACTATACCGCGCCATTTCCTCACTGGGTATGGCCACGTGTCCATTCAGGTCGAACATAAACAGCTTGACGGAACCTGGAGGCTGGGCAAATCAGTAGCAGCCCATCGCCTGGCATGGGTTAAATGGCGAGACGGCCAGGTTGTAGAAAGGGGGTTGGCAGGTTGAATGTTGTAACCACAGTATACGGGCGAGAGGCGATGGCGAAGGCCCACGCCGGCGATGCTCCACTGCCAAAGATAACTCACATCGCTTTTGGCGTCGGCGGAGGATCTGGTGTGGCTCCTAATCCGAATGCTACGGCCTTGAACTCTGAAATTATCAGGAAGCCGGTGGCCAGCCATTCATTTCCGGTATCTACTACGGTCCGTTACCATGTAGACATAACCGGAGACGAGGTCGGCGGTGCCGGAATCAATGAAGCGGCACTGCTTGATGAAACCGGCAAGGCCGTTGCCATTCAAACGTTTGGAGTGAAGACCATCGAACCCGGCGAAACGGTTGGCTTCGATTGGGATGAAGAATTTTAAGGAGGTGTAATTCCTTATGGCGAATTTAATAGGCACACCCATCTACAAGAACAACGTAAGGAAGCTGGAACCTACTGACCCGGCGGCTCCGGAAACCTGGGACCCTATCCACCAGGACCTGATCAATAACGACGTCTATCTCAAGCAGCAGATTGACAGCATTCAAATTCAAACTTCGCAGGGCGAGGCTAATTTTGCTTCTACTAACGGCGTAACCATTACCCACAATCTGGGTAGCACAGCTTACATGGTGAATATTACTCCGTTGGCTGATACCGGCGGAGACCTTGGTGACGTCTTTATTTCTAAAGCAGCCAATGCTTTCACGGTCTACAATACAGGCGGTTTTACTGGATTATTCCGGTGGCAAATAGCAGTATAGGAGGTGCTTAAAGATGGCCATTATTCAGCATGATACAAAAAAACCAAATGAGGTCGTAAACATCGACCAGGCCAATCCTGGCCGGCTGGTGATATCCCCGTTCTCGTTCCCGGATGGAAACTGTTCCGGGGGAAAGATTGACCTGGCCCAATTCCAGGGCGGACCGGCCAGGGTATACCTAGACAAGGACGGCAGTTTATCGACCGACCTTTGCCGCGACCACTACTGGCTTTTGGCCGAGTGCGTCCTGCCAGAGAGACAGTTTGAACAGCAGGAAACGGGCATAGTAGACGAGCAAGGTCAGCCGGTGACCATGATTGTGGAGCGACCGCTGGACCTTAATAACATCGATATTACAGTATTTCCTCTACCGGAGGTGGATTAGATGGCAAACGTTAGCAAATTATCCCTGGCTGCACTCAGGGACAGGATAAACGCAGGAACCCGGGAAGTGGATGTCGTTCACAACTCTAAAGCCGACGGAAGCGGCACCACGGTCGTTTCCAAAATGATTTATGTTCCCAAGTTCCGTATACCGGCCGGGCTGTGGGATGAAGGAACTTTTCCACCCCAGGATTTGAACCTTGGAGGCTTTCTCATTGATAAATATCAGGCTAGCCAGCCGGATGCTACCAATAGCAGCAGAGGCAGCACAACAGCAAACAGTCCTGGCCAGACGGCTGCTGTATCCCAGCAGGGCGTAGTGCCGTGGACTGATATAAACTGGGATAATGCCAAAATCGCCTGTGTGAACCGGAAAATCAACGGCCGCTCCTGCCATTTGGTGACGATGAAGGAATGGGCTACCATTGCCTTTTTAATCAAGCTGTTGGGTCATGACATTAGAGGGAATAACAGTTGGGGACGCGATTATCGTGACCCAGACTCCTGGGAATATTACGGCATTGCTGACCCGGTAGTAGCGAGTTACACCGCTAGTTACAATAAAACTCATTCCAGGCTGCTCACCGGAACAGGGCCAATTTCCTATAGCCATAATGGCATGGCCAACGGCATTTTTGACATTGTGGGTAACCTTTGGGAGTGGGTCGATTTCCTAATCGATTGCGGCCGGTACCAGGCAGTTAAGAGCGCGGCCATCGCGGATGCTGATGGCATTACTGCTACCGATACGGCAATCACTATTGGCGGAGTTGAAAACCCCGAGCTTTGGCCAGCCACTAATGGTCTCGTATTGATCAAAGCTGAAGGCACAAATACAGATGAGTATGTGATCTACTCCCAGTTTGTTGACAATGGCGACGGCACCTACACCCTAACCGGCTGCCAGCGTGGGCAGAATGGTACTTCTCCTAGTGCGCACGCGAATAACGCTGAAATAGAACAAACCACTGATTACTGCGTAATCCCGGGTGGCTGGACGGCCAAAATTGCCGATGCGGGTCTAAACAATACCACCGACCCTGCAACCTTCACTATTGAAGAATTAGTCCTTGGGCCCGGTGGTTCTAACCCGCAGGTTGGCGACGTACTCCAAGTGGAAAACGAGCAGGTAACCATCACAGCAGTAGATGGGATGCAGTTAACAGTTAGCCGGGGTTCCAACGACTCTACTGTGGCCGCCCATGCCCAGGGTGTGGGCATTGCACGGATTTCACCACAAATGCCCAACAACAACCCAACGGCCACTGGTGATTATGGTGCTTACCAATACGGGAGGTTCCTAACCATGAGAACCGAAGCCGAGCTGCAGGCCTTGGCGCTCCCCGCCTCTGTTTCCTCTAGTGGCAATGAGGAATGGAAAGACGGTTTCTGGCTACGGAACTATGGTCAGCGGGCTGCCCTCCGTGGTGGGTGCTGGAGCATTGGCTCTTATGCCCGGGCGGGCTTCGCGTTGCGCCTGCTCACTCCGCCGTCGGACGCGAACCTCAACATCGGCTTCCGCGCCGCTTTGTCTCTGTAAATCTGAAATCTGATTACTGAAAATCTGATGGCCTCGCGATAGCGAGGCCTCAGTTTTGAAAGGAATAGAGTTAGAGAATGGAGCAAAGACAAAATCAAAGCCGACCTAAAGATGGCACTTTTATTCTGGCTCAAAAGTGCGAGGATATGATTTTTTACGGGTATAAGGCTTTGCAGCAGTTTCCTAAATCGGAAAAGCATACCCTGGCCGCCGAGATGAAAAGGTCCATGCTTAATATCCAGCGATTAATAATCACGGCAAATTTGCGCTACTACAAGAAAAACACCCTGGAAGAGTTGGATGTGGAGAAGGCCGTTCTGATGTTTTACCTCCGCCTGGCCAGGCGCCTGGGGTTTTTACCATTCAAAAAGTACGAGATTTGGGCGGGCATGTTGGAGGAAATCGGGCGGCTAATCGGTGGTTGGTTTAGGTCAATCAAGAAGTAAACTTTTTGGGGCCTGGACTGACAATGTGCGGGCTGCCCTCCGTGGTGGGTACTGGAACAATGGCTCGAATGCCCGGGCGGGATTCGCGTTGAACCTGAACAATCCGCCGTCGAACGCGAACATCAACATCGGCTTCCGCGCCGCTTCGCCTAATTGTGCCAGAAGGCGGTATCCTACTTGGATATCGTCCAGTGCTTTAGGCAAAGGAGTTCAGGTCCCTGTCGCGCCGGAAACCCGGCCGGCAAAAAACATAAACAGGCAGCTCATGGCCAGTAGATTGCGACCGTCATGGGCTGCTGCCCTCATAAGGGGGGTGAGAAAAATAGCCAAAACATATACAAATCTTTACCCCAGGATTTACGACTTCCAGAACCTTGAGTTGGCTTACATGAAAGCAAGAAGAGCAAAACGGTTTCAGGAAGAGGTGCTACAATTCTCCTTCAACCTGGAGAGCAACCTGATTCAGATACAGAACGAGCTGATTTATAAGACGTTTCGGACCGGTCGTTACCGCTATTTTTATGTACATGACCCTAAAACCCGCCTGGTGGCCGCACTACCGTTTAAGGATCGAGTGGTCCAGCATGCGCTATGTAACGTCATCGAACCACTTTTTGAGGAAAGGTTTATCCCCGATAGTTACGCCTGCCGTGTTGGTCGGGGAATACACGCCGGGGCCGACCGGGTAATGCAGTTTTTACGAGTGACCCAACATAAGTGGGACCGGGTTTATTGCCTTAAAGCCGACGTTTCCCAATACTTCCCGAGCATTAACCATGCAATATTGAAGGCCATTATCCGGAAGCGGATTGCTTGCCCTGACACACTCTGGCTGATTGACGAGATTATCGACAGCGGAGGCGACGGCGGCGACTGCTCGCGGGGCCTTCCCATCGGGAACTTAACGTCCCAACTATGGGCAAACGTCTACCTGGATCAACTCGACCATTTCGTGAAGGAGATCCTCCGGGAGAAATATTATGTGCGCTACATGGACGACTTCGTTATCCTTGGGGGCGATAAGCGACATCTATGGGAAGTTAAGCAGGAAATCGAGGGATTCCTGGCCGACAAACTGGACCTTCAACTAAACGGCAAAACTGGTATTTGGCCTATCAGCCAGGGGATTGATTTCCTGGGTTATAGGATATGGCCGACCCACAGATTAATCCGAAAGTCGAGCATCAAGAGGATGAAGCGGAAACTCAAAGCGTTCCAACGGAAGTATCGCGAGGGCAAGATTGACCTCGAGAAGATCAATGCCACCATCCAGTCCTGGCTGGGCCATGTAAGTCATGCCGACAGCTATAATTTGCGCAAAAAACTCCTGGGGTGCTTTGTTCTAACTAAAGGAGGCGATGCCTATGAGGAAAATGAAGATGAGCCGGACAATCCGGTCGGGAGGTGAAGCCTGTGCCGACGGCTGAAATTGCCCAGTATGGGATTGCCACCTTCGCCGTGGCCGGGATTATCTATGTAGTTGGTCAGGCTCTAAAGCAGCGCAATGACCAGAACATGACCGCAGTAATTGAGAATAATACGAAAGCCTTGGAGCAGGTAGCAACTGCAATACAAGCCATGCAGGTAGCTATGGCCCGCCAGGAGGCCAAGATTGACGAATTATTGGAGCGAGCAAGGAAGTAATACTCTTGTTGGAGGTGGAAGTTAATGGACCTTAAAGACCGGTACAATAGTTTGATTAAGTATTATTCTGATAAGTATGGTCTTGATTGGAAGTTGGTAAAAAAACAAATTCTAGCTGAATCTGACGCGGTTCCAACAGCTGTTAGTCCTGTAGGCGCCAAGGGCTTAATGCAATTTATGAAGCCTACTTGGGACCAATGGGACGACAAAGATAATATTCCAGCACTTGATGATCCGTTCAATCCAGAAGAAAACATAGAGGCCGGCTGCAAATATATGGCATATCTGTATAGCAAATATCCTGAAATCCCTGATAAAAAGGAAAGATACAAATTTGCTCTGGCCGCTTACAATGCGGGCCGAGGAAATATTAATAAAATGTTAGCACATGCAAGGAAGGCGACAGGTCTTCCTTTTTCTTATGCCGAGTGGGATAAGGCAGGTAAACCTTCAGGGGAATGGCAAAAGTGGGATTTCGCTTGTAGGTTTTTAAGTGTAGTTACAGGTAAGCATTCAAAAGAAACTATTAGTTATGTCAAAAAAATAATGGGAGAGTGAAAAAAATGAATATCAACTGGAACATTATATTAACTGTGTTGTTAGCACTGATACCTGTATTATCGGTGCTTATTGTAATTTTGAGAAAGTTTTTCCCAGGAGTAGATCCATACTTCCGGAAAGGTTCCGTGATCCTGGCAGAAGTTGATGATATCCTGGATGCGATTTTATTGGAATATCCGGGGAACAAATATCTTAATACGGTGAATGACGTGATTGATAAATTACTTATTGAACTAGAAGAGGCTGGTTATAAGATTGATAGTGAGGATAAAAAGAAGATTGAGAATAGGGCTAAGGCAAAGATCAAGAAAGAGGAAGGGGCCAGTCTCAAATGGGAAGACGGGAAGCTAAAGCTGGAGTTTAATAAGGAATTTTAATCAAGCAAATTGAATAAAAATACACAACCGCTCCTGGGGAAACCTGGGGCGGTTTTTAATATGATAAAAAGAAAGAATATTACGAAAATAATGCATAAACCACAATATATAGTATTGATAACCACCACCACTATATATAGTGTTTCGCATATTGTTAATTTATGTTAAAATAAAATTACAGTATATTCGGATAACCAATAAATTGACACTTCCTATTATGTATAACTAATAATTTTATGTGTAACAATAGTGTATATGTTAATTATAATAGTTATACATAGGGAGGTGTTTTTATGGGAGATGTAATCTTGCTCAATCAAGGGGGAGATATTATGAGGGAGGTTACTATTTTTGATGTGGCCAAAGCTTTTTTGACAATGGAATCAATGACACATAAAAAGTTACAAAAGTTATGTTATTATGCGCAAGCATGGTATCTTGCTTTATTTGATGAAGAATTATTCCCTAATCGAATTGAAGCATGGGTGCATGGTCCAGTATCTCCTGAATTATATCAAAAATATAGGGATTATGGCTATCAAAATATACCAAAAGAAGTAAATTATCCAGATACAATTAATAATGAAACTTATGGATTTTTAAAAGAATTATATGATATTTATGGTGTTTTTTCTGGTAATCAATTAGAACATCTTACTCATCAAGAAATACCATGGCAACAAGCTAGAGAGGGTTTAGGGGAACTGGAACCTTCTAATAATGAGATAAAAAAAGAAATAATGAAAAAATATTATTCTAATATCTTAAAAGATAAAGAATAAATGATTTTATACGGTGATATTTATGGAAAAGCTAGAAAATAACATAAATAAAATGACTATAGGTATAAGATTTGAAAGAATGTATAAATTATTGAATAGTTGGGGTAGTATAGTAGATGATTTATTAAATAATAACAAACAGAAGTATTTTGATGCAGAATATTTTCCTAAAATATCCAATAATGAATTCGAAAAGACTTTAATAGATGATGATCAGACAAGATATTTTAAAATTACTCCTCATAATCTTATTTTTAGTTATCCTTTAGATAAATATGATTCATTTGATGAAAATTTTAAATGGTTTAAAAATTGTATAAATGATGTGATTTTAAAATTAATTATAAAAAATCATGATGTTGGTAACTTCAATCGAATAGGTATTGTATATGAACATAAATTTAATGATAAAGAACCTTTAAAAAAAGTTATTAATAAGATTTTTAATACTGATATTGTTACCCCTAGAGATGTTAAATTTTCAATAAAAGGCAATCCTCCAAATAAAGTAATAATTGATAAAGGGGCTTATGATTATATAAATTCAATTTATACTATCTATTCTGATATAGATAATAATTCATATATCATATTTGATTATCAATATTATTTTAAACCTATAATTAAAGATATTTCATTATTTAATATGGATAATTTCATTAAAATGAGCCATACTTCTTTAAATAATAGCTTATATTCATGGATAATAGGGGATCAAGACGATGCCTAAACATATGCCTGGAAAATCTAAAAGGGAAATGGAAGCTTATCGTCAATTTTTAGACAACATGCCCCTTCAACCTGATACTTTAGAAGATAATTATAAATATAAAGGTGATCATTTCGAAGGGAGTAATGAAGATAAAATAAGAACAGATACAATTGTTGGACAAGGTTATTATCATGATGATATAGCAAGAGAATTGCCTTGGTATATTAAAATTATAAATTACTTTAAAGAAAAATTAATTGTCGGGTTAATTATTACATTAATTGGTTTAATTGGTACTTCTGTAAATGAGTATTTCCAAAATTTGAATACAACAGTATATTCTAATAAAACAGATATAGCAGTCATAAAAGAAAGCATAAAAAATATTGAAGTTAATATCAGTAAAGTGGAAAACTTAATTAAAGGTGAATTAGATTTTAAAGAATATTATGAACAAAAAATTGATGATATGAAAGTGTTTTATCATCAGGATAATGAATTACAAGAAATACAAATAAGATTAAATATTATAGAAAATGATATAGATGATATAAAAGAAAAATTAGATAAAATAAGATAAGATATTTAGTACCAAGGAAACCTAGCTTATATTCTTTTTTAAAACTCCATCAAACTATTAATCTCGTCATTTAAATGTAATTTATAAAAATGTTCGCCGCCATAATGTCGCCATTTTTAGGCGTCATTAAGGTTCACATATGTATACATATGTATGGTTGCTCTATTTATTATTTGACATATAACCAATTATCTTGAACCAAAATTACTATTAAAAAGTTGGTGAACGGACTCTTAATCAGGGGGTTTGGGGTTCGAGTCCCCAATGGCCTACCATTTTTTTATTGATATAACAGGGATTATAGTGGTTGTAAAATTAGGTACATAACCCAAAAAATTAATTTGACAGCTACACACTTTATGCATACATAATAAATCTTTTCAGCCCCTTTGCGGGCTTATTTTTTTTGCCCTATTTAAAATCTCATCAAGACCAGGTTATTATGGCCTTGATGATCCTGATAATCCGCCTAACATCCTTCGGGGTCAGGTCTCTGGTCTGTTTAAAAAGTAACTGGAGGTCCTCACGTTCTGAAAGCTCCTTCCAGAATTGGAATATAAATAATTTAAGATGAAAGTACAGATCATCCTGCCCGGCAGGCCGATTACAAAAAAAATTCACAGCGGATAATATTTAACAGGAAAACACGGAGATACCAGATCATCCAGTCAAAGAGGTACCTGCAGTATGAAAAGGACTGCCTTCGGCAGCTTAAAACATACCGGGGACCAAAGTGACCATGACCTGACTATTTTAAAGAATATGCGCCCTGACAGTAAGGTCACGGTAATCATTAAACCCGGCAGTGATCAGTTAAGTATTGAGGATATACAGGAAGAAAGGGAGAGGAATAAGGAAGAGAAATATAAGATAATATAAGATATTGCAAAAAATATCCCCGAAGGTATCGGGGATATTTCTAATTTACTAAAAAATATCACTCATAATGCAGGATTTTTATTAAATTTTGTAGAAGAAAAATAATAAAATTGGTTACTTTCACGGGAGGCTTTAAAAGTTTTACGGTACTATATTAAAGTATATCGTCCTAAAACCTGGCTTTTTCCTGGAGGAAAGGAGAGGAAATACCTAACCGAAAGATCGGTTCAAAAGACATTTAAAAGGGCTCTAATAAAAGCAGGTATTAAGAAAGATGTGTCAGTATATTTGCTGCGACATTCTGCAAATGCAGGTTAATTTATTAAGGTATTTACGTTCGCCAAAAATCGGCGACCCTACGGGATATTGGCTTTGCCACACCTTTTGCAATTAACTGGATAGAGGTTAACAGAGCAAAAGACCCGCCAAACCTTTTGTTAATTATGATAGGATTGATGTTCAGGTACGCCAACGTCGTAAGTACCCAGAACGTTATCTGACATTGAGCTTTAGATAATAATGAAAGAGGAGGTATTAATGAAAAAAGTTAGAATAATTATTTTGTCTGTTCTTTTGTTGTTCATTGTAAATTTCACTGTATTTAGTAGTACGTGGCAAAAAGTTGAAAAAGGCGATAGACTTGAATTATGGCAAAAAGAGTTATTAGATGGTTCTAAAATATCTGAGGCTCTAATTTATCCTTACGCTACAATAGGAGAACCAATACTAAAGGGTTTTAATCGTTGGAATATTAAAAATGCCGATTTAAATAAGTTGTTTAATATAGAAGGTCCAGTTTTAAAAAAAGAAAATGAAAAATATTATCCAATTGGTTTTTGGAAAATAGTATATAAAGGTTTTGATAAAGAGGGTAATATTTATTTAGATTATTATGCAAATAAGGGTTTTACCAAATTAGATAAGAAGAGACTTTTTGAAGATATTAATCAAATATTATTTCTATCATCTAAAATTGACACAAATGAACTACTTAAAAAGAAATATATTTTTAATGTTTTTGAAGATTTTTTAGAAAGAAAACTTGAAATAGTAATAAATCCGGATAAAAAAATTGTTATTAAAAGCATAAATGACATTCCTCCATTAATAATTAAAACTAATCAAGATAATTCTTATATAAAAATAATAGAAACAAATAATTTAAATTTTGAAGAATTTGAATCAAAATAAATTATCCTCAACGTCAGATAACAAAGTGTTCCCCTGATGCCAAAGATCGGCTACCCTACGGGATGCTCTCTGTTATGCCTTTTGCAAAAGACAACAAAAGCCCTGCCAGGCCTACGGCACGGGTACGTCGGAAATATCCAGAATGTTTTGTGACATGACTTTAATTATATTGATATATTGAGGAGGGTTAAAAAATGTTAATTGAACAAACTCGAATTCTGTCCGTTGAAAAACATTTTGATTTTCTTTCAGAAGATACTGAGTTTATTCTAGGTGTAAGAATTGATGATAATTTAAAAATTAATTTTTCAGAAATTGGATTTATTAATGAACCTAAAAACGGAGATACTGTTCTTCCAGCAACTTCATTTGGAGCTGTTTCCCGTTTCAATGCTGAAGGAAAATATATTAAACATAAAGATCAAGAAATGGAAACAGCTTATAGACAAATAGAGTGGCATTGGAAAGAATTTTGTGGTCGTAATGAAAGAGTAGAAAGATCTAAAATTGTTGATGTGCCTTATAAAAGATATCCACGTACATATATTTCTCCTCCTTCTATGGAGATTAGTTTTATATATAATAATGAAGTTAAGATTATTAAAATAAACAAAATATTTAAATATACTAGTAATAATTTTGATGATATTAAACATGGTGTAAATTTATTACTTGAAATATTTAACAGATGTGAAGTTTTTACAAAAGATTTAGATATAATAAACAAGCCTTCAGTTAGACGTTTAAATTGGGATATTTTACCTAAGGGGAAATATCCATGGGATAAGTTACAACCAAAATTAGATGAAATTATAAAAAGAGAACCAAAGGGTAATCATCCAGTTATTAATAATAGATTTGAAAAAATAAGACAATATGACCCAGAGTTTACTGCAATTGGACGTGCTGGCTTTCGTGGTTATGTAATTTTTGGTTTCCCTAAAAAAGAATTATATATTTTAGAAAGCACTAAGTATGGGAATGCAACCTATGTGCTATCAGAAAACTGGGAAAAACTATCGAAACTAACCAAAGCTGAACTTTTACAAAATGACCTTCATAAAGATAGAATAATCCATAGGGAGTCTTGGGAAAATGAAATAGATAAACTGCTTGCTTGATGATATTACCGCCACGACTCATAACATGGTGTTTCCGTGACGCCCAAAACCGACTATCCTTCGGGACATTGTCTTTGTTACGTCTTTTGTAACAAAGGAGTTAGGGGTTGGGTCGGTAAAAGCCGTGCCAACCCTAGCGGGACTACAACGTCGGGAACACCCAGAAAGTTATCTAAAATTCTGCAGAACTCAAGTTTTATTTTGATTGAATGAGGGGTGTATTTATGCAACCAATTTATGTAGCATTAATTGGTATTGTTGGAACTATTATAGGGGCAATTATAACAGTAATATCAAATAAAAAAATTGCAGAAAACCAAAGAGTTAATAATTTCCGATTAGCTGCACTTGATAAAAGATTAGAGGTCCATCAGGAAGCATATAAACTATGGTCAGAATTATTCTTTAGTTTAAATTCTGAAAAAGTGCATGATAAAGCATACAAATGTCAAGAATGGTGGTACGAAAATTGTTTATATTTAGACCCTAAAACAAGGAAAGCTTTTAAAAAGGCGTTACTAGATGCTCAATTATATAATCAAACAGATAGAAATAATGATAAAGATCTTAAAGAAAAGTTATTTAAAGAAGTAGAAAAGGTGGGGGAACTTATAGTAAAGGGAGTTGAACTACCAACAATTGGAGAGTATGAAAGCAAATCAATAAAAGATATAAATAAATAATTGCCGAAATGCAAATAACAAGGAGTAAATAACCAATAAAGGAGATGACCATTTATGCAAAACATGCAAGAGAAAACAATCAAAGATTTAGCCAGAGAATGCCATACTGTAGAGGACATCCAGGAGATGTTGAAAAACCTCTTTAAAGACACTCTACAGCAGATATTCGAAGCTGAAATGGATGAACATTTGGGTTATAAAAAGCATAGCATCGAAGGTAAAAACACTGGTAATAATCGTAACGGTTACAGCAAGAAAACCATTAAAACCAGATTTGGCAATACTGAAATTGATATTCCAAGAGACCGTAACAGTACTTTCGAGCCTCAAATTATCAAAAAGTACGAAAAGACTTCTAATCAACTTGAGGATCAAATTATTGCTATGTATGCCAAAGGTATGTCAACTCGAGATATTGAAAGATCATATGAGAGATATCTATGGAATCGATGTATCTCCTACAATGGTTAGTAAGATAACCGACAAAATATTACCAACGATAGTGCAATCAAGGCCTTTAAACAGGGTTTATCCTATAGTTTATCTTGATGCTATACATTTTAAGGTTCGCAAAGATAATCGAATAATAAACAAAGCTGCTTATAGTGTATTAGGTATCAATTTAGAAGGACAAAAAGATATATTAGGTATATGGGTTGGCGAGAGCGAAAGTGCAAGTTTCTGGCTCGGAGTATGTAATGATCTTAAAAATAGAGGTGTAGAAGATATTCTAATTGCCTATAAAGATGAGCTTGCTGGTTTTTCAGAAGCTATTAACACTGTTTTTCCTAAAACAGAGATCCAGCTTTGTGTCATTCATCAGATCCGAAACTCACTAAAATATGTGCCTTACAAAGAGCAAAAAGAGTTTATGGTAGACTTAAAGAAAGTATATCAAGCATTGACATTACAGGAAGCTGAATTAGCATTCGAACAATTTAAAGAAAAATGGGGTAAAAAGCATCCGATTATCATCCGCTCCTGGGAAAAAATTGGACTGAACTAACAGCATATTTCAAATATTCTTATGAAATACGGAGAATAATATATACTACCAATACTATAGAAGGATACCACAGGCAAATACGAAAAGTTACCAAAACAAAAACATCATATCCTTCAGATGAATCTCTAATTAAGATAATCTACCTTGCTACCATGGATATATCAAAGAAATGGACCATGCCCTTAAGAAATTGGAAGAAATGTATTTCGCAGTTCGCCATTTACTTTAATGACAGACTAGAAAAAGAACTAGCCATATAACTTATTGGGGCTACGCCCCAAGAGTTTATCGCTTTGGTTCTCCCAAGGATAGTAAAAGAGATGAGAGGTAACCTTTTAGTTACCCCTATTATCCTTGGCAGAAACTCACCAGGCGCTCGGGTTGCTCTCCAGCATTGCCTTATCCTCCTGGTGAGCAAGAGCCATGAATAGTTTCTCTAAATACTGGAATATTATACAAAGAGAACCTTGAATTTTTTAATAGGGAAAAACCATTTACACAAAATTATTTACACTCCCGAAATTGAAGAATTAGAAGAGAGATTAGAGTTAACCGGTATTGTGAAACCTTATATGGTAATGGCTACTTGTGGTGGTTGTGGAACTGCTTGTGGTTGTGGTTGTGATCATAATTTAGACACAGATGGATTACCCTAGTAAATGAAGAAATGTATTATGATGCATTGTATTTATTACCAGTTTATTAATAAGCTGGTAAATACAATGCAATATATTTAAAAGTTATTTGTATCAGGACATGGGTTATACTCTAAAGGGAGGTATAACAAATGCATCAGAAGAATAAAGCCTCTATCATAATATTATTATTTTTTGTGATTCTATTTTCCAGTTATGTTATTTTAGCAGACAGTTCTTTAGATATTCATAGTAAGTCCTTTGAAAAAGTATTAAATAAAGCGGCTAACAACTCGTTTTATAAATATGGTATTTACTCTTCCCGGATTATTACAGTTAAATATCCTGAGGTATATTTACAGGGGGATATGTACTTTGCTAAATTGATTACATCTCATAAGGGGTATGAACAGTGGTATAAGGTTGGAACCGCCTCTGGACCGCGAAACTATAAATGGGGCACCCCTTTTAGTTTTGATCTCGTTAATTTTAATGATTATAATATTAAACCAAACAGTGAAATATATAATCATTATCCTATCTTCGATTATATTGACGAAAGAATATCATCAATACAGACAGTTTTAAAAGTTAAAGATGTAACAAGCCTTGAAGCAGCAAACCTTATTTATATAAAAAAGAGAATTGAGGGGAGCCCTGAAGATGATACATTTTTAATTTTTACCAAAGATAAGCAGGGCTATGTTTACTCGGATGGAAGCTATTTTGACTGCCTTGGTCAGAAAGTTATTTCTGAAAAAATAAATCATCCCATCCTGGTTTTTAATGAAAGAAATGTCTGGTATCCCCTAATGGAAAGAGACGATACAGCAACTAATCCAGAGTTAAATAAAATTGTAAAAAGCATTTCTACATCCGATAATGTACCAGAATTAAACCAACAGGAAAAAGAAATAATCAACCATTTAAAAGAGGTCAGCATATTAACGACAGCTAAAGAAAAAGAGATTGCTGCGCTTACTTCCATACATTCTTCCGGTTATGATACTATCGCTGGTGATGTGCTGTATAATAAATGGCACAAAATATTGCTAGAAATTAATTTTGACACAGTGTTTATGTTTTCTAATTTATTGATAACTAAGATTGGTACCCAAGTTTGTAGTATAAAGTTAAAGAAACGTTGATATATCAACAACCTTTAAAAATTTTAGCTTCATTTTTGGTACTACATTTTCTTAACCTCCATCTTTTCAAGGAATTTTTTGTAGAAACTCTTTCTTAAAACTTTCTTACAGCCAAAGGTTTCAACCAACTTCTTTTGAATAAATGTAGGCTCAGTTATATTTCTTATCAGTTTATCCTGGTTTTTAATCTCTATCGTATTTGCTTTGCAGTCTGATAGCTCTGCTAATGCATCGGAAACTGATAAATTTAATTCACTGTTTTTTAACATATTGTCCATCGTCATTAACAGGAGATATGATAAAATGCAAACTGTTACATGGGCCTGAACACGTTCGCTAATAGTTAAATATACAGGTCTGAGTTTTATCATGTTTTTAATAACCCTGAAACTTTGTTCTATTAGATATTTAGAACGGTAAGCGGCTATTACTTTGTCAGTCTTTAACTCTTTTTTGTCAAGTTCAGTGGTAAAGCAACTAAGGCCAAATAAAGTAGTAGCCTTCTTAACTTCTTTTTCTCTTATCTCAGGTTTTATTTGAAAAGACCGGACAGTTCTTGTGGTATTGTCTTTTCTAACTACTGGAATTTTATATTCAACCAGTTGATAGTGGATAACTTTATGCATGCCCTTGCTCCTGAGTTCTTTGTCCAGTTGTTTTCTCAGTTTCTCCTGGTTCCGACTTTTTTTAGCCTGAGATAGTTCTTTATTCTTCTTTTTGATAATATCTAGATTAAAACCTAAAATATAGCGGGTGTTGCCTTTTTGCTTTTCCTGATAGTATAGACTATCATCATATTTTTGAAAACCGGGTAACTGTTCTTCAATGTTTTTGCTAAGGTCAAACTCCGTAAAAATGGATAAATCAAAAAGTCCAAGGGGTTTAATCTGGTCCCGGTCTAGAGCTGTTATGAAATGCATATTTTTGTCACGCAAGAAGTATAGGTTGTCATCAGATACCATACCCCGATCAAAGATTAAAGTGCATTTCTTTATCTTAAAATCTTGTTTCAAAGTTTCTGCCAGATCAACCATAGTTGTTACATCCTGAGTATTACCGGGTAATACCTTCCAGTAAAAGGGGTATCCCATTTCATTAATAACCAGGGCAATTACTATCTGTTTTTTATCTTGCCGGTGATCTCTAGAATAACCGCGGGCACATAAAATACAGCTTTCGCCCTCAAAATATGTGGAGGTAATATCATAAAACAGGATATCGGTCTTTTTCTCCAGTTGATGAAACAGGTGTTTTTGTATTTTCTCTTCCATCTGATTTAACTGATCCAATTCATTGTAAATAGCAAAGGGATTAACATTCTCATAAGAAATATCCATAATTTCAGGAAGAATAGTTTTTCCTACCCATTTGGTAACACCTATTTTGGATTTTGGATCAATACACCTATTAATGACCATTGGTACTATAAATTTGAAATCTGCAAAGAGTTTATCTAGTTTCCATTTTTGCCACAAATGGTAGAGAACAGTGATATCAAGATAATCTTTATGTTCGGTAACCAAAATATCTTCGAGCGAAGTACAGACAACATCTGGCTTACGATAAGCAGCAAGAAGAGCTTTCAGTATATCAGCCTTTTCATGGGGGATGGCCCCCAGGTTCAATAAAATACGCTGCCTGACTTCATTATTCTTGTTGCGGTAAGACTCAACGACCTTGTAATACCCAATAGAATCATCGCCTGGTCTATTGCCAGAACATTTCAGATACATATGTAGCACCTCCACGATTTGGGACTACATATATTATATCGCAATATCATTAATATGGCAATAGTTAGAAGATATTTATTTATATTCTATTGGGACTACAATTTTAAGGGTGTGTTAGTGAAACTTGATATTTAGGCGATTGGTAATTATTTACTGCAAACTTGGGTTGGTAATTATCTTTCTCCAAATACAGCCTATTTAGCTTCGCTTATTGGTGATGATTTAGAGCAGGGTATAAGAAGTGTAGAAAGGGAGTATTTAAAATTTGCGGGAATAAAAAGAAATAAGGCTTGGGGCTTGACTTGGCCAGTAAATGTTATTACAAATAATATTGATGATTCATACAGAACTAAAGGGGGAAACTGTAGGGTTCAGGCTATAAACCTGTCATCTGTAATGGATATCGTCGGAGTAAGTAATATTTTAGATAAGTCTACATATCCGGTGGAATCTCATATGATAGTATTAATACCTCAAATAAAAAAACTATTTAGCAATGGAGTAATAAAAGAATATGACTCTCTAAAAAAGAATCGTGAAATTATTGGGGTTATTATTAAGGACAGATATGTTTTATTAAGCTATGATAGTTTATATGCTAATACAGATTATAATCATGCTGTTGCTATGTTAGAAAAAGCACGAGATCAAATTAATGCAATCTATAAATATGATATCCCAGATAAAATAATACATATACAATTTTAACTGACTAAGAGCGGATTAACCGAGAATGTCTAAAGTTTTGTGTAGTGCGGCCGGGCAAGGTCGCTAATTCTAGTGGGTGTAAGTCCCACCAGGGTAAAGCCTAACCAGCAGCCCTGTAGCTAGTTCTTGGAGGCTTTCAGGCAACTGAAAGTTTTAAGCGTAGGACGGCAAAATAGCGGGCCGAAAGCTAAAGCTGAAGTGATTGAGCCTCGAAATATACTCGAGAAAGGCCGATGTGGTTACACACACAGAAGGCAATATCAGTATGGGCGTTTTGGTGAGTCTTTACTGACGCTCCGGGGTCTAAGAGCTCGGCACGTTAACATTGAGAATTAGCGGCAACCCGGGAGACCCTGTTTCTTCCTGAGAATGGGTATGCCCTACAAGCGATAACCAAGCAAGGAAGGCAAATGAGAGGCAGGGAGTCGGATGACTGAATAGTATCAATGAAGCAACGTAACGGTTGCAGAGAGAAGGCAGTCACACAAGGAGACCTTTGCGAAGGACACAATTACCACACACAGAGGTGGAAGCTAATTGGAAACAAAACTTGCAAGGATAGCACAAGTAGCAAAAGAACGCCCCAAGGAACAGTTTACAAGTCTAGCCCATTTAATCAATGTGGAGATGCTACTAAAATGCCATCATGAACTTAATGGGAACAAAGCATCCGGTATAGACGAAGTAACTAAAGCCGAATACGAAGAAAACCTTTTAGAAAATATCAACAGGCTACATGAGTCCCTAAGGAAGATGGCATATAAGCCGCAAGCAGTTAGGCGTGTATACATTCCCAAACCAGGTAGCAGTAAGAAACGACCACTGGGCATACCGGCCTATGAAGACAAGATAGTTCAGTTGGCAGTCAGTAAGATACTAACGGCAATATATGAACAGGATTTTCTTGATAGCTCATACGGGTTTCGCCCTGGACGTAGCTGTCATGATGCCCTGCGAAAGTTGAATGACATCATAATGACAAAGAAAACAAACTGGATAGTAGATGCCGATATATCCGGGTTCTTCGACCACGTCGACCATGGCTGGATGATGAGATGCCTTGAAGTCAGGATAAAGGACAGCAAGTTACTAAGGATTATCGCAAGGATGCTTAAAGCGGGAATCATGGAAGAAGGAGAATTCAAAGCACCCCAAGAGGGAACCCCTCAGGGGGGAATTGTGTCTCCAGTTCTTGCAAATATCTACCTTCACTATGTACTTGACCTGTAGTTTGAGAAAGTCGTAAGAAAGCAGTGCAAAGGTAGTGCACACATGGTTAGATACGCCGATGATTTCGTCTGCTGCTTCCAATATGAGTTTGAAGCGAAAAACTTCTACCAAGCACTAATCAAGAGACTAGAAAAGTTCAACCTGAACATAGCGCCGGAAAAGAGCAAGATAATCGAATTTGGTTTATTTGCCACTTGGAACGCCAAGAAACAGGGGAAGAATAAGCCGGATACATTCGATTTTCTTGGTTTTACCCACTACTGCGGTAAAAGTCGGAACGGTAAGTTCAGAGTAAAGCGGAAAACCAGCAGGAAGAAATTCAAAGGAGCCTTATATAGAATGAAACAGTGGATAAAAGCTAACCGCACTACGCCTATTAGTATACTGCTAGAACAAATGAAACCCAAACTCATAGGACACTACAGGTACTATGGCATCACAGATAATGGACCAATGTTATACCAATATTGGTACGAGGTAACGAAATTACTGTTCAAATGGCTTAATCGTAGAAGCCAGCGAAATAGCTATACCTGGGAAAAGTTCCTGTTGCTACTCAAAGCCAAGCCACTGCCCACACCGAAAATATACGTCAGTATATTTTATGAGCAGCAGTGTCCGGCATAAATGTGAAACTCCAAGTGAGGAGCCGTGTGCGTGAATAGCGCAAGCACGGTTCTGAATAACCAATAAAGGAGATGACCATTTATGCAAAACATGCAAGAGAAAACAATCAAAGATTTAGCCAGAGAATGCCATACTGTAGAGGACATCCAGGAGTTTTTAATTATTATTTAATTTATCTTTTTGCCAGATTTTCTTAAAATAACCATAATAAACATCAGCCACCTGCGGTGACTCTATCAAAACACTGGTTTCATAATTCTTGAACCAGCTGTTAACACTGAAATTATGCGAACCCAGCAGCACAAATCTTTTATCGACAATGATCAATTTAGAGTGAAGGAAAACACCGGGGCCGGCAGTCCGAACCTGAATATCTTTCCGGTTATTTATATCTTCTATTTCACAGATACTTTTTTGTTTACATTTGCCGCATTTAACTATATAGGTCATAGGTGACTTCCTCCCGATCATCTAAATTCCCTTATCTTTCTATATTTACGTAAGTTACTGCCGAATCTCATCTCACCAAAGGGCTGTGTGCCGAAGTCCCAGTTATCAAAAAACTTCTTAAGAAAGATATTAATTCCGGATTGATCTTTACCCCGGGCCAGTACTTTATACCTTTCTTTCTCTTTATCACTCATCTTATTCCATAGATAATATATTTTATTTACGAAATTTGATTTGGGGGTTTATTTTTCAAGTTCTTTGTGTTATAATTATGTTAAACCAAACATATATATGGGGGATTGACATTATGAGTAAGAATAATTGGGGAGGAGCAAGAAAAGGTGCAGGTAGAAAACCATTAAAGGAAGGTGAAAAAAAGAAAGGTGTAAAGATATATATAACGGATAGAGTTAAAGAAGATATAAAAAAATATGGTGAAGGTAATAGTTTCTCAGAGAAAACAGTTGATTTAATAACTAGTGAAATAAAATCAAGAAAATCTAAAAAGAAGGAGAATTAAAATTGGGTTCTGATAAAAAGTATAAAATTGATAAGATTACAAGAAAATTTTATAATTCTTACAAAAGAATACATGATAAATTTAAAAATTCTATTGAAGGTATAGAAGACGAAACCAATAAAGAATGGTATACTTCTGTTATGTTAAATAGACTGATGTTTACATATTTTGTTCAAAAAAAAGGTTTTTTGGATAATGATTTTGATTATTTAAGGAATCATTTAGAACATCATAAAAAAGAATCCAGTTATAGCTTTTATAATAATTTTATAGTTGATTTATTTCATAAGGGTTTAAGTATACCCAAAAGTGAAAGAGATAAAAAAATAGAGGAAAAAATTGGAGATGTTCCATATCTAAATGGTGGTTTGTTTAATATTCATTATTTAGAGCAACAATATAACAATATTTGCATAAATAATGATATTTTTGAAGAAGTATTCACTTTTTTTGAAAAATACGAGTGGTATTTAGATGAACGCCCATTAGATAAAAATAATGAAATAACTCCTGAAATAATTGGGTATATATTTGAAAAATATATTAATAGAAAGGAAAAAGGTGCTTATTATACCGAGAAAGATACTACTGATTATATTTCTAAATATACTATAATCCCTTATATATTATACAAGTTAAAAGAAAAATTCCCTAACGAGTTTAATAAAGGTGGACTAGTATGGAATTTATTAAAAGATAATTTAGATAGGTATATTTATTCTTCTATAAAAAAGGGAATAAAACACAAATTGCCTTCAGAAATTGAAGAAGGATTAGATGACTATACTAAAAGAAATATTTGGAACAATAATGCTGATATTAAATATGGATTTTCTACAGAACTTTGGAGGGAAGTTATTCAAAGAAGAAATATATATAAAAAGATCCATAAAAAAGCTAATGATAATCAAATAAACATTGTCAGGGATTTAATTACTTATAATTTAAACGTGGAAAAACTTATGCAAGATATAATTGAAAATGGTGATTACAAGTTAATTAAAGAATTGTATTTAATAATAGCTGGTGATAACAAAAAAAGATTACCTATTAGTATATTAGATCCAACTTGTGGGTCAGGGGCGTTTCTATTTTCTGCCTTAAATATATTAGAAGTTATATATGAGAATTGCATAAGCAGGATGAGAGATCTTGTACTAGAAGAGCCAAATAAATATATAGAATTTGAAAATATATTAAGTGAAATAGATAGTCATAATAATACAAAATATTATATTTATAAATCCATCATACTAAAAAATTTATATGGTGTAGATATAATGAGTGAAGCTGTGGAGATAACAAAATTAAGATTGTTATTGAAATTGTTATCTTTAGTAGAAGATTATGATAAAATAGAACCATTACCTGATATTGATTTTAATATTATATCAGGTAATACTTTGGTTGGTTTTGCTAAAAAAGAAGATGTATTTAAATTGTCAAGTGAAAACTTAAAATTACAATTTAATAAACAAATAAAAAAACTGAGAGAGCTGAAGAAAAATACAACTGAATTTACCAAAAAGAAAAAAAAATTAATTATGGAATTAAATAAGTTGTTGGCTAAAGAATATAAAATTACTGATGAACAGGGATTACAAGACTGGATATCAAATTATAAACCATTCCATTGGTTTGCTGAGTTTAATGATATTATGAACAATGGAGGTTTTGATTGTATAATAGGTAATCCACCTTATGTTGAATATTATCAGGTTAGAAAGTCATTATATACTATTAAGGATTTTAAAACCGAAAAATGTGGTAATTTATCTGCCTTTGTAACTGAAAGAAGTTATGAAATTCTAAAAGATAATGGCCATTTAGGTTTTATCACTCCCATTTCTATTGTTTCAACTCCTAGAATGTCAGATTTAAGAGAATTAATTACTAACAATAGTGTTTATACATATTTTTCAACTTTTGGAGATAGACCTGGTACACTCTTTAATGGAGTACACCAAAAATTATCTATTATCTTGAGCAAAAAGAAACAAATTACAGATAAAAAAATTGAACCAAAATTATTTACAACTAATTATTATCACTGGTATTCAAATAAAGATTATAACGAACGCAAATATTTGTTTGATAAACTTTGTTATGTTTCGAATGATTATTTGGATTATGGAAAAGAGTGTATTTTAAAAATTGGTGATGAAACAGGAAAATCAATCTGGGAAAAACTTCAAAATAAGCAAAAGAGTTTATATGAAATTATCAATAAAAAAGATACTAGAAATAGTATTTATTTAAGTATGAGGATGACATTTTGGACAAAGTGTTTTTTAAGACCTAAAAAATCAAATGAATTTAAGGTATTTAATTTAGATAACGACTTAGATGCAAAAGTTATTATGGCTGTTTTGAATTCAAACACTTTCTTCTACTTTTGGGAGATAGTCTCAGATTGTTGGCATATAACAAATAAGGAATTAAAGCTATTTAAATTAGATTTAGATCAAATTAATAATGAAGATAAAGAGGAGCTTTATAAATTAGCATTGAAATTAGAAGAGGATTTAGAGAAAAATAAAGGTTATGTTGGAACTGTACAAACCGATTATGAATATTATCATAAAAAATCTAAAAATATAATAGATAAGATTGACCATGTTTTAGCCATACATTATGGATTTACTGAAGAAGAACTTGATTATATAATTAATTATAATATTAAGTATAGAATGAGTAACGAGTTATAATATAAAAGAGGTGAGAGTATGAATGTTATTGATCTATTCTCTGGGGCCGGAGGATTTTCAGAAGGATTTAAAAAAGCTGGATTTAAAATTCTGGCAGCTAATGAAATAAATGAAGAAATAGCAAAGACATACATGTTAAATCATAAAGATACTATAATGTTTAATGAAGATATTAAAGACCTATCTTTAGAAATAGATAGATTAAAAGAAAGTATAAATTATCAAAAAGTAGATGTTATTATTGGGGGACCTCCCTGCCAGGGTTTTAGTATGGCAGGAAGTCGTATTAGAAAAAATAGTTTTTTAGATGATCCCAGAAATTACTTATTTAAGTATTACTATAAAATAATTAAAGCTCTATCGCCGGATTATTTTGTAATGGAAAATGTACAGGGGATGTTAAGTTCTAAAAAGGGGAAGATTGTTGAAGAGATTGAGAGAATTTTTACAGAAGAGGGATACAAGGTAGATAAAAGGGTACTCAATGCACAGAACTTTGGTATTCCTCAGGTTAGAAAGAGGCTATTTATAATAGGGTCCAAATTTGAAAGAATAGATCTATATAAAGAAACAAGAAAATACTATAAGGAAAAGGTAACTTTAAGAGAAGCTATTTCTGATTTAAATTATTTAAACTCCGGAGAAGGAAATGATTGTTCAGATTATTTACTGGAACCTGAAAGTGATTACCAGAAAGAGAGAAGAGCAAATTCTGATAAATTATATAATCATAAAGCCACCAACCACAGTAAGAAAGCTATTGAAAGGATGAAAGCGGTAGATCCAGGTCAAAATCGGGAACAAATAGATGAAAATATAAAGTCGGTCCATAGTGGAGCATATGGTAGACTTGAGTGGAACAATGTGGCTATGACCATAACAACAAGATTTGATACTCCTTCTGCCGGGAGAGTGATTCACCCCGAACTGAATAGGACCCTGACTCCAAGAGAGGCAGCGAGGGTTCAATCATTTGATGATAATTTCCGATTTGTAGGATCTAAATCTTCTATCGGCAAACAAATCGGTAATGCGGTTCCACCTTTGTTAGCTGAAGTAATTGCTAAAATTATACTGGAGGATATGGGAAAGAGAAGGTAAAGCACCTTCTCTTTCCTTATCTAAACATATTTACTAGTACATCAATATTATCGAGTTTATCTAGTTCTATTGCTTTACAGAGACCTTCTCCATAGTCTTCTGTAGGCCTTTTTCGTAAAACGTCATAGGTACAAAATCCATATATTCTTGCCTGATTTAATGAGTCACGTAAAACTAAACCATTATTTGATAAATCTGTATTAACAAATTTAATACCTACATAATAATTTTTGGGAATATTTTCAAACTGATCAATGGGGACCATTATTCTACGATGATAGTTCTTATAGGCAGATTTAATATCAACCGTTTCACTATTATTTGTTATAAAGTCATAACCATCTACGTTTCTTTCTCCAGGATAAATTGTAAACATATCTCCCTCAGGATAATTAATGCCTTGTCTTCTTAAATATATTAAAAATACATATTCAGCCAGCTTACCGACAAAAGTTCTTTCTATTCTTTTTTTAATGCTTGTTGGCAGGCGGTTATACTGGTTACCATCTCTAATAATTTGGGATGCAAAATTAAAAGCCCTTTCCCTCATAGCGGGTGTTATTTTAACTACTAGCATAAATATCACCTCTTGTTTCCATGAATATATTATAAATTTCATTTCGAATTTTATTTTTCATTCTTTTATAAGTTCTTTGTTTCCAGGGTAAAATAGGAATTTGATATATTTTATAAAGGTAGTTTACTTTATCTTCGATATAACCTATTTCTTTTCCTGGATAAAGGATCAAGCCAATATTTTGAAATACCAATTTCTATTAATATCTTATATAGTAAAAATAGTGGATAAAGTTGTAAATCTTCTTTGCCTTTAGTTCCAAAAAGTGGGGTAATGCAAAAAATTTTTTCAATTTGCTGTTCTATGATATCCATATATAAGTCAGTGTTTTTGTAGTTTCCTGAAGTTCTATCTTTTATTGTCTTAAAAACTGGTGTAGGATTACATTTAACATATGACCGATGGGAAGTATCTAATAATCCGTATAGTTTAGATACAATCATACTTTTAAACATGGCAGCTTCTATTTGTATATCTGAATGCCTTCTATTAAAATCATTTCTTATAACATCTAATTGTGTTTGGGTAGTATCAGGAGGCATTTTTTCTAATAAATCAACTACGTAGCACATTTTTGCAAAATCTTTATTATGATTACTAAAATACCAATATTTCTTATTCTTAATATCTTGTACAATATCAGGTAATTTTCTTATCATCTAAATCAGTCCCTTAATAGATGATTTTTAATTCATAGAATATATTATAACATAAAAAATGTTTATAAGAAAGGATTGACAACTATGTGTAGTATTTAGATTTTATAAAAGGAGTTGAGGGACTTTTGTTGAATAATAAAGTGGGAAAAATGCCTCTTCTCCGATGGAGAATACTTGTTTTGTTATTATGACAAAAACGGCTACAATGGTCTTTGTTTTGTTCATCGTAAAGCTCCATATGGTCAAGTTAAATTATTAGATGAAGACTTTGAGATTGATCTTGCAGAAGAAAAAGAACCAACTCAAACAGGATTTATTGTTGCTACAAGACGATTGACCGATGAACGATGGGAAAATTTTCACTTTGGAGAGCTTATCGTCTTTATCCTTCGGGCTTAAAGATTGGAGATATACGTCTGGAAACGAGAATTATAGGAGTGGCTGATGTTGTCGAGGCTATGGTTTCTCACTGGCCTTACCGGCCGACTTGCGGCATAGACAAGGCTCTGGATGAAATCTCCAAAAATAGGGGTTTCCTTTATGATCCCGAGGTGGTGGATGCTTGCATAAAGCTTTTTGCTAAGAAAGGTTTCATGTTTGGGTAAGGGACAATAGAAACGCTTATAGGTTATTTTGACAGAAATAGGAGCTATATTCCATGCTATGCACTGAGGAAGAAGCTGAGTTTGCGTATTTTTCCAGCAACAGAGGGGAAAAAGCGAATAACTTGGCGGTAGTTGACCGACAAAAGCATAATGGGATGAGCTGGAGCAAAACTAAAAAAAGTGGGGTAATATAGCATAAAATATAAATTTATCGATTGGTTAAAAATGGATATTAGAATAATTAATTTATCTAAATTTTAAAGGTCGAAACGAGAGTTATACTGATATTAACCAAAATTTTAATATTGATGAATTTAATGATTATCTTGGATTATGAACGTTAATTTTTTGTTAAAAAATATTTTTTACGGACAAAAATGAAGGAAAATAGTGTTTTTTATTTAATTATATTCATATAGCTAATTTAAGTCAGTAGGTGACTATTAAATGCAAAGATTTACTGGGAAGAGAAAAAGAACTGGTCTTCTAATAAGATTTATATTCTGCTTTATAATACTAAATTTAGTTATTTCTCTAAATGCTTTTGCCGGGGATTCTATAAAAAAACCGAATCTATATATCAACGAATTTATGGCATCTAATGGGGATACTATCGTTGATGAAGCTGGTGATTCCGGTGACTGGATTGAATTATATAACCCCACCAATAAACCTGTAGATATTGGCGGTTTTTATATCTCCGACCATAAAAATGAACCATTAAGATGGCAAATTCCCGATGACCAACCTGAAAAAACTACTATCCCACCAGGAGGCTATCTCTTGCTCTGGGCTGATGAAGATACGGAAAAAGGCCCTCTGCATTTAGGTTTTAAACTCTCAAAAGATGGTGAAAGCATAACCTTAACTGCACCGGATAAGAAAACCGTTATTGATCAGATAGAATTTGGTAAGCAGGAAAGGGATGTTTCTTACGGGAGAAAACCAGATGGTTCTGATAAATGGGAATTCTTTCTGGAACCAACACCAGCTGCCCCTAATCAGATTGGGGGCTTTTCTTCTTTAAAAAAGGCTGAATTTTACACTTTTTATTTAGAAAACAAGCTATTAGTAACCTATATCATTATTCTTTTATTAATTGTCTTATTGTTAAGTATTATTGTTATTAGTTTTACAGTTAAGCTTAAGCGGAGTGAAAGTGAATTAAAGAAAATAAATGAAGAACAGTCTTTGCTATTAAATAATATTCAAACTCAGGTCTGGTATCTTGAAGATGTAGATAAATGTGGAACGGCTAATAAAGCTTATTTAGAATTTACAGGCATAGATAAGGATGAACTGGAAAATAAAAGCCTTTTGGAAATACGTAGTGAGGAAGAGGCTGCGGCCTGTATTGAAGGTAATAAAGAAGTTTTCCAAAAGAAAGAACAGATAAAAACAGAGGAATGGGTTGAAAATTGGCAAGGAGAAAAAAGGCTTCTATCTATCACCAAGACTCCTAAACTAGATAATAATGGTCAGGTAGAATATGTTATCTGTTCAGCAGAAGATATAACTGAAAAGAGAAGAATAGAAGATCAAATAAGGAAACTGGCCCGTGAATATGAAACGATCTTCAGTAATACTCAAGATGCTATTTTTCTGGTTGATGTAACAGAAGATGGGAAATTCAGGTATAATCGGATTAATTTTTCCTATTTAGAACTAACAGGTTTATCTGCCGAAGATCTTCAAGACAAGACTCCACAGGAAGTATATGGTAAAGAATTTGGTAAAGAGATAGAGGCTAATTATAAAAAGTGTTTAACAGAAAAAAGGGTCATATCTTATGATGAGGAATTAGATCTTCCAGCGGGAAAAAGAATTTGTCATACTAGTCTTTCTCCAGTAATTGTTGACGATAAAGTAGTTCAGATTGTTGGCTCTAGCAGGGATATAACAGAACGAAAACAGATGGAGGAAAAGATAAAACATTTATCATTCCATGATAGTCTGACCGGGTTATATAACAGGACTTATTTTAATGAAGAGATGAAGCGGTATGATACCGAAAGACAGTTACCTTTAAGTATTATTATTGGAGATGTTAACGGACTTAAACTGACTAATGATGCCTTTGGACATCAAAAAGGTGATGAGCTTTTGATTAAAGTTGCTCAGATAATTAAAAGCTCCTGTCGCCAGGAGGACCTTATAGCCCGCTGGGGAGGGGATGAATTTGTAATTCTCTTACCCCAGACCAGTGAAAAGGATGCACAGGAGATTTGTTCAAGGATTAAAGAGGCCTGTCAAAAATCTAAGGCAGATCCAATTAAGCCCAATATTGCTCTGGGATATGGAACTAAGGAAGAAGTAACTGAAGATATTCAAGTAATATTTAAAAAGGCAGAAGACCGGATGTATAAGAATAAATTGAATGAGAGTAAAAATGCTCATAATACCATTATTTCTTCTTTGAAAAAAACGTTAAGTGAGACAACCAGTGAGACCTTAGAGCATAGTCAACGCTTAAAGGGGTTAGCTTTAAAATTAGGCAGGAAATTAAATTTATCAGAGTATGAGTTAACAGATCTAGCTTTATTAGCAGAATTACATGACCTGGGTAAAGTGGCTATTTCTAAAGAAATATTGCAAAAGCAAGGCCAATTAAGTCCCAAGGAATGGGAAGAAATAAAGAGACATCCTGAGATAGGGTATAAGATTGCCAGTTCCTCTCCTGAATTAAATAATATTGCCGAAGGGATTTTAAGCCACCATGAATGGTGGGATGGCTCAGGTTACCCCCGGGGATTAAAAGGGGAGGAGATCCCGCTAATTTCCCGGATAATTGCTATCATAGATGCCTATGATATTATGACTCATGGTAGCCCTTATAAAGAGGCAAAAAGTAAAGAGGAGGCTATAAAAGAGTTAAAAAGAAATGCCGGTAGTCAATTTGATCCTGAAATTGTTGATATCTTTATTAATCAAGTCCTAAACGAAAAATAACTAGAGTAAGGAGTTGAGGTAAATAATGGCTAAAATCCTGGTTATTGATGATTCTGGACTAATCAGATTAAAAGTGCGTAATATGTTGTCAGAAGAAGGATTTGATGTCTTTGAAACTACTAACCAGAGGCAAGTTTAAATTAGCTCTTTTTCTGATAGGGTATCTTTAAATGAGATTAACCTTATTCTTCTAGATATTTATTTAACTTTGTACAACAAACTTGGGTTTAAATTCATTTTAGTAAATTAAACTAATACAATTAATCTTTATTTCATTATTAGATGATATTTTAATTAAGTTCATATTGGGTGGGTAATTATGACAAGTTCAAATACTAATTCTAAATTTGACATTGATAAAGCAAAGATAAAGTTTTTTAAGGATAAAACAAGATTTTGTGATACCAAAGAAATTCATAAAAATATTCTAGAATATATGAATAAAAATGATTATTTAATTATTTTAGGTAGACCTGTATGGGTTGTTCCACATGATTATGTAAAGGATAAAATTGCTATCAGACCTTTTGGATTAATTTTTATTTCAGATCATGTGCCAAAAAAGTTTTTTGAAGTAATTGTATACCATGAAAAGGTTGAAGAACAGTATGAGCTTGATGGAAGTGATAGTCCCCATGAGAGAGCGTTAGAAAAGGAACATCAATTTTTAAAGGAAACTAAGCTATATAATGAATTTATGAATTGGCTGAAAGATTTTTCTCCATTTGCCTATAATCAGAGAGTTGATAAATGGAATGATCATTTTCAATAAATTAAGCAAAATAAATTAAGCAATAAGATAAATAGCAGAAAAGGGCTCTTCTCCAAAGTATTACAGTAGAATTTTAGCATGATCCCTGTTATTTCCCTGGTTTAGAATTGTAATATATTTTTTATAATCAGTACAAGGGTAAAGGCTTCGCCCGCGCTGTCGCGTGCCCTTGACAGATTCTAAAAAATATATATTTTAACTGTCACAGGGAAAAACAAGTAAGTATTATTAAAGGAAAAAAGGGATTGACACCGAATTATTACTCTAATCTCACCACAGAAAGGAGTAATAATAATGGCACCAATCCCAAGTACTATTATAAACCTTCCCCGGATGAAATTCAATAGTCTAGAATTTATTGTACTGTAGAAAATTGGAGAAGAGGCACTTTTTTGCTTTTAATAACTGCCCATAAAATTTAGTATATTTCTATTGTATATTTTTGTGTCATATTATACAATATAAATATACAATAGAAATGGGGTGGTTTTATGGGTTCTAAACTTAAAAATGCTACTTTTTCTTTGCCAACAGAACTTTTAGAAAAGATTAGAGAATATGCGAAAATGAATTATATACCTTCTATTAATGCTGGAGTTAAAGAAACATTAGAGGAATATGTAAAAAAGATGGAAAAAGAGAAATTGTATAAAGAGATGTTAGAAGCTTCAAAAGATCCATTGTTTATGAAAGACCTTGAGGAGAACATGGAATTATTTGAGCCTTCTGATGATGAAGTAGCAGGGAGGCAAGAAGAATGGTAAATTATCAATGGAGCATTTTTTGGGCGAGTGTAAATAATTTTGTGTCGGCTATTGATGAGCAAAAATCTTGCAGGAGCAGCTGTCAAGGTTGGAAATCTAATGAGGTGAAAGTCCTCTATCACTAATTGGCCGATTCGGGTGATTAGCATATCCAAAATATAGGGAGGTAACAAACTATATTACGCTTGGATGTAAAAATCACGGCGGCCCATACTACACAGAGAGTATGAGGTCAGAAAATTATGAATCATGTTGCTAAAGACCCCACCCCACCGGAGCGGGGCCAATTTGTTATAAGCAGGAAAGAATCTTTTCTTCGCTCAGGTCTTCAGTTATAACCTGATAAATCTTACCATCTTTAATGATAACTACACTGGGGAATGTATTTACATTGAGGCGGTCAGCGATACCTTTGGATTTATATACATCGATTCTTGCTACAGCAAGCTTTCCGGAAGATTCTTTTTCTATCTTTTCAATAGTACTTAAGAAATCTCTGGAAGCTACGTCAATAGCATTATATAAGTAAACTATACCCGGTTTTTTGTCCTGCATAATTAACTCTTTAAAGGTTTTCGTCTCTTCGATATATTTTTCTGCGGCAAATCCTGCAATTGCCCCATCACCTACAGCAGTTGAGACCTGTTTTAACCATTTATCCCTTACATCTCCACAGGCAAATACCCCTTCTATACCTGTTTCCATCTTCTCATTGGTAATTATATAGCCTGCTTTTGTTAGGTTCAGCTGGTCGGCAAATAATTCGGTATTAGGAATATAACCGATAAACTCAAAACAGGTATCACATTCAACCGGTATTAATTCATTTGTTTTAAGGTTTCTCAGGATAACCCTTTCCAGTCGCTCTTCACCTTCAAAACTATCAACAACTGTATTCCAGATGAATTCCATCTTGGGGTTAGCCAGGGCAGCTTCTTTGGCAATTTCGTTACAATCCATTTTGCCACAGTCATGAATAACAGAGACGGTAACCTTCCTGGCAAACTTGGTCAGGAACAATCCTTCTTCTATGGCAGTATCTCCACTACCAATAACAACCACATGTTTACCTGTATTTGCTGCTGCATCACAGGTAGCACAGAAGGAGATTCCTTTATCAAAAAGAAATTTTTCTTCATTTTTGGCCCCGGTTGTTCTTGGTCTGCCACCGGTAGCAATAATAACGACTTTGGTTTTATAGGTAGTTCTAAAGGTTTCTACAGTCTTAATATCTCCCTCGAGGTCGACTGACTTTACGGCTGTAAGTTTAAAATCTACTCCCATTTTTTCGGCCTGTTTTTTCATCAAGTTGGTAATCTCTTCTCCCTTGGGAGCCTCAGGAAAGCCGGGATAATTGGCAATCTCATTGGTATAGGTAGCCAGCCCACCGATCAGGGCCTTTTCAATCAGTATGGTTTTCAACTTTGCCCGGCCTGCATAAATGGCAGCTGTTAAGCCTGCTGGTCCACCCCCAATAACAACAACATCATAATTTTCAACTTTCTTTTCTCTCGGCATAATATACCTCCTTGATTATTCCTTATTCTTGACATATGTCCTTAAAAAATAAAACAATAAGCAATCAACCTCACACAGGGTTGATTGCTATGTGGTAACTACATAAAGAATTTAACCAAAAGTTTGCTACCAACCATGGCACCTAGGAACAGGAAAAGGGCAAAGACCCAGCCTGAAAGGGAAAGGGATGCAATACCGCTGTATAATGCACCGATATTACAACCGAAACCGATTCTTGCACCATAACCCATCAATAATCCACCCAAAACTGCAGCCAGCACCTGTTTTTTTGATTTTATTTTTTTAATCTTAAATTGTGAAGCAAATAAGGTTGCCAGTAATGCCCCGAAGATAATTCCCAGGTTTCTCATTGAGCCGCCATGGTTCCAGAAACCGGCTTCTAGTGTTTTCTGTGCCCCTTCACTGCTAAAGTAATACCACTTATCAACACTACCGCCTACTGCTTGATAGAGCCAGGCACCCCAGTTAGCCAAAACACCTGAAACCCCCCAGGGGTTTCCCGTTACTGCTAATGTAATTATCTGAAAAACCGATAAGAGGATGGCGCCAACAACATATGTCCAGGCATTTTTAAACCATTTTTTATAAAACTCATTCTTCCTAATATCCAAGATAGCCCCTCCTCTTACTTAACTTTCTCAATAATAATCTCCCATTCTCCGTCATCTACTTCCTCGATTTCTACATTATGACCTTCTTTTCTTGCCCATTCGGGGACATTCTTCATGGCACAGCTGTGGTCAATCTGAAGAATTAAGATATCGCCAACATTCATCTCCTTTATTGCATTTTGAGCCTTAATTAAAGGTACCGGACAGGCCTCACCTAAAGCATCTACAATCTTTTCAGCCATTAAAAATTCCTCCTTATTAATTGATTTTTTTCAATTTCTAAGAAACTATGTTATATGGATAACATGGTTTCTAGCATCAATAAATTTTATTTGTTAATGATTATGGCAGATAGGTCAATTTGTTACAAACAAAAAATATTTTTCACAAACCTATGCCTGTTTCCTGTTTTCCCATTTTTCCGCCAGGATATACAGAAAGGCAATAAACAGAAGTTGAACAACAATCGCACCAAACCAGCCAAAGATATCCGGCAAGAAAATGGCTTTCCCTTTAAGCATAAAATGAAGTTTCCACCAGCCAAAGTCATGGGCTCCCCATAAGGAACCGATGATAAAGAAAATGAGGGATAAAACCTGCATAAAAAAACCTTCCCCTACTCTCATCAAGGTTCCTGAGGCACAGCCGCCTGAGATAACCATTCCGATACCGAACATAAAAGCACCAATTACGGTAGCTAGACTAATTGGTACAACATAACCCTGTCCGGGAATAGGGAGTCCTCTGATGTAGGCTCCATACTTGATAGCTGTAAAACCGATAGAAGTTACGGCAAAGGCTATCAGTACAGCCCTGGTCAGGCTTGTACTTCCGGTTAGGTAAGGGTCGCGGAGGGAAGCGGTAAAACAGAATCTTGCCTTTTGCAGGATAAATCCGAAACCGATACCTGTTAACCAGAAGAAACCAAGTAAACCCGATTTGGTAGACAAGAGCAAGCCAATAATAACTATGACAACTAATAGACCGATGCCATATGGAAGCATGTTCTTTTTAGGCTTCCTGCTACTTCTTCTTCTGGATGAAAGGCTTCTTTTGATTGAAGAACCGGTTGTTTCGGTATTACTTACTTCAGCCATAGCATCACACTCCTTTTTGAGATATTTTTAACAAACCCAATTTAATTTTAACATATAATTCATTATTTTTAGTATATGATATTGTAATGCTATATTATAGAATGTAATAACAGCAGAAATTATTCACTTGTAATGGGTGGATAAATATATTATAATGATTAATAAATGTTGAGGGGGGGGGTTTTAGTGCATATAGAGTGTCTTGATTTTTTCCTGAAGATTGCCAAGATGAAGAGCATATCAAAGGTTGCTAATAGTTCCCATATTTCACAATCCGCTTTAAGCCAGCAGATGCAAAAACTGGAGGAGAGCCTGGGATTTAAGTTGTTTGTTAGAAGTAACCGCGGTGTGGAGCTGACTGAATGGGGAAATATTGTCCTGAAGTATTCCGATAACATCATCAGAACCTATAATAAGATGATGGATGAGCTAAAAAACCAGGGAAATAATCAGGAAATAAAGATTGAGGCTGCCTGGACGATAGCAACCTACTGTTTGCCCTGTGCCCTTTACAAAATGAAGGAAAAATATCCCAGCCACAACTATGATCTAGTTTCCAGCTCCCCGGAAAAAATTGAGCAGGATGTGCTGAATGATATCTGTGATATTGGATTTGCAAATGTCAAACCCTCTAACCAATCACTATCATGTTATGAGGTTATTAACGAAAAGGTGGTATTAGCTGCTTTACCCAATTACGACATACCTGAAGAAATTAATCTGAAGGAGATATTGAACTACCCTTTGATTGTACTTAAGGGGGAATGTATAATCAAGGAAAACCTGGAGAACAACTTAAAGAAGATCGACTATAGTCTCGAAGACCTCAATATTGTATTTACCCTTGAATCAACAGAGGCGGTTAAGTCACTGGTCCTTAAGGGCTACGGAGTAGCCTTTCTCCCGTATTCAGCAGTAAAAAAGGAGCTATTCTCTAAAGAACTTATCACTGTAAAAATTCCAGATATCAGCCTTGATTACAGTATCTATCTTATCAATAAGGCAGATACTGACCTGAGCAATCCGGTCAGGGAGTTTATCGAGGGGTTTAAGAATCTGGGGAACAATGTCTGCTGTTAACAGAAAGAGGTATAGCAATGAAGGTACCATTTAATCAAGTATTTTACACCGGCGAAGAGATGGAATACATAAAAGATGCCCTGGCAAGAAGAGAGCTAACCGGTGATGGCTTTTATACCAGGCAAGTAAGTTCTCTTCTGGAGAAAAAGTTTGGGATTAATAAGGTCTTAATGACTACCTCTGGAACCCATGCCCTGGAAATGGCCGCTCAGCTGGCCGACCTGAAACCGGGAGATGAAGTTATAATGCCCTCATTTACCTTTCCCTCCACCGCCAATGCAGTAATGAAACAGGGGGCCAGACCGGTATTTGCCGAGATAAAAGAAGACACTCTTAACATCGACCCCTTAGATATAGAGAGGAAGATTACCGGAAAAACCAGGGTAATTATTCCCGTCCACTATGCAGGTATAGGTTGTGAAATGGACAGGATTATGGAGCTGGCAAAAATGCACGGGCTGATGGTGATAGAAGATGCTGCCCAGGCGGTTAATGCCAGATATAAGGATAGATATCTGGGAACCTGGGGAGATATTGGCTGCTATAGTTTTCACGGGACGAAAAATTATATTTCTGGTGAGGGTGGGGCAATAGCGATTAACAGTAGCAATCCCATTATTATTAAAAAAGCAGAGATTATCCGGGAAAAAGGAACGAATAAAGCTCAATTTCTTAGGGGGGAGGTTGAAAAATATTCCTGGGTTGAACAGGGTTCGAGTTATCTCCCCTCTGATCTCTTAATGGCTTTTTTATATGCTCAGTTAAATCAGCTGGAAGAGATAAAATCCCGTAGGAGGATAATCCATGATTACTATACTGAACAGTTGAAAAACTATCTCGATTCGGGTTTAATTAGAGGGATAACCACTGTACCCGGGGATTGTGATTCTAATTACCATCTATTTTATCTCCTTTTCGAAAGCGAGAAGATCAGAGATGCTGTTATTTTTAAGCTGCAGAGAAGTGGGATCTCGGCAGTTATTCATTATATACCCCTGCATAGCTCAACCATGGGGAGGAGACTTGGTTATAAGGCCGGAGACCTTCCGATTACAGAGAAGGTTAGCAACTGTCTTATGAGGTTACCGCTTTATACTGGAATGAAAAAAGAGGAAATGGAGTATGTGGTTGCTAAATTGAGGGAAATATTTAAGGAGCTTTAAAATGTGGCCGAGCATATCAGTAGTTATTCCAGTCTATAACAGTAGTGATTCTCTGGAGGAGTTATATGAAAGGCTTCTTCACATTTTAAAGAGAATCTGCCAGAGATACGAAATAATCATGGTAGATGACGGCAGCAGGGATGATAGTTTTAAAAAGATTCTCCAACTGCGCTCTAAAGACCGGAGGGTTAAGGCAATTAGCCTTGCCGGTAACTTCGGCCAGCAGAATGCTTTATTATGTGGTTTTCATTATGCGACCGGGGAATATATTATTACTCTTGATGATGATCTGCAGCATCTACCGGAAGAGATTGAAAAGCTCCTTTTAACCCTGGATAAGGGTTATGATGCTGTTTTTGGCATTCCGACGGTAAAACAGCACTCCTTATACAGAAGAATCGGTTCAAAACTTACCAACCACCTATTTAACCGGATAACGGACAAACTGGAGGGAATCAAAATCAGTAGTTTCCGGGCCTTTAAAAGGAACCTGTTAGAGAAGATTATTAGCGAGAAAACCTCCTTTGTCTATATTTCGGCAATCATTTTTAAATATACTGATAATGTTGGTAATGTTATTGTTGAACATGATAGCAGAAAATACGGCAAATCTAACTACCATTTTTTTAAACTTCTTACTCTGTTTTTGAAACTCTATATCTATTACTCAAAATCATCATTACTAAAAGTATTTACTTCATCTAGACCTCAGTACGAGATTAAAGATATCAGGCTTTAAAGGAGCGAAAAGATGAAACTATTAATCCTGGGCGGGGGAAGCTGCCAGCTTAACGCCATCAGACGGGCTAAAGAGAAGGGCCATACTGTCATCGTTTCCGACTATTACCCCGATGCCCCGGGCAAGGAACTTTCAGATTTTGGAGAGCTTACCAGCACATTTGATGTAGAAGGAAATATTGAGGTTGCTAAAAAGTATGCTGTCGATGGAGTAATGACTACCGGGACTGATCAGCCTGTTTATACAGCTGCTAAAGTGGCAGCAGAGCTGGGACTGCCTTCTTTAATTGATCTAACCACCGCAAAAGCGGTCACAAATAAAAGGATTATGAAGAATAGGTTTAAAGCAGAGGGAATTCCCACCGTTAATTTTAGGTTTTTAAAGAAGGATTTTTCTGACAGTAAGCTGGATGGAATGAACTTTCCGGTGGTAGTAAAACCCCTGGATAGCCAGGGGCAGCGGGGGGTTTATAGACTGGGTTCTATTAGGGAGATCAGGGAGCATTTTACTGATGTCTTAAGTTTCTCCCGGGAAGAGGAGATACTGGTAGAAGAGTATTATGAGAGTGATGAAATAACGGTTAGTGGCTGGGTTAAAGAGGGCAGGGTTTATCTGCTTACCGTTACCGACAGGGTGACCTTTGAGAACGGTCCCCATATCGGTATCTGCAGCGCTCATAATTTTCCCTCTCGCTATTTAAAAAGGTATTTCCAGGAGATCCGGGAGATATCGGCGAAAATAGTTAAAGGGTTTAATATCCGGAACGGGCCCATCTATATTCAAATGCTGGTTGGAGATGAAGGGATCAGGATTAATGAGGTTGCCTGCCGGATCGGTGGGGCCTATGAGGATGTATTTATTCCCCATTTAACCGGGGTGGATATTCTGGAGATGATGATCGATGCAGCCCTGGGTCTGGAAATAGATCCGGCTCCCCTTAAGGAATATGACCTTACTAATAATAATAAATGGTTTTCGGCCCAGCTATTTTTTGCCTGGCCCGGCAAAATCAAAAGATTGACAGACCTGAATAGTTTAAAGAGGCTGCCTGGGGTAATTGAGGCAGGATTTAATTTTAAAATAGGGGATGAGATCGGAGAGATTAAAAATGCTACCCAGCGGGCCGGATATATACTTGTTGGGGGTAAAGACAGGGAGCATCTAGCTAAAAACCTGAACCGGGTCTTTGCCCGGCTGAAGATTTTTGATGAAGAAGGAAATAATCTGGTAATTAGAAAGACTGGGACAAAATCCCCGGTAATTTATTCCCGATGTAGTTCATAACAAGGGGAGGATACCCTTTATAATAGATAAAGTAACTAGAGAGGTGAACGAGATGAGGAAATATTCAGCAATAATACTAATAAGCATTCTCTTTATACTACTGCTTAGCGGTTGCAAAAAGGAAGTTGAAAATAGAATCTCGATAGCTGAACAATATGGTCTGGCCTACGCACCTCTGCAGATAATGAAAGCAAAAGGTTTTCTGGAAAAAAACCTTCCCGGAATAGAGGTTAACTGGGAACAACTGGGTAATACTGCCGCTATCAGAGAGGCGATGCTGGCCGGTAAGCTGGATATAGGGTTTATGGCCATACCTCCCTTTTTAATCGCCTGGGATAAGGGGATGAAGTGGAAGATTATCAGCGGGCTTTCTATCAGTCCTCTGGGGCTGGTAACTTATAGGGATGACATTAAATCCATCAGGGATTTTTCCCCGGAAGACAGGATTGCCCTCCCCCAGCCCGGGAGCATCCAGCATATTCTGCTTTCCATGGCCTGTGAAAGGGAGTTCTCTAACCCTCGTAAGTTAGATGACCTTCTGGTAACAATGGCCCATCCTGATGGGATGAATGCCCTGCTTTCCCGAAAGGAGATTACCGCTCATTTTACCTCCCCACCATATATTTTTAAGGAACTTAAAGATGGGAAGATGCATCAGATTTTAAGCGGGAAAGAGGCCATGGGGAAGGAGTTTACCTTTATCGTCGGGGCTGCTACCGAGAAGTTTTATGATAACAACCCCCGGGTTTATAAAGCCTTTGTTAGCTCTTTAAGAGAGGCGATAGATTTTATTAATGACCATCCTGAAGAAGCTGCAGCTATCCTGGCAACAGAATATAATCTGCCGGAGGAAGAAGTCTTAAAATATATTACCTGGCCCGGGATGAAATATACTCCAGTAATCAAGGGGCTCGATGAGTTTGCTCACTTTTTAAAGAAGAACAACTATATCTCCAAAATCTATGCCAGCCGGGAAGAGGTAATCTGGGAAGATGTTAAAGATGAAAAATAATTACTTTCAGCGCCTTTTCTGGATTTTAGTGATTGCAGGAATATGGAAGGCAATCTCTTTAAGCGGCCTTTTTTCACCTCTAATCTTTCCTTCGCCGGAGACGGTTTTAAAGTCATTCTATCTTTCCCTTCTAAATGGAGAATTAATAAGGCAGACAATCATCTCCCTTTCTCTAATTTTAAGGGGTCTAATTATTAGTCTGATTATAGCTCTGATCTTATCCCTGTTAGCAATTAGTTCAAAAACCTTTGCGGGAATGGTGGAAACCCTACTGGCTATCGCCCATCCCCTGCCGGGAATCGCCCTGATGCCTCTGGTTTTAATCTGGTTTGGCGCCGGAACCAAAGCAATTATCTTTATAATCGTTCATTCGGTGCTCTGGCCGCTAGTGCTTAATTTATTAACCGGATTTAGAGCAATCCCCGAGATCTACAGGCTGGTGGGAGAGAATTACGGATTAAACTCCCTGAAGATCATGTGGTATATTATGACCCCGGCATCTCTGCCTTATTTTTTAGCTGGTATAAAGATCGGCTGGGCAAGAGCCTGGCGGGCCTTAATAAGTGCCGAGATGCTCTTTGGTGCAGCAGGTGGTATCGGTGGACTGGGCTGGTATATCTTCAAGAAACGGGTTTTCTTTGATATCCCCGGGGTATTTGCCGGCTTAATCGTTATTGTTATAATCGGGGTCCTGGTGGAGGATCTTTTATTTAATAAAGTGGAGGATATTACGGTTAAAAGATGGGGAATGCAGATATGAATCTTCTGGAGATTAAAGACCTGTCCAGATCATTTGTAACAGGCAAAAATAAGTTGCTGGTTCTACAGAGGATGAATATGAGCGTAAAAAAGGGAGAGCTTTTATCAGTACTGGGCCCTTCCGGCTGCGGTAAATCTACCCTTTTGAGATTAATTGCCGGTTTTCTTAAGCCCGATTCAGGCAGTATTTCTTTAAAAGGGAAACCTTTGTCCGGTCCTGATGCTGACCGGATTATGGTCTTTCAGGACTTTAACCAGCTGTTCCCCTGGAAAACGGTCCTACAGAATGTGGTTTTTCCCTTAAAATTAAAAAAAGTCGGTAGCTCGAGGAAAGAGAGGGAGGAGATCGCCCGCAGATATCTAGCAAGGGTACAGTTAGATGAGTTTTTGCATTTTTACCCCCATCAGTTATCAGGGGGAATGAAACAGAGGGCTGCCCTGGCCCGGGCATTAGCTACCAGCCCTGAAATAATGCTGATGGATGAACCCTTTGCCAGCCTGGACGGTCAGACCAGGAGTACCCTGCAGGAGATGCTCTTGAAGATCTGGCAGGAATCAGAGAGTACTATTATTTTTGTTACTCATGATATTAGAGAAGCACTCCTGCTTTCTGACCGGATTGTTGTTATGGGTAGCTCCCCGGGCCGGGTAAAAAAAGTAATGGAGAATAAACTAACCAGGCCCCGGGACCAATTGAGCAGGGATTTTACGGAGATGTATAAGGAGATCTATGGATTGCTCTAATTCTACAAAGAAATGTAGCTAGTAACTAACTACCTTATAAATCTTTATCTTCCAGTTCTTCTTTCCGATATAACGTGCTATCCTCATGCCATATGTTTCATTTTCGAATTCATGGATGAGGAGACAGTTATTCTGGAAAAAGTCCTGCATCTCTTGATAATAATAGGCTAGATTGCCATATAATACGTTCCAGACCGGCCTTGTATTATAGATAAAATCCATCTCTTCCGGGTAGATAATATACTCGATCTTATTTCGGATAATATACTCCCTAAAAGATAAACCGTGTTTCTTTAATTCCCCCAGATTTCTGTAATCATGTAATTTACCATTGGCAAAATAATACTCACAGTTTAAGTTGGCTAGAACCTCAGCATCCCGGCTCACTACCGTTGCTATATCCTTCAGGTAATCGTCATAGTTATCGTAAGAACTTGTATAAAGATTTAAAACCGTGTTAACGGCAAGGGTTAAGATTAATCCGGTAAAGAGGATACCTTTAATCTTCCTTGCTATTAACGAATTTATCCTGTAATTTATGGCTGAAGGCCAATTTGTTATCAGATCGATGGTTAAAAGATAAAAAAGCGGGAATAAAAAGATGATACTTGTCTGGTTATATCTGCCGATTAAGATATAGCCAGTGTTAATTGCCAGAATCGAGAGGAGTAATGCAAGAGATAACTCTCGATTATTTTCTTTTTTGACCAGGATAACCCTGCCTAAAGAAAGGAACAGGACAGCTCCAAAGAGAAAAAATTGAAACCTTATATTCGGGGTGTAGTAGGTTCCGCTAACCCCATAGAAGAGCTTTAAATAGAAGTAAACCAGCTGTTTCATTTTTGCTGATAGGGGATTGAGAACCCCCAGCTTTTTACCGTACTGAGAGTAATGCTGCAGGAAATCCGGGTCGAAGGAGAGACTTAAGATAATAAAGAAGAACGCAAAAACCACCAGGGTTAAACTGAATGCCAGAAAAGACCTTACTTTAATCTTTTTAGTTGCTAGTAGGTGGTAAAGATAAATAAAAATATAGGGGAGGGCGATGATAAAACTGTTGGGATGGATTCCTGCACCTAGGCCGATAATTACTCCAAGGGTTATATGTGGAGAAATCCTACCTTTTCCTTGTTTATGATTATAGCCGAAGGTCAATTTGTTATAAAAGAAATATAGTCCTAAGATTAAGATAAATACCAGAATGATTTCCTGTCTGGCAAAATGAGAAGCATAAATATATTGAATATCCAGGCCCAGAAGAACTGCTGCCAGCAGGGAGAGCTTTTTTGACTTGAAGAGTAAAAGACTAAGTTTATAAAAGAGATATAAGCTGATTGTTCCTGTGATTAAGGAGATTAACCTGACAGTGAAGATGCTATACCCTAATCCTTTAATAAAGAGTATTTGGATCAGGTGGAAGATGGTTTTTATGGCATGAGGATTTCTGGGATAGAGATCGAAAAAGGTCTCGGTAACAGAAAGATCCCTTTTTTCCAGCATATTTCTGGATAAACCACTTAGCCAGGACTCATCTGAATGGATAAAGGGGTAATTGGTTAAAAAAAAGAGATTAGCAATAAAATATGTTATTAAAATAACATAGATTGCTCTTTTCCGGTAGGTTGAAAGCAATTTTAATCCTCCCCCCTCCTATTATAACATCCCTGACAGTTTCAATTTTATAAAACTCTTATTTAATAATCAAATGTACTATTCAAAATATTTATACCCAGAGCAGTGTAAAGTGAAGTATAATATAGTTGTGGATTGCTTATATAATTAATATTTTATTCAAAACAATAAAAGAAATGGGGGTGAAAAAGTGAAAACAATATCAAAGTTACTTGTAATTTCCCTGGTTTTATTATTGATGGTTTTATCTACAGGATGTGTGACCACAACTAAGACAGCAGGTGAACAGGGACAGGATATTATCAGTGCTGAAAAGGCGATGGAATTACTAAATGAGGATGGGGTTGTTCTGGTAGATGCTCAAAAATCCAGTGATTACAAAAAAGGACATCTAAAGGGTGCTATCAATATCAGTCGTGGGGATATCGTTGTTCTGGGACCCTTCCCCAATATGCTGGTTCCCAAGGAGAAGATAGAAAAAGTTCTGGGCAAAAGCGGTATAACAAATGACACCATGGTAGTTATCTATGACAATAATAGCAATATGGATTCTGCCAGGCTCTGGTGGACTCTAAAGGTCTACGGACACGAAAAAATGAAGGTGGTCAGCGGTGGACTGCAGGCCCTTCTGCAGGCTGGTGCTCAACAGGTTACCGAGGTTCCGGAAGTTACTCCTGTAAAGTATACTGCCGGGGATAAAAATACTGAGTTGATTGCAACACTTGAAGATGTGAAAAAACAAGTTGATGATCCTGATGAGAATGTTGTGCTCCTCGATACCCGATCTCAGGCTGAATATGATAATGGGACAATTCCCAGTTCAATTCTTATAGATTTTCATAATAATAACTATAAGGATGGAACCTATAGATCTATTCAGGACATTCATATCATTTATCGGGAAGCCGGAATCGATCCTGATAAGACGGTAATAATGTTCTGTAAAACCTCGATCAGGGCAGCCCAGACTTTTCTTGCTTTACATAATGCAGGCTACAGAAAACTAAAGTTATATGATGGGGCTTGGATCGAATGGTCCTCAGATACGTCCTTGCCTGTACAGCTACCAAGCAAGAATAAGGTTGAAGCAAACTTTCAGGATGCTTCATAAGTACCTGGATGAAATAGTATGTTAGGTATAAGTTTGTTTTTTTCAGGCTGGTTTTTTATAAATATTTGTCATTTTAGGAGGGTTAAAATGAAGATTAAATGTTTACCACTGATATTGGCGTTGATTATTTGTGTGGGTCTCATTGGTGGAGTAGCCGGGGCTGTTTCTGATGTGGTTGAGGAAACAGTAATGAACTATTTTGCCAATCTGCCGGCAGATAACAGTATGATTAAACAGGATCTCTTTGTAGAGAAGGTAAAGGCCGGGGAGGATCTCTTTATTCTGGATATCAGGCAGCCGGATGTCTATAATGAAGGGCATATTAAAGGTGCTATTAATGTTCCCTGGGGTCCAGCTTTTCCTGAGTGTCTGGATAAATTGCCGGCTGACCGGACTATCTATGTATACTGCTATACCGCTCAAACGGCTAACCAGACTGTGGCTCTCTTAAACTTTGCTGGATTTGAGGCAAAATCCGTCAGGTTCGGTTGGAATCTGGGAATAACCAGAGTACCGGGTTATGAAGATATCGTTGAAACTAAGGCTAATGACTTTAGCGACGTTACCCCTGCTGAGATTGATCCTGAGATCAGAGACGCTATCGAGGAATACTATGCAGGGTTGGCTGATGTTAAGGATACAATGTTTAAAAACTACAAGATTAGCGAGGATGTCCTCAACATGCTGGTTGAGGCCGAAGATGAAAGTATATATATTCTTTCCATCAGACAGGCCAAGCATTTTGCTGAAGGACATATACCCGGGGCTGTTAATATTCCCTGGGGAAAGGGAATGCAGGAGAGTTTCGGGTCATTACCCGAAGATAAAAAAATAGTTGTTTACTGCTATACAGGTCAGACCGCCGGACAGACAGTTGCCGGTTTGAGGATGCTGGGTTATGATGCCGTTTCGTTAAATGGCGGTATAGGTACGCCTTCAAACAAACCCTACGGATGGCTGAATAAAGGGTATGAGGTTGTAAAGTAATAAAGAAAAACTTAAAGGGGCAGGTGGTTAAAGATCACCTACCCCTCTTTTTTAAGGTTCTATTAGTTATTTAGTTTATCATCAATACTCTTTAAAAGACTAATTATCTCACCCAAACCGAGGAAGAGCAGAAGGGTTCTGCTCTTCCTATGAAATTAAATATTAAGGTATATTTTTTTATAAATTTGGAGGAATTTAATATTTTAATGTCGAATTATATATCAAATAGGATAATTTTTTATGTTTGGCTGGTTAATAGATAAATTTTTCTGGATATTAATTTATTCAGCAGTAAAGCCATGATAACCAGATTCAAAGATGCCAAAGAAACAAGGGAGTGGTTGGTTGGGGAAATAAGCGGAATGGGATATAAGGAAGCAGGCCACTTTTTGAGAAATATTGGGATGGGAGAAAACAAGACAATTCTTGACAGGCACATTCTGAGAAATTTGAAATAAATTCGGAGATATCAATTATAAATTAGGTGTGACTGGTGCTCCTGTAGTTTTAGGGCATTCTATAGCCTACTTAGAAACCGAAGTTATCGATATGAGTGATAGTAGAACACACACTATCTTTATTGGAAAGGTAATTGATGCTGAAGTAATGGCAGATGGTGAACCAATGACTTATGCATACTATCATGAAATCAAAAGAGGCAAATCACCCAAAACAGCACCAACATATATTAAAGAAGGAAATAAAAAGGAGGTGTAAAGATGACAAAGAGAATGCAAGTGTATAAATGTGAGGTCTGTGGGAATATTGTTGAGGTGCTCCACGAGGGTGCAGGAGAACTTGTATGTTGTGGTCAGCCTATGAAGTTTCTTGAGGAGAAGACAGCAGATACATCAACAGAGAAGCATGTTCCATTTCTAAAAAGAGAAGGTAATAAGTATATAGTTAGAATTGGAGAAAATGCCTTGCACCCAATGGAAGAGAAACATTATATTGAGTGGATAGAACTTATCGTAGATGGAGTAATTTATAGAAAGCACTTAAATCCAGGGGATGCACCTGAAGCGATATTTGAAGTGCCAGAAGGCAGCGAAGTATCGGCAAGAGAAATGTGTAATATCCATGGTTTATGGGTGAAAAAATAAACGGAGGTGTAAAAATGAAAAACATAAAAGGAAGTAGGACTGAAAAGAATCTTTTAACAGCATTTGCAGGGGAATCGCAGGCAAGAAATCGCTATACTTACTTTGTTTCTCAGGCAAAGAAAGAAGGCTATGAGCAGATAGCTGCAATTTTTCTGGAAACAGCGGAGAACGAGAAGGAACACGCAAAAAGACTGTTTAAATTCCTTAAGGGTGGAGAGGTTGAGATTACTGCAAGTTTTCCCGCGGGAGTTATTGGAAATACAGAAGAAAATCTTAGGGCTGCTGCTGCAGGTGAGAACCATGAGCATACAAAGATGTACCCTGAATTCGCACGCATAGCTGAAGAAGAAGGTTTTTCAGAAATCGCAGCGGTGTTCAGAGCAATAGCAGTTGCGGAAAAGCAGCATGAGAAAAGATTTTTGGCTTTACTTAAGAACATTGAAAAGGGTATAGTTTTTAAACGAGAGAAAGTCGTAAGATGGAAATGCAGGAACTGCGGATATATCCATGAGGGTACTGAAGCACCTGAAAAGTGTCCAGCCTGTGCACATCCAAGAGCATATTTCGAACTGCTGAGTGAGAATTATTAAAAGTAGCAATGTCGTCTAACAGCGGGTATGCAGTTCGCTTACGCTTACCCAAACCCTTCGCTCCGCTCAGGGTTTCGCATACCCGCAGAACGATAGGCCGCCATTCGGCGGCCTATTGAAGTGTCCGTGTTCTCAAGGGCACGGGGCTTGTTTGGCTGGCTGTCGAACGGCGCCTATCTGTTGAGTTTCCAGCAGATATCCAAATGTCCTTTCGGGATACTTCGGGGATACGGGCACTCCGTTATGTGAAAACGTGAATTACGGGTAACTATCAGAAAAAATTTTTTAAAGGTCTGTAAAATATTCATAAATGAAAGAAGATAAACAAAAATGAACAACAATAAATTTGAAAAACATCGTCACTTTGGTAGGTCAAGTAGGAGTCTTCTTGATCCTGAAAAGGTTATTAGAGAGATTGGACTCAAACCTGGTGATATCTTTCTGGATGCTGGATGTGGAGAAGGGTATTTCTCTATTGTTGCTTCGGAAGTAGTTGGAGACAGCGGAAAAGTATACGCCATTGATATCAACAATGAAGCAATAGTCAATTTGAAGAAAGAAATTGATGAGAGAAATATCACCAATATCAAGGCAATTACTGGTGATATCACTAAAAAGATACCTTTAGGAAATGAGATTATTGATATATGCCTGGTGGCTAATGTATTACATGGGCTTGTTATAAACAAAGAAGTTGAAAGTACATTGAAAGAAATCTCCAGGGTAATGAAACCTAACGGTGATCTCGCTGTTGTGGACTTTAAGAAGATCGATGGTCCATCCGGCCCACCGTTATCCATCCGGATGTCGCCAGAAGAAGTTGAGAAGATTGTCAGTTGGCACGGGTTTAAGAAAGAGAGGGTTGTTGAGGTTGGAAAATATCATTATGCGGTTATATTTAGTAAAAAGATTAATTGAGCGGAGGAGAAAGATATGCCAAACTAAAAATTTAAAAATATATTTTAATAAGAAGAATGAGTAAAAAGAGGACTAAGGAATTGTTAGAAATGCTAATAATCTAAAGTTTACATTCATATTTCCTGCTTAAAAAGCAGGATTTTTTTGATGTTTAAGGAATTATGTTATATAGTAGATAACATAATTCCTGACATTAACAAATTTACATTATTAAATATTATGGCGACGCTAATTTGTTTTATTTGCTAAAAATATATATAGTATGATTAATTTCTTGTAAAAATGGGGAGGCAAAAAAATAATGGATAATAGGGTCAGGTTACAAAACCTACTAAAAGAGCTCTTTCAATTCGATAATGCTGATCTCGATTTTGGCATCTATCGAATCATGAATCAAAAACACCAGGAAATAAAAGAGTTTATAAATAAAGATTTAATTAATTTTATTGAAGAAGAAATAGTTCTTATTGAAGATGAAGGCAAAGAAAGTTTAGAACAGGAACTGGAGAGGGTAAAAGAAAATGCAGAAAGCTTAGGTGTAGACTATAAACAAACTGCTAAATACCAGGAAATTCAGGAAAAGATGGCTCAATATCAGGTGGGAGAAAACCTGGAATCAGAAATCTATAATGATATCTATACCTTTTTTAAACGCTATTATGATAATGGTGACTTCCTTTCTAAGAGGAGATATTCAAAACAGTATAAATATGCTATTCCCTATAATGGGGAAGAGGTATACTTACATTGGGCTAATAATGACCAGTACTATATCAAAACCAGTGAGGAATTCAATCATTACACCTTTAAACAGAATAATTTTCAGGTAAATTTTGAGATTAAACAGGCCCAGGTGGAAAAGAATAATAATAAGGCTGATGAAGACAGATATTTTCTCCTTAAGGAAAAGGATTTTTTTGTTTATGATCCGGAAGCGAAAATACTCACTATCTATTTTGAATACCGTAATCTAACCGCTGAGGAAAAGAAGAATTATAAGACTCAAAATACCCAGGCAGATATTAGGGAGTATATCGAAAAAGAGATTGCTGATATTATTAAAGCAGATACAAAATTATTACAGGAACTGTACTGGTTAATTGATGAAGATAATAAAGCTAAATCAATCCTGGCCAAACATCTTTATAAATACACTAAAAAGAATAAATCTGATTACTTTATCCATAAAGACTTAAAGGGCTTTCTGGAAAGGGAATTAGACTTCTACATAAAAAATGAGATCATGGATATCGATTCTATCGGAACGGCAACCGAAAATGACTTTAAGGCATATCTGACCAGGATAAAGGTTGTTAAAGCTATTTGCCAGAAGATAATAGAGTTCCTGGCTCAGATAGAGAACTACCAGAAGAAACTCTTCGAAAAGAAGAAGTTTGTTTTACAGGATGAATATTGTTTAACCTTAGATAGGGTACCGGAAAAGATCCGGGATAAGGTCTTTAATGAAGTCTTAAATAATCATGAACAGTTAAAAGAGTGGGAAGAATTATATGGGGAGAAAATAGCAAGCAAGGAAGATTTATTTATAGAAAAGCCTGATCTTTTTGATGGAAAAGGTTTAAAAAATCTGGTTATAGATACAAAATACTTTGATGAGAAATTTAAGGATGAGCTTTTAGCTGCCTTTGATAACCTGGATGAAGAGATAGAAGGCTTATTGATAAACAGTGAGAACTTCCAGGCTCTTAATCTTTTGTTAGAAAAATATAGGGGTAAGGTGAAATGTATCTATATCGATCCTCCCTATAATACCGGGGGTGATGACTTTATCTATAAGGATAATTACCAGCATTCCAGCTGGTTAACTATGATGGAAAATAGGCTTGCTCTTGCTGCCGAACTGTTGGCTGATGATGGTGTTATCTTTGTCAGTATCGATGATAATGAACATTCTAATTTTAAGAAACTCTGTGATCAGATATTTGGGGATAACAATTTTGTTTCAAATATTATCTGGCAGAAAAAATTCTCACCACAGAATGATGCCCGCTGGTTTTCAGATAACCATGATTTTATAGTCTGTTATGCTAAAAATAAAGAAAACTGGGTTATTAATCTTCTGCCGAGGACTGAAAAACAGAATAGTCGCTATAAAAATCCTGATAATGATCCGCGTGGTCCCTGGACTTCTGGTGATTTATCTGTAAAAACTTATAATCCAGATACTGATTATGAGATTACCACACCTTCCGGGAGAAAAGTAAAACCACCTGCTGGTACTTGTTGGCGGGTAACTGAAGAAAAATTTGAGGAGTTAGTAGAAGATAACCGGATCTGGTTTGGTGAAGATGGTAATAATGTCCCTAGATTAAAAAGGTTTCTTTCTGAAGTAAAAGATGGCGTAACTCCATTAACAATCTGGACACATAATGAAGTAGGTCATAATCAGGAGGCAAAACAAGAGTTAAAATCACTATTGAATGAAGATGATAATATTTTTGATACTCCCAAAACAGTGCGTTTGATTAAAAGAATCTTACAGCTTGGTTCTATTCAGAATGATATAGTAATGGACTTTTTCGCCGGTTCAGGAACTACCGGCCAGGCTGCTCTGGAATTAAATAAAGAGGATGAAGGAAACCGTAAATATATCCAGGTTGAATTAGGGGATTATTTCTATACAACTATGCTTCCTCGTTTGAAAAGGATTATGTATTCCTCTGCCTGGAAAGATGGACAACCACAATCCCAGGAAGGATATAGCCACATCTTCAAATACCAGAGTCTTGAACAATATGAAGACACCCTGGATAATATAAAATTTGAGCAGGAAAGGGCACAATTAAGTTTAAATGACCAGTTTCCCGATTACCTTATTAAATATATGCTTGATTATGAAACCAGCAAATCCCTGTTAGATATCGATAAATTCACAGATCCCTTTAATTACTGTCTGGAAATAACTATGGATAAGGAGAAGATCAAGAAAAAAGTAAATCTGGTTGAGACCTTTAATTATCTAATCGGTTTAGATGTTCAACAAATCAGGATCTTTACTGATCAGGGTAGGAGATATAAAGTCGTAACAGGTAAGAAAAATAACCAGAAAATATTGATTGTCTGGAGGAATATAGAGGGCTTAGATTTGAAAAAAGACAAGGAATTTGTTGAAACAGAAATAATTGGAGATAAAGTCTATGATCTGATCTATCTTAATGGAGATAATTATCTCCCTGGTTCTTTATTAATTGAAGAGCAGTTTTCTAAGCTATTGTTTGCGTAGAACAAATAATAGTACTGGTTCATTAAAAAAGCCATGTGAGCCAGTAAAACTTCTATTAAGGACTATGCAGCAGGGAAATCAGGGACTTTTTCTAGTGGTGAATCTGACGAAACTTATTATAGAGAAGGAGAGAGTATCAATGGAGAAAGTGTATCAAATAAAAATTACAATTCAAGGAATAGAACCGCCAATCTGGAGGAGAATAGTTATTCCTTCCGATATCACATTTGCAAGGTTGCATAAGTATATTCAGGCTTCCTTTGGTTGGCAAAACTATCATTTATATAATTTTGAATTTCAGGACTTTGTAGTTACATTACCATCAGATGAATTTGCATCGGGTGAACTATATGGCAAGCCGGAGAAGAATCCCAGAAGTACAAAAATAGACGCATATATGACTGAAGGTGCAAAATTTACCTATACTTATGATCTTGGAGATGATTGGATTCATGAAGTTGTTGTTGAAAAAGTGTTAAAGGCTGAAGATGAATATAGTTATCCTGTCTGTTTAGATGGTGAGCGGCACCGGCCGCCTGAGGATGTTGGAGGTGTCGGAGGTTATGAAGAATTTATCAGGATCATAAGTGATAGTAATCATCCGGATTATGAGAATATGCTGATCTGGGCGGAAAAGGATACTGGTGGAAGGAAATTTGATCCTGAATATTTCTACCGTAATGAAGTTAATAGGGAATTACGTAAGATTAAGTGATTTTTACAATTAGATATTAACCATAAGGGCAGGCTTGTTATAAATAAGTTAATGTCTGGTTTTAGTTCAGACTATTAGAGGAGGAGATGTAAAGATGGCAAAAGTTTATAAAGGGAAATGTTTTTGTTGTGGCAATGAATATGCAAAAAGAGGAATGACAAGACATTTAAAAAGCTGTGTTAATTCTCCGCGGATGGGAGTATGTGGGTATACCGGTCCTGCAGAAGAAAATAAAGATCTAAGGAAGTGGTAATGATGAAACAGCTCAGGGTAAATAATTATAAAATGGAAAAAATAGCAGATAAAATGAGTAAGAAATTCGGGAAAATAAAAAAGGGAGAAGAGGCTATTTACAGCCTTGAACTTTTTACAATGGAGTCTAATCTTTTAAAAATTCATCGAAAATATCCAAACTATAATAGTAGAAAGGTTATTGAAGCGATTAATATTTTTTTATTGAAAATTGATGGATATCTAAATGATATTGAATATGATTTTTCCAGGCAACTGGATGATGCCAACAAGGCGTATTTAGAAGCATTACAGACATGTTGTGACCCCTTTTTTAATGAAGAGTTGAAGGCTGTTTTAGGTGAAGACTTCGATTTAACTGATAAAACAACACTGGAAGAATTTTTTACAAATCCTGTTATGTGTTTAATAAGAATTAAAGAATCAGTAGAATTATGGAATAACGAATGGGGTATAAACGGGTATTTTAAATTTCTTGAAAATCAGATGGGTAATATGATAAAGAGTGATGAATTAAAATTTACAGTTAAAGTAGATCCAGATAAAGTGGATATTGATCTGGAGTTATAAGAGGTGTTACTTAATGAAGTTACAGGACCGTTTAATTCTCAATAAATATATTTTATCCCTCTTCGGTGTAAAAAAATTGGCTGCAGCAGATAACCCGCAATTATTTGAGCAAAACTTACGTGATGTGCTACTAAATGCCAGAGAGGGTTTTAATGAGGAAGGAAAGAGCTATTTCCTGGAGAGTTTGTTATCCTCAAACCTTGAGCTTGATAAAGAGTTATTCAATAAATTGGAGGATTATGATCGTAACATTAAAGAATACCTTGACCATATTAACCTAAAAAGGGATAATCCGATTGTTCTTAAGTATTTTCAGTATCTAGCAGTTCTTTTTACGGAGATATTCCTTGATAGGTATTTTAAGCAAAGAAAAAAATTCCTGGCAGAATTGAATCGGTTTGTCAATGAGGAAAACCAGCAGATTAAAAAGGCAAAAGAACGTTATTCCCATTTTACAGAGAAGGATTTACATAAGTTAGCCTACTATATGGCGACCGGATCAGGCAAAACCCTGATTATGCATATCAATTACCTGCAGTATCTCAGATATAGTGACCGGGAACTGGATAATGTTATCCTGGTAACCCCTAATAGTGGCTTAAGTAAGCAGCATCTGGAGGAATTTAAAAAAAGCAACATAGAAGCTGATTACCTCCTAAATGTCCAGGGAGGTTTATTTAAAGAAGATAAGGTCTATATAATTGAAATTACCAAACTGGTGGAAACCAAAGAGGGTGAAGGGGATAGTATTGAAATCAGCTGGTTGGAAGGTCATAACCTGGTCTTAGTCGATGAAGGCCATAAAGGTAGTGGTGGTGATGTCTGGAAGGAGAACCGGGAACTTCTGGCCCGGGATGGTTTTATTTTTGAGTACAGTGCTACCTTTGGTCAAGCTGTAGGTAATCGGGTTGACTGCTCGGAAAAATGGAAGAATGATGCTGAGTATGTTAATAACCGGGTCAAGGAATTGAGTCTCCCGGAAGAGATTGCAGACGATATTTTTAATGTTAATAAACACCATACCTATATCAATATGTCCCTCTATCAGCTTGAGGAGAAGATGCAGGAGTATAACCTTGACACTCTTCAGCAGGAGAAGATAAAGGGCTTATATAATAATCTCCTGGAAGAGTACTCTAAATCCATAATCTTCGATTATTCCTATAAATACTTCTATGAAGACGGTTATGGTAAGGATTACAGTATCTTAAACCTTAAAGAGGCCCAGTTGAAGGAATATAATGATAACTTCTTACTGGCTAATCTTTTATCCTTTTATGAACAGAAATTATATTATCAGGAAAATGAAGAAAAGATAAGGACGTATAATCTGGAAAATCCTTTGTTACTCTTTGTGGGTCACACTGTCAGTGCTTCGGGTAGTCTTACCAGTGATGATAAGGCCAGTATCAGTGACCTGGAGTTTGTTATCCAGTTTCTCAATAAATTCCTGAGCGAAAAGGCAGCTATGATTAATACAATTAATAATATCTTAAATAACAAAAGTGGCTTTATTGATGAAGATGGTCGGGATATATTTGCCGATAAATTCCCTTATTTAAAAGGAAAGGAACAGGACGGTACGGAGATTTATGCAGGAATCCTTAAAGCAATCTTCAATACCTCAGCCGGCCTCTCTCATGTCCTGGAATTATATGAGATCAAAAATGTACAGGGTGAGATCGGTCTGAAGATAAAAGGATCTGCCGATTACTTTGGGTTAATCAATATTGGAGATGTTTCCAGACTCAGTAAGAGATTAGAAAAGGCAAGTATTAACTTATTAGAAGATAATTTTGCCGATTCCTTTTTTACCCGGATCAATGACAGGGATTCCAAGATAAATATTTTAATAGGTTCCCGTAAGTTTACTGAAGGCTGGAATAGTTATCGGGTATCCAATATTGGCCTATTAAATATTGGTAGGAGTGAAGGCTCACAGATCATCCAGCTTTTCGGTAGAGGGGTAAGATTAAGGGGATTAAATAACTCCCTCCAGCGGAGCTCTGTTTTTACCGAGCGGAAACATCCTGAGTATATTGAATTATTGGAGACCTTAAATATCTTCGGGATTAAAGCAGATTATATGGATAAATTCAGAGAATACCTGGAGAAAGAGGGAATTGAGACAGCCGGTTATGAAGAGATAAAACTGCCGGTCAAGAGAAATACGGAATTTCTAAAAAAAGACCTCTTAACCCTGAAGGTCAATGATCAGGTTAATTTTAAAGAAGATAAGCTGATTGAACTGGAAGTAGATAAAGATATAATTGTTAAGCTTGACCTCAGGCCGAAAATGGAGCAGTTAATGAGTTTTAATTCGAAAAAGGATAATGATGTAGTTAATGATGAGGAACCCCAGATAATCAAGACCAAATATCTGGATTATTTAAACTGGGATCAGCTTTATTTAGAGATGGTTAGTTATAAAAAACAAAGGCAGTTCAGTAATCTATTACTGAAAAAAGAAACTTTAAAGTCAATCTTAGAGAATAGGCTATATACTCTCTACTGTAATCCAGAAGATATCACTGTTAGAATTTTTGCTGATTTTAGTAAGCTAGAGGATACGGTCAGTAAGATTTTGAAAAAATATATTGCTAAATTCTATAAAAATAGGCGGCTGGCTTATGAAAATAAACATCTGGAATATACCCCACTAAGTAAAGAAGATAGTAACTTTCAGGACTATGTGCTGAAAGTGGATAAGAGAAAGAAGGAATTAATCAAAGAGATTAAGGAATTGATTGACCGTCAGGATGAGATTTATGATGAAAGACTGGAAGAGATTGAGGCAATCCCTAATGTCTATTTTGACCGGCATCTTTTCCAGCCCTTACTGGTCCAGGGAAAACAAATAAAATCAACACCAGTAGGTTTAAATAAAGATGAAAGGTATTTTATAGAGAAGCTGAGAGAGTATTTTTTAGGTGCAAAAGAAAAGGAACTGCTTAAGGATAAAGAGATCTTTGTCTTAAGAAACCTGACCAGGGGGAAGGGGGTAGGTTTCTTTGAGGCTAATAACTTCTATCCTGACTTCATTCTCTGGGTTAAGGATGATGAGAAACAATATATCAACTTTGTTGATCCTAAAGGGATAAGGAACCTACACCATCTCGAGCATCCAAAGATTAAGTTACATCAGACTATAAAAGATATCGAAAAAGAATTAAGTGATTCCCGGGATAAGTTGATAATCCTAAATTCCTTTATTATCTCCAACACCAGGTTTGAAGAACTGAGAAGAGAGTTTAAAGAGGATAGAAGAGAGGAATTTGAAAAGCGGAATGTTTTATTTAATGATGATGAGGATTTAATAGCGAAATTGTTTACTAAAATTTGTTTGATTAATATATGAATAAGATAGATCTATAAAATTAATAAGGCTTAACATTCTAGTAGGTGATTTAGCAGATAATACTCCTATCGATGCTAAGGAAGAAACTATAGCAGAGTGGTTTGAAAGAACCGGCCAGTAGCAGCAAATAAATATTTGAAGAGGAAAGGGTAGGATGATTGACAGAAATTGGTTGGCTACTTGACAAATAGCCAGAACGTTATACAAATTCAGCTGTCTTTTTAGCCAATTGACGCAACAGGAATATCAATTTAACTCCTGATATGCCAGGTAGTGAAACCTTTCAAATGTCATTCCCATGCCGATAATTCCCGTTCTTAATTTTTTCATATTAATCTCCCTTCATAGTCAATTCTGATTAATTATCATCAATAATGGTCATTATTATACTCTTCTATGTCCAGATTAATTATACAGAATAAACTGGGGAACTAGAGAAAAATTGATGATCTGTGATAAATGTCATAGCCTGTTTTGTCTTAAAACCCTATAATTAATAATAACAAATAAAGTTATAAGGAGGTATGGGATGATGAGTATGTTTTGTTATCAATGTCAAGAAACTGCTAAAAATCAAGGATGTACTATCAGAGGTGTCTGCGGTAAGACAGATGAGGTATCTAACCTGCAGGATTTATTAATTTACCTGCTGAAGGGAATTTCTGTTTATGCTGTAAAAGCAAAAGAGCTGGGAATTAGTGATGAAGAGATAGGCCCCTTTGTTGCAGAGAGTTTATTTGCTACTATAACTAATGTAAACTTTGACCCGGAAAGAATTGAAAAGAGAATTAAAGAGGCTTTTGTAATCAGAGAAGGAATTAAAAATAGATTTCTGGAGGCATACAGGGCAGAAAAGGGTGAAGATTTTTCCGGGGAATTACCGGAAATGTGCACCTGGTATAGTGATGATGTTAAGGAATATTATTTAAAAGGGGCAGAGATCAGCATTCTTTCTACTGAGGATGAGGATATCAGGTCCTTAAGGGAATTATTAACATACGGCCTGAAAGGGATTGCTGCTTATACCGAGCATGCTTATATCCTGGAGGTAAAAGATGATGAGGTGTTTGACTTTTTAGTTGAAGGCCTGGCAGCTACTACCGATGAATCTTTGACTGCTGATGATCTGGTAGGTCTGGTGATGAAATGCGGTGAAGTAGCGGTTAAAACCATGGCTCTACTTGATAAGGCTAATACAGGTGCTTACGGCAACCCCGAGCCTACCCAGATTAATATCGGGGTTAATGACAGGCCGGGTATCCTGATCAGCGGCCATGATTTAAAGGATCTGGAGGAATTACTGGAGCAGACAGAGGGAACAGGAGTAGATGTCTATACCCATGGTGAAATGTTTCCAGCCAATGCCTATCCTGCTTTCAAGAAATATGATCACTTTGTAGGTAATTACGGTAATGCCTGGTGGCGGCAGGATAAAGAGTTTGAGAAATTTAATGGCCCAATTTTAATGACCACCAACTGTCTCGTACCACCAAAGGATTCTTATAAAGACAGGGTATATACTACCGGTGTAGTTGGTTTCCCCGGGGTAAAATACATTCCGGACCGTAAACCGGGCGAACAGAAGGACTTCTCCGAGATTATCGAACATGCCAAAAAATGTGCTCCACCGGAAGAATTAGAGAGTGGAACAATTCCCGGCGGATTTGCCCATGAGGCAGTTATGAGTGTGGCTGATAAAGTTGTTGAAACAGTTAAAGCTGGAAAGATCAAGAGATTTGTTGTCATGGCTGGGTGTGATGGCAGACATAAGACCCGGGAGTACTATACGAAAGTGGCCGAGGAACTACCAGAGGATGCTGTTATCTTAACCGCAGGCTGTGCCAAGTACCGTTATAATAAACTGGATCTCGGTGATATCGAAGGTATACCCAGGATTCTGGATGCCGGCCAGTGTAATGACTCCTATTCCCTGGTGGTAATTGCTCAGAAACTGGCTGAAGTATTTGGGGTAGAGGATATTAACGAACTACCGATTTCTTATGATATTGCCTGGTATGAACAAAAGGCAGTAGCGGTTCTACTGGCACTGCTATATCTTGGAGTCAAGGGAATCCGTCTCGGACCAACCTTGCCAGCCTTTATCTCTCCTAATATACTGAAGGTGCTGGTAGAGAAGTTTGACATTAAACCCATCGGTAATGTTGAAGATGACGTTAAGGCTATTATGGCCGGTGAGTAAGATTACTATTTTAATAAATTATTATGATAACGATAAATTTTCATGATAATCAGGCCGGATTTTTTCCGGCCTTCTATCTTTTGCCCGGAAGCCCTTTCCCCTTGATAGATATTACGGTATCATATATAATGAAAATTGCCTTAGATTAATGACTCCTATAATATTAAATTTAATGTCTACGCAATTACCTTCAGGAACAAATACATATCATTGGAAATAAATGTTTTGCTGAACTGTCAATTGCTTGATTGTCCAAATTGGTAGTTTTTTCTGCCCTTAAAAAGGGAATTTAACAGGCGTTTTAGGGTTAAATTAATAAAAGGAAAGCATTAAACTCTTAAAAGGGGATTTTATCATGCGCAAGATTTATGTGGTTTTCCTTTTAACCCTTGCCTTTATAATCCTCGGTAGCTCTCTTTTACTTGTGAGTGCCAATAAAAATCTAAGCACGTTATTAAAAAAAAGAGTCGAAAAGGGTTTGATCAAAGCCCCCTTCCTGTTATCACGTTTTTATAATTTACAGGACTATCAACTAGTCTGGAGTGAAGATGGTCTACTTACTTCAAATGCTTTTGAACTGATTAACGCACTCATTCAGGCTGACCGTGAGGGGCTTAATCCGCAGGAATATCATCTTACGGAGATTATGGCCATCTTAGAGGAAATAAAGAATGGTAAAAGGGATAATCACCAACTGGTTGACCTGGATATATTACTTACTGATGCCTATTTTACTTACGGTACCCACCTGTTAAGAGGCCGGATTGATCACAAAAGTCTTTTTCCCGAGTACGGGAATTTTGACCTGGTTGATATACTCCGGGATGCTCTTGCAAAAGACCGAATCGAAGAATCCCTGCAGAGTCTTCTGCCTTTACAGCCAGCTTATGGAGGTTTACGCGAGGCCCTGGCCTGGTACCGTTATATTTCAAAGATGGGTGGCTGGCCGGCTATACCTGCTGGCCCCAAATTAAAAAAAGGTGATTACGGCGAACGAGTTGCCCTGCTGCGAAAGAGACTGCTGGTTTCAGGCGACCTGGAAGAGAGAATAAGCCATGATGATTATCTTTTTGATCAGAGTTTGGAGAATGCCTTAAAACGCTTTCAGCTTAGACACGGGCTGGAAATAGACGGTGTTGTTGGAGATAGAACCCTGGAAGCATTGAATGTGCCTGTGGAGGAACGAATTTGTCAACTGAAATTAAACATGGAGCGTTTTAGATGGCTTCCCCAGGAACCCGGCGGGAGATATATTATCGTTAATATACCTGATTTCGTATTAAAGGTTATAGAAAAGGAGCGTCCGGTACTGTCGATGAGGGTGATTGTAGGCAAGCAGGACCGGCAGACCCCTGTCTTCAGTGATGAGATGACCCATCTGGTAATTAATCCCAGCTGGAAGATTCCTGAAAATATCTTTAAAAATGATATCTTACCGAAAGTCCGGAAGGACTCCGGTTATCTTTCTGATCAGAATATCAGGGTGTTTGAAGACTGGGGAGATGATGCTAGAGAGATTCCTTCACAGTTGATCGATTGGGACAGGGTTGACCCCGAAACCTTTAAATACAAGTTAAAACAGGATCCTGGACCACATAATGCTCTCGGACGCCTTAAATTTATATTTCCTAATGAATATAAGGTCTATCTACATGATACCCCACATCAACAATTATTTGCCGACCCCCTTCGGACCTATAGTTCAGGCTGTATCCGGATTGAAAAACCCATAGAACTGGCGGAGTATTTACTAAAAGATAATCCCGGTTGGACAGGGGAGGATATTCTTGCCGAGATCGAAAAGGGGGAAGAAAAGACTATCTATTTGCCTGAACCTGTACCAGTTTATCTGGTCTACTGGACTGCCTGGGTAGACATGGATGGCATGATAAATTTCCGTGATGATATCTATGAGCGGGATAAAACTCTAGCTGAAGCTTTCTCAAAGGCGGTGGAATAAAGTAATATTATAGAGAAATTTTAAAGAACAGGGTTACAGGGTCGATCTGTATAATCTGGAGTTTGACGAATAGAAAGGGCTATGTTGCCGGCATAAATTTCTCCAGTGAAAAAAAGGAATATCTATATTTATGTCTAATATTAATAATGGGAAGAGTAAAGCCGGTTTGTTCAGTTTATTTATTTAGAGGTGTTAATCTTGGATGATAGAAAGGTTATTATAGATGAGATTGCCGGAGAATATTCCCTTATTCCTATTTACATATTCCGAGATGACAGGTTAAATTCCTTTGATATCTGTCTGATATCAGCCCTTTACAGTTTTACCGGTCCGGGTCAAAAAAAGGTCTGCCTCAGGAAAGAGAGGGTACTTAAAGCGGCCAAAATTACAGAGAATATCTATTATAGTTCTCTGAAACGGTTGCAGGGATTTGGCTGGATTGAAAAGATAAGGGAAGTAAATGAAGATGGGAAAATTAGGGTCGAATACTATTTAGGTAAACCGGAAAGAAGCGTTTATAATGAACCGGGCAGCAGTATTGCCAGGGCCTGGAGCAAGTATTTCGGCACAAGGTTGATCAGGTATGAGGAACTCCAGGATTTGAAGGATTTTGTGCTTAATCAGGGTATGGAAGAAGAACTGGTTTTAAAGGTGATGGAATATAGCAGCAAGAATGCCAGGGGAGATCCCTTTTCTTATACCAGGGCAACCCTGATCAATCTTTCAAGAGAGGGAATCCTGACAGTGGAGGAATTTGAAAAAGGTGATTTTAGGGATGGAGAGCAATTTCAAAAAAATAATAGAGGAAAAGAAAAAAGAGTACGCAAAGAAAGGCCGAGAGAGGAACTCAAAGCAGACGGATATGAATAAGCGTCTGCTATATTATTCGGAAGAGGAGGCTATGTCCAGAATCTACAGGAAATTGTTAGCTAATGCCCATATACCGGAAAAGTATCTCGATTGTACCTTTGATAATTTTGATACGGATTTTATGCCTGAAAATGCTAAAAGGGCTAAAAAAATGAAATCATTTGCCGAGAATATCTTTAAGGTAATGGAGATCCCGCAATCTGCTTATTTATTTAGCTACCGGAACGGTACCGGTAAAACCCATATAGCTGTTGCCACGGCTAAACTTGCCCTCTGGCAGTTTGTTAAGCGAATTTATCAGCAGAACCCCTTTAAATACAGGAGAAGGGGTAATAACCTGAATGAATTTAATCATTACGCCCCCGTCTTTTTTATGAGTGAAAAAAATTATTTATGGAAGAAAAAACAGTATCGAACCCGTAATCAGGAAGTCCTGCAGGAAGTTGAATTAATAGAAAATGCCATCATCAATTCAGATCTTTTAATCATAGACGATTTTTTCAAAGAGAGGGATACGGAATTTACCTTTGGTGAATTAACCGCCTGGCTCTGTCAGCGGTATGATTATAATAAACCCGTCATTTTCACATCGAACGAGGATTTTAAAATATTCCGGCCTGGTTTTGAGGGTAATCCTTATTTAGAGACCGAACATTACTATAGTGCCACTTATCTCTACTCCAGGATTGAGGAGATGACCCAGGGCTTTCAGTTTGTCTTTGATGATTATAAAGATTACCGTGAAAATTAAGGGGTGTAACAGATGTTAAACCGGTCACAGACTGTTAAAAGGCTGATTGAAATAAGAAGGCTTATTTATGATCGGGGGCAGCAGAATCCTGATAAAGATGATCGGCATTTAAAGGATGAACTGGAGAGATTGATTAAAGACCTGATCGGTAGTTTAGATCCGGAACGGGATAGGTTGATCAATAAAATATTATTGAAGGCTTTCTCAGGTGAGGTAACAACGGATATGGCTATGGTCGCTATTCATGAGGTTGTTCTTGCAGAAATGGGAAAGTCCGTTAAACAGAAAAGGCCTGCGAGAAAAACAAGGAAAAGGGAGAGTAAGGAAGAATTAATGGCCAAAGGATATAAGTAAAAACTTTAGCCAAAAATACTTGACAAGATAAGTAGTATATGCTAATATTATATTTGCCTTAAGCAGGGAGCTTTAAGATTAGCTTTCTGCAAAGGTTACTATGCGAAGGTGGCGGAATTGGCAGACGCGCTAGACTTAGGATCTAGTGGGTTCTTCCCGTGCGGGTTCGAGTCCCGCCTTTCGCACCATATACTTAATAGTAACCCCGATGTTGGCTCCAGGCCAGATCGGGGATTAAATTTATAAGAAATTAAAAGAGGAAATAATATTTATTTAAAGAATATAATATGATAAGAGAATACAAAGGAGGCTCATGATGGAGGTAGCTAAAGAACACTTAGAAGGAAATAAAGTAGAATTAAAGGTGGAGATCGAGCCGGAAAGGGTAAATAAGGCCCTGGAGCAGGCTTATCGCAAGGTGGTAAAAAATGTTACAATTCCTGGCTTTCGTAAGGGAAAAGCGCCCCGTAGAGTGCTTGAGGCTAGATACGGCAAAGAGGTACTGCACAAAGATGCCCTTGATATATTAATCCCTTCTGCCTATATTCAGGCTGTTAAGGCTGCTGAGATTGAACCGATCGCCCAGCCCGAAATAGATAACCTTTATCTTGCCGAGAATGAACCCGCTACTTTTACTGCTGTTGTTGAGGTTAAACCGGAGGTTGAACTGGGCCAGTATACCGATTTAGGAATTGAGAAAGAAGAGGTTGAAGTAACAGAGGAAGCAGTTTTAGAAGAACTAAAAAGATTGCAGGAACAGCACAGTCAGCTGGAGAACTCCGATAAGGAGATTGTAGAAGATGGTGATTTTGTTGTAATTGATTTTGAAGGTACTATTGATGGAGAGATATTTCCTGGCGGGAGTGTGGAGGAATATACTTTAGAGATAGGTTCCGGGATATTCATTCCTGGTTTTGAAGAGCAGTTAATCGGTCAAAAGGTTGGGGAGGAGACGGAGGTAAAGGTTACCTTCCCTGAGGACTACCAGGCTGAGAACCTGGCAGGTAAGGAAGCCATCTTTAAGGTTAATATTAAGGAGATTAAGGTAAAAAAGATACCGGAATTAGATGATGAATTTGCCAAAGAGGTAGGCGAGTATGATACCCTTGATGAGCTAAAGGAAAAAACCAGGGAGAGGCTGGAAAAGTTTGAAGAGGAGAGGGTTAACCGGGAGTTTGAAGATAAGATTATTGAAAAGGCGGCTGAAAATGCCAAAGTAGATGTACCCGAGGCTTTAATTAATAATGAACTGGATATGATGTACCAAAATATGGCTTATAGTGTTTCCCTACAGGGCTTAAAAATCGAAGATTATCTGGAATTTATGGGCCTTGATGAAGAGACCTGGCGGGAAAATAAGCGGGAGACTGCAACTAAAAGGGCAAAAATTAATCTGGTGCTAGAGGCTATTGCAAAAAAAGAAGGAATTGAGGTTAGTGATGAAGAAATAGATAAGAGAATAGAGGAGATGGCTGCTGACAGCGAGAAGAGCCCTGAGCAGATAAAGGGTTTACTTAAGCTGCAGGGTCAGTTAGATGGTATAAAACACTCAATGCTGATCAAAAAGGTCATTGATTTTCTGGTGGAAAATAATTAAGGGGGTTTAAATCTGATAAATTCGGGAATAATGAATTAAAGAAGGAGGGAAAAGTAATGGGTTTGATACCGATAGTTGTTGAACAGACTAATCGTGGGGAGCGTTCATATGATATCTATTCAAGGTTGCTGAAGGATAGGATTGTTTTTTTGGGCAGTGAGGTAACCGACCATCTTGCTAACCTGGTTATAGCCCAGCTGTTATTTCTGGAAGCTGATGACCCTGATAAGGATATCTATCTCTATATTAACAGTCCGGGTGGTTCAGTTACTGCTGCTTTAGCTATGTATGATACAATTCAATATATTAAACCTGATGTAGTAACCATCTGTATGGGTCAGGCTGCCAGTGCAGGAGCTCTGCTGCTGGCTTCCGGTACCAAGGGTAAGAGATATGCCCTGCCCTATTCCAGGGTAATGATCCATCAACCTGCTGGTGGAATTCAGGGTAAGGCAACCGAGGCCGAGATCCACATTAAAGAACTCCTGCGGATCAGAGAGACATTAAATGAAATCCTGGCTAAGCACACCGGTAAGAGTGTTGAACAGATTAAGAAGGATGTGGAACAGGATTATTTTATGACAGCACAAGAAGCAGTTGAATATGGTATTATAGATGAGGTAATAACCCGGAACGAACTTAAAGAAAAGTAAGGTGATATAATGTTTAAATTTGGTGATGAAAAGGGTCAATTAAAATGCTCTTTTTGCGGCAAGTCCCAGGATCAGGTGCGCAAACTGGTGGCCGGCCCCGGGGTCTATATCTGTGATGAGTGTATTGAGCTATGTAATGAGATAATTGAGGAAGAACTCAGTGATGATATTGAGTTTTCCCTTAAGAATATACCAAAACCCCGTGAGATTAAGAAAATCCTCGATGATTATGTTATTGGTCAGGAGAGGGCCAAAAAATCCCTGTCGGTAGCCGTTTACAATCATTATAAACGGGTCAATTCAGATATGAAGATCGATGATGTTGAGCTGCAGAAGAGTAATATTTTAATGGTTGGACCGACCGGGTGTGGGAAGACTTTGCTGGCCCAGACCCTGGCCAGAATTCTTGATGTTCCTTTTGCCATAACCGATGCCACCTCCTTAACAGAGGCCGGTTATGTAGGTGAGGATGTCGAGAATATCTTGCTTAAGCTTATCCAAGCTGCCGATTACGATATTGAAAAAGCTGAACACGGAATCATCTATATTGATGAGATAGATAAGATAGCCAGGAAATCGGAGAATCCTTCGATTACCAGAGATGTCTCTGGTGAAGGTGTTCAGCAGGCCTTATTAAAGATTCTGGAAGGGACGGTTGCCAGTGTGCCGCCCCAGGGGGGGAGGAAGCATCCCCATCAGGAGTTTATTCAGATTGATACAACTAATATCCTCTTTATTGCCGGGGGTGCCTTTGACGGTCTGGATAAGATCATCAAATCCCGGATAAGTAATAAGGTAATGGGGTTTGGAGCAGATATTAAGAGTAAGGGAGAAGAGAATATCGGGGAAACCCTGAAACATATTCTGCCTGAAGATCTGCTGCGTTACGGGTTAATTCCCGAATTTATTGGCCGTTTACCCTTGGTTGTGACCCTGGATGAACTGGATGAGTCGGACCTGATCAGGATTTTAACTGAACCGAAGAATGCCCTTGTTAGACAGTATACCAAGTTCTTTGAGATGGATGATGTAGAACTTGAGTTTACCGATGAAGCCCTGAAGGAGATTGCCAGCAAGGCCCTCTCCAGAAATACCGGGGCCAGAGGCCTAAGAGCGGTTATAGAGGAGGCAATCCTTGATATTATGTATGACCTTCCTTCAGACCCGACAGTAACCAAGTGTATCATTACACCAGAGGTAATTAATGAGCATAAAGATCCTAAACTGGTTAGAATAAAAGATAAAGAAGAGTCAGCATAACAACTGCAAATAGATCTTTCCGATCTCTAACATCTATTTGCAGTTGTTTGAAGTTAAAAGTAAGTTGCTGAAGAGAAGTAAGGTAATAATTTAAGGACTTTTGGAGATAATAGCCTGGCTATTATCTCTTTTTTTGCCCCCTGAGGATAAAATTAGCCCAAGAGGTTATACTAATTTTTGCAAGATTTATCATTTTCTTCTTTGCAGAAGGGGGCAACAATTATATGGATAGTTCTTTTTTGAGGGTTTTTTCCGTAATCCAGTTTTTCTTTGCTGTGGTTATCGGGCTGTATTTCTGGAATATGCTGCGCAGTCAGCAGGGAACTAAAAAGGCTGTAATTAAGGAGTCTAAAAGTGAATTAAATAAATTAAGGGCAATGCGCCGGATTTCTCTGACCGAACCCCTGGCCGAAAAAACCAGGCCGGCCAGTTTTAAAGATATTATCGGGCAGGAAGAGGGGATTGAGGCCCTCAAGGCGGCCATCTGCGGCCCTAATCCCCAGCATGTCATTATCTATGGTCCGCCAGGGGTAGGTAAAACTGCTGCTGCCAGGTTGGTACTGGAGGCAGCTAAAAAGAACCCTATTTCCCCCTTTAATCAGGATGCAAAATTTGTGGAACTTGATGCCACCACTGCCAGGTTTGATGAGAGGAGTATTGCCGATCCCTTAATCGGTTCGGTTCATGACCCCATCTATCAGGGGGCAGGACCGATGGGGATGGCCGGTATACCCCAACCCAAACCCGGGGCCGTAACCAAGGCCCATGGTGGGATCCTCTTTATAGATGAGATCGGTGAACTTCACCCCATTCAGATGAATAAACTGTTAAAGGTATTAGAGGATAGGAAGGTCTTTCTGGACAGCGCTTATTACAGTGAAGAGGATAAGAATATCCCCCAGTATATTCATGAGGTTTTCCAGAACGGGCTACCGGCCGATTTCAGGCTGATCGGGGCTACTACCCGCCAGCCCCATGAAATTCCACCAGCTATCCGTTCACGGTGTATGGAGATCTATTTCCGGGACCTGGTCCCTGATGAACTGCGTTTAATCAGTCAAAATGCCGTCAGGAGGATTAACTTTAGCATCACCGAAGAGGCCCTGGACCTGGTAGAGAGATATGCCAGTAACGGGCGTGAGGTCGTAAATATGGTCCAGCTGGCCGGGGGGATTGCTATGGGTGATGGCCGTAAAGAGATCGTTCTTGATGATATTGAGCGGGTTATAAACAGCGGGAGGTATTCACCGCGGCCTGAGAAAAAAATTCATAGCTTCCCCCAGATAGGGGTGGTCAATGGTCTAGCTGTCAGAGGCCCTAATATGGGTATCCTGCTTGAGATAGAGGTGGCAGCTATCAAGGTAAGTTCAGGTAAGGGTGAAATCAGGATAACCGGGGTAATCGAAGAAGAAGAGATAGGGGGAGCGGGTCATACCGTTCGCCGTAAAAGCATGGCCAAGGAATCGGCGGTAAATGCCATCACGGTCCTCAGGAGAATGATGCCCCTCAACCCCTCCGACTACGATATCCATATAAATTTTCCCGGAGGAATTCCGATTGATGGGCCATCTGCCGGGGTTTCAATGGCTGTGGCTATTTACTCTGCCCTGACCAAATCTCCGGTTGATAATAAGGTGGCTATGACCGGAGAGGTATCTATCAGGGGCCTGATAAAACCGGTTGGTGGTGTTACAGCCAAGATTGATGCCGCCAGGAGGGCGGGGGCTAAGAGGGTATTAATCCCAAAGGATAACTGGCAGAATCTCTTTAAGAAGATTGGCGAAATAGAGATAATTCCCATTACAACCCTGGAAGAAGCTATTGAAAAATCAATGACGATTAAGGAAGAGGATAAACTTAAACTGATTACCTCAGATAGATTAATGACAATCTCGCAGTGAGAGAGCAACCTCGTCCCTTTTTTTGGACGAGGTCCTTTATCTATTTGCAGTTTTCAAAAGGGAAATTATTATAGATTTTCTATTTAGGCAGGAAAAGTATATGCTTTAAGCGAATAAAATAATTGAGGTGAGAGAATAGATGACAGAGGAAATTAATAGTAAAGAGATCAAGGAGTTACCCCTGCTGGCTTCAAGGGGTGTGGTTGTTTTTCCCCATATGGTCATTCCCCTACTGGTAGGTAGGGATAAATCAATTAAGGCTTTAGAAAAGGCCATGCTGGATGAGAAGGAGATTATTGTTACCACTCAAAAGGACGAAACCATAGAAGAACCCGGGAAGGAAGACCTCTATCAGGTTGGAACCATTACCGAGATTAAGCAGCTGGTTAAACTACCCAACGGGATGATTAAGGTTATTGTTGAAGGAGTCGAACGGGGCAGAATTGTCGATTTTACGGAAGAAGAGGAATACTTTGCCGTCAGGGTAGAGACCTTTGCCGAGGAGATTGAAGAAGTAGATACCGAGATGAAGGCCTTGATGCGCTCAGTTCTTGATAGATTTCAGGAATATATTAAATATAACCGCCATCTGCCGGCCGAGACAATGATGACGGTCGTGAATATTGAAGAGCCGGGAAGACTGGCTGATATCATTGCCTCCCATCTGGAATTAAAATACCGTGATGAGCAGAGGCTTTTAGAAGCCGTCCTGGTTAAAGAGAGGTTAAATAAGCTACTTGATATAATCCAGGATGAGATTGAGATCCTAAAGGTAGAGCAGGAGATCCAGAAACGTGTAAGAAAACAGGTGGAGAGAACCCAGAAGGAGTTCTATCTGAGGGAGCAGCTGAAGGCTATCAAAGAGGAGCTGGATGATGCGGAAGAGGATAGTGAGATAATTGAATACCGCGAGAAACTGGAGGAACTGGACCTGCCCGATAAGATAGCCGGGAAAATTGAAGAGGAGATCAAGAAGCTGAGTAAGACCCCGGGGATGTCTCCGGAGGCTGCTGTTATTAGAAATTACCTGGACTGTGTCTTTGACCTTCCCTGGGGGAAGGTGAAGAAGGAAAACCTGGACCTAAAGAAATCGGAAAGGGTGCTTAATGAAGATCATTACGGTCTGGAGGATGTTAAGGAGAGGATTTTGGAGTATCTGGCCGTACGTAAACTGGCTCCGCAGAAAAAGAGCCCTATACTCTGTCTGATAGGTGCTCCGGGGGTGGGTAAAACCTCACTGGGCCGTTCAATAGCCAGAGCCCTGGGCCGGGACTTTGTCCGGATCTCTCTGGGTGGTGTCAGGGATGAGGCTGAGATCAGGGGCCACAGGAGAACATATATAGGTTCCAGGCCTGGCAGAATTATTAATGCTATGCGGGAGGCAGGGAGCAAGAATCCGGTCTTCCTCCTGGATGAGGTTGATAAGATGACGGCAGATTTCAGGGGTGATCCGGCCGCTGCCCTGCTGGAAGTTCTTGACCCGGAGCAGAATTCGGAGTTTACCGATCACTACCTGGAACTTCCCTTTGATCTTTCCCAGGTACTTTTTATAACCACCGCCAATGTTTCTTATCCGATACCGGCTCCCTTGCTGGACAGGATGGAAGTGATTGAATTACCCGGTTATACTGAGGATGAGAAGGTCCAGATAGCGGAGCGCCATTTGTTTCCCCGGATTCTTAAGGAACACGGTCTTACTAAAAAAAAGATCAATATCTCGACCAATGCTATCTACAGGATTATTAGGGAATATACCAGAGAGGCCGGGGTTAGGAACCTGGAGAGGAAATTAGCTGCCATCACCAGAAAGGTGGGCAAGGAGATTGTGGAAGGAAGGGAAAGAAAGGCCAGAATAACTACCCAAAGTATCGAGAAATACCTTGGTGTTCCTAAATATAAGTATGAGAAGTCAGCCAAGGAGAATAGAGTTGGCGTTGCTACCGGTATGGCCTATACCCAGACCGGTGGGGAGATTCTGGAGATAGAAGCGGCTGCCGTACAGGGTAAGGGCAAGCTAATTCTGACGGGTTCCCTAGGTGATATCATGAAGGAATCGGCCCAGGCGGCCTTGAGTTATATCAGATCAATTCAAAAGAAGTTAAATCTCCCGGAGGACTTCCATGAGAAATATGATCTGCATATTCACGTTCCCGAGGGAGCGGTTCCCAAAGACGGGCCCTCAGCCGGTATAACTATAGCTTCAGCTATCGCCTCTGCCTTAACCAGGAGGCCCATTAGGGGTGATTATGCCATGACCGGTGAGATCACCTTAAGAGGCAGGGTCTTACCTGTTGGTGGAATTAAGACAAAAATTATGGCAGCCCGCAGGGCAGGTTTAAGGAAAATCATCCTACCGGTAGAGAACAAGAAAAATTTTAGCGAGCTTAATAGTAAGCTCAAACGGGATATCGAGGTAGAGTTTGTGGAGCATATGGATCAGGTGCTTGAGCTGATCCTGATGGATGGTGGAGACGATGAAGGTTAATAATCCCCGTTTTGTTACCAGTGCCTATAGTTATAAGGATTTCCCGGAACACAACTGGCTGGAGATTGCCTTTACCGGTCGCTCCAATGTAGGGAAATCCTCGATGATTAACCGGCTGGTTAACCGCAAAAAACTGGCTAAGACCAGTTCCCAGCCCGGGCGGACCCAGAGTATCAATTTTTATAATATAGATGATAGATTTTTCCTGGTCGACCTCCCCGGTTATGGTTTCGCCAGGGTCCCCAGGAAGGTAAAGGAGGAGTGGGGCCACTTGATAGAGGATTACCTGACAAACCGCCCCAATCTGGTCGGTATTATTCAGATAGTCGATGCCCGCCATAAACCTACCGGGGATGATATAATGATGGTTAACTGGCTAAAGGAGACCGGTCTTCCTACCCTGGTTGCGGCTACCAAGGTTGATAAGATCTCAAGGGGGCAGCGACATAAACAGGAGAAATTGATCAGGGAAACACTGGCCCTGACCCCGGAAATGGAGTTTGTCTTCTTTTCAGCTACTACCGGAGAAGGAAGGGAAAGGGTAAGTAGTTTTATCCTCGGTCTCCTGGATCATGCTTAAAATGTAGGAATGGAGGAGCAGAGATGGGGGAAAAGGTTTATACAGGATCTTTTGCCAGAATCTATGATGATATTATGGGTGCTGTTCCCTATGACCTCTGGTATAATTACCTTCATGAATTATTAGATTATTATTGCCAGAAACCTATAAGAGTCCTTGATCTTGCCTGTGGCACCGGGAATATGAGTCTGCGATTTGCCGAAAACGGCTATCAGGTTAGCGGACTAGATAGGTCCAGAGAGATGCTGGAGGTGGCTCAGGCTAAGGCCGATGATGCTAAAAAGCAAATTGATTTTATTCAGGCAGATTTAAGGGATTTCCGGCTCGCCGCAGAATATGACCTGGCCTTTTCCCTTTTTGATAGTTTAAATTATATCCTGGAGGAAGGGGATTTAAAAAAGGTTTTTAAAAATGTCTTCCGGGCTTTAAAAAAAGAGGGGCTATTTATCTTTGATATGAATACCCTCAAGCGGTTGATGAGTATAAAACCCGGTACTACCATGTTCAGCGGTGAAAATTATACCTGTTTCTGGGAGGATATTATCGACCGGGAAAAAAAGAGGTGGCAGGTTAGATTAAAGATCTATTTGGATGGAGATGAGAACAGATATTTTGAGGAATTTCACGAGGAGACCGGATATGCAACAGGGCAGATAGTCCAATTTTTAAATGAAGCCGGGTTTCAATATATTGATGTTTATAATGCCTATACCTTTGACAGGGGTAGTGATGATGATAACCGTCTCTATTTTGTTGCCTTTAAAGATCCTGCCCGGGTAAAAAAAAGTCAGACCTGAAAAAATTTCTGAAAAAGATTAGGTGGAGGGTAAAAGGTTTTTTTTAACGAGTACCGAGCAGGATTAAAGATACCCCTAGTGCTATCAGAATCAGGTTTTTCAGGCTTAGCTGGCTGCTTATTCCTACCAGGCCAATAAAGGTTACCAGGATTAAAATCATCGGGCCGATTAAACCCAGAATAGCATTAATTCTGATGGCCGTCTCAATACTTTTAAAGTAATACATTAAATAGGCAGCGCTCAATTCAATTAAACTGGAGATGACTCTGATGAATATCATTGCATATAATAGGTTTTCTATCTTAAACAATATTTTAACCCCCTTAATTGTTGAAAACTGCAAATAGATGTTTCCGATTGCAGAAACCTTCTCTTTAGTTGCGCAAGGATGGTTTCACTGAAATCTTCTATTTATAAACGCATGGTTGATTTCAGTACTAGCACATCGAGTTGCGTCGCAGGAAATTTTTTGATGACTCTAAGGTTCATCAGATCTTTCCAACATCTATTTGCAGTTGTTAAGGTAAAGCAAGTTGCCGAACGGAAATAAGTTACTAATTCACATACCCTTATAGATATATATTTCTTAAGAAATAAATTATGAATCCATTTAATATTATTATCAATTATGGTATAATTTGTTTTAGATATGACAAAAGACCTATGGACAAGTTTGGATGAAACTGTAGGTGATGGTTTGGTCTTAAAACGGGATGGGGTATAATCATGAAAATATTTAGCAAAGGGCTATGGGACAAACTACAGTTCTTTCTGAAACCACAGGAGAGCCCGCGAAGAATAATGTTTTTTATTTTAATATACTATCTTATAATTTTGGTTTTAAGCGGACTTATATTTATGCCCGAGATATTGCTGTTCTTATTTATTCCTGTTCTCTATTTATGCATTTTTGTAGAGTTGAAACAGGCTATCATTTTAAATATAATCTTTCTTCTGATATTTTTCCTCTATGAAGGTCTTGAATACAATTTTTCTTTTCCGGGAAAAGTAGTTCTATTCTTATTCACTGGCTCATTATTTTCTTTTGTAGCTATTTATATGATTAGTTATGCCAGCAAACTAAACAGAATCAAGCAGGGAGAATTAAAGAAATCAATGGCGCAGCTGGCTGCATCCTACCGTAGTCTTGAGGCTACCCAGAGCAAACTGGTTGCCCTGACCAGAATTACCAAGGAGTTATTATTAATTCATGAGAAGGAAAAACTGATATTAAAACTGATTAATTTACTTAATAAGTATTTGCTTTATAGTGACATTGCTTATTTTATCTACGAGGATAATAAGTATAAATTACATAAACTTTCAGGTTTTTCGGGACTCTCAGAGGAGCGTTTAACCGAATTAGCTAATATGGAGAGTGGTGATGAGATAAGGTTTATCTCCTGCCTTGATAAGTTTGCAGATGAAGACCAGAAATTAATGCTCGTTCCGGTCAGGAGTGAAGAAAAACTTAAAGGTCTTATTATCATTAGGACCCAACCCGAGTGGTTTCAGGAGGAAGATAGGGATATCATGGGGGTTCTGGCAGACCAGCTTGGTTTACTTTTAAGCAAGATTGAGCTTTTAGAAGATACCCATCAACTGGCAATAACTGATGGTGGTACCAATTTATATAACCAGCGCTATTTTTATAGTATGCTAGAGAAGATATATCAGCAATCTGTCAGCAATAATAAGCCCTTTTCGGTTATTATTTTTGATATTGATGATTTTAAAATCCTTAACGACCGCTATGGCCATATTTTTGGTGATAAGGTTCTGGAGGAGATTGCCTGCTTATTGAAGAGTAATATCCGGAAAAATGATATTCTGGCCAGATATGGAGGAGAGGAGTTTGGCCTCATTCTACCATTTACCGATCAGGAGCTAGCCTATAAGATAGCCGAGCGTATGAGAAAGGTCATCGAGGAAAATAATTTTGTTACTTCTAATGGGGAGGTTATCAAGACCACAATTTCCGGTGGAGTTGCTACTTACCCGGAATGCATGGTTAAGGATCCAGTTGAACTGGTAAAGATGGCTGATAGTGCCCTTTACCGATCAAAGGGTGAGGGGAAAAATAGGGTTTACCTCTATAAGGATTGATAAATCTGCCTTCGGCCATAAAAATTTACTTTGTGATGTCGAGCTAATTGGCAGGGTGAAGGAAGAAACTGGTACAGGCTATATCTGGAAAGCAGCTAATTTTTTTAAAAAAAAACCTTGCAAAATTAATGAATTTAGGTTAAAATATTAGATGTCAAAGCGGAAATATAATTAACTGATTTTGTGGGGCTATAGCTCAGCAGGATAGAGCGACAGATTCCTAATCTGTAGGCCACAGGTTCGAATCCTGTTAGCCCCACCATTTTTTATTATGACGGGGATTATAAGGGTTTTACAGTTACATAAAGGAAGCTTCAGTCCTACAGACTTTTTTAGGTTTTTTTCCTAATCTGTAGGCCTAAATTCGAATAATTTCAATTCCCACCTAAAAAAGAAAGGTGGGTTTTTTAATGCCAAAAAAGAGGTTAACTATGGGTAATGATAACTCGGTTAAGACAGTTGATGAGGTGTTTGAGCAGTTCATGACGTACTCTAAGGCTAAGAACCTGAGTGAAAGGATTATAGGTTATTATGAAGAGAATTATGAGTGTTTTAAGGGCTTTTTAGATGATGAAGGCATTGAGAATATTAATAATATTGATGCTTATGTAGTTCAGGTATTTAGCTTAAAGTTACGGGAAATAGATAATGCAACATCTATTAACACTGTTTACGAGCTGTCAGGGCTTTTTTGTACTATGTCATGAAGTTGGACTATCTAGAAAGTTTTAAGGTTGAACTTATCAAACACGATAAGGAGGAAGGATACTTACACTGAGACTGAACTGAAGTTGATTCTGGAGAAACCAGATATAAAGGATTGCAACTTTGCTAAATTTAGAAACTGTGTAATGGTAAACTGGTTCCTGAGTACAGGTAATGTTTCTTAGTGCAAGAAAATAATAATTTTTACGCTATGGGTTAAATAAATGTAATAAAAAGCATGCAGGAATTTGGTATATTTTTCTCGAATATGTTAATATCGAAGTATATAATAATTTTTCTGATAGCAGATGTGTTTTATATGTCTGAAAAATTATTAAAGAGAGCTAATGATTTGCTCAATTATTTGGAGGATATTAAGCCAGGTAATAAAGTAGTTTATAATATTGATTTGTTCCTCCAGATGATGCCGAATGGAATTTTGAAATAGAACATTGCCCTTCGCTCACAGAAAGACAAAAGGAGGAATCTGAATGAATGCCATCTATGTAGAAAATTTGACCAAAAAGTATGGAAATGACGAAGTCCTCAAGGGGGTGAATTTGAGGATAGAAGAGGGGGAGTTCTATGCCCTTATGGGGCCTAATGGGTCCGGGAAGACAACGCTTGTCTCCATCATGACCTCCGTCAGATCGCCCACTAGCGGAAAGGTGGAGATCTATGGGAGAAGACCTGAGCAGGCAAAGGAATTCATTGGCTATGTTCCTCAGGAGAGTTTCTCCTGCCCCACGCTTACGGGCAAGGAGAATCTAATGTATTTCGCCAGGCTCCTGGGTTATACAAAAAGACAAGCAGAAAGGCTAGTCGATGAGATCTTAGATAAGGTTGGGCTGTCTGAAGAGGCTAATAAGAGAGTTTCTAATTATTCAGGGGGTATGCGGAAAAGGCTAGAAGTCGCCACCGCACTTTTTCCGGGGATAAGAATCCTGATCCTGGATGAGCCAACTACAGGTTTGGACCCATCAACCAGGAGAAAGTTTTTTGGCTTGATTGAGGAGATAAAAGAGGCGAAGACAACTATCCTGCTAATCACACATATTGGTGCAGATGCCGAGTTGGCTTCAAGGGTTGGCTTAATAAATGAGGGGAAGATTATAGCCGAAGATGAACCGGAAAGATTGAAAAAGGCAAGTGGGCTTGAGAACGTAATAAATATAGAAACCGTCATAAAGAGCAGAAAGGTCGCCAACATGCTAAGCAAATTCAGTGAGGGCGCGAAGATATTAGAAACTGATGTGGGATACAGAATCTATTGTCGTGATGCGGAAAAAGCAATCCCAGAGATAGTGAGGTCACTTGATGAAATTGGATGTAAGGCAACGCGGATTGAAACCATAAAACCCTCACTTGAAGACGTATTTTTCAAGCTAACGGGGAAAACCATTAAGGAGGTGAGCTAAGTGAGTCAGGTAACAGCCACTTTTAGTAAGACCATCAAAGTATTCTTGCGTGAAAGATCCGTGCTGTTCTGGACCATAGCCTGGCCGATCATATGGGTTCTCATAGGTAGTTTCTCATTTATTGGAGATGCCCCAAAGAATATAATCCCATATGTTAGAGGCTCTATTACTATTTCCATGATGGTATTTGCACTAACGATTGCCAGCATGGCCAACCTTCCTGGTAACATAGCCAGAGATAGGGAAAACGGCTTTCTTGCAAAGTTAATATCAATGCCGATAAGTCCCTGGAAAGATTTCAGCGGCAGAATTTTAGGGCTGGCAGCTTTTTCTTGCTTAGCAACAGCCTTAGTTGTGGCTGCCGGATTTGCCTGCGGAGCACGCTTTTCAGGATCAGTTGCCACAGTCTCACAGTCCATAGGTTTTCTTCTGCTGATCCTCTGCGCTTCGGTAGGGATAGGACTGCTTGTCGGGACATTCATCAAACACGTGCATGGAGCAATCATGACCGGTGTAGGCATCTCCGTTGTGACGGCCTCCATTTCTGGCCTGTTCGCCCCGTATAGATCGTTTCCTTCACTACTTCAACATTTTGCTCGGATTTATCCGGTTTCCTCAGCCAATTCTTCCATTATTTATCTCCTAGTGGGAGAGGACTTTGCCGGTTATAATCCATTGAACATGGGTCAAGTAACTCTTACGATAGCATTATCACTTTCGCTTTTCATTGTCGGTTTAATTCTTTATTCACAATTTTGCTGGAGGAAAAAATGAAGATGTTTTCCGCGGTAACCGCCAGTTCATACGAGTTAGAGCCAATAGATGATAAAGTAATTCATGTGGGTCCTTTTATTACTTTACAGAAGTCAGAAGAGACATCGAGTCGAAGAAAAAATATTATAGCATATATGGGAAACGGGACTCTTACTCCAAAGCGACTTATAAAAGTACTTACCAGCGCTTTTAATGGAACGAGTTTTCAGGTATACATTGCTACCAAAGGTGCAAAGCCATTTAAAAGAGATAATATCAATGTAGATCGCAGGTTTAATTTTGATGAACTTATGCCAGAAGCGGTGGCATTCATAAACCACGGCGGGCAAAACAGCGTAATGACAGGTTTAGTCAATGGTGTCCCCCAGATCATATATCCCGGCAATATATTTGAACGTCAATATAATGCCACTTCTGTGGAGAGATTAAATGCCGGAACATCCCTTGAAGTAAATGAGTTTACACCTCAGAGGATTAGGCAAATTGTTCAAGAATTTGAAACGAATCCCATATACAGGAATAATGCAAAAGAAGCTGGCGAGAAACTGTTGAGTTTGGGCGGTGTTTCCAAGGTTATTGATATTTTGGAGGATAATTTTGGATGACGAGATTAATGAGTATTTGGAGTGAGGCGAAGCGATTTTCTCAGCTTTTCGGGCTTCGAACCCTGACGGAACGCCTAACGGCGGATAAAAGGGAAATCAAAGATTTCCCTAAATTACCTTCGGCAACTTCTTTTATCTGCAAAATTAGGACCGGCTTTATTTGGGTATGGAGGTAAAGCAGTTGACGGGCACCAATGCTATTGAGATAGTGGGAAATAGTTTGAAAGATAAAAAACCTTATTCTGAAGAGATGAATTATGTTTTGGCTTCTTACAAGGAGATGATGGATGAGCTCATGTCCCTGGTACAGGAAATTTCAATTCAGAATGAAGATATCGTGGCTATGAATGATGAGATTTCCCGATCTTATGAGGAACTTCAAAACTATCAGGGAAAACTTTTATCTATTATAGAATTTTTGAGTAGTATAGTTCCCGAAAAATCGATGGAAGATTTTATGGAGGACATTTTAGAACTAACATTATCATTAATACCAGCAGCAGATGGGGGTAGTGGGGGGATAGTTGAAGGCGAATATTTTAGATATCTTGCTCAACGGGGATATACTGATATATTAAAGGAGAATAAATTTCCCAGAGATATAATATTGTTAACTGAAGAACCTATAATTTTTAGAAATCTGCACAATGAATTTAACTCAGATATACCAGAAAAATATAAAAGGATTTTCGAGCAAGCTGGTTCTCCCAGGATTAAGTCATCTCTTGCCGTTGGTCTAAAAACAGACCAGATAATTGGCAATATATTCCTGGATAGTTTTTCAGATTATGATGCCTTTACTGATGAGGATAAAAGAATACTTGAAGCTGTGTCGAAAATTTCATCTGTTTATATATATCTTAAACTTTCTTTACAAGAGCTTGATGATACATATATTGGTATGATTAGAGCTCTAGCTTATGCGGTTGAAATCAAGGACAAATATACAAAAGGTCATTCAGATAGGGTTGCCGAATATTCCTTAAAGCTGGGTGAGGTACTGGGTTTTTCCAGGCAAAGAAAGCGCCTGCTGAAAGAAGCTGCTTTATTGCATGATATCGGTAAGATTGGAGTTCCAGATTCTATCCTTAATAAATCTGGTTCATTGACAGATGAAGAATTTGAACAGATTAAAATGCACACGGTCTATGGAGGGAAAGTCCTTAATAATGTTGAAAATTTACAGGAAGTGGCTAAGATTGTTCGGCATCATCACGAAAGATGGGATGGTAGAGGTTATCCTGACGGCCTTAAAGGGGACCAGATTCCCTTAGAATCAAGGATAATATCTATATTTGATGCCTTTGATACTATACTAACAACCAGGTCTTATAAAAAGGCTTTACCCTTTACAACTGCTGTGGAAGAGATTAAAAAAAATTCAGGAACACAATTTGACCCCGAGCTTGTTGAAGTGTTTTTACGGAATGTCTCGATTGATTGGGTACAACCTCAATGTCAAAATAATGGTGTTCTTTAGTACAACCTTGTATCAATAAATTGTTCTATGATACCATAAAAATGGAATTAGAAAGTGATAAATTACTTGACTGATCTATATTTTAGGCTGTGTCATGTAATTAGGGTGTAGATAATATAATCTGCTGATAATTGGCTCTGAAAAAAGAGGGAGGATATTAAATTTTGAAAAAGGCCAAAAATGATAAAAAAGGTAAAGCTATTTTAGAAAAGGTGGAAGAGGCCTACTACTCTTCAAGAAGGATAAACCGTTTTTAGGTCTGAACAAGATCAGCAAACAACTTAAATCTTCATATGGTATCAAACTATCAGCCAGGGAAACCTGGATCTTTTCTGACGGCTATCTATGACTACTATAGTTTTGATGCAAAAAAAGAAGTCTAAATTAATTGGGGGTGATAAATGAATGAGTAATATTCCGATGTGGCTTTCAGCACTAACATTGATTCTATTGATTATTACTATTGGATGCGGTTTTGCAATCCATTTTGAAGGGGAAACCTTTAAAAATGCCATTACCGGACACATGGTCTTAGGAATAGTAACTGTGGTAGTTAGTTTGGCTACAACTATCATATAACTTTGATGCTATAAGCAATTTTGTTTCCTTCTCATTTAACTCAAAAAAATCAGGAACTGTTAATGATATAGTCTTCATGATAATACTGCCC
>JARRCS010000014.1 GCA_029981855.1 Halanaerobiales bacterium | reverse complement strand
GAGGTGAAGTCGTCGAATGAGCCGCCAAGAAAAGCCACTAGCGAGATTAATAGTGCCCGTACCGCAAACCGACACAGGTAGACAGGGAGAGGATCCCGAGGCGCGCGAGAGAACCCTTGTTAAGGAACTCGGCAAAGCGACTGTTTAGCAAAAACACAGGTCTCTGCTAAGTCGAAAGACGAAGTATAGGGGCTGACGCCTGCCCGGTGCTGGAAGGTCAAGGGGAAGGCTTATCCGGCACTCAACTCTGTTTATCAGGAGTGAAACCATGATGTATTATGTATATGTCCTGAAAAATGAAGAAGGTAAAATGTATATAGGATATACATCAAACCTTAGAAAAAGAGTAGTAAATCATAATCAAGGCAAAACAAAATCAACAAAAGGGCATCAGTGGGAACTAATATACGAAGGTCAGAACCTAAGCCCCAGTAAACGGCGGCCGTAACTATAACGGTCCTAAGGTAGCGAAATTCCTTGTCGGGTAAGTTCCGACCTGCACGAATGGCGTAACGACTTGGGCGCTGTCTCAACAAGGGGCTCGGCGAAATTGTAGTACCAGTAAAGATGCTGGTTACCTGCGACAGGACGGAAAGACCCCGTGGAGCTTTACTGTAGCCTGATATTGGGTTTTGCTACAGGATGTACAGGATAGGTGGGAGGCAAAGAAGGTGGTGCGCAAGCATCACTGGAGCCGCAAGTGGGATACCACCCTTTCTGTAGCGGGATTCTAACCAGAGGCCGTAAGCCGGTCATGGGACATTGTCAGGTGGGCAGTTTGACTGGGGCGGTCGCCTCCCAAAGAGTAACGGAGGCGCCCAAAGGTTCCCTCAGTGCGGATGGAAATCGCACGGAGAGTGTAAAGGCAGAAGGGAGCTTAACTGCGAGAGAGACATTTCGAGCAGGTACGAAAGTAGGGCTTAGTGATCCGGCGGTGTTGGATGGAAAAGCCGTCGCTCAACGGATAAAAGTTACCCCGGGGATAACAGGCTTATCTCCCCCAAGAGTTCACATCGACGGGGAGGTTTGGCACCTCGATGTCGGCTCGTCGCATCCTGGAGCTGAAGCAGGTTCCAAGGGTTGGGCTGTTCGCCCATTAAAGCGGTACGCGAGCTGGGTTCAGACCAGTTGTTCCGCCAGGAGCACAGCTGGGTAGCCAAGTGTGGATTGGATAAACGCTGAAAGCATCTAAGCGTGAAACCAGCCTCAAGATAAGGTATCCCGTTCTAGAGGTTGGAGGTTAGAGGTTAGAAGTTGGAGCTCAGGGTATAAAACCCGGGCAAAACCATTAAAAACCAAGACCAGGTAGATAGGCCAGAGGTGGAAGTGGGGCAACCCATTAAGCTGACTGGTACTAATAGGTCGAGGGCTTAATCTCATATATATTTCCTGTATGTAATTTTGAGGGTGTAACCCACTAAATATATTAGCTGAAGCGCCAAGGTATGATATCAGCAAGAATTAAAATTAGTTTAAATTTACACTAGACAAAGCAGAACAAACTTGCTATAATAATTAAGAAAATGAAATATATTTTTCGAGCGAAGTTAAGGTATCGAAGACACCATTGAGCGAGAAAAATATATTGAATGAAATTTTCGGTGGCAATAGCGGAGGGGCAACACCTGTTTCCATTTCGAACACAGCAGTTAAGTCCTCCAGCGCCTATGGTACTGCAAGGGAGACCTTGTGGGAGAGTGGGTCGCTGCCGAAAATAATATAAATTAGGGCGTGGCCAAGCGGTAAGGCACTGGGTTTTGGTCCCAGGATTCGCAGGTTCGAATCCTGCCGCCCTAGCCAGTTCGATCATGGGCCATTAGCTCAGTCGGCAGAGCACCTGACTTTTAATCAGGGTGTCGGAGGTTCGATTCCTCCATGGCTCACCATGACGCGGGGTGGAGCAGTCTGGTAGCTCGTCAGGCTCATAACCTGAAGGTCGGCGGTTCGAATCCGTCCCCCGCAACCAGTATCATTTATAATTGTAGTACTCGGAGAGTGCAACCAAGATTCCCCTGCGGGAGTAGCTCAGTTGGCTAGAGCATCAGCCTTCCAAGCTGAGGGCCGCGGGTTCGAATCCCGTCTCCCGCTCCATTGTAGAGTTAAACAATCTTTCATGGGTCTATAGCTCAGTTGGCTAGAGCATACGGTTCATACCCGTAGTGTCGGTGGTTCGAATCCACCTAGACCCACCAATTCTAGAGGTTAGAGGTTAGAAGTAAGAGGTTAAGAAAATAAAAATTCCTAACCCGGAAGATTTAGGAACGTGTAAATATACGATCCAATCTCCAACTTCTAATCTCCAACTTCCAATACGGAGAGGTACCCAAGTGGCTGAAGGGGCGGGTTTGCTAAACCTGTAGTAGGGTAACATGCCCTAGCGAGGGTTCGAATCCCTCCCTCTCCGCCATTACGCCCTCATCGTCTAGGGGTCCAGGACACCAGGTTTTCATCCTGGCGGCAGGGGTTCGAATCCCCTTGAGGGTGCCATACGGGCGAATAGCTCAGTTGGGAGAGCACCTGCCTTACAAGCAGGGGGCCACAGGTTCGAGCCCTGTTTCGCCCACCATTTAAGGAGGCGTAGCGTAGTGGTTTAACGCGCCGGCCTGTCACGCCGGAGACCGCGGGTTCAAATCCCGTCGCCTCCGCCAATTAGCCAATGTAGCTCAGCAGGTAGAGCACTTCCATGGTAAGGAAGGGGTCACCGGTTCAAGTCCGGTCATTGGCTCCATGTGGGGATATAGCTCAGTTGGGAGAGCGCTACACTGGCAGTGTAGAGGCCAGGGGTTCGAATCCCCTTATCTCCACCATTTTTGAACAATTAGTTGGAGTGAAGTTATGGGAGATACTAATCTAACTTCCAACCTCCAACTTCCAATACGGAGGGGTGCCCGAGTGGTCAAAGGGAGCAGACTGTAAATCTGCCGGCAACTGCCTACAAAGGTTCAAATCCTTTCCCCTCCACCATGCGGGAATAGCTCAGTGGTAGAGCATCACGTTGCCAACGTGAGGGTCGCGGGTTCAAATCCCGTTTCCCGCTCCAGGACAGCCTAAAGGGCTGTTTTTTTATTTTCATGTCTTCTGTACCAATAATACTTACTGTTTTTGACTCATTAGACAATATTTTTCTCCTCTCATACTGACATTTTATCAAAATAATTTCACTATGACATTATCATAAGTTAATCACACTATAAAAGGGAAGGACTTGCAGTAAAAGGCAATTAGTGGTATAATAATAAATAGAATTGTCATAAAAAACTATAAAAACTTATAATTAATAATTAAAAATCTTTAGAGGTAGATATTATATATAATTTGTTAATATATCGATTCAATTTATAAATTGCGATTCAGTGTAGATGTAAATATTAAAAATGCCTGTGATAGAAGGGTTAATGATAATATAAATTAATTATTTAAGAGTATTTGAGAAAGGGTATCTATTAAGTATAAAATGGATATATTTGAATAACTTTTCTTACTACTAATGCCTTACCTGGAATTGTTAATAATATGTATAAGTTTATAAAGGTATATTCGGTTATAAGTAGTGAGTATTTTAAATCCCTTCTACCATATGGCATGAGGGATTTTTCTTTTTGGTATAATTCTATTTTTGGAATTGTTAAAAATGAGTATGAAGGAGGGATAAATAAGATGAAGAGACTGGTTCTGGCCGTCATTACAAACTGGATTAATTCTACCTCACCTTATCTTGATTTCATTAAGAACGGTAGCAAATACGGTCATAATATTTCACAGCTTATTATCGGGTATTCCCATGGTTGTGAAAAGAGTATTGTGGAGTATTTAAACAGGTTTACCAGGGTTAAGTTGTTAAAACTACCTGATGACAGAAAGTTCATCTTTCAATTGAAGAAACTGGGGTTAGAGGATGAAGAGATCGATACCCTTTTTAACTTTAAGTTGTTTAATAAGTATAAATTAATTCCGTATGGAATAAGGAGAAACAGCATCTTAATGCAGGCCTTGTTATTAAATCCAGCACCCGATTACCTTTTTTTTATAGATACTGATGTCTTTCCCTATATTCTTAAGAATAAATCCGGAGAAAAGGAAGAGATAGATTTCTTTGGCCGGCACCTCGAATACCTTAAAAAGAAGGGAGTAATAATAACAACCAGTGATTACTCCGGGTATTATATTATCCCGCCCATGTCCTTTGCCGGTCTTAAGAAACTGCTTCTGGGTCTACAGAAAGAAAGGGCCTACAGGTACCTTGAGGATGCTGATAGTAATATTACGGTACTGGATGAGACAGGACCGAAGGCAAGAAAGACCAACAAGATCCTCGGTGGAAACCATGCCATTGATCTCGGTTCTTTCCAGGATCTTCCACCGTATTTCTCCACATACTATTTCTTTCACGGTGAGATGGTAATGGGTCGTGGAGAAGATACCATCCTGGGGAGGGAGCTTGCCGAAAGAGGAAAAACAGTTATTGATATAGATACCAAAATATTCCACGATACCTATGGTAATTTCCCTGCCGTGCCTGATATAAAAGACAGTGATGTTCAGGAAAGGTTTTATTATGCCTGTCTCGGGTGGTTGGGTAGAAACCCCTTCTTAAACTGGTATTTATATAAGGACAGTAGTAAACAGCAGGATATATATGAATTGAGAAGAAAGGCTCTGATGGAGGGTAGTAAAAGGCTGGCGGAATATTTAAATAACACCAGGTTTAATGACCTACCTGTAGCTTTTGATGAGGCATATTCTCAACTGGAAAATATGAAGAAATTCTATTATAAGACTCTTAAGGCCTGGAGCAGTTTTAAGAAACGGGTGTATGGAAAGGGGGAGAATATTGAAAGTTCTACTAGTTAACCACTTCCCGCTGGAGGGTTCGGGAAGCGGTATTTATACAAAGAATATTGCCCAAAACCTCCTTAAACAGGGTCACGAGGTCAGGGTAATTGTTGTCGATTCAGAGTTTAACGAAGACCAGGAGCTCTTTGTAAGGACCATTCATTATTACCGTTTTCCCTGCTTTACCACCCATCCTAAAAGTACAAACAAGTTTTGTAACCTCTCCAGAGAAGAAATGAATGATTATTTAAATAAATTTTTAACAACCGTCAGGGAAGAAACAGAAAGTTTTGACCCCGATTTGATACACTGTCAGCATATCTGGATAGCACCCTATGCCGCACTCAAGACGGATAAACCCTATGTAATTACCACCCATGGTACCGATATAAAGGGTTTTAAAGAGGATAAACGTTACAGGAGTATAGCTATAAAAGCCGCTGCCGGTGCCAAAAAGATTATTACCATCTCCAGACAGGTTCACCAGGATGTCCTAAAATATTATGGTGTCAATGAAGACAAACTGAGGTTGATCAAAAATGGTTTTGATCAGAATATATTTAAGAAGATGTCTTTAAATAGAGATGAAGTACTATCGGATTTTATACCCGGTTATCAGGGTGGGGCCAGATGGGTTGTAAACTTTGTAGGAAAACTCACCGATTTTAAGGGTGTAGATCTTTTAATTCAGGCTGCCGAAATATATGAAAAAGCCCTTCCGGGAGTAATGACACTGATAACCGGGGATGGTGAACTCCGTGAAAGGCTTGTTGAGATGGTTAAAGAGAAAGAGCTGAAGGGGATCCATTTCCTGGGTAATCAAAAACAGAAGGTAGTTGCTAAATTGTATAATATTGCCGATGTTTCTGTAGTGCCCTCACGGGTTGAGCCCTTCGGACTGGTTGCCCTGGAAGCCCTGGCCTGCGGGACACCGGTTATTGTTTCCAATGCAGGAGGGTTACCTGACTTTATAAATGATAAGGTCGGTTCCCTGTTCCAGATGAATGACTACCGGGCACTGGCTGAAAAGATAATTAATGCTTTACAAAATGATGAAAAGAAGAAAAAGGGTGATTATGCTGCCGAATATGCACTTAAAAATTATTCCTGGGAAAGGACAGTTCAGGAGTTAATAAAGGTGTATGAAGAGGTACTGGCTGACAACCTTTCCTTAAAGAAATCAAAATAATAATCCAGAGGAGGATGATTTAATAATGAAAAAGGTAATGGTCGTACCTACTTACTGGGGGAGGGACTCTTCTACAGGTTGGCAGCTTGGTGATGATATATATGATCACCCCACTCCGATTGATCAAAAGGGAACCCTCGGTTGTTTAATTGATAGTATGCACATGCTCAATAATAAGGATTTTGAACTGGTCATTCTAATTGCGGTAACTACTCCCGAAATTATAGAAGATGTCTATAAACGGGTAAGGGAGGTTTTAAGGGAACATAGACCACCGGTTAAGACATACCTTATCGGTAATAAAGAACTAGAAAAAATAAGATCTTTATATACTAAGAAAAATAAGAAATCCCTGAATGAGCTTTTGTTATTGAGAGGTTATTCCAATATTCGAAACATGTGTCTGTATATGGCTTTTCTGCTGGAGGCTGAAGTTGTAATTCTAATTGATGATGATGAGGTCTTTAAAGACCCGGATTTTATTGACAAGGCAACGGAGTTTATCGGGAGAAGGATGTATGGCCAGACAGTTGATGGGGTAGCCGGGTATTATCTGAACCGAAAAAATGAATACTATGATGATGTTGAAATAGAACCCTGGATGACCTTCTGGAACAGGTTCAGTTCCAAGTCCAAAGCCTTTGACAAAATAATCGGTAGTGAGCCCCGGCTTAAACAGACTCCCTTTGCCTTCGGAGGTCTGATGGTTATCCACCGACACCTTTATCGTGTTGTTCCCTTTGACCCCAAGCTAACCAGAGGGGAGGACATTGACTATGTCATTAATGCCAGGATGTTTGGGTTTAGCTTCTATCTTGATAACCAGTTATCAATACTCCATCTTCCCCCCAAGAAAGAACACCCTGTCTGGCAGCGTTTTCGACAGGATATTTATCGTTTTTTCTATGAAAGGGCCAAGATTAATACCCAGTATGAGATTCACAATATGAATATGGTCACCGCTGAGGATTTTGATCCCTACCCGGGAGAATTTTTAAAGGACGATCTGGAGGATAAAGTATTCAAAACAAATATAATACTGGCCCTGGATTATCTGAGTAATCAAGAGATAGAAAATTGTAAAGCAACAATTAAGAATATATATTTATCGAAGTATGATGCAGAGCCCCGAGGAAATGTTTTTGAAGAATATCTTAATTTCCAACGCAAATGGGAAAAACTCCTTGCTGTAGCCCAGGATGATTTTTATCAGTTTTCCCGTATCATTCTTGATTCTGAATTAAAAGGATATGATTACAGGGGCAATCTTCAGACGGTAGGGGAAGACTATGAGGATATTCTTGATATACCCTTTTTCCGGCACCTCTCTCCTCTGGAGAGTAAAGAACTGATAGATATTTGTAGTGTAAGGGAATATAATACGGGTGAAAAGGTCCTGGAAAAGGGAACCATTGATGATACGTTATATATAATTAAAAAGGGCAAGGTTAAGGTTGTTGCCTGGAGAGAAAAGGATGGCGAAGAAGTGATTATGGCCAACCTGAAGCCCGGCGACTTCTTTGGTATGAGTTCCCTGGTAAGCAGTAAAAGTTTCTACCACCTGGTTGATGTAATTGCCATTGAACCGACGTCCATTATCTATATTAAAAGCAAGGATTTCATGGAGTATTTAAGTAGAAACCAGGTTTCGGGGGTGAAGCTTTTGTTAACTATTGTGAAAGAAATTAATGACCAGCTGGAGGCCCTTGTTGACCGCTACACAGATATTCATCTTAAAACACAGGATATCTCTGTATTAATGAATAATAAATAATTACATAAAATTTTTGTAATTCAGCTTGACAAAGAAATAATATTTCTATATAATATGGTAAAAATAATATAGTATTTCCTTCAAAGACGATGAACAGGGAAAGTAGTTAGGAGAGTTTCTTTTTGAGAGAGCCGGGGATGGTGGGAGCCTGGTAAGAAACATCTTAATGAAGTTCCCCTGGGAGTTATGGGCTGAAAGTTTTTAGTAGGCCTTATCGGCAGTCAACCGTTACCCTGACAGGTTATCTAAGGCCATATTTATGACCTTACGTAACTGGATTTCATACCAAAAGGATGGTATAGCAAGTTAACCCTTGTTCCTTTTTCAGGAGCAAGGGTTTTTTCTTTCAAATATATTTTTAGCTTTGAGAGGAGGCATTTAAATGACGGATATAAAATGTGGATATCTTGGGCCACCCGGGACATTTAGCCAGGAGGCTGGACTTAAATACTTTGGTAAGGAGCAGAATCTTATACCCCTAAAATCGATTAACCAGATTGTTGATCAGCTAAAAGCAACCAGGATTGATGTTGGCATTATACCTGTAGAAAATTCCCTTGAAGGCTCTGTAAATCTTAGCATGGACCTGCTCTTTAAGGAATCCTGTCTGGAGATCATCGGTGAGGTGATTGTCCCCATAAGACACTTCCTGCTTGCTCCCTCAGGAGTAAAAATAGATGATATTAAGCAATTATTTTCCCATTCCCAGGCAATAGGTCAAGCAAATCTCTTTATTAATAAACATTTACCTGAGGTGAAGATCTCCTTTACGGAGAGTACCGCCCTGGCGGCGGAGTTGATCCAGGGGAGTAAGGATAAGGCCATGATAGGCTCAAAAAGAGTTAGTTCAATCTATGATCTGGATATACTGGCTGAAGATATTCAGGATTATTATCATAACTATACCCGCTTCCTGATTATAACTAATAAGCATAATGGCATTAGTCATCCGGCCAGTTCTGATGAATATAAAACTTCGATTATCTGTGCCCCGTCAGTAAATCAAGCAGGTGTGCTTTATGATATACTAGGTGAATTTGCCAGAGAGGAAATCAATCTGACCAGAGTAGAATCCAGACCAACCAAGAAACAGCTGGGAGAGTATTTATTTTATATAGATTTTGAAGGGCACAGGGACGACCCGGGTGTTATCAGAGCTCTGACAGGCGTGCGGCAGAAGTGTGGAGTCTTTAAAATTCTTGGCAGTTATGTCAAGGCTAAAATTTAAGAAGGGAGTGGATAATATGCTTAAACCAAAGCCTAGTAAAGAAAATGATGGATGGAAAAGGATCGTCAGAAAGGAGATAAATTATATTAAGCCCTATGTCCCCGGAAGGCCTATTGCTGAAGTAAAGGCTGAATACGGTCTGGAGAGGGTTGTTAAGCTTGCTTCCAATGAAAATCCTCTGGGGGTATCTGACAGGGTTAAGGAGGCTATTTTTCAGGAATGCGAGCAGATTAATCGCTATCCGGATGGAGCCAGCAGGTCATTAAAAACTGACCTCTGTCAGAAACTTAATATTGGAGAAGATATGCTTATTTTCGGTAATGGTTCCGATGGTCTCCTGAAGGTTATTGCCGAATCCTTCCTGGAAAAGAACAGTAATGTGGTCATCCCTTACCCCACCTTTGTTGAATACACCTTTGTCTCCTATTTAATGGGTAGTCAGCTGATCAGGGTCTGGATGAACAATTACCACCAAAACTTAAAAGCTATGGCTGAGGCGATTACCAGTAAAACCAGGTTGCTCTTTTTAACCAATCCTCATAATCCTACAGGTACCATCTTTACTAAAGAGGAATTTGAATTGCTCTTAAGTAATCTGCCAGATGATGTAATTCTGGTTGTAGATGAGGCCTATCATGAGTATGTTCAAGATCAAAGGTATCCTGATGTTTTAGAATATATCAGAAGCGGTTACCCGATTATTGTTCTAAGAACCTTTTCCAAGGCTTACGGGCTGGCAGGTCTTCGTCTTGGTTATGCTATAGCCAGGCCGGAAATAATAGAAGTTTTAAGCAAAGCAAGAGACCCTTTTAATGTCAATCACCTTGCTGAAAGGGCGGGCAGAGCAGCCTTGAGGGATACTGAATTTCTTAAAAGAACGATAGAGAATAATGAGCGTGGTAAAGAGTATCTTTACGCCGAACTAAGCAAACGGGGCATCTATTATGTTCCCACTGAGGCAAATTTTATCTTAGTTAAAATTGATCTGGATTGTATGGAGGTATTTAAAAAACTAATGGAGATGGGGGTAATAGTCAGACCGGGTAAACCCTTAGGCTACCGAAATCATCTCAGGGTGAGCATCGGTTTGCCGGAAGAAAATAAGTTTTTTATAAATTGTATTGACAAATTAATGCCTTAGTAATATAATTATAAATTAAATACTGGAGTTATTTTTTACCTATGTCCCTGCAGGAATAAATTAAGCATCTAACAAATATCAAATATTAATGATAGAAAATTATCCGAGTAGCTAACTTTAAAGCCAGGGTATTGGAAGAATAACTTCTTAAAACAGAATATTAATAGAAGTTTAAGTAGCGGAGTAGTTAGAAGGGATTACTTCTATTGCTGAAGAGATTGATTAAGGTATGCCTGAAAGATACCTATGTCATTACTTTTCCCTGGATACTAGTCCGGGGATTTTGTTTTTTATATAACATACCTTGCGAGGTGATATTTTTGACGGTTTTAACAGGAGCGGAAATAGTAGTCCAGAGCCTGATTGAAGAAAAAGTGGATACAGTTTTCGGTTACCCTGGTGGAGCTGTTATACCTATTTATGATGTCCTCTATGATGCCCCGATCAAGCATTATCTTACCCGCCATGAGCAGGCTGCTATTCATGCAGCAGATGGGTATGCCCGGAGTACCGGGAAGGTTGGTGTCTGCATTGCCACCTCCGGGCCCGGGGCCACCAATCTGGTTACCGGACTGGCAACCGCCTATATGGACTCCGTACCGGTAGTAGCCTTAACCGGTCAGGTTGCGAGTAATTTGATCGGACGGGATGCCTTTCAGGAGGCGGATATTAGGGGTATAACGCTTCCGATTACCAAACATAACTATCTGGTGACCGATATCAAGGACCTGGCTAGAACAATCAAGGAGGCTTTTTATATCGCCAGGACCGGGCGGCCGGGACCGGTGCTAATTGATCTACCTAAGGATGTTACCCTTGCCAGTACGGTTTTTCAGTATCCTGATCAGGTAGATCTACCGGGATACAAACCGACTTATAAGGGTCACAAATTACAGATTGCCAAAGCGGCCAATGCAATTAACAATGCTGGTAAACCTCTGCTCTATGTCGGGGGAGGGGCCATTATCTCCGGTGCTGCTAAAGAGGTCCGCCAGCTAGCCCGTAAGGGGAAAATACCGGTGACAACAACCCTGATGGCCCTGGGGGTTTATCCGGAAACAGATTCCCTTTCCCTGGGAATGGTAGGTATGCATGGAAGTAGATATGCTAACTATGCTATCTCTGAGACCGATCTTTTGATTGCAGTCGGGGCACGTTTTGATGATCGGGTAACCGGTAAACTGGAATCATTTGCTAATAAAGCCAAAATTATTCATATTGATATTGACCCGGCTGAGATCAGTAAGAATGTTGAGGTTGATATTCCGATTGTTGGCAATGTAAAGGATGTCTTACAGGAATTAATCCCCCTTGTTCATGAAAAAAAGGAAGGCATATGGCATCAACAGCTGGAGCAATGGAAGGAGAAATATCCGTTACGGTACGAGAATGCTGATAATTCGGAGAAGGTTAAACCCCAGTATGTGATTGAAGAGCTCTACAGGCTGACCAGGGGAGAAGCTATCATCACTACCGAGGTAGGTCAGAATCAGATGTGGGCGGCTCAGTTCTATAACTACTCTATCCCTCGCTCCTTTATCTCTTCAGGTGGATTAGGAACCATGGGATATGGATTCCCGGCAGCAATCGGGGTTCAGGCCGGCAACCCTGACAGAACGGTGATTGATATAGCCGGAGATGGTAGTATTCAGATGAATATCCAGGAGCTGGCAACAGTTGCCAATTATAATCTACCCGTAAAAATTGTCATTTTGAATAACCAGTATCTGGGTATGGTCAGACAGTGGCAAGAACTCTTTTATGAAAAAAGGTATTCTGCTACTTGTTTAAAAAGGCGAAATGGATGTCCACCTATTTGTTCATCGCCGGGAGAAAAATGTCCGGTGATGCTACCTGATTTTGTCAAGCTGACGGAAGCATATGGAATCTACGGTAAGAGAGTAGAGAGGAAGGAAGAGGTATCAGCTGCCCTGGAAGAGATGTTAAAGGTAGATGGCCCTGCCCTGCTGGATATCCATATTCCTGCAGAGGAGAATGTATACCCGATGGTACCTCCGGGGGCTGGTATCCAGGAGATGATCGGGGGCTAAGGATAATAGATAGATGTTTCCTTCTTCACTACGACGCGCTCGATGCGCTAGTGCTGGCCCGTCCTTGCGTAATAAAATGAAGGGCTAGTGCAAAATGCTAATTCCCGGCTCCAGGGGCACAATAGCAAGACGTGGAGCTTTAGTTCCATAGCGTAACTTAGTACTCTGGAGTGAAAAGGGCAGCAATCAAACTCATTTTATTGTTCCGACGGTCCGTAAGGGCCTAGTACTTGGAGTGAGGCGATGCAGCGACGGACAGGATGTCCTAGTACTGGCACTACGACAGGAGGTCGCTGATAGTGCCAGTGATGTACCGAACGGAAAGTGAAACAAGATTTACGTTCATGCGGAAAACATCTATCTATGCTCAAAGCGTAGTTAGGCATTTATTTAATAATGTGAAAAGGGGGTAAAAAGGTGACACATATATTGTCGGTATCGGTCTTGAATAAGCCGGGGGTTTTAAGTAGAATAACCAGTTTATTTAGTCGGAGAAACTTTAATATCGATAGTTTGAATGTCGGTGAGACAGAAGACCCCAATATTTCAAGGATGACAATTGTGGTCAGGGGTGATGACAAGACCCTGGAGCAGGTGACAAAACAGCTTAACAAACTGATAGATGTTATTAAGGTCACTGAACTGGATCAGAATGCAATTGTTGATAGGGATCTAGCCTTAATCAGGATAAACTGCACCCGCAACAACAGGACCGAGATAATTCAGATTGCTGATACTTTTAGGGCCAAAGTTGTGGATGTGGCCTATGATAGTATTATGATAGAGGTTACCGGGACCGAGGATAAGATTGAGGCCTTGATTGAAATCTTGAAGGATTTTGGGATTAAGGATATTGTCAGAACAGGAATCATCGCCCTGAACAGGGGCCAGGTTATTGAGAAAAAGAACCAAAAAATAGGTTGAGGAGTGATATGAGATGGTTGATGTATATTATGATAAAGATGCCAGACTGGAATTGCTGGAGGATAAAACTATTGCTATTATTGGTTACGGCAGTCAGGGGCATGCCCAGGCCCAGAACCTGAAAGATAGTGGCTTGAAGGTTATAGTTGGTTTAAAGGAAGGGAGTAAGAGTATTAAAACTGCCGAAGAGGATGGCTTTGAGGTCTTCACTACTGCTGAAGCGGCCCAAAAGGCCGATATTGTCCAGATACTTATCCCTGATGAGGTACAGAGCAAGGTCTATTATCAGGATATCGCCCCCAATCTTGAGGAAGGAAATGCCCTGGTCTTTTCCCACGGGTTTAATATTCACTTTGATCAGATTGTACCCCCGGAGAATGTCGATGTCTTTATGGTAGCCCCAAAAAGCCCGGGACATCTGGTAAGAAGAATGTATCTGGAAGGCAAGGGAGTACCCGCCCTGCTGGCAGTTGAGCAGGATTATACCGGTAAGGCCTATAGTCTCGGTCTGGCCTATGCCAAAGGAATCGGTTGTACCAGGGCAGGAGTAATTAAGACTACCTTTAAGGAAGAAACTGAGACAGATCTCTTCGGTGAGCAGGCCGTTTTATGCGGTGGCACGACCGCCCTGATTAAAGCAGGTTTTGAAACCCTGGTTGAGGCCGGCTACCAGCCCGAGATTGCCTACTTTGAGTGTTTAAATGAACTAAAACTGATTGTCGACCTTCTTTTTGAAGGTGGACTTACCAAGATGCGGGATTCTATCAGCGATACCGCTCAATATGGTGATATAACTGTGGGTCCTAAGATCATAGATGACCGGGTAAAAGAGGTAATGAAAGAGGTATTGGAAAAGATTCAGTCAGGGGAGTTTGCCAGGGAATGGATCCTGGAGAATCAGGCAAATAGGCCAGTCTTTAATGCCTTAACCAGGAAGGATGAAAATCACCTTTTAGAAAAGGTAGGCAAGAAATTAAGGGATATGATGCCCTGGATAGAATCTTAAGCAGGAAGTGATAGTTATGGAAAGGATTAAAATTTTTGATACAACATTAAGAGACGGTGAGCAGTCACCCGGTGTCAGCCTTATTCCCGAAGAAAAACTACTTATTGCTAAACAGTTAGCCAGGTTAAAGGTTGATGTCATCGAGGCCGGATTTCCCATCTCCTCTCAGGGGGATTTTCAGGCAGTAAAGACTATTGCTGAAAAGGTGCGTGATGTTGAGATCGCCGGGTTGGCCCGGGCAAATATCAAGGATATAGACCGGGCCTGGGAGGCCCTGAAGGCGGGTGAAAATCCCCGGATTCATGTTTTTATTGCCACTTCACCCATTCACATGAAATATAAGTTGAAGATGACCGAAGAAGAGGTACTTGAAAGGGCGGTAAAAGCTGTTAAATATGCTGCCCGTTATACCTCAAATATTGAGTTTTCAGCTGAAGATGCCTCTAGGAGTGAACTGGAATTTCTCTACAGACTCTTTACGGAAGTAATTAAGGCCGGAGCCAGGGTTATAAATATACCTGATACCGTCGGTTATGCCATCCCTGAGGAGTTTGGCAGGATGGTCAGAAATATCAAGGAGAATGTTGATAATATTGATCAGGCTGAATTAAGTGTCCACTGTCATAACGACCTCGGTCTGGCTGTAGCCAACAGTCTGGCAGCTATCGAAAACGGTGCCAATCAGATTGAAGTAGCTGTTAATGGTATTGGTGAAAGGGCAGGAAATACCGCTCTTGAGGAATTAATTATGACCCTTGTAACCCGTAAAGACTACTACAATCTCTCTATCAGCCAGGATACTACCCAGATTATGAGGTTGAGTAAAATGGTTTCCAGTTTTACCGGGATGCCGGTTCAGCCGAATAAAGCCATCGTTGGCGAAAATGCCTTTGCTCATGAATCGGGTATCCATCAGGATGGGGTTATTAAAGAGCGGACTACCTATGAAATTATGGATGCAAAGAGCATCGGCCTGAAGGAAAACAGCCTGGTCCTGGGTAAGCATTCCGGCCGGCATGCCTTGAGGGATTTTATCTCCAAACTGGGGTATGAGCTTGATGAAGAGAGCTTTGAAGAGGTATTTGTTAAGTTTAAGGACCTGGCCGATAAGAAGAAAAAGCTCAGGTCTGTTGATATAGAGGCCTTAATCAATAATCAACTTTATTCTAAAGATGCAGTATATGAACTGGAATATGTTTCAGTTTCTACTGGAAATACGGTCCTGCCTACTGCAACGATTAAACTAAGAAGGGATCAAGATATTATTGAAAAGGCTGCCTGCAGTGGTGATGGCCCCATCGATGCTATATTTCAGGCCATCAATGAAATTGTTGCTGTTGATAACATCGAACTGATCTCATATAAGATAGATGCTATTACTGAGGGTACGGATGCCCTGGGAGAGGTAATTGTTAAGGTGAAGATCAATGATAAAACCTATACCGGCCATTCAGCCCAGACAGATATAACTTATGCCAGCACCTTGGCCTATCTGGAAGCAATTAATAAGTATATGACTGAAACATTATGTAAAAATAATAATACTGTCAAAGTTTAACTTAAGGGGGGCAGTAAGATTATGGGAATGACGATGGTAGAAAAGATCATAGCAGCCCATACGGATGAAGATAGAGTCAGGCCTGGCCAGATTGTCAATGCCAGGGTTGATATAGTCCTTGGTAATGATGTAACCACGCCTGTGGCTGTTAAGGAGTTTAATAAAATCGGTGTTAATAGGGTTTTTGATCGGGAACGGGTGGTCATTGTGCCTGATCACTTTACTCCGAACAAGGATATCAGTTCTGCCGAACAGGCCCTACTGGTCAGGAAGTTCGCCCGGGAACAGGAAATTACCAATTATTTTGAGGTTGGTGAGATGGGCATTGAACACTGTCTCTTACCGGAGAAGGGGTTGGCCCTACCTGGAGAGATCATTGTTGGGGCTGATTCCCATACCTGTACCTATGGGGCTCTAGGCGCCTTTGCCACCGGAGTCGGGAGTACGGATATGGCCGCAGCAATGGCTACCGGTCAGCTCTGGTTCAGGGTTCCGCCCACTATTAAATTTATCTATTCAGGCAGGTTAAATCCCTGGGTTAGCGGTAAGGATCTAATCCTATATACCATCGGTGATATCGGTGTTGATGGTGCCCTCTACAGGGCGATGGAGTTCAGTGGTGAGGCCATCAGCAACCTGTCGATGGATGGCAGAATGACCATGTCGAATATGGCTATTGAGGCCGGGGGTAAGTGCGGTCTGATTGCCTGTGATGAGAAGACCAGGGAATACCTGAAGGATAGAGCGGTACGGGAGTATACCGCCTATGAGAGTGATCCCGATGCAGAGTATGAAAAGATTATTGAATATGATGTTAGTGAAATCGAGCCTCAGGTTGCTTTTCCTCATCTCCCCGAAAATACCAGACCCGTAAGTCAGGCAAGTCATGTCAAGATAGACCAGGCAGTAATTGGGTCCTGTACCAACGGACGGATAGAGGACTTAAGGATAGCAGCAGAGGTATTGAAAAACAATCATGTTCATCCGGATGTCCGCTGTCTGGTTTTCCCCGGAACCCAGGCTATTTATAAGCAGGCTATTAAAGAAGGTCTGATTGATATCTTTATCGATGCCGGTGTTGCTGTCAGCACACCAACCTGTGGCCCCTGTCTCGGGGGACATATGGGGATACTGGCTAAGGGAGAAAGAGCCATCTCCACTACTAACCGTAATTTTGTCGGCAGGATGGGTCACCCGGAGAGTGAGGTCTATCTGGCTAGCCCTGCAGTGGCCGCTGCGTCAGCAATCAAGGGTTATATTACCCATCCCGAGGAGGTTGTAAGATGAGGTTTAAAGGTAAGGTATTTAAATACGGTGACAATGTAGATACAGATGTAATCATTCCGGCCCGTTATCTGAACAGTTCCGATCCCGAAGAACTGGCCACCCACTGTATGGAGGATCTTGATAGCAGTTTTACCGAGAGAGTTGAAAAGGGAGATATTATTGTGGCAGGTAAAAACTTTGGCTCGGGTAGTTCCCGGGAACATGCCCCTCTGGCCATTAAAACTGCCGGGATATCCTGTGTGATTGCCGAGAGCTTTGCCCGGATTTTTTACCGGAATGCAATTAATATCGGCCTTCCCATCCTGATCTCAAAAGAGGCGGCTGTAAATATCGAGGAGGGGACCTGTCTCGAGGTTGATTTAGAACAGGGTACTATCAAGGATCTTGATCATAATCAAACCTATACCGCAGAGCCCTTTCCAGAATTTATGCAGGAGATAATTAAAGCCGGCGGTTTAATTGAAAAGATTAAAGGGGAGGTTGGCAGATGACCAGAATAGCAGTAATACCAGGAGATGGAATCGGTAAGGAGGTTGTCAGGGAAGGAGTCAAGATTTTAAATTACTTTAACAGTAAATACGATCTGAAGATCACCTTTAAAGATTTTGATTTAGGGGCGGCGAGGTACTTAAAGACAGGTGAACTTATACCCGATAATATTTTACATGAACTTGAAACCTTTGATGCTATCTTCCTGGGTGCTGTCGGAGATCCGGCCGTCCCTCCCGGTATCCTGGAAAAGGGAATCCTTTTGAAACTGCGTTTTTATTTTGATCAGTATATTAATTTACGTCCTGTAAGGCTTTATCATGATAGGTTTTCTCCCTTGAAGAATAAAGGGGTTGAGGAGATTAATTTTACGGTAATTAGAGAGAATACAGAAGGAATTTATGCCGGTATAGGAGGATTTTTGAAAAAGGGGACTCCTGATGAAATAGCTACTCAGGAGATGGTCTCGACCCGGAAGGGTGTCGACCGGATTATTAAATATGCCTTTGAATATGCCAGGGAGAGAGGGGGGAAGCTTACCCTCTGTGATAAGAGTAATGTCCTGACCTATGCCCATGACCTCTGGCAGCGTGCCTTTAAAGAGATGGCAGCCCGGTATAAGGATGTTGAGACCGACCATTTCCTGATCGATGCCATTACCATGAAGATGGTCAGGAATCCGGAAGTCTTTGATGTGATTGTTACCTGTAATATCTTTGGTGATATCATCACAGATCTGGGAGCTGAGCTGCAGGGAGGAATGGGGCTTGCCGCTTCAGGAAATATCAATCCGGAGACTGTATCGATGTTTGAGCCCGTCCACGGTTCTGCTCCTGATATAGCGGGGAAAAATATTGCCAACCCGCTGGCAGCTATCCTCTCAGCAGGTATGATTTTAGATTACCTTGGTAAGGCCGAACTGGCTAAAAAGGTAGAACTTGCCGTTAAGGAAGCCCTGGCTACTAATCAGATTACACCCGATATGGGCGGAGATCTGAGCACTACAGATGTCGGTGATTATATTGTTGAGACACTGAAAAACTTAGAGGATGATGAGTGATGAAGACTGTAACCCTGTATGATACAACACTTAGAGATGGGTCACAGGGTGAGGGTGTATCCTTTACCGTTGAAGATAAATTAAAGATAGTTAAAAAGCTTGATGAGTTCGGTGTGGACTATATTGAGGGCGGCTGGCCCGGTTCCAATCCCAAGGATGAGGAGTTTTTTAAGCGGGTCAGAGGACTTAAGTTGAAGAACAGTGAGGTTGTCGCCTTCAGTTCTACCAAGAGACATGGCATAGGTGTTAGGGATGACCTGAATATTAAAAAACTGGTTTCATCAGGGGTAAAAACGGTGGCCATCTTCGCTAAGAGCTGGGATTTTCATGTTACTGATGCCCTGGAGATATCCCTGGAAGATAATCTTAAATTAATCGAAGAGACGGTCGGTCACCTAAAAGATGCCGGCTTGAAGGTATTCTTCGATGCCGAGCATTTTTTCGACGGATATAATCATAACAGGGATTATGCCCTGCAGACTCTAATTACCGCCAGGGATGCCGGAGCGGATCTACTGGTTTTATGTGATACCAATGGTGGCCAGCTGACTTCCAGGATTGCCACTATTTTTAGGGAAGTTAGGGAAGAACTGGATATGCCCCTGGGGATTCATGCCCATAATGATAGCGGTGTTGCCGTTGCCAATTCTCTGGCAGCCTATGAAGAAGGAGCGGTCCAGATTCAGGGAACCATCGGTGGTCTGGGTGAGAGATGCGGTAATGCTGACCTCTGTAGTATAATCCCTGCCCTGAAAGTCAAATACGGTCTTGGGCTCCCTGCGTTAAATGCCGGGCAGCTAACTCCACTCTATTATTATGTAATGGAGGTTGCCAATCTGGTGCCGGATAATCAGCGGCCCTATGTTGGCAAAAGTGCCTTTACCCATAAGGGGGGTATTCATGTTAGTGCTCTACAGAAGAATTCCGCTACCTATGAGCATGTACCTCCGGAGCTCTTCGGGAATAAAAGGCGGGTCCTAATTTCGGAACTGGCCGGAAAGAGTAACTTCCGTTATAAATTGAAGGAACTGGGTTTTAACATTGCAGATTTTGACCAGGAGAAACTTAAACATTTAAGCAAAAATATTAAGCTGATGGAACATCAGGGCTATCAGTTTGAGGGGGCAGAGGCCTCTCTCAAATTACTGGTCTACCGCGAATATAAAGATTATACCAGCTTTTTTGAGGTCGATGACTTTAAGATTATCAGCCATAATTTCGGGGATGAAACCAGGTCAGAGGCAGTTATAAAACTTACAGTTAACGGAGAGAAGGTTCATACTGCTGCCGAGGGGGATGGACCTGTTAATGCCCTGGATAATGCCCTGCGCAAGGCCTTGAACAGCTTCTTCCCTGAAATAGCGGAAATGAAACTGATAGATTACAAGGTCCGGGTGCTGAATGGAAATGATGGTACAGCAGCCAAGGTCCGGGTTCTAATCGAAACCTCTGATGGAGAAAAGTCCTGGACAACTGTTGGGGTTTCTACCAATATTATTCAAGCCAGCTGGAAGGCCCTGATCGATAGTATTGAATATGGTCTGATGATCCATAAAGGAAAGGAAAAAAAGAAAACCCGGGTTGAATAGTCCCCCTTTTAGTATTATAATATAAGTAACCTAAAATAACTTGATAATTTACTGTTAAAGACGATGATGAGGATTAAGCCACCTCGGAGTTGAGTTCTGAAAGGTGATTAAACCTAGTAGGAATTTCCGGTTGATACCGTTAAAATATCAAGTATATCTTGTGGTGGTTCAAGGTATACTTACAGAGGCTATTTTTGCGAGAAAATAGCGAAGCTGGGTGGTACCGTGGTCTAACACCCCTGCACTGACGCAGGGGTGTTTTTTTTCTTCAACATCTATTTATAGTTGTTTGAAGGTAAAACAAGTTGCCGAACAGAGTGAAGCATTAATTTGAAAAATATTTAAAGGAGGTTATAATCAATGTTAAAGGAACTTCTTTCCAGAAGGGTTGAGTGCTTAAATAACAGTGAGATCAGTGAATTTATGAGCTTGATAGGGCAGGGGGATATTATCTCTTTTGCCGGCGGGATACCTGACCGCAATATTTTCCCCCTGAAAGAGTTAAGGGAATTGTTAAACAGCTTAATGGCAGAACCCGGGGGTCCGGATTTGTTTCAATATGGGAGTACTGAAGGTAGCGGTAGATTAAAGGAGTATATTATCTCCTTTTTAAAGAAGAGAAATATCAAGGCCAGTGATGAAGAGATATTAATCACAACGGGTTCTCAGCAGGCCTTAGATCTTTTAAGCAAGATCTTTATCGATCCCGGGGACAGGGTTCTGGTGGAAAATCCCGGTTATGTTGGTGGCCTTGGGGCTATCAGGAGTTATCAAGCAGATATAACCGGAATTAATCTGGCTGAAGATGGTATTGAGATCGATCTTTTGGAGGAAGAACTGGCAAAGGGAAGGAGGTTTAAGTTTATCTATCTGGTACCGGATTTTTCTAATCCTTCCGGGATTAGATTATCATTGCCAAAGAGAAAGGCCCTACTGGAACTGGCCGGTAAATATGGTTTTTATATTATCGAGGACACCCCTTATAGTGAGCTAAATTACTATAATGAGCCATTATCGGCTTTAAAAGAACTGGATACTGAAGGCAGGGTTATATATCTCGGAACCTTCTCCAAGTTTTTTATCCCGGGTTTAAGAATTGGGTGGATCTGTGGAGATAGGGAGATTATCCGGCTGGCTGGTCTGGCAAAACAGAATACCGATCTCACTTCCAATTCCCTGGGGCAAGAGTTAATTGCTGTAGCCGGGGAGAAGGGGTTAATAGAAGCCCAGATCAAGAGGGTAAAACCCCATTACCGGTCCAGACTGGAGGAGATGGGGCAGGCCCTGGAGAAATACTTTCCTAAATCTACCTCCTGGCTGGTACCGAAGGGTGGTTTCTTTTACTGGATTAGGCTCCCAGAGTATATTGAGAGCAGGCGGTTATTAAAGAAGGCCTTAGAAAACAGGGTTGCCTTTGTTACAGGTAATTCCTTTTTAGCCAATCCGGAAGAGGGGAATAATTACCTCAGGTTATCCTTCTCCAACTGCCCTCAGGAGGATATTGAAACGGGAATCAAGATTCTGGGCGAGATTATTACAAATTGGCAGGATTTTTGACATCCACCTTGAATATAGAATAATGGTGATCTCCATGGAATTTAGTAAGAGAAACCTCTATCTTTTTATCGGGTTGGTTACGGGATTAATTATAGTAGTACTATTATCCTTGAGTATCGGTACGGCCTATATACCTGCAAATCAGATAATCAAATCTCTTTTCGGTAAAAGGGGGGGAGATGGGACATATACCGTGATTATAAAGCAGATCCGGCTACCCAGGATCATTTTAAGTTTCCTGGTTGGCTCAGGTCTGGCTATAGCAGGGGTCATCTTCCAGGGGATTATCCGTAACCCGATGGTAGACCCTTATGTCGTTGGTATCTCAGCCGGGGCAGGGACCGGGGTTACAATCGCTATTGTCTTTAATCTTGGTTTCAGCTTTCTCGGTATCAGTACCATCCCTTTGATGGCCTTTCTGGGGGCAATTATTACCGTATATATTGTCTATAATCTGGCCAGGGTTGGTCATAAATTCCCTGTAATGACCTTTCTTTTAGCAGGTGTAGCCATGGGTTTTTTATTAAATGCGATCATGTCCTTTTTGATGGTACTGGGAACAAATGATCTGCATAAGGTAGTTTACTGGCTGATGGGGAGTCTCGCTACCGCAAGCTGGTATGAAGTAAAACTGGTTTTACCCTATTACTTCCTCGGCTTAATCCCTATTGTTCTATATCTTAAGGATTTAAATCTAATCTTACTGGGGGAGGAGAATGCCCAGTATCTGGGGGTTAATGTAGAGAGGGTGAAATTAATTTTAATTATTGCGGCAACTTTAATTACCGCTGCTGTGGTTTCGGTAAGTGGTATTATCGGCTTTATCGGGTTAATAATTCCCCATATAGCCCGGATGTTAATCGGGCCCGATCATAGAAAACTACTACCTCTGGCAGCCCTGCTGGGAGGAATATTTTTACTGATAAGTGATGACCTGGCCCGTTCTTTAATACCACCCCTTGAAGTTCCGGTAGGAATTATTACCGCCCTGGCCGGTGGACCCTATTTTATCTACCTTCTGCGGAAGAAAAAAAGTGAATACTGGTGATTAAGATGTTAAAGATAGATAAGCTTAAGTTCAGTTATAATAATAGAGAAATCCTGAAGAAAATAGACCTCTATCTGGAGGAAAGGGAGTTTGTTGGTATTATCGGTCCCAATGGATCGGGGAAGACTACCCTTCTTAAGAATATCAGCCGTATCCTCTCGCCTGATTCGGGTGTGATCTATTTAAATCAGAAACTGTTAAATAGCTATGACATCGGTGAACTAGCCCGGTTTATGGCTGTGGTACCCCAGGATACCGCAGTGAACTATAATTTTACCGTCTATGACCTGATTATGATGGGCCGTAATCCCTATCAGGATAGGTGGGGGAGGGTAAAGAAAGAGGATAAAGAGATTGTTGAGGAGGTAATGGAATTAACCGATACGGTTGAATTCAGGGATAAAAGAATCAATGAATTGAGCGGTGGAGAGCGTCAGCGGGTAATTATCGCCAGGGCCCTGGCCCAGAAACCCAGGGTTTTACTTTTGGATGAACCGACTGCTAGTTTGGATATTAATTACCAGAGAGAGATCTTCGACCTGCTGGCTTCCTTAAACAAGGACCTGGATTTAACGGTAATTGTTGTCTCTCATGATCTCAATCTGAGCAGCCAGTACTGCAGTAAACTGGTTCTTTTAAAGGACGGAAAGATCTTTAAGGTTGGAAAGCCGGAAGAGGTTTTGACTGCCCGAAATATCAAGGAGGTTTATCATACAGAGGTAGTAGTGAAGAACAATCCCTTAACCGGCCGCCCCTTTATTATTATGGTGCCTAAAGTGCAGGTAGGAGTAAATTCACGGAAGCAAGATGCAGCACAAACAGTTTACCAAAAAAGAATCCATGTTATCTGCGGTGGTGGAACCGGTAAAAAAATAATCAATCTCCTTTATAACCAGGGCTACATTATCAGCTGTGGTGTTCTAAATCAGGGCGATGCTGACTGGGAAGTGGCTAAAAAACTTGGTTTAAAGGTTGCTGAAATTCCACCTTTTGTTCATATTGACCGGGAAAGCTTAAAATATAACCGGCAGTTAATTAATTGTTCTGACCTGGTTATCGTTACTGATACTCCCTTTGGACCCGGTAATTTGCCTAATATTGCTTTACTGACAGAGATAGATGATATTAATATTGTTCTCATAGAAGGAAAAGGCATAAAAGACCGGGATTATACCGGGGGAGAGGCTGAAAAGTACTGGAATAAACTGGTCTTAAAAAAGTATACCCATGTTATAGAGACTACAGATAAAGCTTTTGAGTTTATAAACAAATTGGCTTCACCTTAATATTCAAAATCAAATTATCAATAAAATCCTGGCCTCCTAATCTTTTTTCATTTAAGAGAATTTTACCTTGACTAATTTATAAAAATATGTTAAAATAAATGCAACCGGTTGCAAAGAGAGGATATCGGGTAGATGCGTAAATATCATCGAAGGAAATTACAGCAAGAATCTCAGTATAAATGTGAACCATGGCAGGTTACCGAAGAAGAATTCAGGGTTGAGGCAAACCACCATAATGAGGCTATCTTTGCTTTAGGCAATGGATATATGGGGGTAAGGGGCACCCTGGAGGAGGATTATTCGGGACCTTCGGAAACAACCACTCCAGGTATTTATATAAACGGGGTTTATGGCTCGGAAGAGATAATCTATGGTGAAGAGGCTCCTGATCTTCCGGAAAGGGGTCAGACCATACTCAATCTAGCTGACTGGACCAGCATAAACCTTTATCTTGAAGGAGAAAGGTTTGATATGCTGACTGGTAGAGTCAGTAATTACCGGCGGGTTTTAAATATGAAGGAAGGCACCCTGACCAGAGAGCTTATCTGGTTAAGTCCCGGAGGAAAGAAAATAAAAATAAAGATAATTCGATTCCTTTCTTTAACCTCACAACATAACGGGATAATTAATTATAACTTCACCCCCTTAAATTTTACAGGTAGAGTGAGACTTATATCTGCCATAAAAGGTGATGTTTGTAACTACCACCACCTGAGGGGAAAAAAGGCCCTGGATGTTGTTGATAAGGGCTATGCCGGTAACAGGGGATATGTACTGCAGCTGGCTCCGAGTACGGGGATAATGGTCGGGACAGCCATGGATAACCGTTTAGAGCTCCCAGAAGCAAGTACCTGTAATAGAATCAGGTTGGTGGAGGCCGGGAGGGTAATAGAGCAGTTTGAGCTGAAGGTAGAAAAGGGTAAGGATTACAACCTGACTAAATATGTCTGTCTATCCAGTTCCCGGGATATGGATGAAGATAAGGTCAAAGAGGAGGTTTTAAAGGATTACCTTTTAGAGAAATTAGCTGAAGCGGTGGAAGCGGGCTGGCAACAGTTATTAGCTGAACAGCGGGAATTTTTGAGGAGATACTGGGATAGTGTTGATGTCAAGATTTACGGGGATATCTCTCTACAGCAGGCCTTCCGTTTTAATGCCTTTCATCTGCTCCAGTCAACCGGTAGGGATGGCCGGACCAGTATAGCTGCCAAGGGGCTAACTGGTGAGTTTTATGAGGGTCACTACTTCTGGGATACGGAGACCTATGTTCTACCTTTTTGCCTGTACAGTCAGCCGGAGATTGCCAGGCAATTACTGCTCTACCGTTATCATACCCTGGAAGAGGCCCGGGCTAATGCCCGGAGAATGAAGCTTAAGGGGGCTCTTTACCCCTGGCGGACTATTAACGGAGAAGAGGCTTCGGGATATTTTATGGGGTCAACGGTACAGTACCATATCGATGCCGATATCGCTTATGCCATACATCAATATTTTACTGCAACCGATGATTATGAGTTTCTCTTTAATTACGGGACCGAGATCCTGATCGAGACGGCCAGGATGTGGGCCGACCGGGGTAGTTATATCCCCCTCAAGGGTAATAAATTCTGCTTTAATGAAGTCTGTGGACCTGATGAATATAAACCGGGGGTAAATAATAATTGTTACACCAATTATATGGCCAGATTTAATCTGGAATTTGCCGTTGAAGCGGTTAGATTGATGGAAGAGAAGGTCCCGGATAAATATCTGGAATTACAAAACCGCCTCGGCCTTGAAGAGAGTGAATTGAAGAAATGGGAGAGGATTGCCCGGGATATCTATCTGCCATATAATGAAGAACTGGGTATCTATCCCCAGGATGATTCCTTCCTCTTTAAGGAGCCTATCGATGTTGATGCCATTCCTGAAGAGGAAATCCCCCTGGTTAAAAACTGGCATCCTCTGGTAATCTGGCGTTATCAGGTAATAAAACAGGCAGATGTAATCCTGCTGATGCTCCTTCTGGGAGATAAGTTTACCCTTACAGAGAAGAGGACTAACTACGATTTCTATGAGCCAAAAACTACTCATGACTCTTCCCTGTCACCGGCAATTTACAGTATTATTGCCAGTGAGATCGGTTATTATAAACAGGCTTATAATTACTTTCTGCAGACGGCCCGGTTAGACCTGGATGATTATAATGATAATGCCTATCAGGGAGTTCATACTGCCTGTATGGCCAGTACCTGGATGGCCCTGGTTCAAGGCTTTGCCGGGATGCGTAACTACAATGGCCAACTACATTTTAATCCCTATCTACCCGCTGGATGGGATGGATATGAATTTAAGATAAAATTTAAGGGGCGTCAGTTACAGATTAAGGTTGAACCTGATGGAACTAATTATCAGCTTTTAAGGGGTGAGGAATTAACTATCATTCATCAAGGAGAAGAGGTCCGCCTAATTAAAGGAATTAATGTAGGTTTGACCAATAGATTCGAATATTATGATTAAGGTGATAAGAAAACAGAAAATAATAGAAAAAATTTTCTATCAATTTTCTATCAAAAGAAGGAATTTCTAACTTTATGATTAAATATATTAGTAAGGAACAGAAGGGTTAATTTTTTGTTAATTATTTAATTTAATGTCTAAAATACAACCGGTTGCAGATATGTTGTAAAATTATACACCCGGTTGTATTAATAAAAAAACAGGAGGAGTAAAAAAATGAAAAAGGGTTTATTTGCTCTGGCTCTGATGGTTTTGGTTGTTCTGACATTTGGAAGTACGGTAATGGCTGAAGGTAAATTAACTGTAATGGGTGTCTGGGGTGGACAGGAATTAGATGCCTTTATGAAGGTGGTGGAAAGCTTTGAAAAGGCCAGCGGTATTGATGTCCAGTTTGAAGGGACCCGTGACCTACCTACCCTGCTGACAACCAGGCTTGAGGCAGGTAATCCACCGGATGTTGTTGCTCTAACCGGACTGGGTATGATGAAGGACCTGGCAAAGAGTGGAAACCTGGTTGATCTGACAGGTGTACTAGATATGGAGACGCTGAAGGAGGATTATAATCAGACCTGGATTGACCTGGCTACGTATAAAGATGGCATGTATGGGTTATACATCTCCGCTGATATTAAGAGTCTGGTCTGGTATAACCCGAAGGAGTTTGCCGCTAAGGGTTATGAGGTTCCCAGTACCTGGGAGGAATTAGAGACTTTAACAGATAAGATGGTAGCCAACGGTGATACACCCTGGTCTATCGGTTTGGAATCAGGTGCAGCCAGTGGCTGGCCCGGAACTGACTGGATTGAAGATATTATGTTGCGGACAGCTGGCCCTGAGGTCTATGATCAGTGGGTAAATCATGATATTTCCTGGACTGATGAGAGGGTCAGAAGGGCCTTTGAGATCTTCGGTAAGATTGCCCGTGATCCCAAGCTAGTCTGGGGTGGTCCGACCGCCGTCCTGGCTACTAACTTTGGTGATGCCGCCAACCCATTGTTTGCCGAACCGGCTCAGGCCTATATGCACCGTCAGGCAAGTTTTATTACCAGCTTTATTAAGGAAAATAACCCCGGTGTAGTTGCCGGTGAAGACTTTGACTTCTTCCCCTTCCCCTCTATCGAGGAGGAGTTCGGCACACCGGTTCTGGGTGCGGCCGATATGATCAGTATGATGAACGATACCCCTGAAGCCAGGGCCTTTATGAACTATCTGGCTACACCGGGTGCCCAGATGATCTGGGTCGGGGAACTTGGTAAGATTGGTATCAATAAGAGAATCAATCCCAATGTCTATCCTGATGATATTACCAGAAAGATGGCCAAAGCACTCCAGAATGCCTCAGTCTTCAGATTTGACGGCTCCGATTCTATGCCGGCAGCTGTAGGTTCAGGTGCCTTCTGGCAGGGTGTTCTCGATTATGTTGGCGGTCAGGACCTGGATAGCGTCTTGGAGTATATTGAAGATATCGCTGATGAAAGCTATACCACCGGTAAGGCAACCGATTAAATCAGCAGGAGGAATATTTAATGAATCTCAAGAACAGAAATATCTGGGTGGCCCTCTTTGTAGGGCCCGCCCTTTTTTTCATCATCTTTTATCTCCTATATCCCTCCATCCATACCATTATCCTCAGCTTTATGGATAGGAGGTCAGAGACCTTTGTCGGTTTAAAAAACTATATCTATGCCTTTACCTCCAGGTCCATGCTGACGGCCTTCCGGAATAACTTGCTCTGGTTAGTTGTTTTTACCCTGGGCACGGTGGGATTAGGATTGATTATGGCTATTCTGGCCGACAGAATTAAATATGAGAGACTGGCTAAATCGATAATCTTTATGCCGATGGCCGTATCTTTTGTCGGGGCGGGTGTTGTCTGGAAATTTATCTATAACTATAAACCACCGGGAGTTGAACAGATCGGAATCCTTAATCAGATTCTGGTTCTTTTCGGTGCCGACCCTAAAGGCTGGTTAATCCAGGGACCATGGATTAATAATATTGCCCTGATTTTTGTAGGCATCTGGATCTGGACCGGTTTTTGTATGGTTATCCTATCTGCCGCCTATAAGGGGATTCCTAAGGAATTAATGGAAGCAGGCAGGGTAGATGGCGCTAACGAATGGCAGATTTTTCGCCATATTATTCTACCGTCAATGAAATCAACCATTGCTGTGGTTGCCACCACTATGATCGTTAATGTACTGAAGATATTTGATATCGTCTATGTTATGACCAATGGTAATTTCGGTACCGAGGTTATTGCCAACAGAATGTATAAGGAGATGTTTCAGTACCGGAATTACGGTCGGGCAAGTGCCATTGCCGTCGTTTTATTTCTGTTAATTATTCCGGCAATTATTGCTAACATAAAAAGGATGAAGGGGGAGGAGAGCTAATGTCCAGAAAAATTTTACCCAGAGTTATTTTAAATGTCGTAATTATCGGCTTTATGTTTATCTGGTTTCTGCCAACTCTCGGCCTGTTAATCACCTCCTTCCGTCCTGCTGAAGAGGTAAGCAGTACCGGCTGGTGGACGGTTTTCAACAGCCCGCTCAAGTTTACCCAGTTTACAACAGAGAACTACCGGGAGGTTCTAAAGAAGGGCGGTATGTCCACCGCCTTTAAAAATAGTTTTATTATTGCTATCGGCGGGACGTTGATCCCGGTTGCCGTAGCCGCCTTTGCTGCTTTCGGCCTTTCCCGGCTTCACTTTAAAGGGAGGGGGCTGATCTACGGTATTATTATCAGTCTGCTGGTTGTGCCGTTACAGATGACCTTTATACCCATCCTGAAGATTTATAATACCTTGAATCTATCAGGCACCTTTGCTGGCCTCTGGCTGGCCCACACCGGTTACGGACTACCCTTTGCTGTCTTTATGCTTCATAATTTTTTCCAGTCATTGCCAGACGACCTCTTTGAGGCAGCCTATATCGATGGGGCATCAATCTGGACCGTTTTTTACCGTTTAGCCTTACCTTTATCGGTTCCGGCTTTAGCCTCCCTGGTTATCTTCCAGTTTTTATGGGTCTGGAATGACCTGTTGGTTGCCTTAATCTATCTAGGAGGATTTAAGGATGTGGCTCCATTAACCATGAGATTATCGAGTCTGGTAGGTTCTTATGGACAGAACTGGCATCTCTTAACATCGGCAGCCTTTATCTCTATGGTGGTTCCGCTGATTATTTTCTTCTCACTGCAGAGGTATTTTGTTAGAGGTATACTGGCTGGTTCGGTTAAAGGATAGGGAATAATTTAATATTACAAAAACTTCTAAACATCTCTCCAACATCTATTTGCAGTTGTTTGAAGGTAGAGTAAGTTGCCGAACGGTAATGAGGTAAATTGAAAGGTTTATTTCTATAATGATATAATTTATAGAGATAAAGATAGTTGGAGAAAAAATAGGTGATGTTACGATGAGTAAAATAACGATGGATGATATTGCCAAAGCAGCTAATGTGTCGAAATCAACAGTTTCCAGGGCCTTGAGTAATGACCCGCGGGTTAATGAAGATACCAGGGAGAGGATTACCGAGATAGCCAGGAGGTTGAATTACAGGCCCCATCAGGTGGCTCAGGCCCTGGCTAAGAAAAGTACTAATATTATCGGGGTAGTTATTCCCTGGGTTCCCAGGTCAGTGGCTGACCCTTTTTTTCTGGAGTTTTTACAGGGAATCGGTGAGGTAGCCACGGCAAATGGGTACAGTCTTACCCTGCCCAATATTGCCAGAAATCAGGTCGAAGACCTGGCCTCAATCTTCAATAACAATAAGGTAGATGGTATTATTCTCACTGAGCCAATGTTAAATGATCCAAGGATCGAGTATTTACAAAGGGAAAATATTCCCTTTGTCTTTTTAGGTAACCCGATGGTAGGGGAAATCTGCTGGGTAGAGACTGATAATGAAAGTGGTGCTTACCAGGCGGTAAACTATTTAATTGAATCCGGCCACACCAAGATTGCAACTGTTGCTGGCTCCCCCGAACTGGTCGCTGGCAAGTACCGCCTGGAGGGTTATAAAAGGGCTCTGCGAGACGGTAACCTGGAGGTCAATCCAGATCTGATCTTTTATGCAGACTTTACCCAGCAGAGTGCCTACAGGGCTACCAAAAAGCTGCTAGAAAAGACCCGAGATTTTACCGCCATCTTTGCTGCCAATGATTTGATGGCTTTAGCCGTGATCAAGGCTCTAAAGGAGGAAAAGATCGCTATACCAGAAGAGGTAGCCGTTATGGGTTATGACGGAATCCAGGTCGGAGAGTATATCGATCCAGCCCTCAGTACAATTAAAATACCGAGTGTGAAGATGGGCCGGATGGCGATGAATCTGTTGCTGGGGATAATTAGGGGAGAGAAGATTAGGGAAAGACAGGTTTTATTGCCCCCCGAACTGGTTATCCGTAGTTCTGCGTAAAATTACTGCCCAGGCCACTAATATGCTGGCAGTAGGAATAGGTCCTGTAGAAAGGGTCGGGAAGGCCGATTACCGTTATGACCAAATAGCTGATCTTAATTTAGCCGATATCTTGCAGGGTAAGGAAAATTTTGCTGATATATAAAAAACCGGGCTTTTTAAGCCCGGTTAACTTTCTCTTCATCCTGATTGACCAGAATATGTCTGATACCAAAGCCATCATATAACTGTTCCGGCCGGTAGATTCTATTTTTTACCTTCATATGTTCAAGGTAGTGGGAGCACCATCCCATTATTCTTCCCAGGGCAAAGATAGTGGTGAAGTATCTGGGCTCTATTTTCATAGCCTTCAGGACAAGGCCGGACCAGAAGTCTACATTTGGGTATAGCTTTTTATCAGATAGCCGGTCTAAAGCTACCTCTTCCAACCTTTGGGCTATTTGATAGAGGTTCATCAGATCATCATCAACCCTGATTGCCTCCTTATCTTCGAAGATTATAGGTAGAATCTTTTCTTTGATATATAGTGCTCTGGGATCATAGGTTTTATAAATCCTGTGCCCTATCCCCATTATTTTTTCTCCTCTGGATAATTTGTCATCGACATAAGATTCAACCCTTTCCGGGGAACCTATTTCTTCCAGCATCTTGATTACCCGTTCATTGGCCCCGCCATGGAGAGGTCCAGAAAGGGAATTGATGGCGGAAGAGATTGAGGCATAGATACTGGCCATCGATGAGCTGACAGCTCTGGCGGAAAAGGTACTATTATTCATGGTATGGTCACCATGTAAGATTAGTATTTTTTCAAAGAAATCAACCCACTGTTTTTCGGCAGCAAGTTCCTGATTGAAACAGTAAAGACAGTACTGAGCAAAGGAAGTAAATTGTTCATTGACGGCGAACTCAGGGTCCCTGTTTCTGAAAATCCCGATTATGGTGGGTAATTTTGCGATTAAGCTGATACTCCTGAGCAGGTTTTGCTGATACCTTTCAACATCAAAGGCATCCTTATCATCACTCTGGAGTAATAAAACACTGGAGCTTAACATATACATGGGATGCAAATCTTTATCCATTAAAGCAATAACCCTGGCTATATTAGGGTGAATTTTCCTATTTTCAAGCAGTTTTTGTCTGAACTCATTTTTTTCTTCTGACAGAGGTAAGTCTCCGTTGAGTAAAAGAAAACAGACATTTTCATAGGTGCAGTTTTCAGCCAGTTCCTGAACAGGATATCCCCGGTAAGTTAGAATTCCCTTCTCTCCATCAATATGACTGATTTGAGATTTTACTACCGGAACCCCGGCCAGACCCGGGAAATAGCCTTTTTCCAGCAGGGTAATAATTAATTCATAGTACTTCTTCTTTAGATTTTCATCCTTAATATTTGATAAGATATTATTGATTCTGTTAAGCATAATAAACTCTCCTTTACTACTCTATTCCTAAAAATTGTGTTTAACTAATAAATATACAAGAGATATGTATACTTAGTAATTAATATTTTATCATAATTTTACCCGGATTACAAGTTGTAGCAGGTTATTTAAAAATTTTTTTCAAAAAAAGCAGGAATTTTTAACTTCGTCTAGAATATAAATAATATAACAACGCAAGCCCTTGCGTAAAATCTCCGCAAGCGCTTGCGGAAGATTGCAGTGAAAAGAGGTGAATTTATAGATGCCCTTGACTTTAAAGGATATTGCCAGAATGGTTGGGGTGGCCGAGTCAACGGTGTCAAGGGCGATTAATAATAAACCCGGGGTTGGGGAAGAAACAAGAAGAAAGATTATGAAGATAGTTAAAGAATATAACTTTAAACCCAACCAGCTGGCCCGGGGACTGGCGAAAAAGGAAACCCGTATAATTGCTTTATTGCTGTCTGATCTGGCTACTCCCGGTTATACTGAGATTATAAAAAGTATTGAAGAGGTTGCCAACCGGGCCGGGTATCAGGTAATATTGTGTAATACCGCTAATGATATTGATAAGGAAAAGGCCTATCTGGAACTGGTAGCCCGTAACCGGGTAGATGGTGCTATTATAGTTGGCGGGGAACTTGCCGATAAAAATATCTTAAATCTTGCTTTAAATAAAGAGGGCCGGCTTGTCCTGGTCAACCGCCTGGCAGAAGAAGTTTTAATTCCGACTATTCTCGTTGATAATGCCAAAGGCGGGTATCTTGCCACCGCTCATTTAATAGAACAGGGTCTGTCTCGAATAGCTATTATCATGGGTTCTATACAGGATTTCCTTGAATCGGAGAAATTGAATGGTTATAAACAGGCATTAAAAGACCATAATCTACCTCTCAGGGAGGAATTAATCTTTGAGACAGATGGTTCAAGAGAGAGTGGCTATAATACCTTTTTAAATTTAATGGAGTTAGACGAACCCCCCGGTGGTTTTTTTGTAACCAGTGACCTGCTGGCCGTCGGTTTAATTGAGGCTATTAAAATGGGAGGATATTTTATCCCAGATGATTTTGCCATTGTCAGTTATGGAGAAAGCCTGATTACTTCAATAATAAATCCCCCTTTGACGGTGGTAGCCGAACCATTAAATAAGCTAGGGAGACTGGCTGCTGAGTATTTGCTTAAACTGATTAATAACCAGTCCCCCGATAGAGTAATCAGGGTTTTAGAACCGGTTTTAAAGATGCGGGCCTCATCAAACCCGCAGATTAAATCATAAACCTGGTCTATGGCCATAATTTATTGCTGTCAAGGAAAATAAAAGTTATCTACTTAAGCATGGATTCCTTGACATGAAATAAAAAAACAAGGGAGGAATTTTTGATGGCAAGTGTAACCTTAAAAAATGTTACCAAAAGATTTGATGATGTAGTCGCTGTTAACAATGTTAACCTGGAGATCAAGGATAAGGAGTTTCTGGTACTGGTCGGTCCTTCCGGTTGCGGTAAGTCTACCACTTTGAGAATGGTTGCAGGATTAGAAGAGATTACTGAAGGTACTATTAAGATAGGGGATACTGTGGTTAATGATGTCCCGCCAAAGGATAGGGATATTGCTATGGTTTTCCAGAATTATGCCTTATATCCTCATATGGATGTCTACAATAATATGGCTTTTGGTCTAAAACTACGTAAGTTCCCTAAAGATGAAATCGACCGCCGGGTCAAGGAGGCTGCCGGCATTCTGGGAATTGAGCAGCTACTTGACCGCAAGCCCAAACAGCTTTCCGGTGGACAGAGACAGCGTGTTGCCCTGGGACGGGCTATCGTTCGTGAGCCAAAGGTTTTCCTGATGGATGAGCCCCTCTCGAACCTGGATGCCAAACTCCGTGTTCAGATGAGGACTGAATTAAGTAAGCTGCATGATCGCTTACAGACCACGGTTATCTATGTAACCCATGACCAGACCGAGGCTATGACCATGGGGGACAGGATTGTTGTCCTGCGTGATGGTGTCATCCAGCAGGTTGATGATCCATTGACCCTCTATAATAAGCCAAACAATATGTTTGTGGCAGGATTTATCGGCAGTCCGGCAATGAACTTCCTCGATGCCAAATTGCTTAAGGAAGGGGATAAATACTATCTTGATGGTGCAGGCGCCTTTAAGATTGCTATTCCCGAAACAAAGGTTAAGGAGGTACCGGAGATCAAAGAATATGTTAATAAACAGGTAGTCTTCGGTATCCGTCCGGAAGATTTGACAGATGCATCCCTTACCCATGAATTTGATATAACTGAAGATAACTCCTTTACAGCCAGTGTTGAGGTTGTTGAACCGATGGGTTCCGAGATCTATCTTTATCTCACTATTGACGATCATTCCATGATCGCCAGGGTAGATGTTGAAACTAAAGCCAAGGTTGGTGATAATATCAAACTCGGTGTTGACACCAGAAAGATGCATGTTTTTGATCCCGAGACAGAAGAGGCTATTTTCTAAAACATCTATTTCATGAAATAAGCGGCCATTTACTGGCCGCTTATTTTTCATCTAAACAACCTGTTAATTATCCCTTTCTTTATCGTTTTATCATTATATTCCAGGGAGAAAAAATACCCCTCTATTTTTATACTCCCATCATCCAGGTTTAGTTTTTGTATATTTAAATCCCTGCCCTTGATCTCAAGGTTACCCAGATTGGTCTGGAGGATAACCTTCTCTTCATTAAAAGTAACTACCTCCTTTATCCCATCCATTTCCAGAGTTTTACGATTTTTTAAGGAAAGGTTGTGTGGGCCGGTTATGGTCTTATTCGATCTGCTATCCATTTTTCTAACCCCCTTTCATCCGGTATCCCGTCCAAAAGTTGTCTTATTAAAAGATATTAATTATTATCCTTTATTATGAATTTCTTTGAAGGAGATTTTTATTTTTTACAGAAGTATATATTGATTGAATACCATAGGAATTTCCTTTATGAAAACTACAAATAGATGTTTCCGATTGCAGAAACCTTCTTTTTAGTTACGCAATGATGGTTTCTGCACTAGCGCATAATCCTTAAAATCAAATTTCCAATTATCTCTCCAACATCTATTTTGTAGTTATTTGAAAGTAAAGTAATCACAAGAATCTGCCTCCCTGCATATATTATATATGGTCATTTTTTGAGTTGGAAATTATCATATTTTCCTGACGGGGGTGGCAGGATGGATTTTTTATTAACCCAGATACATACCTTCCTTATTATGTTTGGATTCGGGCTTTTGCTGGGTCTTGTTTTCGATCTCTATCAGAGATTAATCAAGCGAATAAAACCCGCTAAGATGTGGGTGAATTTTACCGATCTCTTCCTCAGTCTATCTGCCGGGATAGGAGGATTTCTGGTCCTCTTTCGTACTAACCGGGGAGAGCTCAGGTTTTATGTCCTGTTATCTATCTTATCAGGGTTTATTTTCTATTTTTACGTTGTTAAACAGGTCGGATTAATGAGATAAAGGGTGGTTTAGATGAACCAGAGAATAAATAACTTCTTTGCCTCTCCTCTTTTTAAAATATTCCTGGCTATAATTATTGTTTTTGCCCTCTATAAATTTTATCTTAATTACAGAGAGATTATTCAAATAAAGGAACAAATTTGTAGAATGAATCAAGAGATCGAGCTGGCCAGGGAGAGAAAACTAAAACTGATAGAAGAAATAAAGAATATTAATGATCCTGAATATATTGAAGAGATAGCCAGAAAGGAGTTGGGTCTGGTAAAACCCGGCGAGTTACTCTTAATACCGGTGGAAGACGGAGCTGAAGATAAAGATAAAGATTCTTAAGGAAAGCATTATAGAAAAATTAACAGAAAGTTGGTGTAAGATTGACTCAGGGACTGCTGGATTTAATTGCTCAAGAATTACAATTGAAAAGATCTCAGGTTAAGGGAACGGTAAAACTTCTTGATGAGGAGAATACTGTTCCTTTTATTGCTAGATACCGGAAGGAGATTACCGGGGGTTTAGATGAGACTCAGATTAGAGAGATAGAGGAAAGAGTTAAGTATTTAAGAAACTTAGAAAAGAGAAAGGAAGAGGTTATTCGCCTGATAGATGAACAGGATAAGTTAACCGAAGAACTGGAGAATAAAATCAGGAAGGCTAAGATTTTACAGGAGGTGGAAGACCTTTACCGCCCCTATAAACAGAAAAGAGAGACCAGGGCTACCAGGGCCAGGGAAAAAGGTCTGGAGCCACTGGCTGAGTTGATCTGGGAACAGGCTCTTGTTGAGGGGGATCTAGCAGAACTAGCCCGGGAATATCTCGATCCCGAACTTGAACTAGAAACAATTGAAGATGTCTATCAGGGGGCCAGGGATATAATAGCCGAGTGGATATCTGATGATGCCGGGATTCGTAAAGAGATTCGTAAGATAAGCTTTGCTAAGGGCATGATTACCAGTAGGGCTAAAGCGGAGGAGTTGGATGAAACCGGTAAATATGAGCTCTATTATGATTACCAGGAGCCGGTTAAAAAGGTGCCTCCCCACAGGATACTAGCTCTAAACCGGGGGGAGAAGGAAGAAATTCTGCAGGTTAAGGTACTGGCACCTGAAGAAGAGATCCTTGAATTAATAAAAAAGGCTGTGATAACTAACAGTAAAAGCATTTTCCTTGATGAACTGATATCCGCCCTGGAGGATGCTTATAAAAGACTGATTGCCCCCTCGATTGAACGAGAGATCAGAAATAGCCTTACTGATAGGGCGGAAGAACACGCTATTGAGGTTTTTGCCAGAAATCTTCGGGCTTTATTGCTCCAACCCCCCTTGAGGGGTCATGTAGTGATGGGGATAGACCCGGGTTATAGAACCGGGTCAAAGGTCTGTGTTGTTGAACCAACAGGTAAATTGCTGGCTACAGCTACTATTTACCCCCATCCACCACAGCAGAAGGTTGCTGAGGCTAAAGAGATTGTCAAAGAGATGATCGGTCAGTATGGGGTAAGTTCAATTGCCATTGGTAATGGGACCGCATCCAGAGAGACCGAGTTTTTCATTGCAGAGGTTATTCGGGAAAATACACAAGGGTCTGTCAATTATACTATAGTAAATGAAGCTGGTGCCTCTGTCTATTCTGCCTCAGAGGTTGCCAGAGAGGAGTTTCCCGAATTAGATGTAGCGATGAGGGGGGCTATCTCTATTGCCAGGCGTTTGCAGGATCCCCTGGCTGAACTGGTAAAGATCGACCCCAAATCAATCGGGGTGGGATTATATCAGCATGACATTAACCCCAACCGGCTGGAGGAATCTCTACAGAAGGTTGTAGAATCGGTGGTTAATTATGTCGGTGTTGATTTAAATACAGTTTCACCCTCCCTGCTTCAGTATGTGGCAGGGATTAATAGCAGTGTTGCCAGGAATATAGTTAAGCACAGGGAGGAGAACGGGCCCTTTAGAACCAGGGAGGAATTAAAGAATGTCTACCGGCTGGGAGATAAAACCTTCACCCAGGCCGCTGGTTTCTTAAGAATCAGTAATGGCGAAGACCCGCTAGCCAATACACCGATTCACCCGGAGTCCTATCAAGCGGCCAGGGGTTTACTAAAGAGTCTCAACTTTTCCGTCGAGGATATCAAGTCCGGGGATAGGCTGGCAGAGTTAAGAAAGGAGTTAAAGAAGGTTGATCTTGAATCTATGGCTGAAGAACTGGGAGTGGGGTTGCCTACCTTGAAGGATATCATTGCTGCTTTAAGTCAACCAGGACGTGACCCCAGGGATAAACTGCCCAAACCCCTTTTCAGGACAGATATTTTAACCCTTGAGGATCTGAAAACCGATATGATCCTTCAGGGCACGGTCCGTAATGTTGTAGATTTTGGTGCCTTTGTCGATATAGGGGTTAAGGAAGATGGTCTTGTTCATATCTCCGAGTTGAGTCATAATTATATAGAGGATCCTCTGGATGTTGTCCAGGTTGGGGATATAGTCAGTGTCAGGATTCTGGATGTTGACCGGCGTAGAAAGAGGATTTCCCTCAGTATGAAATTATGATCAAGTTGTATTTGACAAGATTAAGAGGGTAAGATATAATATAAGTAATATTATTAAACTTGAGGAGGAATTTTTTTAGCATGTCCATTGAGGTTGGTAGTACTGTTGAAGGCAGGGTTACTGGAATTACCAAATTTGGTGCTTTTGTAGAATTACCAGGGGGGGATACCGGATTAATTCACATCTCTGAGGTAGCTGATACCTATGTCAAAGACATCAATAATTACCTCAAACAGGATGAAAAGATTAAGGTCAAGGTAATTAAGGTTGCCGATGATGGAAAGATTGGATTATCGATTAAACAGCTGGAAAATCCGGCTGATCGCCGTGATAATGCTCCGGAAATGTCCTTTGAGGAGAAAATGGCCAGGTTCATGAAGGAGAGTAATGAACGGCAGCAGGATTTACGAAATCGAGTAGTAAAACGCAGTGGTAATCGCGGTGGTAATAATAGATAAATAAAACTGACATTTAACATCCTCATTAATGGGGATGTTTTTTAATATCAAATAAATTATCTCAAACTACAAATAGATGTTCTGATTCACTAAGGCTCATTTACAAAAATTTCTAAACATCTCTCCAACATCTATTTGCAGTTGTTGTCTAAGGAAATGAGGTATTAAATGTTATAGAAAGGTGATGAAAGATGAACTATCCCGATAGGGGGGAGAGAGAGATCATTGCAAATCAGCTGGGGAGGGAAGCGGACAACCTCGGTGGTATAGCTAGATACTGTCCCCGGGGTAAACCGGCTGTTCTCCTAACCCTTCCCTATAGCAAGGAAAAGTGGGTCTTTCCCACAACCTACTGGTTAAGCTGCCCCTATCTTGTGAAGGAGGTTTCCAGGCTGGAGGATGAAGGGCTAATTGGGGAATTAACTCAGCTTCTAAAGACCGATGAGGGGTTCAGGTTAAAGCTGGAGAAAGCCCATAAAAGATATGCTCGAAAAAGGTTTTCCCATTTAAAAGAGGAGGATATAGAGGCCTTAAAGGGGGAGTCACCGGCAATTCTTGAAGTCTTAAGGGAATCCGGTGTAGGTGGGATCAGAGAAAAGGCTGGGATTAAATGTCTACATACCCATCTAGCAGATTTTCTGGTAGAAGGAGAAAATCCGGTTGGGGAAGTTGTCTGGCAAAGATTGAGCTGGCCTGAGGATTGTACAATCTGTCAAACAGAGGATAATCATAATGAAAATCATAATGAATATCGTAAAGGATGATCGTAATGAAGCTGGGAGCGATTGATGTGGGAACAAATTCCTGCCGGATGTTAATAGTAGATTACCATCAAGGAAGATATCAGGAATTAAAACAGGGCCTTATTACTACCAGGTTAGGAGAGGGTGTAGCCAGGACCGGTCTTTTAAAGGAGGAGGCCATTGAGAGGGCACTCAAGGCCATTAAAGATTTTCTCCGGGAGATGAGAAAAGCCGGTGTAGAAAAGGTTACGCTGGTTGGAACCAGTGCTCTGCGCGATGTTAAAAATGCAGGGGAATTGACAGCCAGATTGGAGCAGGAGACGGGCAATAAGTTAAAGATTATTAGCGGGCGGGAAGAGGCCCGTTTAATCTATACCGGTGTAAGTATTGATCTAACCGGTGATGATTTTCTGATTATCGATATCGGGGGAGGGAGTACTGAATTTATCTGGCAGGAAGCTAAGCAGGTGGTTTTTAAGAGCCTAAACATAGGTGCTGTCAGGATGACAGAAGGGTATATTTCAGACCCGGTAAAACCAGTAGACAATGCTGAATTAAAGGTATTAAAAGAGGCTGTTAATGATAAACTGACTCAATTAATAAACAATCATTCTTTTCGAGCTATCGGGCTCGGAGGAACCATAACTACCCTGGCAGCAATTGATCTGGAAATGCAGGAGTATGAGAGTGTAAAAATCCACCGGTACAAACTGACCCGTGATAAGGTAAAGGAGATTCTGGCCAGATTATCTAAGTTATCCCTTGATGAGAGAAAAGAAATTCCCGGTTTGCAACCCGAAAGAGCCGATATAATTATCGCCGGAACAATGATTCTGCAGACCATCATGGAAAAATTTCAGCTGGTAGAGATTACTATTAGTGAACATGGTATTCTTTATGGTATCATTAGGGAAATGGGCTAACCGCCCCCCCAGCACCATAATATAATATGATATTCAATAAGGGCCCATTGAAATAATGGGCTCTTTTTTTCCAAAAAAATCTTAAAAGAACTTTGTAACATTTAGGTAACTCTCACATATTATATTAGCAAACAGTATATATTTAGTTATATAATCGTGTATTTATATAAGTATAGTTTCTACTAATGATATCCATATATAATGCATATTTAGCTAGTTGGTGTTCTTTAGCAGATTAGGTCAATAAAATTCTAAATTCAAGACAGAAAATGTTACCGATTGTTCAGTGGATGGAGGTGATTATATGGATGGAGAAGAGCTCATGAAAAATGTAAATAAACTCACAGAATTCAAAAAAAACGCCAAAACGCTAGAGGATATTCCCGAGCTTAAAAGGGCGGTTAAAACCTTAGACGATATGCCGGAAATTCAAAGGGCAGTTAAAACTCTAGATGAGTTGCCGGAACTTAAAAATGCAGTTAAAAATGTCGAAGAGATACTGGATCTGCAAAATGTTGTTAAAACCCTAAAGGATTTTCCCAAGGTTAAAAATGTTGCTCCAAATGTAAAGGATATTTTGAAACCGGAAATAGAGGATGATGAATAAGATAGAAAGCTACCTGTTTGGGTATTACAGTTGGTAGTAATTTTTAAAGGAGGTGAATCTATATGGATGGTTTCCCGGATGCCACTGCACTGGCAAGATTTATTAGGGAAAACTTTATGGGCTCATTCATTACTATTCGTGTTAATTCCGGACTCTTCATAACTGGTGAAGTTGTTGATGGTTTTGATAATATAGTAGCGATAAAATTTGGTGGTGTAACCTTCTTCATTAATGGGGATCAGATAGACTTCTTCTTTTAATATATAATATTAGGAAACAAATGGATTGGCATGAATTATATAATTCATGCCAATCTTTAAATATCTAGGAATCTATTAAATTAAGATTAATTTGATCATGTTTAGGGGAATTAAAGCCCTGTTGAACTACAAATAGATGTTTCCGATACTTCGTCTAAGTTCATCTCTGTTAAAAATCAGGAAAGGAGGGCTAAGGATAATGGGGGGTATTCTGATATTATTATGTTTATTTTGCCTTAATAAAGATCTTATCAAATTTATTAGAGCAAGAATTATGGTCCTTAAAGAGAATCTAAAGGATAAGGTTACTCGGCAAAGGAAACCAATTTTTTGTTATTCCAACCACCCGAAACCGAGGAACATATTTATGAATCCCCAAAAATCATACCACTTCTTTGATGATTATCCGAACCCACCAAATATTTTTAGAAAGACAACCAGACGTATTATTAACTTTATTAGAAGAAAATTTAAAGGAGCTAATACTACGGTTTTTCTGGAGAATACAAGTACGGTTTTTGGTGAAGTTGTCTTTAATTTTAAGGATATTCTCTCTCTTAAATCGGTGAATACCTTCTTTATTAATCCCAGTAAAATTGTTTTTTTTATCTAAGAGATACGTAACCCCACCTATGGTGGGGTTTATCCATGTCCAAAAAATGGACAAAATGGATAATCCCCCGGTTTAACTGAGGGATTTCTTCCTTTACAGCATTATTTAGCGAAAATTTTAGAAGGCATCTCCCCCTTCTTCGACAGAAGTATTTACTAATTTAAGTTATAATATGGATAAATATTGTAAAAAATAGGAAGGGGCAGATAAAATGGAGCAGGCTACTTTTTTTACTAATAATCAACAGCAGATTGAAAATAAATTAGTTCTTAGCTATAACCATCTGCAAGGTAAATATTATAGTTTTTTTGTCTATTTATTACTTGCTTTCCTGGGTTTTTTACTAGGACGGGCTGAATTATCCGGGTTCTTTCCTTTGGCCTTAGTTTACTGGTCTATAATTACAGGTATTAATAAATATCTATCTATTATGGTAACCCTGGCAACCGGACTGGGTTTAATCTGGACCGGAAATTATCTTAATTTAGCATATCTAATTGCCGGTATAATAGGATTTATCTTCTATAATTCATTTAAAGGATATAAGGTAGGCCTGCTGGACAAGGTCTTTTTTATCAGTCTGGTGTATTTATTTATCTCTCTGGCCGTAAATTATTTTAGTCAGGTCCTGCTGTATCGGTATTTTTTAACTATAGGGGAAACTCTTTTTATCTACATTTTAACCGGTCTCGGTCTAGAGGGAATGGAAGAGCTCATTAATCATAAAAAGAGACTGACAAAAATTGCTATAATAACTATCTTTATTATCACCAGCGGGGCTTTAATCGGACTTGCTAATATTAAATTGATACCTGAGATGGCTATCGAGATTTTGGTCCTGCTCTCTATTATTGGAGTAGCTCATACAATCGGTTTTACTTACGGTATTATGACTGCTGTCTTATATGGTCTGGTGATGGTCAGTGCAGACCTAATCCCCCTTCTAACCATGCTTAAGTTTATAATTACCGCCTTTACCTGTGGTTTGTTTCAAAAGAAGAATAAACTATGGATACTTGCCGGTGTTATTCTGGCCTTTTTAGTCTATTCAGGTTTTTCACCGACTATCTATGACCTCAAGGATTCCATAAATGAACTGATAATAGCTGGAATTATCTTTCTGTTAATACCTGAGGGGGTATGGCAGCGTCTCTTTGCCGGATTAACCAGAGAAACGGTTAGGATTAGTGATCTGGAATTAGATTCTGATCTATCCCAAAGCCTGAACCGGCATCTACTGGAGCTGGCCAGGGTCTTTAACGAATTAAGTTTAACCTTTAAGGAAGTGCTACCGGAGGAAAGAGATAATCAGCGCCTAGGAGATTTTATCTATATTTTTAAAAATAAGATCTGCCGTCACTGTCAGAGAGTTAAAATCTGCTGGCAGCAGGAGAAGAAGGATACCTATCAGAGGATGGCCTTAATGGTAGATGCAGGAGAAAGAAGGGGGAATCTCGATAAAGAGACTATTGAAAGGTTTTTACGAGGCAAATGCGTTCATATCAATCAGATTTTAGCCGGTGTTAAGTCCAGCTTTGAGTTATATCAGCTTAATAATTTCTGGCGGGATAGGTTAAATGATAAACAGCAGATAGTCTCCGAGCAATTAGCGGGTATCAGTGAGATTATTCATCATTTTTCTAACTCCTCAAAATTAACACTAAAAAGAGCCCCTTCCCTGAAGGATATTAAAGAGAAGGCCTTAAAGAGCGGAATCGATATCTATAATATAGAATTAAACTCTAATCTAAATTCGGCTAAACTAAATTTTAAAGTTACAATGGAACCCTGTGCCGGTAATAACCCCTGTGAGGAACAGGTTTTAAGGCTTTTAAATACTGAATATGAAACAGATTTTAGAACCCTGACCAGAAACTGTGGTGATAAATTAAAGGATAAGCCCTGTCAGATTCAATACGGACCGGTGGGTGATTTTCGGTTGGATTTAACCTTCTTACAGAGGGCTTCTTCCGGTGCTATTTCCGGGGATTCTTATATTTATAAACCCTTAAGGGATGGCAAGGACCTGATTGTCCTCTCTGATGGGATGGGTGTCGGTAAGAAGGCAGCCCTGGAGAGTAAAGCTGCCATTAATCTATTAGAGAGTATTATTAATGCCGGGTTTGACCAAAAACTGGCTATTAAGACGATTAACTTAGCCCTCTATCTCAGGAACCAGGAGGAAAGCTTTACTACTTTAGATATAGGACTTTTTGACACCTTTACCGGTGAGATCACCTTTAGTAAGATCGGGGCTGTGGCCAGTTATATCAAAAGGGGCTGGGATTTGATCGAGGTCGATTCGGCCTCACTGCCTGCCGGTATCCTGGACAAGATTGAAGTTAGCTCCCGTTCCTTTAAGTTGCAGGATAATGATTTTGTGATTATGGTTACCGATGGGGTAATGGAGGCCAGACCTGAAAAGGACTGGCTCAAACAGTTATTACAGAATTCTTCCTTTGACCGGGCACAGGACCTGGCCGATTATATCTTTGAGATTATCCAGGCTAATAATCATAAGGCAAGAGATGATATGACAATTGTTGTTTTTAAAGTGGAAGAAATTTTACAAAAAAGAAGGAAATTTAAGGTTTAATCTAGAATAGAATAGTTAAATAATGGGAGTATGATGAAATTGGACCTAATCAGGGGATTTGCAGAATATATTGATGAAAAAAATTTAGTAAAGAGTGGGGATTCCATTCTGTTAGGGGTATCCGGTGGCCCGGATTCTCTGGCTATGCTGGATTTATTTTCTAGAATTAAGAATAAACTTAAATTAAAGCTGGTTGTTTTTCATCTCAATCATAAGTTTCGCAGGGAGGCCGGGCAGGAGGCCACCTTTGTTTCCAGGACTGCTGAGCGCTATCAGCTGAAAGCAATTATTGAGGAGTATGATGTCCCCGGCTATATTGAGGAAAAGGGACTGTCACCGGAGGAGGCTGCCCGGGAAATCAGATTTCAACTGCTTTTTAAATGGGCCGGGAAATTAAAGATAAATAAGATTGCCCTGGCCCATAATAGGGATGACCTGGTGGAGACAATTTTTCTCAACCTGGTACGGGGAACAGGTTTAAAGGGGCTGACCGGGATTGACCCCCTGACCGAGATCAATAATCTAGAAATAATCCATCCTCTTTTAGATATCTCCAGGAAGGATATTGAAAAATACTGCCATATAAGGGGTTTACAGCCCAGATATGACCCGACAAATGAAGAGACTCTTTACACCAGAAATAAGATCAGGCATAAGGTAATTCCTTATCTGGAGAAGGAGATTAATCCCGGATTAAAGGAAGTAATTGCCAGAATGGCAGAGATTATCAGGGAAGAGGATTGTTTTTTAAGGGAGCTGGCTAAAAGAAACTTAGAAGAGGTCTTAATCGAGAAGAGGGGTAATAAAATAGTACTCTCCCTTTCTGGATTAAAGGAAATTCCCAGGGTTATCAGAAGAAGAATTTTCAGGATGGTGATTAGCACTTTAAAGGGTGATCATGTCGATCTCTATTCCTATCATTATCAGGCCATTGATGATTTAATCTTAACCGGCAGTACCGGAAAGATGATAGATTTAAAGGATAATCTAAAGGTAAAGAGGCTATATGATCAGTTAATTTTTGACCAGAATGGTTTTACTGAGGGCTATGCTGAGTTTAACTTTAAGTTAACCGTCCCCGGTGAAGTAAATCTGCCCGGGGATAGGGTACTCAAGGCAGAGACCTCTCCTTATTTTACCGGCTGGAGGAAACTTGCTCTAAAACCGGAGATCTGTCTCTGTGATGCTGATAAAGTTAAACCTCCCCTGACAGTAAGGAATCGCCGGCCGGGGGATAGATTTACCCCCCTGGGAATGAAGGGGGTTAAAAAATTAAAGGATTTTTTTATCGATGAAAAGATACCGGAAAGGGAGCGGAACCGGATTCCTCTGGTACTGGATAGCACCGGTAAAATAATTTGGATTGCAGGCTTAAGGATAGATGACCGCTTTAAGGTTACCGATAAAACGGAAAGATTCCTCAAACTACACCTGAAAGGAGATTAAAGATGAAAAAGGAAAATATTTTTTACGAGGATATTGCTGAGGTTATAATTTCCGAAGAAAGGCTGCAAAAACGGATCAGGGAACTAGGGGAAGAGATTAGTGCTAGTTATAATCCCGATGATGATATTGTTATGGTCTGTATTTTAAGGGGAGCCGTTTTGTTTATGGCTGATCTGGCCCGTTGTGTAAATCTTCCGGTTACCTTTGATTTTATGGATGTCTCCAGCTACGGTGAGAGCACCACAAGCTCAGGTATGGTCAGAATTATCAAAGACCTGGAAGAAAATATCGAAAACCGCCATGTTTTAATTGTTGAGGATATTATGGATACCGGCCTAACTCTGAAACATGTGGTAGATATGCTTAAAACCCGCAACCCTGCCAGTATTAAGATTGTAACCTTGCTGGATAAACCGGAACGGAGGGTTGAAAAGCAGATAAATGCTGATTTTAACGGCTTTGAGATACCCGATAAATTTGTAGTCGGTTACGGTCTGGATTTTGCAGAAAAATATAGAAATCTACCCTTTATCGGTGTATTAAAAGAGGAGTTATATTCATAGATATGATTACAGCAGCTCTGTTGTCAAAAATAAATTCTTGTGTTATAATAATGAATTGTATATGATTGAAATGATGTGCCTGAGGGGGGGTTAGTTGTTTTGAATAATTTCATAAAAAATATAGGATTTTATTTAGTACTAATTGTTCTTTCTATCTTAGTAGCCCAATTCTTTATGCAACAGACACCAAACGCACTTCAGAACTTTGATTACTCTGATTTACTAGAACAAGTAGAAAAGGGAAAAATTGATCAGGTTATAATTATCGGTAGTGAAAAAATTGAAGGTTTTTATAACAATAGAAAGTTCTCTGTGGATATAACACCACAGTTATTATCTGATATTCTTCCGGAATTAAGGGCAGCCGATGTTGAGATTATCACCAGGCCACAGCCAACGGCTCCCTGGTGGATGAGCATCCTGGGTTATATCCTGCCGATTATTATCCTGATTGTTGCCTGGGTCTTTATTATGCAGCGGATGCAGGGTGGCGGCGGTCAGATGCTGTCCTTCGGTAAGAGCAGAGCCCGTTTAAGTGAGAATGGTAGGAAGATTACCTTTGACGATGTCGCAAATTATGATGAGGTTAAGGAAGAACTTCAGGAAGTAGTAGAGTTTTTAAAAAATCCCCGTAAATTTACCAGAATGGGTGCCAAGATTCCCAAGGGTGTTCTTTTAGTAGGGCCTCCCGGAACCGGCAAGACCTTGCTGGCAAGAGCGGTTGCCGGTGAAGCCGGAGTTCCTTTCTTTTTTATCAGTGGTTCCGATTTTGTTGAGATGTTTGTTGGTGTTGGTGCTTCCAGGGTCAGAGACCTCTTTGAACAGGGGAAGAAAAATTCTCCCTGTATTATTTTTATCGATGAACTAGATGCAGTTGGCCGCCAGAGGGGTGCAGGTCTCGGTGGTGGCCATGATGAAAGGGAGCAGACCCTGAATCAATTACTGGTTGAAATGGATGGTTTTGAAACCAATGAAGGTATTATCATTATGGCTGCAACCAATAGACCCGATGTACTGGACCCTGCCCTTCTCCGGCCGGGCAGGTTTGATCGCCAGATAATTGTTGATAAACCGGATATCGTGGGAAGAAAGGGAATCCTAAATATTCATCTCCGGGATAAACCGATAGCAAGTGATGTCGATCCCGAGGTTCTAGCCAAAAGGACTCCCGGATTTACCGGGGCGGATATCGAGAATCTGGCCAATGAAGCCGCTATACTGGCGGTAAGAAGAAAGAAAGATAAGATTACCATGCAGGAATTTGATGATGCTATCGACCGGGTGATTGCCGGTCCTGCCAGAAAGAGCTGGGTAATGTCCGAAAAGGAGAAAAACCTGGTGGCCTATCATGAGACCGGTCATGCCCTGGTAGGTGACCTGTTAGAATATGCAGATAAGACCCATAAGGTATCGATCGTACCCAGGGGTAGAGCAGGTGGTATGAGATGGGCTCTGCCGGAGGAAGACAAGAATTTCATGAGCAAAAAAGAGCTTCTAGATCAGGTAACGGTTATGCTCGCCGGCCGGGCAGCTGAGGCTATCTTTCTGGATGATATCAGTACTGGTGCCCAAAATGACCTGGAGAGGGCTACCCAGATAGTTAGGGCAATGGTAACTGAATACGGTATGAGCGAGAAACTCGGTCCGCTTACTTTAGGACAGAAACACGATGAACAGATCTTTCTGGGACGTGATATCTCCCGGCAGCGTAATTACAGTGAGGAGATAGCCGCCGAGATTGATAAAGAGATTAGCTCAATTATGGAGTACTGTTATCAGAGAGCAGAGACTATCCTCAAGGAAAATACGGCTAAGGTAGAGCGAATCGTCAGGGCTTTAAAGGAAAGGGAGACCCTGGATTCGACCCAGTTACAGAAGCTGATTAAGGGCGAGCCCCTTAATGACCTTGAGGAGGAAAAGAAGGGGGATAATGTTTCTGATAAATCTTATGCAGCTACAAACAGGGAAGATAGCACGGCGAGAACCAGTAGTGGCATTAACAAAAGTGATTAATAGTTTCTTTTAGGAAGTGAGTAAGAAGTCAGCTTTTTTTCTTGATATTCAACTTTGTTAGTGATATTATTTAGGTAGAAATGGACGGTATCCAGATACTGGAGCCGTACCGGCTTAGATTAGGTTATTTAATGTCTAATTATTTTCTGGATAATTTGCTGATATCATAAAACTTACTACATTAACCGCTTGGATGCTAATAACCGAGACGGGAGGTGAATAATGGGTGCAGTATGCCTCCTGAAAACCGGTTCAGGAGGTTTTCTTTTTGTCGAACGGTAGTGAGGCATTAATTTAAAGAAATACAGTAAGCTATCAAGGGGGGTTAAAGGGTGAAGGTTATAATCATCGGGGCTGGTAGGGTTGGTACTGCCATGGGTTATCTTTTAAAAAAGAGCGGGGTAACGATTCTGGGTGTTTATAACAGACATGTAGATTCTACCCGGAAGGCCATTGCTAAAATCGGTGAGGGTAAGGCCTTTTCCAGGGACGAGTTGCTGGAGAATCTTGAACAGGCCAATCTTATTATGATTACCACCCCCGATAGCCAGATTAAAAAAGCAGCTGAGATGATAGCTGATGCCCGCTTTAAAACCGGCAACTACTTAATGCATATGAGTGGTCTGTTAGCCTCTGATATATTAAGAGTAGGAACTAAGGCTGCAGGGTTTTTTTCTTTCCACCCTCTCCAGGCGGTTGCTAATTTTGCTGAGGGGGTCAGGCTATTGCCCCAGTCAGTCTTTACCATTGAAGGTGACCGGAGGGGTGAGAAATTTGCTGCAAAATTAGCCGGAAGACTGGGTGTACGTTACCATTTTATAGATAAAAGGCATAAGCCCCTCTATCATGCTGCTGCTGTAGTTGCTTCCAACTACTTAGTAACCCTGATTGATACCAGCTACAGATTCTTAAGGAAAGTAGGGCTCGACAAACCAGAGCTAAGGGAAGGAATTTTGCAGCTGGTTAAGGGGACATTAAGTAACATAGAGAAGATTGGTCCGGAGCAGGCCTTGACCGGTCCTGTTGTCAGGGGTGATTTTGCGACGATTGAGACTCACCAGCGGGCCATTAGGGAGTTTCTGCCGGATTATTATGAGTTGTACCAGCTTCTGGGGAGGTATACCTCCGACCTGACCGGGAACAAGGAGATGAAATTTAAGTTTGAGCATTCAGGAGGGAATGATGATGAATAGGTTGACAATCAGTGATTTACTAGAAAAAAAACGGCAGGGGAAGAAGATCTCCATGTTAACCGCCTATGATTATTATACGGCCAGACTGGCTGATGAGGCGAAGATAGACGTGGTTCTGGTGGGTGATTCCCTGGGGATGGTAGTCCAGGGACGGAAGGATACCCTGCCTGTTACCGTTGACGAGATGATCTATCATACTAAAGCGGTTAACCGGGGAGCCGGGAGGGCATTAATTGTTACGGATCTACCCTTTATGTCCTATCAGGCCGGGGTAACCGAGGCCATGAAGAATGCTGGTAGGATTATGAAGGAGAGCGGGGCCGGGGCGGTTAAACTTGAAGGTGGGCAGAGGGTCCTCCCCCAGGTTAAGGCCCTGGTAGATGCGGGTATTCCCGTGATGGGACATCTGGGTTTAACACCCCAGTCGGTTAACCAGTTTGGTGGTTTCAAGGTTCAGGCCAGAGACAGGGCTCAGGCGGTTGAGCTACTGGAAGATGCCCTGGCCTTACAGGAAGCGGGAGCATTCTGTCTTGTCCTGGAGACCGTTCCTCTTGAACTGGCCGAAATAGTGACTGAAAGGCTGGATATCCCTACCATTGGAATCGGAGCAGGACCTTACTGTGATGGGCAGGTACTTGTTTTTCATGACCTACTAGGCTTTGATGATAGTTTTAAACCGAAGTTTGTACGTCAATATGCTAATCTAAATCAGATTATAACTCAGGCCATCAGGGAGTATATCAGTGATATTGAGAATGGTAATTTTCCTGCTGATAAGGAAAGCTTTCATATGAAGGAAGAGGTTCTGAAGGAGCTAAGAAAGGAGCTGGATTCAGTTGGAGATAATTAAGGGGATTGCTGAACTGCGAAGTCGGATCCAGCAGGCAAAAGAAGATGGTAAGGATATCGGTCTAGTTCCAACTATGGGTTATCTTCATGAGGGTCATCTAAGTCTGGTTAGAGCAGCAGTTAGGGATAATGATATTGTGGTAGTAAGTATCTTTGTCAATCCAACCCAGTTTGGACCTAATGAGGATTATGATAGCTATCCCAGGGATCTGGAACATGATGCAGCCAAACTAAGGGAGCTGGGTGTTGATTATGTCTTCGCCCCTGGTGTTCAAGAGATGTATCCTGAGGGTTATAATAGCTTTGTTGAGGTCAGGGATTTAACCGATAAATTATGCGGTAAATCCAGACCGGGGCATTTCCGGGGGGTTACCACGGTAGTTACGAAATTACTCAATATTGTCCAGCCCCACCGCGCCTATTTCGGGCAGAAGGATTTTCAGCAGCTGGTTGTTATCAGGAGGATGGTTACTGATCTGAATATTCCGGTAGAGATAAAGGGTTTACCGATTGTCCGGGAAGAGGATGGGCTGGCTATGAGCTCCCGGAATAAGTATCTCAACTCAAAAGAGAGAAAGGCAGCTACAGTTCTTTTTAAAGCCCTGGAGAAGGGTAAGGAGATGATCCTGGAGGGAGAAAGGGATGCAGATAAAGTAAGGGAAGAGATGGCCGGCTTGATTAATCAGGAACCGCTGGCCAGAATCGATTATGTAGCGGTGGTTGACCCGGAAGGTCTACAGGATTTAAAGAAGATTGGTGACCGGGTATTGCTGGCCCTGGCCGTTTTTATCGGTAACACCCGCCTGATTGATAATTGTTTTATTGAAGTGTAAGGAGGTGAAAACAACCTGGCAGATAGCTTTGACCAGGTGTTATAAGATGTATAGAACAATGTTAAAGGCAAAATTACACCGGGTCCGGGTAACAGAAGCCAACCTGGAGTACAGGGGGAGTATTACAATTGATCAGGATATTATGGATAAAGCAGATATTCTGCCCCATGAAAAGGTGCAGGTGGTTAATATTAACAATGGAGCCAGGTTTGAGACCTATGTGCTTCCTGGAGAGAGAGGTTCAAAGACCATCTGTTTAAACGGGGCTGCCGCCAGACTGGCTCAGGTCGGAGACCGGGTTATCATTATGTCTTATGCTTTGTTGAATGAAAAGGAGATAACTGACTGGGAGCCTAAAGTAATTCTTTTTGATGAGGAGAATAATATTATTTCTTAATCGAACTACAATTAGATATTTCCGATTACAGAAACCTTCTTTTAAATTACGCAATGATGGTTTAGACACTAGTACATCGAATGCATCGCAGGAATTTGTCTAAAGTTCATTTCCTTATCAGGAAATCATTAAAAAAGAGGGGATTTACCCCTCTTTTATTCCATCTATTGGATCGTATTTGGCCGTTTGCCGATCCTGGCAAAGATCAATTTTGATTGCCCGTTGCGGATAACATGGATGATAATCCTGTCCCCGATCTTTTTGCTATCGATTATTTCCTTGACATCATCAGACTTTTTGATTTCGGTTTCTTCTATTTTGGTAATGATGTCATTCGGTCTTAAACCTGCTTTATCTGCCGGGCTATCCGGGACAACTTTAGTAACCATTACACCGTTTAATTCTTCAAGGCCATAGTATTCCTTATACTCTTCCTTAAATCTCGGGTCCATTTCCATGTACCAAATTCCCAACCAGGGCCTGACAATCTCACCTTTTTCTTGTAAATCTCTTACGATAGGCTTAACTTCGTTGATAGGGATGGCAAAACCGATTCCCTGGCCCTGGGTGCTAACGGCAGTATTGATACCGATAACTTCACCATCAATATTCAGTAGAGGACCGCCACTATTACCAGGATTGATGGCAGCATCAGTCTGGATCAGATTGGGGTAACTCCTCAGTTTCCCATCCCGTGAAGGAATCTGGATCGGTCTCCCCAGAGCGCTGATTACACCGACGGTAACGGTATGTTCAAAACCAAAGGGATTACCGATGGCAATTACCCAGTCACCGGGCCGGATCTTATCTGAATCACCCAGTTTAATGGCTGTCAGATCTTTATCTACATCAACCTTAATAATAGCCAGATCCTGGTAGAAATCGGACCAGAGTATCTTAGCCGGAACCGGGTTTTTAAAACCGTTGATGGTGACTTTCACCTTATCTGCATTATGAATAACATGCTCATTGGTTACTATATAGCCATCTTTAGAGACGATAAAACCGGAACCGAAACCTTCCTGAACTCTTTGTTCTTCCTCAGGTATCTGGAAACGGTCACCGAAGAAATAGCGGAAGAAGGGATCGTCAAAAAAGGGGTTAAAATGCTCACTATCAATCTTTGTTTCGGCAGTAACCAGGACAACGCCTGAGTCTACCTTTCCGGCAATATCAGCAAAGACATTTCTTTCTGTTACTACAACCCTTTCCGGTTTAACTGGTTGCTTTTCCCCTTCATCTGCCTGGATAGAAGGGCTTATCTCATAAATGGATCCAATAGTTAAACCGATAAGTAAAGCGATCAGGGCAACCAGGGCATAATACCTGATATTTGATCCTCTAAATTTGCTCGTCATTAATATCAACCACCTTTCATAATTTGTTTTACATTAAAAATTATAATAAAATAGGGTATATAAAACAATTAAAATTGGATTAAAAGAAGATTAAAATTAGATTAAAATGAAGGAGTAGTATAGTTGAATATGAATGAGATTGATTTAAAACTGTTGGAGTTGTTGCATAATGGGGATTTTGTCTCCGGGGAGAAAATAAGCGAGGAGATAGGTGTCTCCCGTACCACTATCTGGAAGCATATTAATAAACTTAAGCAACAGGGATATCAGATTGAATCCGCGACAAATAAGGGATACCGGTTAGTGAAGATCCCTGACAGAATAGTACCTGAAGAGGTTTATCTGGGATTAAAAACCGATTATATCGGGAGGGAGATCAAGGTCTTTTCCAGTCTTGGTTCCACCAATGAGAGGGCCAAGGAACTGGCCAGAAAGGATTTTCCTACCGGTACGGTAGTTATTGCTGAAGAGCAGACTGCCGGGAAGGGAAGGCTGGGAAGAAGCTGGTTTTCTCCTCCGGGTACAGGCCTCTGGTTTTCCCTGATAGTCAGACCAGATATTCCACCAAATAAAGCCCCTTTTTTAACGATTATTGCCTCTTTAACACTGGTAAAGGCTCTTTCTGAGCTGAATCCGGAGCTGAAACCGCTTATCAAATGGCCCAATGATATTCTTATAGATGACAGAAAGGTCTGTGGAATCCTGTCAGAGTTAAATGCCGATCTGGGAATGATTAACTTTGCAGTAATCGGTATTGGTATCAATGTTAACCAGGATTATTTTCCGGAAGAACTGTCAGCAAAAGCAACCTCATTGAAAATCGCTCTAAATACCCGGATAGATAGAACCGGATTACTTCAGGGTATACTTAATTTCTTTGAGGGTTATTATCAAAAGCTTTTAGAGGGGAGGTTTAAGGAAATATTAAAGGAATGGAAAGGATACCTTAATATTTTAGGTGAATCTGTTACCATCTATAGTGGCAGTGAGACCTACCAGGGCAGGGTTATTGATATATCATCTCTGGGTGAGCTGGTAATCAAAGATAATAGCGGTAAGGTGTGGAGTTTCTGGGCCGGAGATGTTACCCTGCGGAAGGAAGAAAATTGATTAAAATAGTATTTTAAGGCAGGAATATTAGTACTAATCTAGAATAATAATTACGTGGAGGTTTGCTAGCTAATTATACTCCATAATTATTAAACAAATTGTTATAGCAAAAAATGAAAGCCTCTAAAAATTATTATGTTGAAGGGGGAATAGTATGAAAAAACTAAGTTTCTTATTGGCTGTAGTAATGGTATTTGTTCTAACAACCGGTGCCCTTGCTGCTGATTTCAAGGTCGGTATGGTAACCGATGTTGGCGGTCTTGGTGATCAGTCCTTCAATGATGCTGCCTGGAGGGGGCTGCAGTTGGCAAAGGATGATTTGGGGATCGAGATAACTGTTGTTGAATCATCAACTATGACCGATTATGTACCAAATCTGACTACTCTGGCTGAACAGGATTATGATATGGTCTGGGCTATCGGTTTTCTGATGACTGATGCTCTAGAACAGGTAGCGGCCATGTATCCCGATGTTACATTTGGTATTATTGACGCAGTTGTTGACCAGCCCAATGTTGTCTCTGTTACCTTTAAAGAAGAAGAAGGTTCCTTCCTGGTTGGTGCTATCGCCGGTTTAATGACCGAAAAGGATACAATTGGCTTTATTGGTGGTATGGAGATGCCTTTAATCAAAAAGTTTGAAGCAGGTTATAAAGCTGGAGTTAAGGCCGTTAATCCCGATGCCAAGGTCTTGACCGGATATACCGGAGCTTTTGATGATCCCGGTGCCGGTAAGGAGTTAGCCCTTACCCAGTTTAACCAGGGCGCTGATATTATCTATCATGCCTCGGGTGCCTGCGGTATCGGTGTAATCAAGGCAGCCGCCGAAAAAGAGCTTTATGCTATCGGTGTTGATTCACCTCAGGCCCATCTGGCCCCCTATAATGTCCTGACCAGTATGATTAAAAGGGTTGATGTAGCGGTTTATACTGAGGTTAAGGCCCTTTATGAAGGTAAATTTGAACCTGGCCATAAAGTTTATGGCTTAGCTGAAGATGGTGTAGGTTACAGCAAACAGGCCCTGACCAAGGTTCCTCCGAAGTATATGAAGATAGTGGATGAGTATAAAGAGAAGATTATTAACGGCGAACTGGTAGTTCCCACCAAGCCGGAAGATGTAAAATAAAATAAATCTGCAGTACCCCCCGAAAGGGGGGTTTTTTCATGGGGTTAATCTCTTTATTCGTTTAGCTTTTATGTTATAATAAAAACAAAATAGGTTTTTGTTCCAAAGGGGGTAGTGCTGATGATTTTAACCGTTGATGTGGGAAATACTAATACTGTTTTAGGAGTCTTTCAAGAAGGAAAACTAATCAGGGACTGGAGGGTTTCAACAGATAAGGATAAAACCCCTGATGAATACGGTATCCTGTTTTATAATCTCTTTAATTATGCAGGCCTTGAGGTAGAGGGGATTAAAGGGATGGTCATTTCCAGTGTAGTACCGCCCGTCGTTACGGTGCTGGAAAAGGCCTCCCGGCATTATTTTAATCTAAAACCGCTGATTATAGGTCCCGGAGTTAAAACCGGTATGAATATAAAGATGGATAATCCACGTGAGGTCGGGGCAGACAGAATTGTCAATGCTGTTGCCGCTTACCGCAAGTTCGGCGGCCCGCTAATAATAATCGATTTTGGTACTGCTACCACCTTCTGTGCTGTTTCCAGAGAGGGGGATTACCTCGGAGGAGCGATTGCCCCGGGGATCGGTATCTCTGCAGAGGCCCTCTTTAATTATGCGGCAAAATTACCGAGAATAGAGCTGAAAAGGCCTGAGAGGGCTATTGGTAAAAATACTATTTTAGCCATGCAGTCGGGAATACTCTTTGGATTTGTCGGCCAGGTAGAGGGACTGGTCAGGAGGTTTAAAGAGGAGATTGGTCAGGATAGCAGGGTAGTTGCTACCGGAGGACTGGTAGGCTTGATCGCTAATGAAACAGAGATCATTGAAGAGGTTGAACCCTTCTTGACCCTGGAGGGATTATACTACATAGGTTTGTTAAATGGAGTCAATGAATGAAGAAAGTGAGTGGGTTGATGCAGATAGGTGATCTAAAGATTGAAAATCCGGTAATCCTTGCTCCGATGGCCGGGGTTAGTGATTACCCCTACCGCCAGATCATACGTGAGATGGGGTGTGAACTGGTCTATACGGAGATGGTTAGCAGTAAGGGCCTGGTCTACGGTAGTAAAAAGACCGAGGTTTTAATAGATTATTCTACCGGAGAAAAGGGGGCTATTGCCGTTCAGCTCTTTGGAGAGGATGCTGAAGTTATGGCCAGGGCTGCCTGTCTGGTGGAAAAAAGGTTTCAACCCGATATTATAGATATTAATATGGGCTGTCCTACTCCAAAGATTGTCAAGAATGGCTCAGGATCTGCTTTAATGAAAGATCCCGAAAGGGCAGGGGAGATAATCTCAGCTGTGGTCAAAGCTGTAGATATTCCGGTGACAATTAAGATCCGTAAGGGATGGGATAATCAGCATATTAATGCGGTAGAGATAGCTTTAATTGGTGAAGAAAGCGGGGCCAGGGCGGTTGCTGTCCACGGCAGGACGCGAGAAGATTTTTACAGCGGTAAGGCCGACTGGGGGATCATCAGAGAGGTAAAGGAGAAGGTGAATATCCCGGTTATCGGTAATGGCGATATCTTTTCTCCCGAGGATGCCGGAAAGATGGTGGAATTTACCGGTTGTAATGGGGTAATGATCGGCAGAGGTGCCCGGGGTAATCCCTGGCTATTAAAAAGAACGAGCCACTATTTAAAGACCGGGGAGCTATTACCAGAACCGGATTATCGAGAAAGGATAGATATGGCCTTATACCACCTTAAAAAGGCAGTTGATTACTTTGGTCCAGAGATGGGTATTCCCAAAATGCGTAAACACCTAGCCTGGTATATTAAGGGAATGCCCTCTTCCAACAAAATTAAGGAAAGGATTAACAGACTGGATAATTGTGAAGCGATCGAAAAAACCCTCAGGGAGTATCTGGTTAGTCTCGGTGAAAAAGGTTAGATCATCCCTAAGATCATTTCTCCTGCATGATCCATGGCGTGGGGCCCCAATAAAAGAATCAGATTATTCTTTGTTACCTTTTTTAAGACCAGTTTGAGGGCGGGTTTTAGCTCCTGGAAGTGCTGATACTTAATCTTATACCTGTCCAGAGTATTAAGAAAGATCTTCTCCTCCTCCCTGCTAACCAGATCTACTGGTTTGACTACATCATTACAGTTTGAGGTAAAGAGCTGATATTCTCCCAGTTCAGTTAAACACTTACTGATAGTTTCAGCATTTTCCCTGTTGATCTTAATCCCTCTGTTTCCTCTGAGGGAATTTATTATAAATATTTTATTATAACGCATCTTTTTGACTGTCTTAAAGACGGCCGCATAACTGCCGGGATTATGGGCACAGTCATCGATGATAGTAAAATCATTATTATAGATAACCTGAAGTCTTCTCCAGACACCCTGAAAATCCCGGAAAAATTCCTGAATGAGTCCAGGGCTTATCCCATAGTAGAGGGCGATGGTGATGGCAGCCAGGGCATTATAGATGTTATGCTCACCGAAGAGTTTCATTTTGACCGGCATCCGGCAGGGTGGAATAATCTGACCGCCTTCATTTTTTAAGGGTTTATTAAGTTTATAGATAAATTCCACTTCATAACCCCGGTTAGTTATCTCTTCCGCTCTTACTTCAGTCTCTGAGTAGATGGCAAAATTAACCTGATTTTTGGCCAGTTTTCCCAGAGAGCCAAGATAGTTATCATCGTGATTTATTAAAACCAGGCTACAGTTATTATCCTGCAAAAAGGCCTTTTTAACTTCGAGATAATCGGGAAAACTGGGATGGAGGTCATAGTGATCAATACTGATATTGGTTCCAACCTTGACTGCGAATCTGCTACCTGCTATCCTCTTTAACTTAATACCATGGGAAGAGACCTCCATACAGGCATATTTTAGTTTTTTATCTACCATCTCTTTAAGGTATTGCTGTAGTTTTACTGGTGGAGGTGTAGTCAGATCCCCGGGATAGAACTTCGTACCAGTATCAACATTAACCGTCCCGATTAATCCTGCCTTTTTGGCTTTGCCCCTTTTATAATTCAATAAATGATAGATGAGGTGGGTTGTTGTGGTTTTTCCGTTGGTGCCTGTTACACCGATCAGTTTCAATTTTCGTGAGGGGAAGTCATAAAATTCTGCTGCCAGCTGGCCGAGTAAAAAGCGGGCATCCTTAACCCTGATAATCGGTACCTCGCTTTTCATTTTAATTTTCTTTTCTGTAAAGATAATACCTGCCCCCTTTTCAATCGCCTCTTTAATGAATTTATTTCCATCTTTATTAAAACCGGTAATGGCTACAAAGGCATAACCCGGTCTGACCTCTCTAGAATCACAGGTAATTCCAGCTATTGCTGGAATTTTCTTCTCTAGCTTCATAACTTGTAAAACCTCCCGATATTCTCTCATATATATTATACCAATTTCCAGAAATCTTGATACTTGACAAATTTGCTAATAGTGGTAAAATATATATGTATACATAATTGTGCACAAAGTAAGGGGTGGCTGGATGCGGTTCTCACGGATCGGTGATAAAATTATCAATAATAAACGGATAGAGCGGGTTATTAACAGAGTACTGGCTCTCAGAGAGAAAGGTTATTCTCAATCAAAGGTGGCCGCTGAAATAGGTGTGGAGAGGAGTTTCATCTCCAGACTGGAGAAACTCGGTGAGGTGAGAAAGGGTAAAAAGATAGCCCTGTTGGGTTTTCCCATTAAAAATAAAGATGAGTTACTGAAACTGGGCAAGGATTACGGACTGGACTATGTTTTTTTAATGACCGAGGAAGAGAGATGGGCCTTTATCGAGAATAAGAGCGGCTTGGAGTTATTCAATCAGATAATGGAGATTCTGGTGAAATTAAAGGAATTTGATCTGATTATCTTTCTGGGGTCAGATATGAGGCTCGATCTGATCGATAAACTGATTGAGGGTAATATTGTCGGGATTGAACTGGGGGAATCCCCCCTCAGGGAAGATCAGTATGTTGATCCTGACAAGGTCGAGGAGATTATTCAGACTTTTGCTCAGAGTTAGGTTTAGAAAACTACAAATAGATGTTTACGATTGGCAAACATCTCTCCAACATCTATTTGCAGTTAAAATAAAATAAGCTGTCGAACAAAATAAGGTATTTACTCTGGAAAGGGTTGATTGGGATGAAGAAGGTTTTAAGTATCAGTCTCGGTTCAAGTAAGAGGGATCACCGGGTTGAAACGGAGATACTGGGGGAAAAATTTATTATCGAACGCCGGGGTACTGATGGAGATAAAGAGAAGGCCTTACAACTATTTACCGAACTTGATGGTCAGTATGATGCCTTTGGCCTGGGGGGTATCGATCTTTATATTTATTCAGGGGGGAGGCGTTATACCTTTCGGGATGCTAAAAAACTAATTAAAAATGTTAAAAAGACCCCGATTGTTGATGGTAGCGGTTTAAAAAATACCCTGGAGAGAAGGGTGATCAACTATCTCCACCAGGAGATGGGGTTAAATTTCAAAGAAAAAAAGGTGCTGATGGTTTCGGCGGTTGACAGGTTCGGTATGGCCGAGGCCTTTGTTGATCTGGGTTCTCAGATTATCATCGGGGATTTAATCTTCGGTCTGGGTATACCCGTACCTATCCATTCAATCGACACCCTTGACAAGGTAGCCAGGTTAGTCGCTCCGATTATTACAAAGCTACCCTTTGAATGGCTTTACCCAATAGGGAGCAAACAGGACAGGGAGGCACCGGGCAGTAAAAAATTTGCCCGTTATTATTATCAGGCCGATATTATTGCCGGGGATTATCATTTTATTAAAAAGTATATGCCGGCTACCCTGGAGGATAAAATAATCATAACTAATACCGTCACTACTGAGAACATTCTCGACCTGAAACAGCGGGGAGTAAAGATGATAATCACCACTACCCCTGAATTAAACGGTCGCTCTTTTGGAACAAATGTTATGGAAGGGGTTCTGGTTGCCCTGGCAGGGAGAAGGCCCGAGGAGTTAAGCAGCCGGGATTATCTGGAATTGCTGAACAGGATGAACTTTATTCCCAGGGTTATCAGATTTGACAGGAAGGCCGTTAGCTAGAGATACTACTTATACGAATTTCCTTTTAGAGAACAATAAATAGATGTTTGCGATTCAAAAAATTTCCAAACATTTCTTTAACATCTATTTGTAGTTGTTGCTGAACGGAAGTGAGGTACTAATGCAGATATCATTAGATAAAAGGAGGAAGCTTTTTAAGTGAATAGATTTGGCTTTATTATTCATCCCCTTGAGATAGATGACTTTGCCAGAAAGTTTTCTTGGGCAGAGAAGGTTCCGGATTCTTTTATTGAGAAGCTTACAAGGGTTATGCCGCCGGTTAAAGCCTCTCACATAACAGGAGTAAGGTCGAAAACCGGTAAGGAGATAGAAGGGTATTTTATTGGGGTAACCCTGACTTCTAAACAGATGCTGACTCTGCCGACCGATAAGGTATTAAAGAAGATCATTAAAGCTGGTAAGAAGGCCCAGGAACTCGGCTGTCAGATCATTGGTCTGGGTGCCTTTACTTCAGTTATTGGAGATAAGGGAATAACCATTGCCCGGGAGCTAGATGTTCCCGTTACTACCGGTAATAGCTATACGGTTGCTACTGCAATTGAGGGTACTAAACTGGCGGCCGCCAAAATGGGACATAATTTAAAGGAGGTTATGGTGACCGTCATCGGAGCGACAGGTTCAATCGGCAGGGCGGTTAGCCTGATTCTGGGTCAGGATTTACATAATTTACAGCTGGTGGCACGTAATCTAGAAAAATTGAGGAATTTAAGGGAAGAAATAATTCAGCTTAACCCCGGAATTAATCTTTCCTGTACTACTGATATTGCAGCTGCTGTCAAAATATCCCAGGTAATTATTAGTGCCTCGGGGGCTGTGGAATCATTGATTATGCCCTCAGATCTGCAGCCGGGTGCGGTTGTGTGTGATGTGGCCAGGCCCCGGGATGTTGCCGGAAAGGTTGCCAGGGAACGGGATGATGTCCTGGTAATTGAAGGAGGGATAGTAGAGGTCCCTGGACCTGTCAACTTTAACTTTAATTTTGGCTACCCGCCCAAGACTTCCTATGCCTGTATGGCAGAAACGATGATGCTGGCCCTGGAGGATAGGTTTGAAGATTACAGTTTAGGGCCGGTCCTGGAGATAGAAAAGGTAAAGGAGACAATGGCTATGGCCAGGAAACACGGATTTAAACTGGCCGGGTTAAGGAGTTTTGAGCGGGCCCTATCTGAAGATAAAATAGCCGAGATTAGAAAGAGGGCGGAAAAAAAGCTTATTGCTACCTGCTGATATCTGGTTATTTTTACCAAAGCCGGAACCGGAGAGCGGGCCAAACTAATATTGACAGAAGGTATCATTGTAATATATAATAAGAGCAAACTTAATTTTGTTATAAGGATAGCACATAAAACCTGATAGGCTTGACCTCAGGATATAAGTGCTATAATCAAAGGTGAAAAGAAACCTAGTAGCCGAGTAATTGAGCAGATTGAACAGGAAAGAGATAACTAAAAATTACTTAATTAAAGGCTTTATTGGCTAGGATAAAGCTTATTTTTTTCTTCAGGATTTATATTTATGCAAATAGTAAATATAAATATTATTTTTAGCCGGAAAAATTGACCTGGTTTACAGAATTCATCTGTGCATATTTTACTAGACAAAATAATTACAGGAAAGGAGCGAAAAATGGGTACAGGAAAAACTATTGTCGAAAAGATTATTGGTGCTCATGCCGGCAAGGAAGTTGAGGCAGGAGATATAGTTATTGCTGAGCTGGACTTTATGATGGGACAGGATGGAACATCTCCCTTAGCAATTAATGCCCTTAAGGAGATGGAGGTAGAGAAACTTTATGACCCCTGGAAAGTAGCTATGGTGATTGATCACAGTGCACCCAGCCCGCTGGAGGGTGTCTCGGCCCTGCATGATATGATGCGGAAATTTGCTAAAGAGCAGGGTGTCAAGTTATATGATATCGGTTGTGGTGTTTGCCATCAGCTGATGCCTGAGCAGGGTCATGTTGTTCCGGGTAATTTAGTAGTAGGGGCAGATTCTCACACCTGTACATACGGGGCAATTAATGCCTTTGCTACCGGTGTCGGTTCGACTGATCTGGCTGCTGCTATGGCCTCCGGGAAACTCTGGTTTAAGGTTCCGGAGACAATTAAATTTGTCCTTAAGGGGAAACTGCCTATAGGTGTTTTCTCTAAGGATGTTATTCTCTTTTTAATCGGTCAGGTCACTGCAGATGGTGCAACCTACAAGGCCGTTGAATTTACCGGGCCGGTTATTGATGATCTAAGTGTTGAAGCCCGTTTTACTATCTCCAATATGGCAATTGAAATGGGCGGTAAGGCCGGATTGATGGAGGCCGATGAGAAGACCATCCGCTGGGTAAAGGAGCACTCAAATAAGCCCTTTACTCCGGTTAAGGCCGATCCGGATGCCGTCTATGAGAAGGTCCTGGAGTATGATCTCTCAGATCTAGTACCCCAGGTTGCTAAACCCCATACAGTGGATAATGTAGCCCCGATCGATGAGGTTATGGGAACTCCGATTCAGCAGGCAGTTCTGGGCACCTGTACCAATGGCAGGCTGGAAGATTTGCGGATTGCTGCTGCTATTCTGAAGGGTAAGAAGGTTAATCCTGATGTGCGCTTTATTGTCGCTCCTGCCTCAAAAGAGATCTATCTTAAGGCAATGAATGAAGGGACGATTCAGACTCTGGTTGAAGCAGGGGCAGCTGTGGTCACTCCCGGCTGCGGACCCTGTGTCGGGACCCATAACGGTGTTCCCTCCGATGGTGAAAATGTGATCTCTACGGCCAATAGGAATTTTAAGGGACGGATGGGGAACGGCAAGGCCTTTATCTATCTCGGTTCACCTGCAACGGTTGCTGCTTCTGCTATTGAAGGGAAAATAGCTGATCCTAGAAATTATCTGACAGAGGGTGATAGTCAATGGAGCTAAAGGGTAAGGTACATCGTTTCGGCAGTGATGTTAATACAGACTATATTATCTCGGGTAAGTATAAGTTTAAAACCCTTGATATGAATGAACTGGCTAAACATGTCATGGAGGATCTGGATTCCGACTTTTATAGTAAGATAGAGCAGGGGGACTTTATTGTGGCCGATAGTAATTTCGGCTGCGGCTCTTCCCGGGAGCAGGCACCCTTAGCGATAAAATATGCCGGTATCGGGGCGGTAATTGCTACTTCCTTCGCCCGGATCTTTTACCGGAATGCTATTAATATCGGTTTACCGGTGATAGAGTGCGATACAAGCGGGATTGAGGCCGGAGATCAGCTGGAGGTTGATCTGAAAAAGGGTGTAATCAGAAATCTGACTAAAGACCAGGTTATCAGGGTTAAACCCCTGCCTGATGTAATGATTAAGATCTTAAATGACGGGGGATTGGTAGGTCATTTCCGGAAGTATGGCACCTTTAATGTAGAATAACAACAAAAAATTTCCCAACATCTTTCCAATATCTATTTGCAGTTACTACTGAAGTATATTAAGTTGTTGAATAAGTGAGGTACAATTTAAAATAGGGGGTTTTACTTATGGACAAATCGGATCTGATAAATAGAGCAAAGGAACATTTCGGGCGGCTTTTAGAAGAACAGTTTGCCAGGATTGAGAAGATGAAATCCCAGCGGGATTTTATTGATTATCAGGACCTGGGTACCATCGTTATTGGTTTTGTTGGTGGGGATGGGATTGGTCCCTATATTACTGCGGAGGCTAAGAGGGTACTTAAGTTTTTGCTGGAGGACGATTTAATGTCCGGTAAGGTTCAGTTTAAGGATATTGAGGGTTTAACCATTGAGAATAGGGCAAAATGCAGACAGGCGATTCCTGATGATATACTGGCAGAGTTAAAGAAATGCCATGTTATTTTGAAAGGGCCTACTACCACACCTCAGGCAGGTGATCAATGGCCCAATATTGAAAGTGCCAATGTTGCCATGAGAAAGGAACTAGATCTCTTTGTCAATGTCAGGCCGGTGAAAATTCCGGAAGAGGGGATCGACTGGGTATTTTTCCGGGAAAATACGGAAGGTGCTTATGCTGTAGGAAATAAAGGAGTAAGAGTTAATGATGATTTAGCGGTAGATTTTACGGTTACTACCTATGAAGGCTCTTATAGAATCATCAAAGCAGCCTTTGACTATGCCCAAAAGAGCGGGATGAATAAAGTAACTGTAGTCAATAAAGCCAATGTAATTAAGACTACTGATGGGATGTTTCTTAATGTTGCCAGGGAAATAGCTCGTGATTACCCGGACGTGGAATGGGATGACTGGTATATTGATATTATGACCGCAAAACTGGTTGATCCCAAGAGAAGAAAGCAGTTTAAGGTTATGGTTCTCCCCAATCTTTACGGGGATATTTTAACTGATGAGGCAGCTGAATTTCAGGGTGGTGTTGGCACGGCAGGCAGTGCCAATATCGGTAAGAGATATGCCATGTTTGAGGCTATTCACGGTTCCGCTCCGAGAATGGTTAAGGAAGGACGGGCAAAATATGCGGATCCCAGCAGTATGATTAGAGCCGCGGGGATGCTCCTTGAGCATATTGGTTATAAAGAGAAAGCAGAGAAGATCCAGATGGCTCTGGATATCTGCGGCCATTATGAAAAACAGTTAGTTATTACCGGACGGGATACAGGAGCGACCGGCAGAGAATTTGCTGATTATTTAATGGAGACAATCAGTGATGAGAAGTTAGCAGAAAGATGGGCTGCTTTTTCCAATAAATAGTCTGTAGGCTTTCTTGACAAATATTTGCTATTAAATTATAATAATTAATAATTGGAATATATATATATTAGTGTCAGGATAGTTATCTTGACACTAATTTTCTATGGGTAAATTCTTAGCAAAGGGGTCGAAACTATGGCTGACGAAGTTTTATTAACTCAGGAAGGATATGAGAAGTTAGAAAAAGAGCTAAATAACTTAATACATGTTAAAAGAAGGGAAGTTGCCAAAAGGATTAAAGCAGCCAGAGAATTTGGTGATATTAGCGAAAATTCCGAATATGATGACGCCAAGAATGAGCAGGCCTTTATTGAGGGTCGGATTAAAGAGATTGAAAATATGCTGCGCAATGCCAGAATTGTTAAAGATGATGACATTACCGGTGAAACGGTCAATCTTGGTACCACCGTTCGCTTAAGGGAAAAAGAAACTGATGAGATTTTTGCCTATACAATCGTTGGTTCAGCTGAGGCTGATCCTTTAAATTTTAAAATATCCAATGAATCGCCCATCGGCAAGGCCATCCTGGGACATAAAATAGGCGATCTGGTCAAGGTTAAGGTTCCTTCCGGTATTATGGAATATGAGATATTATCGATTGAAAAAACGAGAAAAAAGGGGTAGGATAAGATGACTGTGGAAAATCTGGAAGAATTAAATGATTTAATGTTACAGAGACGGGAGAAGTTGGAACAGCTTATCCAAAAGGGAATTAAACCCTACGGTAAAAAATATGAAGTTACTCACCATGCAGTTGAGATAGAGAATAATTTTGAGCAACTGGAAGGTAAAGAAGTTTCTTTAGCTGGAAGGATTATGGCTATCAGGACTCACGGTAAGGCTTGTTTTGCCGACCTGATGGATATGACCGGTAAAATCCAGCTCTATGTAAAGTTTGATGAGGTCGGTGAAGAGAATTATAATCTATTTAATGATTTTGATATAGGTGATATTATTGGTGTCACCGGTGAAGTCTTTAAAACCAGAAGGGGTCAGATATCTGTCAAGGTTAGCAGTTTCCGTTTTCTGGCAAAATCATTAAGGCCCCTGCCTGAGAAGTGGCATGGTTTGAAAGATAAAGAATTAAGGTACCGCCAGCGGTATCTGGATCTAATTGTCAACCCTGAGGTTAAAGAGACCTTTATTTTAAGGAGTAAGATTATCAGGGAGATCCGTAATTACCTGGTAAAAAGAGGTTTTCTGGAAGTAGAGACCCCGATGATGCACCCGATCCCGGGTGGGACAAGCGCCCGCCCTTTTATCACCCATCATAATACCCTGGATATGGATTTATATATGAGGATCGCACCGGAACTTTACTTAAAGAGACTGATCGTTGGCGGATTTGAAAAGGTTTTTGAGATCAACCGTAATTTCCGTAATGAGGGTATGTCCTATAAACATAATCCTGAGTTTACCATGATGGAGCTTTATCAGGCCCAGGCAGATTATCATGATATGATGGATCTAACCGAGGATATGATCTCCACCGTTGCCAGAAAGGTACTGGGAACTACGAAGATAACCTACCAGGGAGAAGAGATAGACTTAACCCCGCCCTGGAAGAGAATGACGATGGTTGATGCAGTCAAGGAGTATACTGGAATAGACTTCAATGAGATTAAAACCGCTGAGGAGGCCCGTAATGCGGCGACCAGGATCGGAATAGAGGTTGAAGCCGGGGTAGGAAAAGGGAAGATATTAAATGAGATCTTTGAGGAAAGGGTTGAAGAGAAACTGATTCAGCCTACCTTTATTATGGACTATCCTATTGAGATATCACCTCTGGCAATGAAGATAGACGGTAATCCCGACTTTACCTACCGGTTTGAGCCCTTTATCTACGGCTGGGAGATCGGTAATGCCTTCACTGAGTTAAATGACCCGATAGATCAGAAGGAGAGGTTTGAAGAACAGGTTAAGCAAAGGGCCCAGGGTGATGAGGAGGCCCATATGATGGATGAGGACTATGTCAGGGCCCTGGAATACGGCATGCCACCTACCGGCGGTTTAGGAATAGGAATCGACCGCCTGGTTATGCTCTTGACCGATTCTCCTTCCATTAGGGATGTAATTCTCTTCCCGATGATGCGACCTGAGAAATGAGAGATATAATAACCAGGGGGTTAGATCCCTCTGGTTACTTTCTTCAAATTGATATCTTAATCAACTTTAATGATAATATCATTGTTGTTGTGGTATACTATTGTTATACTAAATACTAAAAATAATGATTTTTTTCAAAGTCTAGAATTATACATATGATCTTGAGAATAATTTTCGGCATTAAGAATCACTGGGAGTGGGTTTAAATGAAGATACTAATAGCTCCAGATTCATTTAAAGGGAGTCTGACAGCTTTAGAAGTAGCTGAGAATATTACAAAAGGGGTTTTATCGGTTTTGCCGGAAGCCGAAATAACTAAGGTGCCCATGGCAGATGGTGGGGAAGGAACGGTACAATCTTTGGTTGACGCCACTGGAGGTAAGATCATCAGTAAAGAGGTTACCGGGCCTTTGGGTGAGCCGGTAAAGGCCTATTTTGGCCTTTTAGGAGATGGTAAGACCGGGGTTATCGAGATGGCTACAGCTTCTGGTTTACCTCTTGTTCCTCCTGGTAAGGCTGATCCCACTAAGACTACTACCTATGGAACCGGTGAGTTAATAAAAGCCGCTTTAGATGAGGGAGCTCAGGAGTTAATAATTGGGATTGGTGGTAGTGCCACTAATGATGGCGGTGTTGGTATGGCTCAGGCTTTAGGTATTAGTTTTAAAGATAAAGATGGAAAAGAAGTAGGTTTTGGGGGAGGAGAGCTTAACAGGATTGAATCAATTGACATGAGTGGGTTAGACTCTAGAATAAACGAGGTGGAGATTAGGGTAGCCTGTGACGTAAACAATCCCTTGTATGGGCCTGATGGAGCCGCTTATATTTACGGTCCACAAAAGGGTGCCACCCCGGAGATGGTCAGGCAGTTGGATAATAATTTGCGCCACTTTGCCCGGATTGTAAAAAGGGAATTAGGGAAAGATATACAGTCTATTCCCGGAGCCGGGGCTGCCGGTGGACTGGGAGCCGGGCTAGTTGCTTTTCTCAATGCTGAACTTAGATCAGGTGTGGAGATTGTACTGGAAACCAATAAATTTGCTGAAAAGTTACAGGGAGTGGATCTGGTAATCACAGGTGAAGGGAAGATAGATGGTCAGACTGTTAAAGGGAAGACACCAATCGGTGTTGCCAGGAAGGCTAAAGAACATGGTATACCTGTAATAGCCTTTGCTGGAACTTTGGGTAATGATGCTGACATTGTTTTAAAAGAAGGAATAGATGCGATTTTTAGTATTATCCAACAGCCAGTTGCTTTGGAAGAATCTATACAAAAGACGGCAGAATGGTTACAGTTTTCTACAGAACAAGTATTTAGAACCTTTAAGTTAGGAAGTGATAATTAAAATTTCCAAACATCTCTCTAACATCTATTTGCAGTTACTACTTATATTAAGTTGCTGAAGGAAGGCATTAATTTAAATCAAAAGGCTCCAGACACTTATTAAATCAAGGATTAAAGAGGAGGGTAAAAAATGTTAGCAGGTCCATTGCTTTTAGTCATTTTGATTTTATCGATCATCTTTATCATTTACATGACGGCAAAGGTAAAAATGCACGCTTTTTTGGTCCTTTTATTAGCAGCTTTTGGAGTTGGTATTTTATCCGGAATGCCATTAACAGATGTGGTTAAGACAGTAACAGGTGGTTTTGGAGGTATTTTAAGTTATATTGGAATTGTTATAATTGCCGGCACAATTATTGGAACTTTATTGGAAAAGTCTAGAGGGACACTGACTATGGCTAATGCAGTTTTAAATTTTGTGGGAAAGGCAAGAACAGTCCTGGCCATGTCTTTAACTGGTGCTATAGTTTCTATTCCTGTTTTTTGTGATAGTGGGTTTGTAATTCTTTCTTCATTAAATAAATCTCTTGCTAAAAAAACAAAAATCTCTATGGCTACAATGGCTGTGGCCTTATCAACAGGTTTATATGCCACTCATACTTTAGTTCCTCCAACACCCGGACCTATAGCTGCTGCCGGGACTATTGGAGCTGACCTTGGATTGGTGATTCTTTTAGGTATAATTATTTCTATTCCAGCTATATTTGCTGGTTATCTTTGGGCTACTAAATATTCAGCCAGGTTTTGGGTTGAACCGGATATAGAGGTTGAGGTTGAATCAGAGGATAAGGTTGATTTACCCGGTACCTTTGATGCTTTCGCCCCAATTATTATTCCCATTCTATTAATTACCTTAAAATCTATTGCTGATTTTCCGGCCCATATCTTTGGAACAGGTTGGTTTAAGACCTTTTTAGATTTTATTGGTGATCCAACCGTTGCTTTGATTATCGGTATCTTTTTGGCTTTCAGACTAATACCTGCCTGGAAGGAAGAATATATTAGCGGTTGGGTTGGTGATGGGCTAAAAAATGCTGCTACTATTATTATGATCACCGGTGCAGGTGGGGCCTTTGGAGCAATTTTGAAAGCTACTCCAATTGGTGATTATCTTGGACAAACATTAGCTACTTATCATCTCGGGATATTCTTGCCCTTTATTATCGCTGCTGCTTTAAAGTCTGCTCAGGGTTCATCAACAGTGGCTTTAATTACAACTTCAGCTTTAGTTGCGCCCCTTTTACCTTCGTTGGGATTGACTACTCCAGTTGCTAAAGCTCTAGTTGTTATGGCTACTGGTGCTGGGGCAATGACTATTTCTCATGCTAATGATAGCTATTTCTGGGTAGTAAGCCAGTTCTCGAATCTTGATACAACAACGGCTTATAAGACTCATTCTATGGCAACCCTAATCCAGGGAATTGTGACAATTATCTTTGTTGCTATCTTAGCTGTTATATTTGTTTAAATTATGTGACTATAAACTTCCTACTTCAGTTGAAACTAAAGTATTTAAAGGTCTTTAAGTTTCGCTAGGGTTTAAAATCCCGTACGCTCTATGGTACAAGTTCACTGACTACAGGGGGTTTGATAATGGATAGACCGAAGGTATATATTACCCGCAAACTACCACAGAAGGCCCTGGATATGATTGCTGCCGAGTGTGATATGGAGGTAAATCCTCATGACCGGGTAATGACAAGAGAGGAGCTTAAAGAAGCAATTAAAGGGATTGATGGCTTGCTTTGTTTGCTGACGGATACTATTGATGCCGAACTTCTGGATTTAAATCCAGATCTGAAAGTTATAGCTAACTATGCAGTAGGTTTTAATAATATTGATATTGCTGCTTGTACCGAAAGGGGAATTCCTGTTTCCAATACCCCGGGTGTTTTAACAGATACTACTGCAGACTTTGCCTGGACCTTACTTATGGCTACCGCCAGAAGGCTCGTAGAGGCCGACCAGTTTACCCGGGCAGGAAAATATAAAGGTTGGGGTCCAATGTTATTACTTGGTGGTGATGTTTTTGGAAAAACCCTGGGTATAATCGGAATGGGACGAATAGGTCAGGCTGTTGCTAAACGAGCAAAAGGGTTTGAGATGAAGGTATTATATTATGATGCCTATAGGAGAACGGTTGAAGAGGAAAAAGAACTGGGTATTGAGTACAGAGATTTAGAAAATCTGTTACAGGAGGCGGACTTTGTCACTATTCATGTACCTCTGATGCCCGAAACAGAGCATCTAATAGGTGAAAAAGAACTTAAGCTGATGAAAAAGACGGCCTATTTAATTAATACTGCCAGGGGACCAATAGTAGATGAAAGGGCCCTGGTTAAGGCGCTAAAAAATAATGAAATTGCCGGAGCCGGGTTAGATGTTTATGAAGAAGAACCTGAACTTGCACCAGGTCTTACTGAATTAGATAATGTTATCTTAGCACCCCATATTGCCAGTGCCAGTATTGAGACAAGAACTAAGATGGCAGTGATAGCTGCTAAAAATCTTTTGGCAGGGCTTAAAGGAGAGGAAATGCCCAATCTTCTTAATCCCGATTCCCTTAAATAATATTACATATAGTTTTCCCTTAAGCATATCATTATAAATTAGGGTGCTGGAGTAATTCTGGCACCTTTTCTACATTTAAGGTTTTTACCGAATTATACAATATATCGATTATTATATATTATATGAGGAGGTTTTTTTATGCTTGAAATTTTTAAGGTTAAAACATCTCAAAAGGTTGAATTGGTTGATATTACCAGCCTGCTAAATAAAGTAATTAATGATACGGGAATTAATGAGGGAATTATTATTGTATATACACCCCATACTACAGCGGCATTAACAATAAATGAAGGCGCGGATCCAGATGTTAAGGCTGATATTTTAAATGAAATCAATAAAATTATACCTTTTGATGATAATTATAGGCATTTTGAAGGGAATTCTGCAGCACACATTAAGAGCAGTCTTTTTGGTGTCAGTGAGACTATTATTATTGAAAATGGTAGAATGCTGCTGGGGCGCTGGCAGAAAATTTATTTCTGCGAATTTGATGGTCCCAGGACGAGGGAGGTATTTATTAAAGTGATTAAAGGATAAAAAGATAAATATTATCTATCTCTTAAAAACCAAGCAAGGGGAAATTATCCTTGACAATTATAAAGGGAGATGTTAAGATATTATCTGTCGCTCTTAAAAGGGTTTTAAAAGAAACTTAAAAAAAGCCCTTGACAGGATGAGAGAGTGATGTTAAGATATTATCTGTCGCTCTTAAAGAGGAAGCAAAGCCCTCTTTGAGGGCATAAAAATTCTACTTGACAATTCAAGGAGAGATTGCTAAGATTATATTTGTCACTCTTGAAATGAGCAATGAAAAATTGC
>JARRCS010000013.1 GCA_029981855.1 Halanaerobiales bacterium | reverse complement strand
TACCCTTGTACTGATTCTAAAAAATATGTTACAATTCTAAACCAGGGAAATAACAGGGATCATGCTAAATTTTTACTGTATTACTTTGGAGAAGAGCCATAATTTTATAATAAAGTGAACGAATCCTTAAGAAAAGAACTAGATTTGTGAAAAAGTTAAAAGTGGTTAGGGCTTTGTTAGAAAGGTTTTTGTAAACGGGATTCTTGATTTTTATCAGAAAAAAGGTATAATAATATCCAGTGATGCAAATCATTTGCAATAAGGGTGATAGATGATGAGGAGAGATTTTAAAGGTTTAATTTTTCTCTTAATTATAATTATGTTATTTACATTAACTGCCTGTCAGGGTGCCGGTGATAAGGATGATAAGTTTACGGTGGCGGTTTCAATAATTCCCCAGGCAACCTTTGTTAAAGCAGTAGGTGGAGACCTGGTTGATGTTGTAACTATGATCCCGCCGGGAAGTAGCCCGGCTAATTATGCACCTTCACCAAAGGAATTAACTAGATTTAGTGATTCCAGTATCTATTTTTCCTTAGGTGTACCGGCAGATATGGCAAATATCTTACCAAAGGCAAAGGAATTTAATCCGGAGATGAAAGTGGTTAAGCTTTTTGAAGAGGTTGCCAAGGTTTATAAAGACCGGGAATTTGCCCCCGGTCAAAGGGATCCTCATATCTGGTTATCCCCTAAAAGAGTTAAGGTGATGGTAAAGGTTATTACTAGAGAGTTAGCAGAGATAGATAAAGAGAATAAAGCTATTTATGAAAAAAATGCTAACGAATATTTAAATAAACTGGATAAGTTAGATAAAGAGATTAGAGAATCACTGGCAAATTTAGAGAATAGAACCTTTATTGTTTACCATCCTGCCTTTGGTTATTTTGCTGATGACTATGGACTTAAGATGCTGGCCATCGAAAAGGATGGAAAGGAAGCTACTCCAAAGAGGCTCCAGGAGATAATTAATATAGCAAAAGAGAAAAATATCAAAGCGGTATTTTATCAGGCAGAGATAGATAGCAAACAATCTAAAGCTATAGCTGAAGAGATTGGTGGTAAAACTGTTCAGGTTGATCCTCTAGCATCTAATTATATAGAAAATCTGCAAAAGATAGCTGAAGTTTTTAAGAGTATCTTAGATTAGGTGAGGTTCCTATGAATGCCATTGAAGTAAAAGATGTCAGTGTATATTATGGTAATCTTTGTGCAATAAGAGATGTTAATTTAAATGTTAAGGAGAAGGAATTCCTGGGGATTATAGGGCCAAATGGTGCTGGCAAAAGTACTCTATTAAAAGTAATATTAGGCCTGATTAAACCGGTGAGTGGAGAGGTAAGGATTTTTGGCAAGGATTTAAAAGAAACAAATAAGATTTTAGGTTATATTCCCCAGACCTCAGGTTTTGATAGGAACTTTCCCATCAATGTTTTAGATGTAGTCTTGATGGGGAGGTTAAAGAATAGATTGAGCCTTTTTCATAGGTATGCTAAAGAAGATATGGAAATTGTTACTGACCTTTTAGATAAATTAGGATTATCAGATGTTAGAGATAGACAGATCGGGCAATTATCTGGCGGCCAGCTGCAGAGGGTTTTAATTGCCAGGGCCTTAGCTATAGAACCGAAAATTATCTTATTAGATGAACCAACCGCAAGTATTGATGCCAACTCCAGAAGTCAGATCTATTCTCTTTTAAAGGAACTAAATGAAGAGATGACAATAGTAGTTGTAACCCATGATCTAGCAGCCGTTTCTGCCTATTTTGATAGTATTGCCTGTTTAAACAAAGAGTTACATTATCATGGGGATAAAGAGCTTGATGAAGAGACGGTGGAGAAAATTTATGGATGTCCCGTGGAATTAATTGCCCATGGAGTACCACACCGGGTTTTTAAGGTTCATGAGGAGGGATATGATGATTGAGGCATTTCTGCAATATGTTTTTTTACAGAGAGCGGTTTATAGTGCGGTACTGGCAAGTATTGTCTGTGGAATTATAGGAACTATTATTATAGAAAAAAAGTTAGTGATGATGAGCGGGGGAATAGCTCATACCTCCTTTGGTGGTATCGGCATGGGTTTTTTTTTAAAGATTGAGCCTATCATCGGGGCTCTTATCTTTTCCGTCTTAACAGCAATTGGGATAACAACTGTCAGACGGAGGACAAATACAAATTCTGATACATTAATTGGGATCTTCTGGGCTATGGGGATGGCGTTAGGTATCTTATTTATAGCCTTTACCCCGGGTTATCCCCCTGATATATCCTCTTACTTATTTGGTGATATTTTAACTGTTACTGAGCTGGATTTAAAAATTATGATAGCCCTGACTGGTCTGGTAATTTTCGTAATTGTAGCCCTCTTTAACTACTGGAAAGCCTATTTATTTGATGAAGAGTTTTCCTCTGTTATCGGAATTAAAACGATTTTTTTAGAGTATTTTCTTTTTGTTTTAATTGCCCTGGCAATTGTAGCCTTAATCAGGGTAGTTGGAATTATTTTAGTGATTGCTTTATTAACCATTCCTCCGGCAATTGCTAAATTATTTACCTTTGATTTGAAGAAGATGATACTTTACGCTATTTTTTTAGGGATCGTTTTCTCTTTTTTGGGCTTATGGATTTCTTATCAATTTAATATTGCTTCCGGAGCATCAATAATTTTACTTGCTGGATTAACCTATATAGCTGCAGTTATTATCAAAAGGAGCTGAGGAATTATTGTGGATCAATCAATCTGGATAGATAAATTAAAGGAGAAAGGCCTAAAGGCTACCCAGCAACGCTTAGCGATTTTAGAGGTTTTAGTTGAAGAAAACTTTCCTTTATCTGCCCAGAACATATTTTCTAAATTAAGGAGAAACAATCCAAATCTTAGGTTATCGACCGTTTACCGTACTTTAAATTCTTTTGTCGAGAAAAAGATCGTGAGGAAATTAGATTTAATTGATAAGGAGAGTTTCTTTGAACTACTTTCCGGAGAGCACCATCACCACTTAATCTGTATGAAATGCGGGGAGATTATTCCCATCGACTGTCCTTTAAAGGACTATGAAGAAGAGTTGATTGATAATACAGATTATACTATTATTGATCATCGACTAAAGATATATGGTATTTGTCCTCGATGTAGATGAAAAGATGCTGGGATAATATTGGCCCGGGCCTCATATTAAAAAAGGAATTTATTGATCAAAAAAATTATTGACATATGCCCGTAATAGATGTATAATATAAATGAAATGAACATATGCTAAAAAAGGAGGTGATTTAAAATGCCCAGAGGAGACGGAACCGGTCCCGCAGGATTAGGCCCGATGACAGGTAGGGGTTTAGGTTATTGTGCCGGTTATCCGGTGCCCGGTTATATGAACTATCCCGCATATGGCCGGGGATTAGCCTGGAGACGTGGTTTTGGACGTGGTTATGGAAGGGGTTTTGGCCGGAGATTCGGATATGTTTCCGTTGTACCAGCAGTTCCTTATTATCATCCACCTTATAACCCCGGGGTAACAAAAAAAGAGGAAATTGAATATCTAAAAGATACAGCCAGGGCACTTGAAGATGAATTAAAGGCCATTAAAGAAAGGTTAAATGAACTTAAAGATGATCAGGATTAAAAGGAATTAAGCCCACCCCTTATATGGGTGGGCTTTCTCATGATTAATAATATCCTAAACCTAAAATTAGTAGGATAAGAATTAAAAAGATGATGAAATTTCCATCATAGTAGTTTCCCATATTAAACCCTCCACAGTTTAATGTCTAGGAATTTATACACAAACTTTTTGGGGATAAATTCCGACATCAATAAATTTAAATTGGCCGAAGGCCAACTTGTTCCTACGCTTACTTACTATAAGTGCCATAGTTTAACCCTAAAATCAGTAGAATAAGAATCAAGAATATAATAAAGGAGTCATCATAATAACCAGGCATTTCAGAACCTCCTTTTTTTTTTGAGCTCATTACATTATATGAACTATAAAAATATTTGTTAATATATATATTTGTCAAGAAGAACTTATGTAAATCCTTATATAACAGGATAAAAAAATCATTAACTTTATTTACTCAAAATAACCGCAGCATGTAGAATCTGCCGCGGTTAATTATTTATGAAGGAAAAAATATCATAAAATCCAAAATTATAACTATTGTTTTTGATTAAAAGAATTAAGATTAAAAGGCCCTCCACCCAGCAAAAGGAGAATTAGAATTAAAAAAATAATAAAGGAATTATCTTTATACCCGCTTACGGGATTACCGCCACCGGGGTTATCATCGTGCCTGCCAACGGGATTGTTGCCTTCATAATCTCCCATTATTTACTACACCTCCTACTTATTTAGAGTCGCTATAGTATATGTTTTCTTTTATGGAATTGTGATTTGTTTCTAGAGTTAACACGGCTGTAATTGGTGAGGGCAAATTATATAATAATCAACAAAATCAGAGTTTCATACATATAATATATTATAGAATAGTAGATTGAAGAACAGGGGGGTAAGAGGATGTTTTTAAGAATATTTGAGAATGGAAATAAAGATAAGGATGGTAACGAAGGGAAGGAAAAAAACAGTTATAATGCTTTTACACTTTTTTTAATCTTGATTTTACTAATATTATCTGAAGAAGCTTTAGTTGAGTTGCAACGGATTTTAAAAATAACATAACAGGCTTAGGAAGAACCCCATCGCAGTAGCATTTGCTACTGCGATGAAATGACATCATACTGATGCTCTTGATCTATTGAAGATGTTCCTTTATATTGATGAACATGACCTGGCTGTTCCTGATAGTTTCCCATTATTGAGCCTCCTTAAAACTATAAATTGAGATTATTCTTTATTCTTTGTGGGGCTTCAAAAGCGCCTTTTAAACCGTCAGCTGTGGCTGATAAAGCATTTATAATTTGAGTTAATTTAGTTACCTGGTCATTAAATAATTGAAAGTAAGGGTTAAAGTTGCCTGTATTCCCCAATAAAAGCAAGATTAAAATTAAGAAAAGCAAAAAATCAGGTCCGTTTACTTCCAGATTAGCACTTTTTTTACTTTTTTTTGTATTTTTGCTATCAAGATTTTCCTCAAAGTTATCTTCGACCAAAGAGATCCCCCCTAACTTTGTTCTTTGGTAATATCATACGTTATTAATAATAATTTGTTACAAAATCAAAATATTAGTTACACACTTTTATAGGAAGATACATATATTAATTAAACCTAAAATAAATTATTATGGAGGGGAGAGATAAGGTGAAAGATAAAGGGGTATTTATCCGGAACCACAGTTTATACGAATTCATGGTTAAGGTACATAATTAAAATAAATTAGCTTTGTCATAATATTTAACAAAAATTTATTGATGCCGGAAAATATGTTATCAAAATATGTTATCAACATAACATATTTTTCTCTAGACATCAATTAATTGCAGGAATTTAATAATTTATAGAGAATTATAAAGGTAATGCCTAACTAGGAGGAATAAACTTTGTCAATTCCAGTTTTAATGCTATCCGCCTTTATTATCGGCCTTTCCGGTGCTATGATGCCTGGCCCGTTATTGACTTATGTAATCAATGCCAGTCTACGGAGAGGGGTTATCGCAGGTCCTTTGATTATTCTGGGACATGCCCTTTTAGAGTTGATACTGATTATTTTACTCTTTCTCGGGTTGAATAAACTCTTTGCTGACCCCACCTTTACTTCCATACTGGGTATGATAGGTGGGAGCGTTCTTTTATGGATGGGTTATGGGATGATCAAAGCTGTCTTAAGGAAAGAGATCTCCCTTGAGGATGAAACTACGGGTAATAAAAAGATATCCGGGCTGGTAATGCCCGGGGCTATTGTCAGCATGTCAAATCCCTACTGGATTCTCTGGTGGGGTACTATTGGTATGACCTATCTGGCAAATGCCTATAACCGGGGAACTATTGGGATAGGGGCTTTTTACTTCGGTCATATAATGTCTGATTTTATCTGGTATTCTTTTGTTGCCTGGATTGTGGTCTTTGGGAGAAGGATATTGAATGACAGGATGTACCGGGCTTTAGTTATTTTCTTTGGGATAATTTTAATATATTTTGCAGGTACATTTATTTTTGATGGAATAATATTCTTCGTATAATATGGAAGATAAATATCAGGTATATCTAACTTTTATCCAACTTACTCTTGATTATTTCCTGAATATATGCTATACTTAACATTAAGATTACACGAACCTCACGTGGTTACGCTGATAATTAGATAGTTTTTTAATATCCACTTTATTCGGAGAGGTTTGAGCTTTTAAGATAACTGAAGTCAGGTATCCAGGTTGATGGAAATAAATTCTGTTGAATAAGCTGGTTTAATCTGATAAAATAAGTAATAATTTATGCATATTTATACCTCTTCTTATACTCAAACCGGGCTGGAGGAGTTTTGACTGAAAAATGTTTTCATATAAGCAGGGTTATAGATTATTAACTTTAATCTTATCTATGATTATAATTTTTTTTCCTGGAGGTAAATCTATGTCTGCAGAAAGCCGAGTATATCAAACCCCAGTTTTGGCTCCAAAGGTTGAGGGTTATATGCTGGAATCCGGTTTCTGGATCGGCCTGGCTGCGGATGCCGGGGATTTAATACTCAATCAGACGGAGATTGCAGAGCTCAACCGGAGGAGCTTTCAGAGGATGAAGGAGATGGGCTGGCAGGAAGCCCTTTATAACCTGGAAGATTACCCTGAGATAATAACCAGGGAAGAGCTACTAGAAACTATGGTCCGTTATTCCGGTAAAAAGGCTTTTCCCGGCGAAAAGCGGTATAATCAGTGGGGGGAAGAGATTTCAACTGCTGAAAAGGAGCAGATCCTCTCCCGGGTCAATTTTAGCGGTATACCCGAAAAGATACGGGTCAGGTTTGGGATCCTGGTTGAGGGGCAGGATGTAAGGGCTTTTCCTACCGAAACTGTCTTTGCGCCCTCTCCGGCTCAGACCGATATGGATCTCTTTCAATTGACAAGACTATCTGCCAATACCCCGGTAGCCGTTCTACATAGGAGTAGTGATGGTAAATGGTCTTATATTCAGAGTACTATCTACCGGGGTTGGGTTAAGACTAAGAGTATTGCCCTGGCAAAAGACAGGGAGCAGGTATTTGATTTTCTTAATACCGATAGATTTCTGGTTGTTACCGGGAGCTGGGTAGAGACAGAACCAAATCCTTTTATTCCCGAGATTTCTAATATCAGTTATCAGATGGGTGACCGGTTACCACTGGCAGATCCTGGAGAGATTCCTGAGTCAATTCCCCCTGATAACCAGCAGGCCCAGTCTCCGGAGGGTTGTTATGTAATCAAGGTACCGGTCAGGGATAAGGAGGGCTATCTCAAGGTACAGCTGGCCCTAATTGCCAGGTCAAAAGACTTGCATGAAGGTTATCTCCCCTATACCAGAGAGAATCTGATCAGGCAGGCCTTTAAAATGCTGGGTGAACGTTATGGATGGGGTGGAAAGTTTAAACGCCGGGACTGCTCCCGTTTTGTGTTAGATATCTACCGTACAGTAGGTGTAATCCTTCCCCGTGATACGGGTACTCAGGAAGAGGGGGCTGCCGGAAAGTCTATTAAGTTCAGTGGAACTGCTGAGGAAAGGGAGATGATACTGGCAGGGCTTAAACCCGGTGACCCACTTTACCTTAAAGGCCATGTAATGATCTACCTGGGTAGGGTGGGTGATAATTTTTACGTTATTCATGATGGTTCCGGTTATGGAGTAATAGATAATCAAGGAGAGATAAAACCGGTGACGGTTCACGGTGTCTTTGTGATGGAACTCCATCAATTACTAAAAAGCGGAAGGAAGAGTTACCTGGAGGTACTGACAACGGCCAGGCAATTTCAATAGAGCCGGGCCTCTGGAAAAAGGAGGTGATAAGACCACTTTGAGTAGTAAGTAGATATAAGCTGGTGGTTGTTCTTGTTTTGCTAAAATAACTAAAAGGAGTGAGTATGATGAGAAGTAGATTTTTTCTATTAACTCTGGTTTTAGTATTTGCTTTGAGCATTTCGGTACTGGCTGCTGATGAGCCCCAGTATGGCGGTACCCTCTATCTGGAGAATAATGAGGACTGGGATACAATTGATCCGGCTTATTGTTCAGGCTTTGATGCCGGAGAGATGGCCGTTAAGATCTTTGATGGTCTGGTCCGGTTTGACTACTATTCTAATGATATAGTACCGGATCTGGCAGAGTCCTGGGAAGTTAAGAATGATAATAAGACCTTTATCTTCCACCTGCGGAAGGGAGTTAAATTTCATAACGGCAGGGAGTTCACAGCTCAGGATGTAAAGTATACCTTTGACCGTTTATATGACCCGGAGACCGCCTCACCGGGAACCTGGGTCTATGATATGATCGTCGGTATTGATGAGGCCCTTGCAGGTAAAGCTGATGGCGTAGCGGGTGTTCAGGTTATCGATGATTATACGGTCCGTTTTGACCTGAAATATCCTTTTGGTCTCTTTTTGACCCATCTGACCCTTCCCTATGGTTTGATTGTACCTCAGGAAGAGGTTGAGAAATGGGGAGAACAGTTCAGCCAGCATCCGGTAGGGACAGGTCCCTGGAAGTTTGTGGAATGGGAGCATGATAATAAGCTGGTCCTGGAGGCTAATGAAGATTACTGGGAGGGAAGACCCTATCTGGACAGGGTAGTCTACCGGGTTATTCCCCAGGCTCTAACAAGGATTGCCGAGTTTGAGGCCGGCAACCTGGATTATACCAGTGTTCCCCAGGAAGAGATTCAGAGATGGACTAATGACCCTAAATGGAAGCCCTATGTTCATAAGATGGCCGAGCTTTCTTCCTATTATCTGGCTTTAAATCAGAAGTTTAAGCCATTGGACAATCCTAAAGTGAAGCAGGCGATTGCCCTGGCTATCGATAGTGAACAGATCGTTAAGGCCCTCTTCCCGAACTATGTTCCGGCTGATGATGCCATTCCTGATGGTATGCCCGGCGGTTCTGACAAACCCGGTCTGGGTTATGATCCTGAGAAAGCAAAAGAATTGCTGGCTGAAGCCGGTTATCCTGATGGCTTTGAGATGGAGATCTGGACAAGTACCGGTGAAAAGTCCGTCCGTGTCGGTGGAGTACTTCAGGCCCTCTTAAAGAGAGTCGGTATCGATGTTAAACTGGTTAAAAATGACTGGAGTGTCTTCTTTGCCACTGTCAAGAAGGGTGAGGCACCTGCCTATTACCTTTCCTGGTGGGCCGATTATGCTGATCCTTATAACTTCTTGAAAGCTCTGTACGGGAGTGAGGGAAGTAGGATTAACTACAAGAATGTAGTTGTTGATAAGATGCTGGAAGAGATGGCTAGAACAACAAGTGTTGAGGCCCGGGTTAATATCTCCAAGAAGATTATCGATGTAGTCAGAAAAGAGGGGGACCCCTATGTCTGGCTCTACCATACCAGCAGTGTAACCATCAAACAACCCTGGGTTAAAGGTGAGCTCCATCACCAGATGTATGATGCCGATAAACTGGTCACCTGGTGGATCGACCAGAATATCAAGGAAGAGATGAGCAAGTAGTTTAACACCAAAGAAAATTGCTTTTTAAACTACAAATACTGGTGCACCTCGGAGAGGGGTGCACCGGGGCTTTATCGGCTATCAACTTTTTAGCAGAAGTTTGAATTATGTTTTGTTAGTTTCGACAAGTTCATTCCAGTAAGTAGGAATGGAGGGTGAAAATGTTACAGTATCTCTTACACAGGCTTTTGTTAATTATACCGGTATTATTCGGGGTTATGATCTTAACCTTTTTTCTGATGTATGTTGTTCCCGGTGACCCGGTTTTAACGATGCTGGGTCAGCATGCCACTGATGAGAATATTGCCCGTTTAAGAGCTCAGTTTCATCTTGATGAGCCCTGGTATTATCAGCTTTATAATTATATCATTCGCACTTTAAAGGGTGATCTGGGAACCTCTTATCTGACTCATATCCCGGTCAGGGATGCACTGATAGAAAAATTAGCCAATACAGCCCGTCTGGCTTTAACGGCGATTATTGTTTCCATAGTCATGGGTGTAACTATCGGCATCATCTCCGCCGTCTTTCAGAATACCTGGATCGATTATGCTGCCATGACCTTTGCCCTTTTATTTATTTCAACCCCGGTTTTCTGGTTCGGTATGGTATTAGTCTTTTTCTTTGCCATGAAACTGGGGTGGTTTCCTATCTCCGGCATGGGGGATGGGAGCATTAAATACCTGATACTACCAGCTATTACCCTGGGAAGCCGTTTTGCCGCCTTCCTGGCCAGATATACCCGTTCCGTGATGCTGGAGGTCATCAGGGAAGATTATATCAGAACCGCCCGGGCCAAGGGTGTTAAAGAGAAATTTGTCATCCTCAAACATGCACTGAAGAATGTCCTGATTCCCGTAATTACCGTTATCGGTATGAATCTTGCCAGTCTATTAAATGGTTCAGTCCTTACCGAGAGTATTTTTGCCTGGCCTGGTTTCGGGAGATATGTAGTTTCGGCTATTCAGAAGAGGGACTTTCAGGTCATCGCTGGCTCTGTTCTAGTTGGAGCAGTTATCTTTGTCTTTTTTAATCTAATAGTAGATTTATTATATGTCGCCCTGGATCCACGTATCCAGTTTGATTAAGAAGGGAGATGGTAGCATGATACTGAAGTCCCAACAAAATGTTAATAAAAAGGGACGGAGTCTCTGGTATGATGCCTGGAAGAGGTTGAAAAGGAATAAGGCTGCCATGGTCGGCTTATTTATGGTCATTATTTTTATTATAGTAGCTATTATTGCTCCGCTGTTGGCCCCCTACCCACCGGATGAGATAGACCTTTTTAATGTTTTAAAACCCCCTTCTGCCGAACACTGGCTGGGTACTGATTTCTACGGCCGTGATCTTTTGAGCAGAATAATCTATGGGAGCCGGATCTCACTCAGTGTGGGTATCCTGGTTCAGGTGATCTCTTTAACCATAGGTACTATTTTTGGTAGCCTGGCTGGTTATTACGGGGGTAAGGTTGATATGATAATTATGCGGCTGGTTGATATTGTAATGAGTTTTCCCAGCCTGCTCCTAACCATCGCTATTATGGTTGCCCTGGGTCCCAGCCTCTATAATGTCTTTCTAGCTTTAGGACTGGTCTCCTGGACCGGGACGGCAAGGATTATCAGGAGTGAGTTCATGCGCCACCGGGAGTTGGATTATGTCAAGGCCGCCCGTTCTATCGGTAATAATGATTTAAAGATTATATTTATACATATCCTGCCCAACTGTATGGCACCTTTAATTATTACCTTTACCATGGGAATAGCTACTGCCATTATGTCTGAGGCTTCCCTGAGTTTTCTCGGACTTGGTGCTCAGGAACCGACACCCAGCTGGGGCTCGATCATTAATAACGGCCTTCAGTATCTGCGGACCGCACCCTGGTATTCCCTCTTCCCCGGACTGGCTATAGCCTATACCGTACTTTCCTTTAATCTGCTGGGAGATGGCTTACGGGATGCCCTAGACCCCAGGATGAAGGACTTTTAAGAAAATACAGCCCTAAATAAATAGAGGAAATGCAGGAAAAAGGAACTCATATTACCGTATAGATGAGCCCGGGTAGATTTATCCCGGCTTTTTTTCTTTGCCCCAGATGATTTTCTTTTTATGCAGGGTATTTTACTTTTATGGGGAATAATTAATATAGAGGAGTTGATCAACAGTGAGTAAGCGCTTATTTCTTTTGGATGGCCATAGTTTGGCCCACAGGGCCTTTTATGCCCTACCGCTGTTACAGAATTCTAGCGGGGAGTATACCAATGCCGTTTTTGGTTTTGCCAGGATGTTATTTAGATTAATCGATGATGAGGACCCCGACTTAATGCTTGTTGCCTTTGATAAAAAGGCCCCGACCTTCCGCCATGAAGAATATGAGGACTATAAGGCTAACCGGAAGAAGATGCCTGATGAGTTAAGCCCGCAGATCCCGCTGATTAAAGAACTGCTTAGGGTTTTAAAGATCCCCGTTCTTGAGGTTGAGGGCTATGAGGCAGATGATGTTATCGGTACTTTAGCCCGGAAGGGTGAGGAAGAAGGGCTGGAGGTCAGGATTGTTACCGGTGATAGGGATGCTCTCCAGCTGGTAACAGAGAAGATTAATGTTATCTATACCAGAAGGGGAATAACCGAGATAGATAATTATGATCTTGATAAGGTCAGGGAAAGATATCAATTAGAACCCGGGCAGCTGGTAGATATGAAAGGGTTGATGGGGGATAGTTCGGATAATATACCCGGTGTGCCGGGGATTGGAGAAAAGACAGCTATCTCCCTCTTAAAGAAATTCTCTTCCCTGGAGAATATCCTGGATAATATTGAACAGGTTTCCGGGAAAAAACGCCAGAAAAATCTCCGTAAATATGCTGAACAGGCCAGGATGAGTAAGGTGTTGGGCAGGATAATTGTAGATGTGCCCCTTGAGGTTGACTTTGAGGACTGCAGGCTGGAAGAACCTGAGGAAGAAGAGATTATTGAGCTGTTTGAGAGGTTAGAGTTTACCAGTTTAATCGACAGGTTTAAGCAGGAAAAGGAGGTTAAGGCTGAAGAGATTCAGCTCAAGGAGGTTAAGGGGAAAAAAGAGATTAATTGGCTATTAACCAGGATTAAAGAGAAGAAGGAGATAGCCCTTGATCTAATCCTGGATGATTTTACGAGGCCAGTAAGGGCTCAGGTAGAGAAATTGATCATTGCCCTGAGCCGGGACGAGATTTATTCCGTACCGGTGGATAGTACAGATGATACTACTCTTGAACTCTTTAAACCCCTCTTCAGCGACGGGGAGATAAAGAAGTATATCCTGCGTGCGAAGGAGACGCTCATTGTGTTAAAGAGAATGGGTTTAAAACTGGTCGGTTTAGCCTTTGATCCGCTTTTAGCCGCCTATCTACTCCATCCTTCTGATAGCCTTCCTTCCTTTGAGGACCAATTAAAGGAAAGATTAAACCTTATCCTGCCGGAGGATATCTCCCGGGAAAAACGTTCCGGGATTCTGGTAGCGAGCCTCTATAAAATAATAGATAGCTTACTAAAAGAACTGGAAAAGATGGACCTTCTAAAACTCTATCAGGAGGTAGAGATACCCTTAATTGAGGTTCTAGCCGAGATGGAGCTAAACGGTATCAAACTGGATAGGGATTATCTTGAAAAGCTATCAATCCAGTGGGAGAAGGAACTTGAAACCATTACCGATGAGATCTACCGCTTAGCAGGGGAGGAGTTTAACCTCAATTCTCCCAAACAGCTGGGGGAAATATTATTTAAAAAACTGGGGTTGCCGGTGATTAAAAAGACGAAAACAGGTTACTCTACCAGCGCAGGGGTGCTAGAGGAGCTTATGGATAAGCACGAAATAATACCCTTAATAATGGAGTACAGGCAGCTGATGAAACTGAAATCAACTTATGTTGATGCCCTGCCACCATTGATTAATCCGGAAACGGGAAGGGTTCATACCAGTTTTAACCAGATGGTTACGGCAACAGGTAGACTGAGTAGTACTGACCCTAATCTACAGAATATACCCATCAGAACTGAAGAGGGCAGGGAGATCCGTAAGGCCTTCATCCCCGGGGATAAGGACTGGGTTTTACTGGCAGCTGATTATTCCCAGGTGGAGTTGAGGGTGCTCGCCCATATCAGTAAGGATGATAATCTTATCTCTGCCTTTAACAGGGGGGAGGATATCCACACCCAGACCGCCAGTGAGATTTTTCAGGTTGAGCCGGAAGAGGTTACTGCCAATATGCGGAGGCATGCCAAGGTAATTAACTTCGGTATCGCCTACGGGATGAGTCCCTACGGTCTGGCCAGAGACCTGAAGATTTCGCGGCAGGAGGCGGAAGACTATATTAACCGCTATTTCAACCGCTTCTCCGGGGTTAAGCGGTATATGGAGGAGATAGTCGAGCAGGCCAAAGAAGAGGGGTATGTGACTACCATCTTTAAGCGGAGAAGGTATATACCTGAGATCAGGAGCCGTAATTACCACCGCCGTTCCTTTGCCGAAAGAACGGCCATCAATACCCCCATCCAGGGCAGTGCTGCTGATATCATGAAGATCGCCATGATCAGGGTATATAACCGGCTACAGCAGGGAGATTTTCAGGCCAGGATCCTGCTACAGGTCCATGATGAGCTTGTCCTGGAGGTAAAGAGGGATGACCTTCCCGTACTGGCCCGCCTGGTCAAGGAAGAGATGGAGAAGGCGGTTAGTCTTAGCGTGCCCTTGATTGTAGATATTCAGATCGGTGAGAACTGGCGGGATAAGGAAGACTATAGACTGGAGTGAAATAGACTAATGCCCGAGTTACCGGAAGTGGAGACGATCGTAAGAGGTTTAAGGGATTTAATTGCCGGCCATAAAATAAATCAGGTCTGGGTAAGGGAACCGAAGTTGATCGCCTTTCCTGCAGAAGATGAGTTCAAAAGACAGCTTAACGGCCGGGAGGTAATTGCCCTAAACCGCCGGGGCAAGTATATTCTGATTAATCTGGAAGGGGGAAAGACCCTGGTGGTTCACCTCAGAATGACCGGAAAACTGCTGGTTAAACCCAGAGAGGTAGATGTTGATAAACATACCCATATAATCTTTGAACTGGATAATGGAATGGACCTGAGGTTTCATAATGTCCGTAAGTTCGGGAGGTTTTACCTGGTTGATACTGGTAGCTGGCAGGAGGCCGGCGGGCTGGCCGAACTGGGTCCCGAACCGCTCTCTGATAAATTTACTCTGACGGAACTTAAAAACCGTATTAAAGGGCGAAAGATGATGATTAAATCCCTTTTATTAAATCAAAAGTTCATTGCCGGGTTGGGTAATATTTATACAGATGAGGCCCTCTTCAGGGCCGGTATATCTCCAAAGCGGAGGGCCGATACCCTGAGCGATGAGGAGCTAGAAAGGCTCTATCGGGCGATCCGCCGGGTGCTTGAGCTGGGCATCGAATATGGTGGAACCACCTTCAGTGATTACCTCGATGCCCGTGGAAAACAGGGCGAGTTTCAGAAAAAACTCCTGGTCTACCGGCAGACCGGTGAAAACTGTCCCCGGTGCGGCCATGAAATTATCAGGGAGAAAATAGGCGGGCGTAGCAGTCATTACTGTCCCGGCTGTCAGGACTAACAGGAATTAATTGCTGGTTAAGGGTTCAGGTAAAAGAAGAAAATTTCAGGAACTATCTTATCCTCCTCCTCATATAATATTAAGGTGCTTCTAAATACACAGGAAAATATGTTATTGTTTATTCTTACGGGGAGGTAAGGTATAATGGAAGTCCTGAATTACTGGCCGGTCCTGGCCTTAGCAGTTGCCATCAGTGTTGATGGTTTCAGTGTGGGAGTTACTTACGGACTGCGCGGGATTAAAGTTGGTCCGGTACCTTTATTGATTATCAGCGGCATATCTACCATTGCAATCTATTTAACCAGCACCATTGGCGCCTGGATAGCAGAATTAATCAGTAAAGGGCCAGCAGAAATAATTGGAAGCATTATTTTAATGGCCATCGGCGGCTGGCTGGTATATACAGCCTATCTAAATTTTAATGAAAGAAATGAACTGAGTGGTGAGAAACTATTATTTTCCTTAAGGATTAAACCCCTGGGAATTATTATTAATGTACTTAAAGAGCCGGTAAAGGCCGATCTCGACAGCTCGGGGACGATTAATAATTCTGAGGCCTTTATCCTGGGATTGGCTCTGGCTTTAGATGCCATGGGAGCCGGTCTGGGCGCAGGTTTATCGGGTTTTGTAAATGTCTTTATTCCGTTACTTATCGGTGCTGTTAATCTGTTTTTTGTCTGCAGCGGTTTCTTTATCGGCCGGAAGGTGGGGGATATCTTACCTAACCGCTTTGAGATTTTACCGGGATTAATCATAATTACCCTCGGGGTAATTCAATTATTTTAATACCCTAGGAATTTCCTTTTTGAAACTGCAAATTGATATTTCCGATTCAGTAGAGACATCTCTCCAACATCTATTTGCAGTTATTGCCGACCGATAGTGAAGCATTATTTTGATTTGAGGGGGAGTAGAGATGATAATTGGCTTAACCGGGGGGATAGCCTCCGGTAAGACCACTGTCAGTAATATCCTAAAAGATCTGGGGGCAGTGATAATCGATGCTGACGAGATTGCCCACCGGGTCTTACGGAAGGAAGAGCCCGGCTGGGAAGGGGTCGTAAATCACTTCGGTAGAGGGGTACTGACCGGAGAGGGAGAGATAGACCGTTCCCGGCTGGCAAGGATTGTCTTTAATAATCCGGCTGAAAGGGAAAGACTGGAGGAGATCACTCATCCTTGGATAATTGCTGAAATTAGGGAGAAAATTGAGAGATTAAAGGAGAGGGAGGAGATTATCGTTCTCGATGCTCCCCTTCTTTTTGAAACCGGACTGGACAGGCTGGTTGATCAGGTCTGGGTTGTTTATACCGACAGGGCTATCCAGCTTAAACGCCTGCAGGAGCGGGACCGTCTTACAGAAGAAGAAGCCATCTCCAGGATAGAATCCCAGATGCCGCTAGAAAAAAAACGGGACCTGGCCGATGTTGTTATCGATAATACCGCGAATAGAAAAAAATTAAAAGAAACTATTTTACAGTTATGGGAGGGTTTAAAGATGCCAAAAAAGAGGATTGCTTTAATTGCTCATGATGAAAAAAAACCAGATATGGTGGAGTTTGCTAAAAAAAATAAGGAATTGCTGCAGAAATGTGAGCTGATCGCTACCGGGACAACCGGTAAATTATTGATAGATGAGGTTGGGTTAACCGTTAAGAGGATGGAATCGGGCCCTCTGGGGGGGGACCAGATGATCGGGGCCGAGGTGGCTAAGGAAAGAATCGATGGGGTTATCTTTCTCAGGGACCCCCTAACAGCCCAGCCTCATGAACCGGATATTACAGCACTTCTCAGGGTATGTGATGTCCATAATGTCCCGCTGGCTACAAATTTAGCAACGGCGGATATTATCTTACACGGAATAATAGAAGATAAGAAAAGAATTGTCAGACAACTTTAACTATAGTTGATTTATTTCTTCAATGCTTGATTTTTTCTTGTTTGATGTTATACTAAAAGAAAAGATAACATATACCTTACATCAAAAGATTAAGGTTTTTTATCCACAATTACATAAATTCCTAGGTATTGTAAAATTAGGAATTTTATTAAACTGTAGCTTTAATTCTTAGAATAATATATTTAGAATAATATATATATGCGTGAAATAATATATATAACAATAAAAAAGCAGGAATTTATCTATTAACATAGAAATATATATTTAGCGAATATTAATGTATGTATAAAAGGGAGGTGAGATGAAAGGGGCATAAGTAAAGCAGTTGTAGTAGGTTTGTAGTGTTGGATGATTTTGTCCTGAATAAGAATTATTAAAAGTATTTGAGGAGGTAATTAACGAGTATGAGTAGAAAAGTAGTTGTTCTTCTTCTATCATTATTACTGGTATTTACTGTGGCGAATGTTGTTAGTGCCGAGGAAGTTAAGGATCCTGACACCTTCACTTATGTAACTATCGGTGATCAGAGCACATTGGATCCCCATTTTGCCTATGATACAGGTAGTGGTGAGTTAATTTATCAGGTTTATGAAACCCTGATCGGTTATAAGGGCTCAAGTGTAACCGAGTTTGAACCATTGCTAGCTACCGAGGTTCCTTCGGTAGAAAATGGTTTAATCTCTGAAGACGGTAAGACCTATATCTTCCCTATCCGCGAAGGGGTAAAATTCAGTAACGGTAATCCTCTGACCCCTGAAGATGTTAAGTACAGTTTCTTAAGGGGTATGATTCAGGACAGAGCTGGTGGACCTATCTGGATGTTATATGAACCGTTATTCGGTCCGGAGATTCCTGGTTTAGCTGCCCTGGTCGAAAAGGTACTGGGCGAAGAGGTTGATCCTAAAGAATTAACACCCGAGCAGTCTGCCAAGGTCTTTGCCGAACTGGATAAGAAGATCGAGATCGATGGCAATAAGGTTATCTTCCATCTAGCCAATCCCTATCCGCCGTTCCTGAATATTCTGGCTAAAGGTGCTTCCTGGTCATCTATCCTTGATAAAGAGTGGACCATTGAGCAGGGTGGCTGGGATGGTAATCCCGAGACTATTGCCAAGTATCATGACCCGGTTAAGGAAGAAGACCCGCTCTATGATAAGATGATGGGTACCGGTCCCTTTATCCTGACTGAATGGGTAAACGGCGACCATGTAATCTTCCGCCGTAATGATAATTACTGGAGAGAGCCGGCTAACTTCAAGACTGTCATTATCAAGAATGTTGATGAGTGGAGTACCCGTAAGCTGATGCTCCTTCGCGGTGATGCTGACATGGTTTATGTACCAAAACAGTACAGACACCAGGTTGAAGGTCAGCCCGGTATTACCGTCAGTGAACCATTCCCTGTTCTGCAGAATATGAACATGGTCTTTAACTGGGATATTAATACCAAGGGTAATGATAATGTAGGTAGCGGCAAACTGGATGGTAAGGGTATTCCATCTAACTTCTTTGCTGACATCCATGTAAGGAGAGCTTTCAGCTATTGTTTCAATTACAAGGCTTATATCGATGAGGTAAGAATGGGTGAAGCCCTCCAGCTGCGTGGTCCGATCGTTAGCCCGCTACTCGGTTATGATGAGAACTCCGAGGTCTTTGAGTTAGACCTAGAGAAAGCTGAAGAAGAGTTCAAACAGGCCTTTAATGGCGAACTCTGGGAGAAGGGTTTCAAGATGACCCTTGTCTATAACAGCGGTAATGATTCACGTAAGACTGCTGCCGATATGCTGAAGTTCTATATCGAGCAGATTAATCCCAAGTTCGATATTGAGGTTCGCGGTGTACAGTGGTCAACCTATCTGGATCAGTCAATAAAGGGTATGCTACCTGCTTCCTTCGGTGGCTGGTTAGCTGACTTTCCCGATCCCCATAACTTTGCCCAGCCTTTCTTACACTCTGCCGGTTACTATGCAGGTAGACGTGGGGCTGCTTATCAGAAGTGGGCTCAGGAGAGCGGTCTCGATGCCCTGATCGAGAAGGGTATTACGACAGTAGATCAGGCCGAGCGTGAGAAGATTTATAAGAAGATCCAACAGATGTCCATCGATTACGCTATCGACCTCTGGGTTGATCAGCCGATAGGTGTCAACACAAGACGTTCCTGGATCAAAGGCTGGTATCCAAACGCCATGCGTCCCGGTATTGACCCATATATCCTTGACAAATAATTCCGGGAATAGAATATAAATAAGGCACCGGGTGGATATGCGCCCGGTGTTTTTCTTGCCTTCATCTGAACATAGTACCAATCCTGGTAATACAATGACATGTTAAGAAATATAATATTAGGTAAGTAACGAATTATGAAAAGGAAATAACCGGGGAGCAAACATATATTCTTAGGGGGTAAAGAGGTGACCGGGAGAATAAAGCAAATTAAGAGTGCTTGTTTTGTTTTATTTGTATTTGTAATCATATCTTTAATCCTGGTCCAGACAAATTGGTTCTGGAGATTAATTTACCCCCTGAAATTTACAGATATTATTTTGGAGAATTCAAGGGAATATAATGTTGATCCCCATCTAGTAGCTGCAATTATCTATGTGGAGAGCAAATTCAAACCTGAGGCCTGTTCCCATAAAGGTGCTCTGGGTTTGATGCAGATCATGCCGGATACAGGCAGGTGGATTGCCGAACAGATGGGAATAGATGATTTTTCTGAAACTGATCTTTATGATCCGGAAACGAATATTCAGTTTGGCAGTTGGTATCTTTCAATTTTGAAGGAAGAATTTAATGATGAATTAATCATTGTGCTGGCAGCTTATAATGCCGGGCTGGGGAATGTAAATAAATGGTTGGAGGAAGACTGGGATGGACGGCATAGCTCCATAGCTGATCTACCCTTTCCTGAAACCAGAAATTATGTTAACCAGATTCTTAAGGTTTACAAGAAATACAGAAATCTTTATGATATTGATGATAAATAGTTTATTTATTGACATTATAATACCGCTATTATATAATGGGAGAGTAACATAAGTTATAAGGAGGTGAGTGTTAAGTGGCTAGGTAGGGTTTGGCAATTTCATCTAGCCAATTCCTATCCGCCGTTCCTCAATATTCTGGCTAAAGGTGCCTCCTGGTCATCTATCCTTGATAAAGAGTGGACTATTGAGCAAGGGTGGCTGGGATGGTAATCCCTGGACTATCGCCAAGTATCATGACCCGGTTAAGGAAGAAGACCTGCTTTATGATAAATGAGTCCTGATATCGATCCCTATAGGTGGACAAGTAAATTAAATTGATCATATTGTACCGGGGGGTCTGGCCCCCTGGTTAATTCTATGCTTAAAGTAAATATTACCACATTTATTAGTAGTAGAGAAAGGAGTGGTAGCAGGTGACGAGTTATATTATTAGAAGACTACTGATTCTCCCCATCATATTATTTGGGGTTACGCTTTTAATTTTTAGTATGCTGATGATGCTTGGTCCATATCAGAGACTGAGTACTTATATTACTGATCCCGCCCAGTTAAAGGGTGGAGATTTAGATCTATTAGTAAAAAAATACGGTCTGGATGACCCCTGGTATGAGCAATACGGCCGCTGGTTGAATGGTTTATTACATGGTGATCTGGGGTGGTCTGAGGCCGCCGGAGCTCCGATAGTAAAGGCTATCATAGACAGGTTTCCGGCTACCCTTGAACTAGCTCTTTTTGCTGTAATACCTGTTGTCATGGGAGGGATCTGGCTGGGAGTTTATTCTGCAGTTCATCATAATGATCCTATGGATCACGGTATCAGGGTTTTAGCCATTATCGGTTGGTCTTTCCCGACCTTTGTTTTTGGTTTGCTGGTTTTGATGATCTTTTACGGTGTGTTCGGCTGGTTCCCGCCGGGACGTTTAGATAACTGGGCAATGGAACTTGTTCAATCTAAAGAATTTATTCGTTATACCGGGTTAAATGTACTTGATGGTCTTTTAAATGGTAATCTGGCCCTGGTCTGGAATGCAATCCGTCATTTAATTGCTCCGGTCATTACATTAGCCGTGGTCTGGTGGGCCTTTATTCTCAGGATTTCCCGTTCCAGTATGCTGGAGACCCTGAGGAAGGATTATATCAGAACCGCCAGGGCTAAGGGTGTTAAAGAGGATGTTGTTATCAATAAACATGCCCGCCGCAATGCCTTAATTCCGATTGTAACCGTCGCCGGTCCAATGATACTGGGACTACTCGGTGGTATTGTGACTGTTGAAGCGGTATTCGGCTACCAGGGACTGGGTTTGCTTTTTTATGATACCGCTACCCAATTAGACTATGCAGGAATCCTGGGTGTTGCCATCTACTTTAGCTTTCTTCTAGTATTTATTAATCTGGCGGTAGATGTTTCCTATGCCATTATCGACCCCAGGATTAGATTGGAGTGATGTAGATGGAATGGCAAGAGATATTAATGAGATTACTAAGGAATAAAATATCATTATTTGGCTTAATAATCATTGCCTTTTTTGTTGTCGTTGCTCTTTTTGCCCCCTGGATTGCCCCACCCAGAGATCCGGATGACCCTTATGAGATACCCAGAGCAGGCTGGGTTATAGAACCTCAACCACCGAATGCCCGAAATATTTTTGGTACTACCGAAGGCTCTTATGATATCTTCTACGGTGTGGTCTGGGGAACCAGAACCGCCTTCAGAGTCGGCTTAATTGTTGTCGGAATTAGTACATTTATCGGGATTATTGTCGGTACAATTTCGGCCTATTACGGTGGTTGGGTTGACGAGATCATTATGCGAATTACCGATATCTTTATGTCGATACCTTTTCTGGTTGCCGCCATGGTTTTGACAACCATTCTGGGCAAGGGAATTACTAATGTTATGATTGCCCTGGTTGTCTTCGGCTGGATGGGAACAGCCCGTCTGATGCGCTCGCAGGTTCTGGAGATTAAGACCGAGGAATTTGTTCGGGCGGCAATGGCCCTGGGGGCTAGTGATGCCAGGATTATCATGCGCCATATATTATTTAACTGTATTTTTCCTGTTCTTATTCAAGCTTCTATGAGGATGGGATCAATGGTTATTACTTTTGCTACCCTTAGTTTTCTGGGGGTAGGTGCTCCAGAAGGTTATGCTGACTGGGGGCAGATGATCTCCTTTGCCCGGAACTGGATCCTGGGTTCAAATGGTAATGCACTCCAGTACTGGTATACAGTTGTTATACCCGGTGTTGCAATTTTACTCTTCTGTTTATCATGGAACTTAATTGGTGATGCTTTCAGGGATATTCTTGATCCCAAATTGCAAAATTAAGTAGAGGGCAGGTGAATTTTGTTGGCTAGAGAAAAATTACTGGAAATAAAAAATTTAAAGACTTACTTCTACACCGAGGAGGGAGTATCAAAGGCAGTTGATGGCGTAGATTTTGAGATATATCCCGGTGAGACCCTGGGGGTTGTCGGTGAATCTGGTTGTGGTAAGAGTGTAACCTCTCTCTCCATTATGCGTTTGATTCCCGAACCACCGGGAAAGATAGTCGATGGTGAAATTAATTTTAAGGGAAAGAATCTGCTGGAATATAGTCAGGAAGAGATGAGGGCTATCAGAGGCAATGATATCTCGATGATCTTTCAGGAGCCGATGACCTCTCTCAATCCTGTTTTTACCGTCGGTGATCAGATCTCCGAGGCGATTTTGATCCATAAGAATGTAAGCAAAAAGGAAGCTATGGAGCAGTCGATTGAGATGTTAAGAAAGGTAGGTATACCATTACCCGAGCAGAGGGTCAATGAATATCCCCATCAGCTGAGCGGTGGTATGAGACAGAGGGTGATGATCGCCATGGCTCTTTCCTGTAATCCCCAGCTCCTGATTGCTGATGAACCGACAACAGCCCTTGATGTAACCATTCAGGCCCAGATCCTTGATCTGATGAATGACCTAAAGGATAAATTTAATATGTCGATCATGATGATCACTCATGATCTGGGCGTAATTGCCGAGATTTCCGACCGGGTGGCCGTTATGTACGCCGGTAAGGTGGTAGAATATACTGATGTTAGGACCCTCTTTGCCGATCCTAAACACCCCTATACCTGGGGATTGATGAACTCTATCCCCCGTTTAGACCAGGAGGTCGAGAGACTACAGGCTATTCCGGGAGTAGTTCCCAGTTCCCTGGAGTTCCCCAAGGGATGCAGGTATCATACCAGATGTCCTTTAGCAGATGATAAATGTATTGCTGAGGAACCGGAGATAGAAGAGGTTGAAGAGGGCCATAAGGTTAGATGCTGGCATTATCAAGAGTTAGAAGAACTGAAACAGAAGTCCCAATCTGCTTAAAATATATATCTGGAGGTGAGGAGTTTGGCAGTCGAGGAGAAGGTATTATTAGAAGTAAATAATCTCAAGAAATATTTTCCGGTTAAGGCCGGGGTTTTTCGGAAGACGGTCGGCTATGTCAAGGCCGTTGATGATATCAGCTTTTATATTAAGGAAGGCGAGACTTTAGGCCTGGTAGGTGAGTCCGGTTGCGGTAAATCGACAACAGGGGCAACTATTTTGCGGCTGGAAGAGGCCACGGCAGGTGAGGTCAAGTTTGAGGGCAAGGATATACTCTCATTAAATAGAAGGGAGCTTAGGGAGATGCGTAAGGAGATGCAGATTATCTTCCAGGATCCCTATGCCTCTTTAAATCCCAGGATGACCGTAGCCGATATAGTGGGAGAGCCCCTGGATATTCATAATCTGGCCAGGAACAAAAAGGAGAGGAACGAGAAGGTCAGGGAGCTTTTAGGTAGTGTTGGCCTGACAGCAGAACAGATGAACCGTTATCCCCATGAGTTTAGCGGTGGTCAGCGGCAGAGGATAGGTATCGCCAGGGCCCTGGCGGTGGAACCCAAATTAATTATTGCCGATGAACCGGTATCGGCCCTTGATGTATCCATTCAGGCCCAGGTTATCAATATTCTGCAGGACTTACAAGAGGAGTTCGGTTTAACCTATCTCTTTATCGCCCATGATTTGAGTGTGGTCAAGCATATCAGTGACCGGGTGGCAGTAATGTATCTGGGTAAGATAGTGGAGATGACAGATAAGAGGGATCTCTATAATAACCCGCTTCATCCCTATACCCAGTCGTTACTTTCGGCAATACCCATACCTGATCCGACCTTTAAGAAGGAAAGGATTATCCTGGAGGGGGATGTACCCAGTCCGGTCAATCCGCCAGCGGGCTGTCGTTTTCATCCGCGCTGTCCCAAGGCAATGGATATCTGCAGCCAGAAGGAGCCTGAATTTAAGGATTACGGTAATGGACATTATGCTGCCTGCCACTTACTGGATTAATTTGCTGTTCTACTTAGATGAGTAATTGAGAAGTATAGTAGAAGACCCTGAATGAACAAGTTAAAATTCAGGGTCTTGTTTAAAAAGAGATTAGGGGTTGAAGTAGATGAGTGATCTTGAATGGAAAACAAAGAAGGAGAAAATTCTAGAAAACGCCCGAAAAGATCCCTTTCTTAAGATTGAGGATTTGGCAAAGCTAGCCAATACAACTCCGCGTTATGTTCGGACTATCTTATCAGAAGCCAATCTATCTTTGATGCAGCTTAGAAGAGAGTATGCCCGTAAAATGGAGAATAGAGATGGCAATCTATGTGATCATTTATTATTTAATTATTTAATAAGTGTCCCTTTTGCCAGTGAAAATCAGGTCTTGGCAAAGGAAGAGATGATCTTTAACAGCCCCGATGATTTTAATGCTTTATCAGGTGACATTAACAGAGATTACGTTTGCCAGTCCTATTTACATCTTATTAAGGGCACACCCTGGTGTATCAGCACGGCACTGGTGAAAAAAAAGGAGATAGATCTGGGCGACAACAGGTTGATTGCCAGTGAATTATTTTCGAGGCTTTGTAAAACGATAAAAGATTTAGAGATTAAAGTATCCAGTATAGATTTAGAAATTAAGCAAGCAACCAATCAGATCGCTAGTCTATTGAAGATTTCACCCCTTGCTCCTATCTTCAGGGTTAGGCAAAGCCTAGAATCTAATTCTCAAACTATTACTTTAATGTTACTCTACTTTAACTATAAACAGGTTACTCTCTCTTTTTCACATAATAAGGGGTTGATTATTAACCGTAAAAGTGTTAATGATTAGTACATGGCTAGTATATATTTGCTGCGAAAGTTGAATGATTAGTTTAAAGAGGGGTATGATCCTTACCCCTCTTTTTTTATGCCTGGAAAATTTTTTAAAAAAATCTTACCTCAGTTTCCAATTTAGTGTATATTTTTTTATCTTTCTGTCCATAATAGGATTAGAATTAATCTAAACTGAGGGGGGATTATAAATGGCAATTGATGAATTAACCAAAAAAGAGCAGATTATCAATTTTGCTCAGAGTGACCCGTTTCTAAAGATTAGCGACATAGCTGAGTATGTCCAGACTACTCCCAGGTATGTCCGAACAATTCTCTCAGAGGCAAATATTTCGCTGATGAAGTTGAGAGAAAAGTATGCCAGAAATATGGAAAAAAGACTGGAAAATGATCAGCATCAGGACTTACAAGCAAAAGTTATTTTAAGGGATGAGTACAGTTATAATAATCTTGAGACCAGTAAAGTTCGGATCGAACCTGCTGACGAAAATAAGTTCCCTGATATCCAGAGGATCAGACAGGATGATGAACTGGTTAGGATCTACCAGGTACAATCGGTAGATGAAAAGCCCTATTGCGTTCATGAATTAATTACCTTTATGGAGAGGGAGATTAACCAGGAAAGACTGGACAATCTTGAGTCTATCTATGATTTACTGGGAAGAAAGGGAATCAATCACCTGCAGTTTATGAATAATATCATTACTGTGGAGAAGCCGGCAGAGGTTATCAAGCGTTATTTTAGTGATGTTGATAATGTTATCGTCAGCAAGAGGGTTGTCTTATTAAATAAGATACCTATCGGAATCGAGAGAATCTATATCAGGGGTGACCTGACCAAGGTTGAATTTGCTGGAGAGCTAGTAATCTAAGCGGAACAAAATAATTATTTTAGAATGTTGACTTTTAGTCATTTATTACGTATAATAAAAATGACATAAGGAAAGCCTCGTATAATTGTGAAGATATGGTTCACAAGTTTCTACCGGGTGGCCGTAAACTACCTGACTACGAGGGAAGTGCACCTAGGGTTCCGCTTTAATCAAGGTCTGGACCGAGTGGTGCAGGTTTCACTTTAAGTGATACTACACCGTGGGGATAAAAGCCTGGGCGGGTAAGTTCCTTCGTACATTGCAAGGAATTTACCCTTGCCGGGGCTTTTTTTCATGTCCGGGGAAATTTTTAAATACATAATTTCCCGCCGTTTTCATTTTTGAAGGTTAAAAATTAGACAGCCCAGTTTAGCTGGCAAAACTAAAGGAGGCGAATTTATAATGTTGGATAGTCTTTTTAAACTGAAGGAAAATAAGACTGATGTTAAGACTGAGGTACTGGCAGGTTTTACTACCTTTATGACGATGGCTTACATAATTTTTGTTAATCCCGCTATTCTGTCTGATGCCGGGATGCCCTTTAACGGTGTCTTTATGGCTACCATAGCCGGTATTATCCTCGGTACATTAGCGATGGCCTTTTTAACTAACTACCCCTTTGCCCTGGCGTCCGGTATGGGGCTCAATGCTTTCTTTGCTTATTCTGTAGTTATCGGGATGGATGTCAGCTGGCAGATTGCTTTAGGAATTGTATTTGTCGAAGGTATAATCTTTATTATTTTAAGTTTGCTTCCCGTAAGAAAGATGATAGTTAATTCAATACCAATGGGATTAAAGACCGGTATCAGTGCAGGTATTGGTCTGTTTATTGCCTTTATCGGGTTGCAGAATGCCGGAATAATTGTGGATAATCCCGCAACTTTAGTTAGTCTGGGGAATATCCTTTCTGGTCCAGCACTGGTCGCACTAGTCGGTTTAATTATTACAGGGATCCTCTATGCACTAAGGGTCAAGGGCGCATTGCTCTGGGGTATTATTCTGGCTACAATTTTTGGCTGGCTGGTACCTAATGGTGATGCTACCGTTACCCCGGCTTTTCAGGGAATATTTGCCATGCCTAGGATGGCAGACTGGTCTGAGGTTTTATTTAAGTTAGATATTGCCGGGGCCCTTAATATTGGTTTATTCGGGGTTTTAATCTCCTTCCTCTTTGTTGATATGTTCGATACGGCCGGTACTCTGGTCGGTGTTAGCCAGCAGGCAGGGTATCTCGATAAAGAGGGTAACCTGCCCCGGGCCAGTCAGGCTTTACTGGCAGATGCCATCGGTACAACAGGTGGTGCCCTCTTTGGTACCAGTACAGTAACTACATATATTGAGTCTGCCTCCGGTGTTGCGGCAGGTGGCCGGACAGGATTAACCGGTGTAGTTGTCGCTATTCTCTTCTTCCTGTCCCTATTCTTTAAGCCGTTAATTGGTATTGTACCTGCTGCGGCAACGGCCCCGGCCCTAATTATCGTTGGTACTATGATGATCTCTAATATTACTAAGATAGACTGGGATGATTTTACCGAGGTATTACCCGCCTTTATGGCTATGATAGTTATGCCTTTAAGTTATTCAATTGCCCATGGTATTGCCATCGGTTTTATCGTCTATCCCCTGGTTAAGCTCTTTACAGGTAAGGGTAGAGATGTTCACTGGTTAGTCTATACCCTGGGTGTGATCTTCCTGGCCTACTTTATCTGGCTGTAAGGTTAAAAAACTACGGTAAAAGATCAATTAATTTCTCATACCCCCTGAGTCTTCAGGGGGGAGGTTTCTTATCAGTTGAAGCTTAAAAATCTTTTGGAAAAAATTAAATTTTTCACTTGACAAAGGTTATTAACAGGTGTATACTGAGTAAGAAGCAAATTTTTAGATTAATTTTACATAGATTGAGAGGAGGTCGTGAAATGATTAGGTTAAATGATTTTTGTTTTATCCCAGGGATTTCTATGTCTAATTCGGGGATCTCTCTGCCCATTTTTAAATCTGATGGGTTTACTGTGCCTGCAGCAGTAGGGAATGTTATACCTGCAGTAGCGGGGACCACTATGCCTAAAACTAAATATATTTTCACGGCCTGCTGTGAGATGGGTTGATATTTTTCAAATACCAGCTTTTCGACCACAGGCTGTGAAAGCCTGTGGTTTTTTAATACCTAGAAAACTTTGGCGAAATCAATTTATTCTCTAAAAACAGGAGTTATTTTATTTTACTCATCTTATAGAAAAGTGCTTACTTAGGACCACAGGTATATCTACTTACCTGTGGTTTTTTTGATTTATTAAGCTAAAGGGGGGATATTGATGATTTTTTCCGGAAAAAGTGGAGTGAGGAAGAGGATGTAATTATCCTGAAAAAAGGGAGGTGTTCATTATGAATTACCAGTTTGACTCCATCAGGATTTACCTTCCCATCTCAGAATTAGAACTGAAGTCAGGCTCAGAAAAAATGGAAAAATTGAAAAACCACCCGGAAACATCAGCTGATGTACCGGAGTACGGGAATATAAGTTAACTTTAAGATAGATCTAGAGGGTGATATTTTATGAAGGATATTGAAATTGTAGAAGGCGGGAACCCGTCTGCGGCAGGCAGTACCAGGTAATTTATGAGATTATCAATAAAAACGGAAAGGATTTAGTGAATATCACTAAGGAGGTAAGTAAATGAATCTAAAGGAACTATATAACAGGCTTTTTTCGAAAAAAGATTATGACCTATCCAGGCAAGAGCAGATTGATATAGATTCAATCAAAGATGAAGTTTATGTCCAGATAAATTATGATCGGATAAAACTTCTCTAATCAAAATCTGTCTAAGAACCCCCTGATGAGAACTATTATTCAGCCTGCCGGGCCAGGGTCTCAAGGTATTCAACAGTATAGACTCTCTCAACTATCCGGGAGAGAATGGCAGCGGCATAGCCGGAACCGGTTCCTATATCTAAAACCTTATCAGATGGGTCCGGTTCTAAAGTTTCGATCATCAGGGCTACAATATAAGGTTGGCTGATAGTCTGTCCATTATTGATAGGTAGGGCACTATCCCCGTAAGCCTGAGCCTGGAGGTCTTCAGGTCTAAAGAGTTTCTAAACCCTGCAAAAAACTTTGAAATACACTTTTTCGCCTCTTGTCCGGAAGATTTCTTCAAAGAGTCTTGACAAAATGAAGGAAATAGTTTTATAATAATGCAAAGGGAAAATCGGGTACAGCTGGGGATAGTAGCAAAACTTCTACAGCGAGCAGGGGATGGTGAAAGCTCTGCAATTTTGTGAAACGGCACCAGCATTTGGATGTACCAGAAAAAAAGTGGCTAACCTTAAGGTTAGCAACTGGGGTGGAACCGTCCGCTATTGGACCCTCAGGTCTTTCAGGCCTGGGGGTTTTTAATTTACTTAAGTCAATTTATTCTTAGGAAAAAAATAAATAGGAGGCGAAGTAAGAATTGAAAAAGGACATTAAAGGCGAGGAATTAATGAATAAAATTGTTGCTCTCTGTAAACGACGGGGATTTATCTATCAGAGCTCGGAGATATATGGAGGACTGGCAAATACCTGGGATTATGGTCCAGTTGGTGTGGAGATGAAGAAGAATATCAAGGATTCGTGGTGGAAGAAGGTAGTTCAGGAGCGGGAGGATGTTGTCGGTTTAGATAGTGCTATTATTATGCATCCGAAAACCTGGGAGGCGTCGGGACATTTAACCAATTTTAATGATGCCCTGATAGATTGTAAGACCTGTAAGGCCAGATTCCGTGCTGACCATTTGATAGAACAGGCCCTGGAAATGGATGTTGAGGGAAAAAGTGAAGATGAGATGACCGAGATTATTAAAGAGAATGAGCTTAGGTGCCCAAACTGTGGAAATATAGACTGGACCAGTGCCCGGGCTTTCAACCTGATGTTTAAGACCTATCAGGGAGTTGTTGAGGATTCTTCTAGTGTTGTTTATCTGCGTCCCGAAACCGCCCAGGGTATCTTCGTAAACTTTAAAAATGTAGTGGATACCACCCGGGTTAGTTTGCCCTTCGGTATCGCTCAGATCGGCAAAGCCTTTCGGAACGAGATTACTCCCGGTAACTTTATTTTCAGGACACGGGAGTTTGAGCAGATGGAGCTGGAATTTTTTGTCAAACCCGGTGAAGATGAAGAATGGTTTAACTACTGGCGACAATTCGCCATGAACTGGTTTAAGGAACTAGGGGTATCCTCCGAGAGATTGGATTTCAATGACCATTCACCGGAAAAGCTTTCCCACTACTCGAAAGCCACGACTGACCTAATCTTTAAGTTCCCCTTTGGCTGGGAAGAGTTATGGGGTATTGCCAACCGGACGGATTTTGATTTGAGCGCTCATATTGAACATTCCGGCAAAAAGCTAACTTATTTTGATCATGAGAGTGGGGAACATATTGTTCCCTATGTTATCGAGCCATCTCTGGGTGTAGACCGGGCCTTTTTAGCCTTCCTGGTAGATGCCTATTCTGAGGATGAAGTAGAAGGCAAAACCCGTGTTTACCTGGATTTACACCCGCAGCTTGCGCCAGTTAAAGCGGCTATCCTGCCCCTGACAAAGAAAGAACCCTTACAGGAGATAGCTCAGAATATCTATGATGACTTAAAGGGAATCTATAATGTTGAATATGACGAGAGCGGCAGTATTGGGAAACGTTACCGCCGTCAGGATGAGATCGGAACACCCTTCTGTATTACAATTGATTTTGATAGTCTTAATGACCATAAAGTAACCGTAAGAGACCGGAATACTCTGGAACAGGACCGGATTCCGATAGAGCAGGTACGGAACTATCTGCGGGAAAGGCTGCATTTTTAATCAGTAGCTGAATGGAGAAACCATCTAAAAAGGGCGATATATATTTATCGCCCTTAAGTTTATACTATACTCTCAACATCTATTTGTAGTTATCTTTAATTAGCCATATTTTATCATTTTTTTATTGATTTTCTAAGAAGCTCCTCCTTATCATTTTTCGTTTTCAACTGTATCATTGTCTCCTTTCGTTGCTGCTACCAGCGGATCAGCAAAGAAAACGAATCTCCTGATTAATTTCCGATCCCGGTAAGTCAAACTATCATCACGTACACAAATGAAGTGATAAATAGTGACGAAGAGGTGTAATATTAACATCTTCACTGAGGCCGCTGTGTTCAAAAGTACTACATGTGCCAGGATTTCGCTTTCACCCTTATCGTGACAAGCGGATATGGCACTCAAACGGGATGCGGAAACGGTCGTGCCGGTTGAGGTTTCGATTGATGATCTCGATGAGTTCCTGTTACCGAACTTTAATGTTGATGTAGAGATTGCGAAAGAAATGTTAGACACTATCAAACATAATTTACCGAAAGTAACATATATATTTATTAGGAACAAAATGGTTTCATAGAGGTGGTATATTTATGCTTTCGCCGAGTTTGGAGGATTATCTTGAAGAGATCTACCGTTTCTCAACTCAACTAGGTTACATAAGGATAACTGATGTAGCTAAAAAGTTAGATGTCTCACTTCCCTCAGTAAATAAAGCAGTCAATATACTTAGCCAGGAAGGTTATCTAAAGTACATACCTTATAAAAATATCGAACTGACGGAAAAGGGTGCTAAACTGGGTAAGTTCTTGGTTGAGCGTAATAGGACACTGCAGGAATTTCTTGAAGTAATTGGCAGTAATTGTGACAAAGAAGAAGAGGCAGAGGCTATTGAACACTACCTTTCAAAAGAAACAGTGGAGGCTATGACCCTGGTTGTCAAATTTTTTAAGGAAAGGCCGGACCTGCAGAAGAGGCTTATCAAATTTGAGGAACGGGCCAGAAAAAAGATGAAATAATGGGCTTAAATCCTGTAAAGACCCCATATAGTATATAATTTAAAAGAGGTAAATCAATTGAACAACTAAAAAATTTACAACTATAGCTATTGTGGTGGTCAGCAGAAAGGAAAATACTGGCCATTTCAGACTTTCCGTCTCTTTTCTGATAGTCAGAAGGGTAGTTCCACAGGGGAAGTGCAGCAATGAGAATAACATGGTTGATAGGGCGGTGACCCAGGTCCAGCCGTTGGTAACCAGGATCTCTCTCAATGCCTCTGCGCTATCAGGTTCCAGCATGGCTCCTGCAGAGAGATAGCTCATAACAATGATTGGGATAACGATTTCATTTGCCGGAAATCCGAGAATAAATGCCAGCAGGACTATTCCATCCAGGCCGATCAGAACGGCAAAGGGATCCAGTATATTGGCCACATAATTAATCAGGCTAACTCCACCTATACCAGTATTAGCAAATATCCAGACAAAGACCCCGGCAGGTGCGGCTACCATGACCGCTCTTTCCAGGACGAAGAGAGTTCTATCCAGGAAGGAGCGTACCAGAATCTTGCCTATTTGCGGTTTTCTGTAAGGTGGTAATTCCAGAGTAAAAGAAGAGGGTACACCCTTCAAAAATGTTTTGGAAAGCCCCCAGGAAACCAGCAGGGTAATGATAATACCTACCAGAACAATGCCTACAACTACAGCTGCAGCAACAAAGGAACTATAGGCTGAGTTGACCATATTCCCCATAAAGATTGTAGCCAGAATAATTAGAGTTGGAAAGCGACCATTACAGGGGACAAAGTTATTTGTCAGGATAGCAATTAACTTCTCTCTGGGAGAATCAATTATTCTGGCAGCAATTACACCGGCAGCATTACAGCCAAACCCCATACTCATTGTCAGTGACTGTTTGCCATGGGTACCGGCCCTTTTAAAGAAGTTATCCAGGTTAAAGGCTACCCTGGGTAAGTAACCTAAGTCCTCCATTAAAGTAAAGAGGGGAAAAAAGATGGCCATCGGCGGCAGCATGACAGAAACAACCCAGGCCATTGTTCGATACACTCCCATGACCAGTATTCCGTACAACCATTCCGGTGCCTGGGTCCATGTAAAGAACTCAGTCAAACGGTCCTCCACCCAGAAGAGAGCTTCACCCAGCATGGCAGAGGGATAATTAGCTCCTATTATTGTTAACCAGAAGACCCCTCCTAACAGGAGGAGCATAATTGGAAAACCAAGCCACTTTGATGTTAAAATATCATCAACCTTTTCTCCCCAATCGGTCTGTCTGCCGCCTTCTATCCGTACATTTTTACTGGCAATTCTTTCAGCACAGCCATATATATCCTCAACTATTTGATCCCGTAGTTGCTGTTTCTCTATTTTACTAAAGTATTCATCAACCTTTTTAATAATGCGCGAGATACTATTTTTTTCAGATATAATTAACTCCATCTGTCTGTACCACCCCTTCGGTTTTAGTTTCAAAAGAGTCATCTTTTAAGAACAGGTCTTTAATTGACCTCATTATAGTTTTATCACCCTCTAATAAACGCAAACTCAGCCAGTGGAGGTTGATATATTTTTCTATACCGGTCAACATTGTCCTTAACTCCTGGACAAGTTCCTCAACGGCATTCTCAATTTCCGGTGAGTATTTGACTCGATAGGGGTGAACAACTATATTTTTATTGACAATATCATAGACCGTATTTTTTAATTCTTTAAGTCCTTTACCATCTCTGGCTACAGTAGGAACGACAGGTATCTGTAAATCATTTTTTAGACCTGCCACATCAATTTTAATATTTTTACGTTCGGCTTCATCCATTAAATTTAAACATAGGATTACATTATCTGTAAGTTCGGTAACCTGAAGCACCAGGTTGAGGTTACGTTCCAGGTTTGTGGCATCGGCAACGACAATTGTGGCATCGGGCCTGGCAAAACAGATAAAATCACGGGCTATTCTTTCTTCTGTAGAATTTGCCAGCAGGGAATAGGTTCCCGGAAGATCAATCAGAGTGAATTCCTGACCCTGATATCTAAAATTACCCTGAGCCTGGGTCACAGTTTTGCCGGGCCAGTTACCAGTATGCTGTCTTAAACCCGTTAAACCGTTGAAAACGGTGCTTTTGCCGGTATTGGGGTTACCTGCCAGTGCAATGATTGGATTTTTTTTGCTGTAATCTATATTGAAATTTTCCCTTAAAAGATTAAGACCGCTTGACCTTGCTGTTAAGCCCATAAAATATCCCTCCTTTGTGTTAATTCTTCAACCTCAATGAAGTTGGTTTCTTCACTTCTCAGAGCCAGAACTGTACCTCTGATAATATATGCTGTAGGGTCTCCTGAAGGGCTCCGCCTTATGGCTTCCACTACAGTTCCGGGAATTAGACCCAGATCTAAAAGTCTCCTTCTTTTTTTACCCTTAGCGGTTAGTTTAACTACCCTGCCCTTACTTCCCAGAGGCAAATTAGTTAAGTACAATTTTATTTCCCCTCCTTCAATATATTTTAGTTAATTAACTTTGTTAACAGAAACTAACATTAACAAATGTTAAACCCGGTTAAGTTATAAATTTTAATATATTTTATGCTGAGGGTTAAATATTGTGCAATATTTTTTAGGGGACAGCTATTATAACTGTCCCCGTAAGTTAATTGTCTACAACTTTTTAGCTTTAATATAAAATTCTGCCTGATGTCCACCTTTGGTTTGATAATTATAGTTGTTTTCCTTTAATATTTCCAGAATCTCATCTGCCTGATGGGCATCCGTTCTCTCTAACGTAATCGACAGATGCTGTCCGGCTTCCATATCGGCGACAACCCTTTTTAATGTCTCCATTTTTACCGGGGTAATTCCCGGTCTAAAATCAAGTGATATTTCCCCCAATTTGACACCACCTTAATTTTTTTTGAAACTCATACTTATTATTACAATCTAAATCTTAATTATGCAGGTATAACACTATTTACTATTAATAAAGAGAATAGTACTAAACCATCCGGTTTGTTCTCACTCACAGCCCGGTCTTATATTTCATATAATATTAATATCATTCTTTAATGTCTAGTATATTATGAGGCCGATTTGTTCTTAAATATTCATCAAGTTTATATACTTTTTTTCAAATTATTATAGAATTATGAGGTGGTTAAATGGCGAGTCCCTTTCATACCAACAGAAGATTAATTGCTGAGATTTTTGAAGATCTCGTTACTGAAGTTATTGAAGAATTAGTTTTTCTGGAAGATTTTCAAAATCTTAATCCCGATGTAAGAACCCTGTCGAATATAAGTAGCGGAAGCTCAACCACCCCGACATTGCAGAATAGAGACTTAAATCAAAGATGATTAAGAAGAATGAATTTGTATTTGTAAATAATCAATTAATCCGAAGATTGAATAGAATAAAAGAAATTGGCCATGTGTGGATATTAAAATCTTAATCTAGGGGGATTGAAATGGCGGATTTTATAGACGATAAAATTGCATTTCCACGTTTATTAAAAAACTTTGAGGCTATAACAGATAGATTTAGCACATTAACAGATTCATATCGTCTTCTTGTTGGAGCGGCCGAAGAATTAACCCGAACTCCGTCCGTTTCCGGAAAAATTATCGATGATGCAATTGAAAGAACCGCTTTTCTGGGTGCAATCCTGGATGAGTTGCTTATTCTTATTCAAATTTCATTGCTCATAAATCTTTTAGATGATGATGTTAAACCTAACCCGTTTATTTAACATTTTTAAAAATACTCCTGTTATAGTGCCAAAAATTTTTTTAACCTCCTTCTTTAAATTATTGCTAATTTTTAAATCCTTAATCTCAAGAAAAAGGAGCAGTTCAGACTACTTCTTATTTTATATCTCAAACATATTCTAATACTATATAACAGACCCCTATCCAAATAGATAGGGGCCAAGATGGTAATTGCAGTTTTAACCGGGCCTTAAACCAGGAGGATATCTTTGATACGGACATATGTTCCGGTTAATATTTATCATTCAAGGTCTAATGTTATACTGACAGCCTTCCCTACAATTTTAGCCTTTTCAAAGGGAAGAATACTGGTTTCATACTTTGGGTTATCTGGCTGTAAGAAAAGCTGACTGTTAGTTTTAAATACTTTCCTCAAGACAACTTTTTCTTTATCTCTTTCAGTGAGCAAAACAGCGGCAATTTTACCGTTCGAAACATCACTCTGTTTTCTGATTAACACTAAACTGCCAGGAATTATTCCGCTACCGCTCATCGACTCATCCGCTACTTTAATGAAGAAATAAGTACCGTTCTTTATTTTTTTCTTAGGAATCACCTGGTATTCCCTGATGTTTTCTTCTAAGAGAAGAGGTTGTACAGGGTCAACTGAGTATATGATGGGAACTTTAACTAGTTCTTCCTCAAAATCTGGTTCAGTAGATTTAGCTTTCTCTTCAGTCTCTCCCAACAGATAGCTGACACTTACGTTGAGCCCCTTAGCTATCTCTTTCAACCTCTTTAGTGAGGGGTTGCTAACACCTCTCTCTATATCACTTAAAAAAGAAACCGAAAGCCCTGTTCTCTCTTTTAGGTCTTCTAGAGTCCATTTCTTTTCCTTTCGTACTGCCCTTATACGCTGCCCTACATCCATGGTGATCACCCTTGCTTATAACAATTTAGAATACGTTATTTACGTATTGCATTACTATTATAATACCTGATAGGTAATAAGTAAAGCCAAAAACTTTACGATATTTACGAAAAACAGCGGATACGACAAATAACCTCTGTTATTTACGTAAAACCAAAAATAAATACAGAATAATATATTTGCTAAATTTACGTAAAAACCGTAAAATTATAATATAGTATATCTAAGTAGGGAAGGTTGCTGCTGCTTATTAAAAATATACAAAATTATGTAAAATTACTTAAATGCCAATAGTTTAATGAGATAAAAGATTTATTAAAAAATAGCAAAAGCAAATAAAATTATAACTTGACACATAACTTGAGAAAAATAAAAACACCGGGATAAACCGGGATAATGAGGTATATACCGGGAAGGATGAGGGTTTAAGTGAAAGAAAGTGTATCTGAGAAAAACCCCTGAAAAACGGGGTATTTTTGACAAACAATCTGAGAAAAGTAACAACCCTTTGAAGAACGTTTAAAAACCGTTTAAAGCATTGATACATCGGGAAAGTCAAATTTACGGCCGCCGCCAAAAAACACTAAAACAGGTTCGTTAGCAACCAGTGACTAACGAACCACTAACGAACCACAAAAAAATATAATTAAAATCGTCTTAAACATTGATATATAAATGATTCAAAGCGTTAGTTGCTGAAATAGACTAACGAACCACTAAGGAACCACTAAGGAACCGCAGAGCTTTATAATAAAAAACCATCATAAGCATTGACATACAAGAAATTATAGAGGATTTAAAGCTTAAACAGACTAAGGAACCATAAAGTACATTTTTACTAATATAATTTACACCATAAAAAGGGAAATCAATACCTGGTATCAAAACAATAATATACAGATATTGGCTTTGTTTATCAAAAGGTTTAGATTAGGCCGGCGACTTTACAACGATCCCTGGCAAGTATATTATCTATAAATTAATTAAATGTCAAGCCAGGTGTTTACAAACCCATTTTAAACAGTTTTACCCATTTATACATGATGTGTCAACAATACTACCTGTTTATTATCTATTTGTAAACAGGACAGGAGGTGCAGGACTATGACCGTTGAAGAAGAAATCCGCGAACTGGCATTAAAACAAATGGCTATATCATTAAAGATAATCAAAACAGCCTTTAACTCTGATAAACCTGAATACCATCTGCCGGTTGTAAATATGAGTGAAAAGTTTTTAAACCTGGACACAAAAAACATAACAAATGAAGAATTAGCAGACTTCTTAGAATTCGGTGCAGGAGAAATCAAAGTAATTCTTCAAAACCTAGATCAATAAGATCATCTTTATATTTTTCAACAAACTTAGGGTGTACCAGCTGCTTATGTAGTCTTCTGAATTTCTTTAATATCGGAGACCTGGCATTCTCTTTAGGGCCAATAAATTTTATATACTTTCTATACATAGGATCATGAAATATCTCTGTAGCATTTTCATAAGTTTGCAGTTCTTCGTTAGTAACGAATTCTTCTATCTTATTAATGATAGAATCATATTCACCCATGGACTAAACACCACCCTTCACAACTTAATAAAGTTACATTATTTTACAATCCTTAAACCAACCTCAAGCATTCTTTTGTTCAGGTTGGTTTTTTTTGACATGTTCCTCATATTCAGGAAAATCCTTTTTAATTTTAACAGTCAAATAGCCCTGCATGTCCCGATCGGCTTCATCATATTGTTTTTTCAGGAAGTCCAGCACCTTGTAAAAAGTAGGCTTTTCCTTCTCTTTATCAAATTCAAGAACCTTCTCCTTACTATAATCAGACATAATTTTTTCAAGCGCTTCCCTGGCTTCTTCCGGGGACAGCTTACTCAAAGCCTCCTGGATAATTTCTTCCGGGGGCTTTTTCATATCCCCCTGGCCTGTCCTGATCCACTCTTCTCTAACGCCAAATTCCCTACTGATATTATGAATTAACTGGTCTGATATTGTATTAGTACCATTTTCAATATTACCTATCGTAGATCGGCTAATTTGGAGCTTATTAGCAAATTCTTTTTGAGTTAATCCCAATGTCTTTCTTAAGAGTTTTATTCTATTTGCAATTGTCTTATTAATGGCATTCATTATATAAAACCACCTTGTACAATCTATTAAAATTACTTAAAAAGACATTTTTTATAAAATTAGACTTGACATTGTCTTATTTAAGCATTATAATAGATTTGTAAATAAATATTAAACCATTTATCAAAAAAGAAGGAGGCGGTATTATGACCCCCAGAGAAATTAGAGCAAACCTTGTGTTAAAAGGTATTAAGCAGCGAGAAATTGCAGAAAAGGCCGACGTAACCCCGGGCTTTGTCTCCATGGTAATTAGCGGTTACCGGAACGGAGAAAAAGCCCTGGAGGTCAAAAAAATTATTGCTGAAGAATTGGGCATGGACGTTGATGAAGTTTTTGATTCGGCTGCTTAATACTACCTTTATATAATACCCCAAAAAGGAGGTGAATATATGCCCAATCAGCTAGAATTAAAGATCAGGAACCTGGTTAAAACAGCCCGCGAAGACATAAAAGAACACAGCTACCTTACCGGTGATTGGAATCGCGGGTATAACCAGGGTATGAGTATCATTTTAGATCAACTGGAACAGTTTTTGGCTGATGAAAATCAAGAAGTTGCTTGACCAATATTTATATATTTTTAAAGGAGGCGAATTAAATGGCTTGTCTAGCTTATAACAATACTAACCAACGCAAAGTTGGCTATAAAGGTATTAAATTCAATGGTAAAATTTATCGCTTTAAAGATTATTTATTACATCATGGTGAAACAGTAGAAATTATTTCGGGTAACCAATCACCTTTTAATTCATTAAAAAATAACTCACTTTATGCCACTACCATTGACGGTAGAATTATAGGGAAGTTAGTTCGGGTGATTTAACATCATCTTTAAGAAACAATCTGATTTGACCTATAGTAGTCTCAGGGAATTTAATTTCATCATATTGACTCTTTAGTTTTATTAGTTTGCGGTTAAATAATATCAACTTAGCCACTAAATCTTTTTGAACTTCCTGATCCGCCACAATAAAACAGTCAAACATACTTTGAATATCAGTACAATTATATATTTCGTCACATAGATTATTTAATTTCTGTTCATTTTTAATTACAGGATCATTGGTAAAATATTTGTTTTGTAAAGCCTCTGGTATTACTTTTTTGATAGCTGAAAGAAAAACACGATAAGCGTCATCAGCGTCTTGCATTGTTGCTCTTTTATACAGTTCTTCTTCGGTTGTTGAAAAATCTACATTAAGAGGTATTGAGTCAGGATCATAAGATTTAGTATCCATTATTCTACGCAGTTTTTCTCTGGACAAATAATCAAAATAACCCAAGACCTCATTATAGTCAACCAGATTGTTTTTTACAAGCATTTGCAAGATAGCCCTGGCAAGTGGTTCATTATTAAACCATTCATTTAATAAATCATCTGCCAGGTTGGAATTAAGTAGAAAGTTAAAATATTTTTCTGAGTCAGGTATTTTCTTTTTGTTACTCACAGTTTCACCCCCTTGATTTTTAATGAGGTAAGGCGGTGTCAGGACTGGCCTCCTGACACCTGGCTTTACCAGATAATACGGTGTTAATCACTTAACTATACCGTATGCTTAAATTATAGCATCAATGAAAGGTGGTTGCAATGGCTAATACCAAAAAAAGGAAGGACAACAATATGTCCGGGCAGATCTCCCTTTTTGACATGGTAAGAGAGCGCCAGGAAAAACGCTCTCAAAAAAGCACCCGGGCAGGAGTTTTTAATATCAAAAACGAGCTCCAGGAGATGCTCTCTGAGGGGCTTAAACAATATAAAGGCAGCCGTTATGATGCAGCTGCCAAAATGAGTGAACTGGTTGGCCAGGAGATAACTAAAACCATGCTCGACTCCTGGACCGCAGAATCCAAAACAAACCATCGTTTTCCCGCTGAATATCTACCGGCCTTTTGCCAGGTAACAGGCTATAAAGAACCTTTGGAAAAGATGGCCAATCTCATAGATTGCTACCTCCTGGAATCCGAAGATGCTCTACTGGCTGAACTGGGAAAAATAGAAAAAGCCAAAAAAGAACTATCAGAAAAAGAAGCTGCAATCAAAAACTTTCTTGAGAAAATGAGGTGATAAAATGAAAAAACTGCTCTGTATCATCCACCTAAAAGGTAATAGACGCCGTCTAGAAATAAATGGAGAACTAGCTGCCCTCTCCCCGGAAAAAAGACAGGAAAAAATTGACAGGGGCAGGGTGATAAAAAAATGTTCCTAGACACCGGCACGGTAGCAGAACTATGCGGCATTTCCGAGAGGGCAGTCCAAAAAAATGCCAACAACGGTAAATACGGCCAGGTTAAATATGTAGAAGGCATGGGGCGCGGTGGCCAGGTGATGAAGATTAACCTTTTCAACCTTCCCCCGGAGGCTATAGCCCGACACTTAGCTCAGGAAGAGAAACCTGATGATGACATTTACATACCGTATTCTGTAGGGGATTTTGCCGAATGGGCCCGGGAGGAAGGTATTATCAAAAAGAAAATGGTTGACCTGGCAGATGAACTAATTGAAGAATTCATGGCCGAGGGGATGGGCAAAACCAAAGCTACCCGCAAGGCCTGTAAGGTGGTTAAAGCCAGTTACCCGGACAGGCCCTTTTCCACCAAAACCTATTACCGGGACAAAAAGATCTTAAAAGAAGAAGGTATCGTGGGTCTGATGGATCGGCGAGGCCTCAAAAAGAGTTCTACCCCGGAGGGGGTTCCGGAAAACATTAATCCGGATGCCTGGTGGCTTTTTCTTAAACTGTATCTGACCGAGAATCAGCTTTCTATATCTGAATGTTACCGGACGGTAAAGACCAAAGCCAAAATAGAAGGCTGGGGCAAGATACCCTCTGAAAGGACCATGAGAAGGTATGTGAAAGACCCGAGGTATTTAAAACCACAGGTCAAAATTGCTCTTCGTGAAGGTAAAACAGCATTCAAAAATAAGGTACTACCATATATTGAAAGGGACAGAACCCTCCTGAAGAGTAATGAGGTCTGGGTTGGAGACCACCGGCAGTTTGATGTTTTTGTACTGATGGAAGATGGGTCCATCAAAGCCCCCTGGTTAACAGCCTGGCTGGATATGAGGTCATCTGTTTTTGTTGGTTACACAATCACCCTGAACCCGAACCTAAATACCATTATGGAAAGTTTTGGACGAGCCATTGAGGAATACGGGGCTCCCGAACACATCATTATTGACAACGGAAAAGATTACCGGGCCAAGATTTTTGCTGGTGGCCGGGTCAAAGAAAGTGAGAAGAAAATTTCATATGATCAAGATCAGGCTACCTCAATGATTGAAGCATTAAAGATAACTCCCCATTTTGCCATTCCCTTTAATGCCAGGGCTAAAATAATTGAACCGACTTTTAAAATCGTTAAAGATACCTTCGACAGAAAGTTCAAAACCTTTAGAGGCGGGAATGTTCAGGAACGCAAAGAATCCCTGGAAGATATTTTGAAGGATAAAAGCAATATTATCCCCTTTGAAGACTTTAAAGAAACCTTTGCCAAATGGCTGGATGTGGATTATCACGAAAGGCCCCAGACCGGGGAGGCGATGAACGGGAAAAGCCCGAGGGTTGTATATAAAAATAACTTGAAGAAAACCCGCTGGATCAGCGAAAAAGACCTGGCCTTTTTGATGACCAAATCACCAGGCACACGCAAGGTCAGGAGAAACGGTATCCAGCTCTTCAATCAAAACTATACCAGCCCAGAATTAGCGCAATATTATGGTCAAGATGTTATAGTCCGTTACAAGAGTGATGACCTGACAAAGGTATATATCTGTGACCTGAAGGACAACCTGATCTGCATGGCCTATGCCATAGAGAAATCTCATCCTATCTTTGCAGATGAAAAACAGATGAAAGAATACCACAGTATGCGCAAAAAAATCGAACAACCAGTTAAAGAATTCAAGGAACATCTCGTCCAGGTGAAGGAATACACTCTTGAAGACCAGCTCAAAGATAAAGAAAAAGAAAAAAGGCGCAGGATGCAGGCCGAAGACCCGGTTGATAATCCCAAGGTGGTAGAACTAATTAAACCAGACTTTCATGATTCACTTAAGAAAATGGACAAGCAGCAAAACAAACAGGCCAGAGAGAGTGCAGCAACTAAGGGTCAGGATGATAATATAACCGAACTCTTTAAGATGTTTACTGAAGAGCAGAAAGAAAAAATCGACAGGGAGAAACAAAAAAAGCAGGATATGAAGGAACTAAGGAAGGCATTAGGTTTTGATTTTTAAATAATATGGAGGTGTATAAATAAATGGAAGCTTTAAAAATGGTTAATCCTCAGGTGGAGGAAGAAAAGCAGGAAATTAGTCCAGAGCAGATCGAGAGTATCAGGAAGGCTTTAAAAAAACATATTGATGAAACCAAAATTTCTCAGTCGAAATTAGCCAGACAGTTAGGGTTCTCCCCTTCTACCCTTTCCCAGTTTCTAAACAACCAGTATAAAGGTGATGTTGAGGGCGTTTATGTAACAGCTAAAAAATATTTAAAACTGCATCTACAAAAGCAAAAAGCCCCCAAACAGCCAGAATTTGTGATGACCGAGACGGCATCTGAAATCATGACAGTCCTAAACTTTGCTTTAATCAATAATGACATGGGCGCTATAGTGGGTGACCCTGGCATCGGCAAAACCATTACTATGAAGAAGTTTGCCAGCGAAAATCCGGGAGTGGAATACATCAGTATTAGCCCGGCAACTAAGGCCCCAATTGCCTTACTTGATGAAATGCTTGAAGTACTTAATAAACAGGAAGCAGGAACCATGGCTGCCAAACAAAGAGCGGTTATCAAGGCTTTAAAGGACAGTGGAAAGATGTTTATTATTGATGAAGCTCAGCATCTAACACCCTCATCTCTCCACACCCTGCAGGCCATTCATGATGCAACGAAAACACCAATTATCCTGGCGGGCAATCCTTTAGTGCTCGACCAGATGGGTCATGGCAGAATAGCTGAATTTGCTCAACTCTTTTCCCGGATAGGTATCCATAGAAGGATCACCGGGAAAAAATCAAAAAATGATGTCCGGATGATCGTAGAACAAAACGTGACGGACCCTGATCAAGAGGTCATCAATTTCCTATATGAAAAAGCCAACGGTCCTGGCGGTTTTAGATATATGGTTAAACATTTAATTCTGGCCATGACCTTTGCCTATAAAAAAAATGCTCAGGTAACAATCGATTATTTATATGCCGCCGAACGTATGCTGGAAGGAGAATAATGAAACTTGACCTGAAATTGATAGGGTTAATAATCCTGACTATATTTGTTATTATCATCGTTATTGTTGGGGATATCCTTATTGAACTATCCTATTACATCTCAAAACTCTTTAATAGGATAAAACAAAACCGTAGGAGGCGGTTTGATGGAAAATAATCAGGAATTTAAGGTTACGATATGGGATCGGCTTGATTATGAAGACAGAAACCAGATTCAGTTATTCAGGAATCACTTAGTTTTAAAAGAGTTCTCAGACTCTATTCGAGCTGTATTTGTCCCGGCTTTAGAAAAAGCAGTCAAGGTATTTAATGTCTGGGCAAAGGCAGTTTATAAAGCAATATCTAAAGATGAAGGATTAAGGAAGTTGCTACTTAAGGAGGTTGATTGAATGTTTCCGTCAATTACTTTTAGAAAACCAGAAAGAATTAATAATCGGCTGGTATTAAAGCAGATTAGCAGGAATGGCTATCAAATTACCAGGATAAGACCAGTACAAAAATCCAAGATAAGCCCCCCATAGATTTAAGTCTCTTCTCTTCCCTTTGATTAGACAGCGAAACCGCGGAGGTGACAGATAATGAACGATGTCAAAGAACGGGTTAAAGAAAATCTGAAAGAAAGTTATCCGGGTCTATCCGAGGAAACCCTTCACCGAATCGCCGAAGAAGCAGCCCAGATATATGAAGAGCGGCAAATGGAAGATTTAAAAAGGTCTGTAGCAGCAACTGATTAGTCGAAACAGGGCCTTATGCCCTGTTGGCGGGAGGTGGCCTACCCGTCCTGATGAGACAGGCTATAAGAAGTTTATGAAAGGAGGTGTTTATATGGAAAAACTAGAGTATAAGAAAACCAATTGGGTCGATGAAGAAGTTGACGGAGAAGGAAACATAATTAAAGAAGGAACCCCGTTTGATGCTGATAAAATGAATAAACTTGAGAATATCATTGAAGCATTGGTCAACAGGGTTAATGAACTGACAGCTAAACTGGCTGAGTAAAAAATGAAATAAGGGTGCTGCATTATAAATTTACTTTATTCTTCTTTTAAATCATTAAGACAATCAGAGCAATACTCTGGAATCAATGCAGCACCCTGGTATATAATTCAACAAAAAGTTGTTAAAACCTTTACAAAGATTGGGAAATCTAAATACTGATAGAAAGGATGATGATAATGGCAAGGGTTAGAATGGAAGATGAAGAAAAAATTCAAAACTGGGAAGAAGCAGATCTGGTCATGAAAGAAATTGCTGAACTTGAGCTCCGAAAAGAGGAACTGGAAAACCAGATGAACCAAAAAATATCAGATATTAAGCTTGAGTACAGCGATAAAGCCGAGCCCATCCAAAAGAGGATTAAACAATTATCGAAAGACTTAAAGAGGTTTGTTACCCTTAACCGTATTGATATTAAAGGCAAATCCAAAAAGCTTAATTTTGGCCAGGTAGGTTTTAGGAAATCAACCAGGCTGACCATCCCCTCTAAAATCAAAAATAAAATTATTGAGATGCTGGAAAAACGGGGAATGAGTGACTGTATTATAGTCAAGAAAAAAGTTAACAGGGACGTTTTAAAATCCTACCCAGATGATGTAATCGTTGGCTTAGGAGCTACCAAAAAAATTACTGACACCTTCTGGTATGAAACAGACCGAGAAAAAATTACCAGCTAGGGGGTGGTAAAAAAATTATGAAATATGACACCAGGGCAGCGGGGGAGATCTTAAATCACTCCCCCTCCTATGTTCGGGATCTAATATACCAAAAGAAGATTAAGGCTCAAAAAGATAGATTTGGACAGTGGCAAATAGATGATAGTGAAGTAAATAGGTACCTTAAAGAAAGACAAAAGAAATCAAACAAACCTAAACCTAAACCCAGCAACAAAACCAAAAAGGAATCCCGCCCCATCTTAGAGATGCTTTTATACACTTTATTTGCGATATCATCGAAAATAAAAATTAAGGAGGAAAAGCAATGGCCAAAAGCCAGGAAGCTATAAAAATAAAAAGGCTTGATGTGGAAAAGGTCATGGATAATAAAATTAAGGAATTGCATTACTGGTTGGGGGATAATAAAGATAAACATAGGGTTTTTCAAAAGGTCTACAATCTTCTAGGTGTTGCTGAATGGGACCATAATAGCTGGCATACATATGACGAATTATTAGATTACAGTAAGTTTATCTGGGAGATTTATGCTGAAACAGATTTAACCCTGGAACAAATATTTAGCTATTTAAATTTACTTGCCTTTAGCTTAAATATTAAAGCTGCAGATAGGAAATATATTGATTTTACCAGCAAAATATTTATAAAAGGTGATTGCCTTGCTACCGGCAAAACAGTAAATCCTGTTCAGTGTTACTTGTGTTATATTTCTAGCGGAGTTAATGATGTTGCCTCCTGGGAGAGTTGCCGTAAATATAACCTCTGGCTGAGAGGTTCGGGCGATGATCAGCAATAAGAAAAAAGCTTTACTCCATGTGGCCAAAAACCAACTGGGTTTAGATGATGACCTTTATCGGGAGATTCTCTATCAGGAGGCCGGGGTTAAAAGTTCAACCAAATTAAGCGACAAAGGTTTTAAAAAAGTAATGAGGAGATTTGAAAAACTGGGCTTTAAATCAAAGCCCAAAAAACCTAAAAGAAAAAGAGAAAACAAACCCCACGGCGTAATTACACCAGGAATGCAGGATTTAATTAATGAATTATATAATAAATTAGGTTGGGACGACTCAAAAAGACAAATAGGATTTAACCGCAGGCAGATTGGCAAACCCTGGCCTCAAACCCGGGCTGAAGCAAATAAAATTATTGAAGCTCTAAAAGCCATGGTAAGGCGGGGTTATAAATGATTAACTTAAAGGAGGGAGCAGTTATGGGATATGTTGAGAAGTATATTGATTATATTGACGAGTCAAATATCGGTGACTTGCCAGAGCCCTATAAGACTATAGCTGAACAAATTGGGATAGAGGCTGCTCTCTCCCTTTCTGAAATTTATGGCGGAGCATCAGTTTATTTTCCCAAAGCTGAAAGGGCTCTACAAAACATCAGAAATGAAAGGATTGTCAAAGAGTTTAATGGGGGCAATGTTACCGAGCTGGCCAGAAAATATAATTTAACAGAAACCTGGATAAGAGAAATATTAAAATCGCAGAATGTCAATGAAAACCAGATGAGTTTATTTGAGGAAAAAGCTTAAAGTAATTTTTCCAATTTCTTGACAAGATAATATTACGGAAGAATGTTATCATAACCTTAGTGATATCAAGTATCACTGAGGTTTTTTTATTTTATGAGGTGATTAAACATGAGCAAAACCTGGTTAAATAATAACACAATTTTACTTAATGGTAAACCTTATGAAGTAAAATATTTTACTAAAAATGAGAAAAATGATTTAGGCAAAGTTTGCTGGGGCGAACCTGATAAAATCAACCCACTCCTCATCTATCTTTTGGATCAGATGAGGGGGTTTGTGGGCAGCCCCTTTAGAATTAATTATGGAACCCAGGGAGTGCATTCCCCTAACAGTCAGCACTATTTAGGTAATGCGGTTGACGGATACTTTCCTGGGCTTTCCATCAAAGAACAATTTCTAATTGCCATTCGCTTCCCCTTTACCGGGATCGGGGTTTATCCATACTGGAATAACCCTGGCTTGCATCTAGATGTAAGACAAATCCACCAGGAATATAAAGCCATGTGGTGGAGGGATTCCAGAGGCGATTATCAGCCAATGGAGACTATTCAACTATAGATTAAAGGGGATGTAAACAATGTTTGAGACGGTTTTAAATTTCATTATTTCCCTACTCTTAATCCCTCAAGTACAGGCATTAATTGTTATCGTGTTGTTGGCCATAATAGGCTGGATGATCCAGCGTTGGGCCTGGACTAGACACGTAGTATCTTTGGCCTTAGGGGCTTATGAGTACGCGGAAGAACAGGGATTAGTGCAAAATTTAAGAGGTTATCAAAAATTCGATCCCTTCATGGATAATTTTACTAAAGAATTCAGGTCTCAATACGGGCGCGATCCTACTCCTAAAGACCGGGCCAAAGCGGTAGAAGTCATGGAAAAAGAAGTAAAAAAAACTCATTAAAACCTCTTGATCCGAGGAAAACACCTCATATCAAGAACATTATTAGGAATCTTAGGAGGTAGTATAAATTGAAAAAAGTCCTTCCAATTCTACTTTTAGTTTTACTTTTATGCACCTCCTTTCTCCTGCTTAACCATTCCCCTGTTTTTGCGGGGGAATGGTTAGGCTTTCATACCATAACATATGAAAGTTCCCAGGATGAAGGAGTTGAAGTCATTCATACCACAGTTATAGAATATCAACTTACAGACTTTTTAATGGCCGATCTAGCTTTTGAGAAAAATAACAAAGGCTTTTTAGTTGATTTAAGTGGCACGGTTTATTTTATAGACCTTTTTGGTGAGACAATTAATATTTTTAATAAAAACATAAATTTTTTAGACACCAATAAAATATTTACTTCCAGTGGTGTAAGGTACCCGTTTTATAACAAAGACCCCATATACTATTTATCGGTTACATATAGATTTTAGGTGATAATGATGGTTGAAGAAGCGGCAAAGTATATTATTGCCGGTGTTATATCGGCAGCTATCGGGGTTATTGGGTACTTACTTAAAGACATTCGTTCTACCTTAAAAGAACGATTGGATGACCATGAAGATGAAATTGAAGATATTAAAAAAGACCTTTCGGATTTCAAAGCTAGTTTGCCGCAGCGATATGTGTTGCGGGATGATTTTTTAAGAGCGATATCCAACCTGGACAATAAGGTTGACAATATATCAACTGAAATATCAGAGATTAATAAGAATATATCCAAGATGCTGGGGGTGAACCAGATTGAATGATAACCTTACTAATATGCAAAACAGGGTGATCCGGGGCAGAATTCTTAAAATCCTCAAAACCAATTACCCCTATCCTGCTGGAGAAGAACTAATTAGTAATATATTAACTGATGCTCAGTATAATATATCTCCACCCCAGGTAAATGCACAGTTGATATATCTTGAAGAGAAAGGATATGTCAAAATGCAGGAAGCTGATGTTCCCGGTCTTGATATTTTCAGGAATCAAGCAAAAATAACACCCAAAGGCATTGACCTTCTGGAGGGCAACATTGAGGATGACCCGGGTGTTGACCTGAAATGATGCTTAATAAGAATAATAAGCGAAGCAGGCATAAAATAAATACCTTTCCTCCAGAACTGGTTGAAGCCATTAATAAACAGCTTGTAGCTGGAAAAACCTATGAAGAAATAACGGAATTCATCAATGATCGGGGATATCAGATCGGCAAAAGTTCGGTGGGGCGATATGGAAAAGATTTTTTAACCAAGCTAGAAAGGCTGAAAAAAGCCAAAGAACAGGCCAGGGCTATAGTGGAAGAAGCCTCTGATCGTCCTTCCACTGAAATGCACGAAGCGGCCAATCAGATGGCAGTAACTTTGCTTACTGAAATGATGATGAATAAAGAGTATAGCCCTGAAGATATTAGCCAGCTATCTAATACATTTAAGGCTTTAGCTCAACTGGAAAGGAGTGCAGTGGCCAGGGAAAAATTAAAATATGACATGGATAAGGGTGTTAATGCAGCCTTTGAAAAAATCAAGTCAGAACTACAAAAAGAACTTGCTAAAGATGAGGAACTTCTCTCCCGGATGCTCAAACTGGTTGAGAATGTAAGAAAAGATTTCAGTTTAAAATAGGTGATCATAATGAGCAAACTCATAAATGAGCTGGTTGGTAATACAGAAAAAGATAAAGAACAATTAGAGCAGGAAGAAAAAACAAAAGCACTTTTATATAAGTACTTAAAAAAAGGAACCACCAGCGAACATAAAAGACTTTTAAAAGAATTTGGAAAAGGAGCACTGATCACCGGACCCCACGGTTTAAGAAAAAGACTGGGAGCTATTGACCTGGAGTATTTTGGTAGAGCTTACTTTCCTCATTATTTTGTCAGGAAATCACCTGAATTTCACCGAGATTTAGACAGTATTTGGCAAGATGGGGTATTAAAAAAGAAAAACCCTGTCAATGCTGCAGAAGAAATATCCAGAATGAAAGGCAGCAAGCATGCTATTGCTGCACCCCGTGGACACGCAAAGTCAACAACCTTTACTTTTAAGGGTTCTTTGCACGCAATTTTATATGAGTACAAACCATATATTATCCTTCTTTCTGATTCCAGTGACCAGGCTGAAGGGTTCCTGGGAGACATAAAAATCGAACTAGAAGAAAACGAAGCCATAATTGAGGATTTTGGAGATTTACAGGGCAACACCTGGCGGGAAAGTGAAATTATCACCAGTACTGATGTTAAAGTTGAAGCTATCGGATCGGGTAAAAAAATCCGCGGTAGAAAACACAGAAACTGGCGACCTGCTTTGATCATCCTGGATGATATCGAAAATGATGAAAATGTCAGAACCATTGAGCAACGCAAAAAACTTGCCAACTGGTTTTATAAAGCAGTTTCTAAAGCAGGTGATGACTATACAGATATATTATACATCGGTACTCTTTTACATTACGATTCTCTGCTGGCCAAAGTGCTGAAAAACCCCGGATATAACAGTGTCACCTATAAAGCGGTAATCTCCTTTGCTAAAAATAAAGGGCTATGGGATATCTGGGAGTCAATTTATACAGACCTGGCTAATGAGAACAGGGAAAAGGATGCTTATCAGTTTTATCTTGATAACAAAGATAAAATGCTGGAAGGAACCAAGGTCCTCTGGCCAGAGAAGATGAGTTACTATGAGCTGATGAAGATCAGGGTCACTGAAGGTGAAGCAAGCTTTAATTCCGAGGAGCAAAACGAACCCATTAATCCGGAAGATGCCTTGTTTAATGATGAATGGTTTGATTATTATAATCCGGCTGAAATTGATTTTGCCAAAGGTTTTCTCTTTTTCGGGTTTCTGGACCCTTCCCTGGGCAAGAGTAAAAAAAGTGACTATTCAACAATTATTACTTTAGCTAAAGAAATGGCTACAGGATATATGTACGTTGTTGATGCTGATATAGAAAGAAGGCACCCGGATAGGATTATTACTGATATTCTGGAAAAAGAGCGCTGGTTAAGGCGCGACTATGGAGCTGGGTATTTAAAGATAGGCGCAGAAACCAATCAGTTCCAGTGGTTCCTTAAGGAAGAACTTGCAAAAGCGAGCGCCAGGGAAAACTTATACTTACCAATCGAGGAAGTTAATCAGGTTAAGGATAAGAAAATGAGGATTGAAACATTGCAGCCTTATATTAAAAACAAGTACATCAAATTTAACGCTAGACATAAAACACTGCTTGAGCAGTTGAAATATTATCCAATGGCTAGCCATGATGATGGTCCTGATGCCCTGGAAGGTGCAGTCAAGTTGGCCATCAATAGTGGTTCGGGTAATCAGGAATATCGGACTGTTTCAAAAAGACGTTTTAGTAGCAGGGGGGCGTATTAATGATACTTGATCAGTATGGAAGAGAATTAAAATCAACTAAAAAACCAGATACCAGGGAGATAGCTACTGTAACTGTCAGGGATAGGTATTCAACATACCCTTCTTCCGGTTTGACCCCTGAAAAACTAGCCAGAATTTTTAAAGAGGCCGACAGCGGCGACGTATCCCGTCAAAGCGAGCTTTTTGAAGAGATGGAAGAAAAAGATCCCCATTTATTTAACTGCTTGCAAATTAGAAGAAATTCGGTTCTGGGGGCTAATGCAGATTATGAGATCATAGCTGCATCAGAAGAACAGCGTGACATTAAAATAGCCAAATTTGTTGAAGAACAAATTAAATCAATACCAGATTTTGAAGACTTTTTAAAAGGTCTTTTAGAGGCCATTGGACATGGATTTAAAATAGGGGAAATTCTCTGGGATGTATCTGAAGGACAGGCAGCAATTAAAAACTTAAAAATACTCCCGAATAAAAAGTTTACATTTTACAACTCAACTCTGCCCCGGTTGATTACTGACAAAAACCCAAGTGAAGGCGAGGAGTTGCCTCCTTTTAAATTTGTTTATCACAGACACAGAGCTAAATCAGGAAGCCCTACCCGGGCAGGGGTGTTAAGGGTTACATCCTGGATGTACCTTTTCAAAAACTACAGCATTAAAGACTGGGTCTCGTTTGCTGAGGTATATGGAATGCCCTTGAGGTTGGGCAAGTATGACCCTAATGCTACCAAGAATGACAAAAACGCCTTAATAGCAGCTATACGTAGCCTGGGCACAGACGCTGCAGGGATAATATCAAAAAACACAGAGATTGAGTTTGTAGAAGCAATGAAACAATCTGGCCAGAACAACGTATATGAAACCCTGTCTAATTTCTGTAACAGGGAAATATCAAAGGCTATTTTAGGTCAAACATTAACTACCGATACAACAGGAAGCACCGGCACGTATGCAGCAGCTAAAGTACACGAAATGGTACGACAGGACTTAAAAGAATCTGACGCTAAATCTTTAGCGGACACTGTCAATAGTCAAATTATAAGGCCTCTGGTTGGCTTTAATTTTGGCTGGGATGCCCCTCTTCCTGAATTTCAGATTAATGTATATAAGCCAGAGGATTTAAAGAGCATAGCTGAAATATATAAAACCCTTGTTGAAATGGGTTTCCAGGAAATTACCGAGGAACATATTCATGAAAAATTCGGCATACCCAAACCAAAAAAAGATGAAAAAGTTGTCAGATCGCCTGAATTGCAAATTACCAACACAAACCCACAGCCAAGGGCTTTTAAATTTAATCAAGGTTTTACTCCTGAACAGGAAAACATAGAAGGATTAATTGATAATACGGTGGCCAGTTCAAAAGAGATATACAAAAGATACATCCGTGACATCAAAAAAGTAATTATCAATTCTAATTCCTATGAAGAAATTCAAGAAAAGTTATATACCATGTACGACCAGCTAAATTCTTCCGAATTGGAAGAACTTACAGCCAGAGCTCTCTTTGTAGCTGATCTATATGGCAGGGTGAGCGCGAATGAAAATTGAAAACCTAGTACCGATGCCTTTTGATGAAGCCGTTGAGGCTTTTCAGGGTCTTGTACCGATGACACCTTATGAGTTTGGCCTATTGGAAAAAGAGGTTAAGGCCAGAGCCTTTACCGTATCGAGAATTAGCAAGATGGATATTATTAATGATGTTTATAATGCTCTACAGGATGCAATCAATGAGGGAACTCCAATCCGCGAGTTTCAAAGCCAGGTAGAAGATATCTTCACCAAAAAAGGTTGGCAAGATGCTGAAAGCCGTAGTCCTTACAGGATTCAGAACATATACCGCACCAATATCCAGAAAGTATTTAACGCCGGAAGATATAAACAGCAGATGGACCCGGATGTATTAAAAAATCGTCCATATTGGCAGTATGATGCGGTAAACGACAGCAGAACCCGTCCCAACCATTTAGCTATGGATGGAATAGTCAAAAGATATGATGACCCTTTCTGGGAAACACACTATCCGCCAAATGGCTTCCAGTGTCGTTGCAGTGTTAGATCCAGATCTGCCCGAGACCTAAAAAGATTAAACCTTGAAGTATCTGATTATAAACCTGTTATCAATCCCGACAAAGGCTGGGATATTAATCCTGCCAAAAAGCTTTGGGAACCAGATCTAGATAAATATCCGGACTGGCTTAAAGAAAAATATACCAGGGAGCGAGGTGATAACAATTGAGCAAAAAGGTAATTGTGTTAAATTCTGAAATTCAAGCAGGCGATATCCCGGAGATGATTCAAATTGTACCGATTGGCAGCTGGACAAACCATCCTTCAGGCCCTTTTAAGGTAACCGAAGAAGATATTCAAAAAATTATTATCAACGCCCAGATGAGAAAAAATGATATCGTAATAGATTATGAACACCAAACCTTGAAAGACACAGAAGCGCCAGCGGCTGCCTGGATCAAAAAGTTAATTAATAAGGGACCGGATGGTCTCTGGGGCGTAGTTGAATGGACGCCACGGGCGAAAAAATACCTTGAGAATAAGGAATATAAATACCTCTCTCCTGTTCTCCTGGCAAAAGAAAAAGATGAAGAGGGATGGAACAGACCAAGCATTTTACATAGTGCAGCTTTAACAAATAAACCTTTTATTGACGGTATGGTCCCTATTGTAAACAAGTATTTTAATTTTAAGGAGGCTGATGAAATTATGCTTAAAAAATTGATTGAAATTCTGGCATTGAAGGAAGATGCTACAGAAAAAGAGGTTCTTGAAGCAGTTAAAAATCTTAAGGGGGCTAAAGCGGAAATAGCTAAGGCCTTAGATCTTAAGGAAGATGTTAGTGAAGATGAAATTCTCGCCGCTTTAAAAGATAACAGCGGCAAAAAAAGCGAAGGGGTAAGCACAAAGATTATTAATGCCCTGGATTTAAATGAGGATTCTGATGAATCTGAGGTAGTAGCCTCAATCCATGCCCTAAAGCAAAAAAGTGAAGCAGGTATTAGTGTTGAGGAGTTTAATCAGCTGAAGAAAAAAATGGCTGAAAAAGAGCGGGATGAGTTAGTACAGCTGGCCATGAAACAAGGCAAGATTACTCCCGCTCAAAAAGAATGGGCCAAGCAATACGCTCTTAATGATCCCAAAGGCTTTAAGGCTTTTATCGACAAGGCCCCGGTTGTTGTACCGCTTGATGATGGTGATGTTATTCTTGATAACAAAAACCAGGTTAATGATATCCAGGCGATTGTCAATAAAAACCTGGGAGTAGATGATGAGTTATTCAAAAAATACAATGAGGAAGACTAAATATAATTAATTTTAGGAGGGATATAGATGGCCGCATTAACTAAAGATAGAAATACCCCAAAACGGGATGGAGAATTTGTTGTTGTAACACCAAAAGATGGTGTAACAATTTATGCCGGGTCAATTGTAGCAATTGATTCCAATGGTGAGCTAGTTCCTGCATCTGATACTGCTGGCATAAGGGTGATAGGAAGGGCAGAAAATTATTCCGAAGGACAGCCTGTCACCTGCCGTAAGGGTGTATTCGGTTATGAAAATGATGGCAGTATTACATCGGCTGACATTGGATCTAAATGTTATATTGTAGATGACCAGACGGTTGGCAAAACCACCACTAACTCTATTGAAGCCGGGGTTATATTTGATGTAGATGATGAAGGCGTCTGGGTTAAAATAAATTAGTCTAAATCAATTAAAAGAAAGGATGATATTTGATGATTGTAAATCAATCAGCACTAACATCAATGTATAAAAGCTTCAAAGTGCTATTTAATGAAACTTTTAAAAACGCAGAAACTTACAGAGAGAAGGTTGCGACTGAGGTTCCCTCAACAACCAGGGAAAACGCCTACAAATGGCTAGGTTCTTTCCCCAGGTTAAGAGAATGGATTGGCGAAAGACAGGTTAAGCAGCTGGCTGCTCATGACTATGCTATCAAAAACAAGTCCTTTGAAGCTACTATCGAGGTGGATAGGGATGACATTGAAGATGATCAGTACGGTATTTATCGTCCAATGATTGAAGAAATGGGGCGCGCCGCTAAAGCTCATCCAGATATTTTAGTCTTTGAAGTCCTTAATAAAGGATTTGAAAACTTCTGCTATGACGGCCAGTATTTCTTTGACACCGATCACCCGGTCAAGGGGCAAAGTGTTTCTAACTTCCAGGGCGGATCAGGAACACCATGGTTTTTATTAGATACAACCAGGGCGATTAAACCGATTATTTTTCAGATGAGGAGAAAGCCTCAGTTTGTTTCCCTAGATAAAGTTGATGATGAAAATGTCTTTATGAAAAAGAAATTCCTCTATGGTGTTGATTATAGAGGTAATGCAGGTTATGGCCTCTGGCAATTGGCTTATGCTTCTAAACAGGATCTGACTGCTGAGAATTATGCTTCGGCCCGGGCGGCCATGATGAGTTTTAAAGATGATGAAGGGGTAGCCTTAGGAATAAAGCCAAACCTGCTTGTAGTTCCTCCTTCCCTGGAGGGGGCAGCCAAAGAAATATTAGAAAATGAGCGGGATGCAAATGGAGCAACAAACAAATGGAGAAACACTGCTGACTTGTTGGTTGTACCTTACCTGGCTTAACCCTTTAAAACCCCTTTAAATCAGCAAGTATAAGGCTTTCATCAGGGGCTTATTAAGCAAAAAGATTACTTTCAATAGTATTTAAAGAAAAAACAAGCCCCTGAGAGCCATTTTAAGGGGTATATATACCCGATAACTTATATTAGTATTCCTAAAAATCTTTAAACGATTTTGAACAAATTTAAACGGGAATTAAACGTTTTTGAAAGGAGTGGTAATGGTGATTAGAATTACATCCAAGAAAGAAGGGTTTAGAAGGTGTGGAATTTCTCATTCAACCAAACCGACCCTTTACCCTAATAATAAATTTACTAAAGAGGAGCTTGAAACTCTCAAGGCAGAACCCATGTTAGTTGTAGAAGAAGATATTCCGGCTTCTGAAAAAAATCAGGATCCTGATGGTGATAAAGATAAAGGCAAAAAGGATGACAAATAATGTATTGTACCCTTGATGATTTGTTAGACAGGGTCTCAGAAGATATTCTGGTTGATATCACAACTGACGGCGGAATTGATGCTACTACAATAGATCAGAACAAAGTTAATAAAGCAATTGAAGATGTGTCTGCCTTAATCGATTCTTTCGCTCAGAAAAAATACCAGGTCCCCTTTTCTCCCGTTCCCAGGGTAATCAAAAAAATAGCCGTTGATCTTGTTTTATATGAACTCTTTGCCTCCAGGGGGATTGATGAAGAGCGAGATCAGCATATAATCCGCAGCCAAAAAACAGCTATGAGTTTACTTGATAAGATTGCTAGTGGGGCTTTGACAATCGGAATCCCTTCTCCCCCGCCTGATAATGGGTTGCGAGTTGAAAGTCAAAAGCGGGTTTTTTCCAGGGAAAGCCTCAGTGATTTTTAAGCGATTAATGGTAGTTTAAGGGTGGTTTAAATGGGTATTAAAATAACCGGTGATTTTGATAAATTTAATAAACAGCTAAGCAAATTAACCAATTTTAACTTTTCTGGCTTGCATAAAGAAATTGGCGAATACATATTGGAGGCTACTAAAGACCGGTTTAAAAAGGAAGAAAGCCCTGAGGGCAAAAAATGGAAACCGTCTTATAGATCAAGATCGGGAGGCAAAACATTAACAGATAATGCGACCCTAAAAAATTCTCTTAACTATAAAGCAAATAGCAAGAAGGTTGATGTGGGGACGAATATAATTTACGCAGCAGTACACCAAAAAGGAGCAACTATCAAAGCTAAAAATGCTAAATATCTAAAATTTAAAGTGGGGAAAAGATGGGTACAAAAAACAAAAGTCAAAATACCTGCAAGGCCTTTTCTGGGAGTTAGTGATGATGACCGCCGAGAAATTAAAAATATTATTCAGGACAGAATCGATGAACATTTGAGTGGTTAGGGGGTTGAAGATGATTACTCTGTACAAGGATTACCTGGTTGATTTACTTAAAAAGTTACAGCTGGATAAAATTTATGATGATTTTGATGATCTAAAAAGAGGTCGTTTTCCTACCCCTGCTGCTTTTATTTATGTGTCTGACACTGAAGATATTGAAGATGATGGTACTATAGTTGGTTATATTGATGATGAACCCAATAAAATTCGTAGATATAAAAAAAGGAAATATAAAATTACTAATTATATAGCAATTCTTTTTGTGGCCAGAAATCAATCTGATGCTGAAAAATTAAAGGTTGATTTTTTCAAATTACTTGATAAATCAATTAAAGATAGTGAAGGTAACCCGGTTTTAATTACCCCTAATGATAGTAAGTTACACCTGGATGAAGGCGTTTTAAATAATAAATTTGGTAGAGAATTATTGATTGAATTTGAAGGAGGGATTTATACTGAAAGATTATTTAAATTAATTGACAAATTTGTTCCAGAAGGCGCAGAGATCCAAAGATAAGGAGGGTTGTATATGGCTACTAAAAAAACATCAAATTCCAGCAACAAAAAAAGCGCTGAAAAAAAAGAGCCCCTATATACAATTGAAAAATTGGCCCGCAAAAATGATATTCCTGACTGGATTCTAGCGGGTGTTAAACAAAGAAATCGATGGGGTGAAGGAAAAAAGATAACCGAAAAAGAGTTCCTGGCCAAAGCCAAAGAGTTTGAAAAAGGGCCAATGAAAAAGTAATTTGAAAGGAGTGTAATTAATGACTTTACCTAATGTAAATCATAATATTCAGGACGGAGCCCTAGGTGTTAGCGTTAATGATATATCCGGTCTTCAGGTTAAGATCGGCGTATCAAGCCAGGGTGAAAAAAACAAAATACTTATTTTTTCCAGTGATGACCCCGGCAAAGTAAAAGATATTCTGGGGACAGGCCCCCTGGTGAATGCTATATTTGATTCCTTTTCAGCGGGGGCAAATACGATATATGCTATCCGCGCTGAAGAAGGTACTGCTGGGTCAATAGGAAGTATTAATTCTGATTCTGGAAATACAGGTTTAAGTGATATTACCGCCAGTGGCAATCCTGCTGATGAGTACGAAGTGGTCATTGAAATACTTGATTCTGGAGGGCTCAATGAAGCGACTTTCAGGTATAGTCTTGATGGAGGCGACACCTTCTCTGCTAAGTTAACTGTTCCTTCAGAAGGTGATTATTTGATTCCCGGAACCGGAATAACGATAACTTTCCCAGAGGATACAACCACACCATCTGACTCATATAAAGAAGGCGATAAATGGACTTTGAAAACCGAGGCTCCTGTACCTAGTGTTGGAACTGTTGGTACTGCTATTGATGTGGCGTTACAGTCTAATTATGAATTTGAGTTCATTCATATAGTAGGTGAAAGTGATTCGGCAATGTGGGCCGCCCTGGATACAAAAGCAACTGAAGCTGAAGCTCATTATAGGTTTATACATTTTGTTGCTGAGGCATATGGTCCGGATGAAGGCGAGGATATAGACACCTGGGTTAACAGATTACTAGACGAAAGATCCAGCTTCTCTTCTGTTCGGGTTTCGGTTAGTGCTGGCAGATTAGAAATTGCTGATCCAAATTCCGGACAAATTATCGAGCGTAACGGAGCTGGCAAATACACCGGAAGATTAAGTTCTATCCATGTGGGGCGATCCCCGGGTAGGGTGAAAGACGGGTCTATACCAGGCGCAGTTGAAATAAGACCTAAGGGAATTAATTCTGGTCATATTGATGCTCTGGATCAGGCTGGATATATAACTTTCAGAGGATACGAAGGATACGAAGGCATTTATGTAACTAATGGACGTATGATGGCCCCTGAAGGAAGCGACTATTCTTATGTAGAGTTAAGGCGCCCAATGGATAAAGCTTGTCGAAATACTCGCAAAAAAGCTCTTCTGTATATGCAGGATGAGGTGGAAATTAATGAGGCTGGAGAAATTGTTGGCCTAGATAACTTCCAGGCTCATGTTCAGCAGGCTATTGACGAAATGGCCGATGCTAGCCCTAAAGAAATTTCTAGTGGGAGCATCTATATTCCTAAGGATCAGAACTTATTATCAACTTCTGAATTAAAAGGGAAAATTAGAATAGTACCTCTGGCGATTATGCGGGAAATAATCTTCGATATTGCTTATGAAAACCCCTTCCTGGCCAGATAAATTAAAGGAGGTGTAGTAATTGATTAATGGCAAAAATTATTCCTGGGAAGATATTACTATTCAATTACCATATGGTACCTTGATTGACATTGAGGATATTGAATACTCTGATGAAAAAGAGACAGAGGCCAATTATGGCAAAGGTTCTAATCCTACAGGCTATGGAGAAGGCAATTATTCGGCAAATGGAAAGCTAACGTTAAAACGGGAAGAATTCCAGAGACTACTTGATTATGTCAAGAAAAATAGCAAGACACTCTATGGTCTTGATCCCTTCCCTATTATTGTTAGCTACGCTAATGACGATCAGCCGACAGTGACCGATAAGCTCCCTCTTTGTAAGTTTACATCTACTAAAAATGGTTCTTCACAAAATGATAAAAAAGTTAATGTTGAGCTCGAATTCATTATTCTTAAACCCATCGAATGGGATGGCACTCCTGCCAATTAGCACCAAGAAATTTTAAATGATATAGGAGGTTTTAAAAATGAGTGATGATAAGAAAAAACAGACCACAGAAAATCTGGAGAAACAAAAAGAAAAATGGATTGAAGAATTTGGGGAGGTCTATGAAATTGCCGCAGAGGCTGACATTGATGAGGGAAATGCAAAACCCATGGTCTTTTATTTTAAAAAGCCAGGGAGGACAAATTTAAGCAGATACATTAAAGATGCCATGAAAAACGCTTATAAGGCCATGTATAATTTAACTTTCGATTGCTTGCTATATCCCGATCGTGACGCAGTAACCAAATTAATTGAAGAAAAACCCGGTTTGATTATTGCGCTAGGTAATGAACTCCAGGAAATAATTGGTGTTAACCAGGATTTTTTCAGCAAGAAATTGTAAAGCGCCTTGATGAGATAAAAAATAGCACGATATATCAGGCCGAACTGTTGATATATAAATGGTTCGGCCTGTCTCAAAAAGATATTTCTAAACTAAAAGATGATGATTTTTTTGGAAAAGCAGCTGAGGCGTTTTACTTACAGGAAAGCGAAATTGAAAATATTAAGTTGGGGGTGCTGAAGGCAATAGGAGAAATATTTAAAAACGTTAATTAGATTTGTTTTTCTTAGCGTTCTCCGGGGCACCAGCCTCCCACCCCTTTTTAATTTCTTGCCAGGCGGTTCTAATTAAATCAAAAATCATGTAAATAATTGCTGGGGTATATTTGAAAAAAGCCCAAACCAACGCAATAAAAACACCAATGCCGAAGAAGAAAAAGAATGTACCTAAAAACATAACTATACCTCCTGTAATTCCTTATTTTGGTAAGTTAAGTATATAACTTCACACAGATGTTGTCAACAAAGTAGGTGTTACCCATGGGAATGGAATCTATATATAAACTGGGCGTTATTGTTAGTGCAGTTGATAAACTAACTGGACCCGTTAAAAAAATGGTTGGCTCAGTTCAAAATTTAGAAAATAGAATGAATAAAGCGCAAAATATGATTGACTTTGGTCAAAGAATGGCTATTAGTGGCGCCATGGTTCAGGGGGCTGCAGACAAAATGGTGGGAACTATGGAAAATATCATGGCCCCTGCCCTGGATCTGCAAGCTGCAATGAGGCCCCTGGAAACTGTTACAACTAGCACCATGGGTTCAATTCAAAAATCATTAGAAAAAACAAAACAAGCAGCATTAGACTGGTCTAAAACTCATGCTAATTCAGCCGATGAGTATATTAGGACAACCTATATGATGGCCAGTGCTGGGCTTAATGATGTACAGGCTATCGCAGCAACAGAAACAGCCCTCCGTGTTGCTAAAGCTACTATGGCTGATTCGGCAGATACAGCTAACCTGGTGGCTATGATGTACAACAACATGGGTGATAAAACTGCTGACGTTAACAAAGAGATGTCACGCCTGGGAGATATTTTAACCAAAACCCAGCAATTATTTCAATTAAAGAATCTAGGACAGTTAAGCGAGGGTTTAAAATATGCTATTCCTTCTGCCCTTCAGTTTGGCACTTCTGTTGAAGAACTAAATATTGTTTTAGGCCAGTTAAACAACTCTGGTCTCCAGGGCTCAATGGCTGGTACTGCTTTTGCGGCATCCATGAGAAAAATTACTACCGCATCGCAAAAACTGGGCTTTGAGATCGCCAGAACAGCTGATGGAGGCATCTCGTATATTGGCACACTAAAAAATATTAGAAAGCAATTTGGGCCTTTTGAAAAGATGTCAGATAAAACTAAAATAGCCTTTCAGAAAGCTTTTGGCGAGGAAGGCATCAGGGCAATATCATTACTAACTGATAAAATTGAAGTTATGGATAATGCCCTGGTTAAAGTTAAAAACTCTACTGGTGCTGCAGCTGAAGCTCAAAGAATAATGGAAGCCCAGGGACACGAACAAAGACAGATCCTTATTAACAATATTAATGCCCTGAAAATTGCTTTAAGTGATACTCTTTTGCCGGCATTAAATATGGGAATGCTGAAATTACGTGGCTTTTTCAATGCTTTAGAAGGGTTCGTTAAAGCCCATCCCGGGCTGACAAAAACAGTAATGCTCATTATGGGAATTATGACTGCTACACTGGCTATAGTAGCTCCTATTATGACAGTCATATCCGCCCTTATTATGATGACTGGTTATACTATTAAGGGTTTTGGCCAGATTCACAAAGGGTTTATCAAAATGCGCGGCTGGATAAAAGACGGGAAACTCGCTGCTGGTATTACCAAAATTAGAACATCTATGACGAACATGTTCAGCGCTATAAGAACGGGGGCTACCCGGGCAATTACTGGCCTTAAAAATGTGACGCTCAATATTATTAATATGAGTAAAAAGGCTGCGGTTACAGCTGCAACATCGATTAAAAACCTGGCGATTTCTGTGGCACAGTTTGGAAAAAAAGCGGCAATGCAAGCAGTAGCAGGACTAAAAAGTATGGCGTTGGGGTTAGCTAACATGGCACGGCGGGCTATTACAGCTTCAGCAACCGCTTTACCTTCCTTAATAGCCAGTGTGTGGTCATTCACTACTGCCCTTTTAGCAAATCCAATTACCTGGATTGTTGTAGGTGTTATTGCCCTGACCGCGGGAATTTACGCTTTATATAAGAACTGGGATAAGGTATCTGGATTTTTGAGTGGTGTTTGGAACACAGCAATTCAAAAAGTAATTGCTGGATTTAACTGGTTAAAAAATATTCTTGCTAATGTATCTAATAAGGTACTTGCAGTTATCGCAGTATTTATGCCTTTTATTGGCATACCAGCATTAATAATTAAAAACTGGGATAAAATTTTACCAGCTATTAAAGGGGCTTTAAATAGTGCTTTAAACTGGATTAAAGGCCTGCCAAACACCTTTAAGAACGCAGGAATTGGTTTGTGGAATGCCTTTGTAGATGGTTTGAAATCCGTCATTTCCAAACCTGTCGAGATAGTAAAAGATGGTTTACAAAAAGTGAGAAATCTACTACCTTTTTCAGATGCCAAAGAAGGGCCTTTATCCTCTTTGACAAAAAGCGGACGCGCTTTAGTGGATACCTTCGGTAATGGAATCCAAAGACAAATGCCCGGTCTGGCGCCAATTATGGAACGAGGCTTAAACAGAATTACTGGCACAATGACTGGATTTTCCTTGCCGACTCTAAAAGGCCAGGCTGAGTATGGATTGAGCAATCTCCCTGATCCCAATATAAATAATTTGTCTGCTAAAGCGGCCTACAATTTGTCTATGCCAGCTATACCAAGTTTACCTGAATTAGTTGGGAAAGCTAAATATTTACTAGAAAAAATACCGGTACCCAGTCTAAAAGATATAAATGCTAAAGCAATTTATGATCTGATGATGCCCTCTATTCCATCTCTCCCGTCCTTAAAAGGCCAGGCTGAGTATGCAGTCCAGAAAAAACCTAACCTTCAGGCAGCTATCGCTGGAGCGGGGATAGGGAATATAGCATTACCTATAGGCCAACAAACTGCTAACGAAAAATCTGTATCTGACAGCTCTGAACGTCCTTTGGTTATAGAGGGTGATGTCCATATTCACGTTGATAAAATTGATGAACCAATGGATTTTGTTAATGCACTAAAAAAATTTGCTAAGGAGTTAGGCGGATGAAGATCATAACAGATGATTTTGGGAAAATAAAATTAGGTGATCATGAATTGCCTGGCATATATGAATCGATGAGAATCACTGGCTCTATTAAGATAGATAAAGTTGATATCCCGGGGAGTTCTGCCGGAGGAAAACAACCTTTAGGATATAACGAACCAGAGATAGTTTTATCATTAAAATTGACTACTGATAACGAAACCGACTGTTATGAAAAGACCAAAACATTAACAAATATTTTTCAAAACACAGATGAAAATGCAAAACCTTATATATATACTATTATCAACAAACATACCGAAGCCTGGAATATATCAGAAGTAATTTTTGATTACCTTAAAACTTTTGATACCAACAAAGATAATACCATTATGGCTGAACTCCATTTCCAAGAGTATAAACCTATAATTGTTGAAAAAGAATCTAGGGCTCAGTTGGACAACTCAAACCAACCAGAATCATCTGGTTTTGTTGAAACTGATCAGGATATCAATAATGATTCCAACTTGCCGGATAGCCCCGCAATGGATGATGATGAACCATGATTGATTATATAGCTCCCTATTATGTTATTGAGGTAGGCTCTAAAATAATTCAAAAAATAAACATGTTGGAAGTGGTTAGTAGCAGAATAAACCCTGTTGATATTGCTGAACTTGAAATTCCAATAATTAATCATGATTTTCAAGCTGGCCAGGAAATAATTATTAAACAAGGATATAGGAAAAAAGGGCTATGGCAGTTATTTAGGGGGTTTATAATCAATACTTCTACAAAAAATACTGTAAAATTGTTTTGTGAAGATTATATGACTAAATTAAAAGATACTAAGATTAATAAAACTTTTATAAACTGCACTCCCCAGGAGGTTCTTAAATATAGTTTGGCAAAAGCAGGAATGAAATATACATTAACATCAATAAACTTTAGAAAAAAACATCATTTCATCGTTAAAAGCAAAGATGTAATTACTTTAGTGAAACTCATAAATCAGACCTGGGAAGTTGACTATGATTTTTATTTTGACGATGATGTTTTTTACTGGGGGCCATGGGAAGACTCGCCTAGATATATGGGTAGTGAAATCGTCAAATTTAAATATGGCAAAAATGTTATTGATTTAGCGCCAAATGATGATGGTAGCGGAATATTAAAAACAATTTCAATGCCATTTATTAGGCATTCAAACATCATTAAAATAGTTGATAAAAACAACAGAGAAATAATCTCCAAAGTTGATAGAATTACAACCACCTTAAAAGATGATAAAGGCAGGTGTCAGATAGAATGGCAGGAGTTAAAGAATTAAAAAAAATAATCAAAACAATCATCCTTGAAGTCTTTCCTGAACTGCAAGGATATCATTATCCTATCAAAGGAAAAGTTGTTAAAGTTTATGAAGCTGGGGGGCAATCAGATGAATTTAATAACATTTATTCGTGTGATGTGCAGCCTTTAAATAAAAGCGGTTCTGTTGATGAAAACGCTCCTGTTATTCCAGATGTTGAAATACCTGTTATTTGGGCAGGTCCACAACGAGGTATATATGCCCTTCCGGAGATAGGATCTATCGTGAGGGTTGGTTTTTACTATCACGATCCAGCGCAACCATTTATTGATGCAGTCCTGGGCGATGGATATGAGATGCCCGATCACTTCCTAGGTTCTCTAGTGATACAACAGGCTAACGGCATTAAAATTGAGATTAACAAACAAGGTGAAATAATAATTAAATCGACAGAAAAAATAACAGCAGAAACAGACAAGCTCTTTGAATTATTGGCACCGATCATCTATATCATGGAACAAAATGACGAAGAAGACAAAACACACCCAATAGCTTTTGCAGATATTGTTAAAAATATATTTGATAACCATATTCATCCTTATGGTAGCAGTTTTACTGGTCCTCCAGCTGAGAAAATGACGGGTCATGCTTCGCAAATCAGTTTTACTAAGTAGGTGATTTTATGGGTGATATATTTGGTAGTGATATAGTTTTTAATAACGATTTTGAATTAATTCCAGCTGGAGATATTGAAATTACCCAGGGGCTCTCCTGTCTGGCGCAAGATATTATCCATCGTCTTTTGACACCCCGAGGGAACCTTTTTTATAATCCAGATTATGGAGTTGATATTTATAAATATATTAATGATGAAAATACCCTTATTAACAGGATGGGATTGTCTCAGGATGTCAAAAAAGAAGTAGAAAAAGACCCACGGGTTAAACCCGGCAGCGTAAATGTAGATATCAAAGAATGGGATTTAAAAATTATTAAATTGTTAGTTTCTTTTACTCCGATAGGCCAAAACAACCCATTGAATTTATTGCTTAAATATGATCAGTTTGAAAGCCGGGGGGAGGTGGTTTAATTGGACTGGAAAACCCTTTTTGACTATAAAACCTTCGAAAATCTTCAAGAAGAAGCAAAAGATAGAATGCAAAACTTAAAAAGCAGTATAACTAACTGGAACGATGGAGGAGTATTTAAAACTTTAACCTATATCCCCTTAAAAGCAATCGCTGAACTATACAATTTATTACTTAAAGTATTGCCTATGGGTTTTGTGCAGTATACTAGTGGAAAGTGGCTAGATATCAAGGTTGCGGAAGTAGGAATCAAAAGGCACGATGCAACCAAGACTAAGGGTATTATTAGGTTTATAAAAGATGATTCGAACAAAAATATAAAAGTTGAAGCAGATACTATAGTGAAAACAGAATTATCTTCGCAAGGTGAAGAATTACGGTTTTTTGTTGACCAAACAGTTATATCTCCCGCAGGCGAAAGTGAGTTTGATGTAAACATAACTGCAGAATTTGCCGGAGCCAAATATAATGTTGGACCCAATTACATTAATATTTTAGTCACCCACATCCCAGGGATTAATTCAATATATAATCCAGATGGGTGGATTATCCAAGAAGGGACAGACAGAGAGGAAGACGACCCTTTACGCGAAAGATATTACTTAAAGTGGGAGGAGCTCTCCACCGGCACCACCAGAGGCGCTTACATATCCTGGGCCAGGCAAGTAGCAGGGGTAACTGATGTTGAGGTTGATGATCAACATCCTAGAGGTCAGGGCACAGTTGATGTAATTATATATCCGGATTCCCCAGAACTGATAGATCAAGTAACTAGTTATATAAACGACAAAAAACCTAGTATTGATAATGTTTTAGTAACTGGGCCAACTAAAATATCTGTTGATTTTGATATTGTTTTGACACTGCCAGAGGCTTATGGAGATGAACAGGATATTATTAACCAAGCACAGGAAATCGTCGAAGCATTATTCACTGAAAATTATACACTAAGAACGACTATTGGTTTGATGCCTTTGACTATAGGTCAATCTCTTTATATATCCCAGATAACTTATTATTTGATGACTATCGAAAACGTCCTTAATGTCAAAGTAAACTTACCTGCAGATAATTTAATTGTGGATTCAAAAGAATTACTTACAAAAGGATCTGTTAATATTACAGTTGAAAGGGCTGCTTAACATGAAGTTTTTTGACTATCTTTGGGCGCTTTTAAATCGGCCCCTTAAAAAGGGTCAAGAAAATAAAAAATGGTTTACAGCATTAGGGGCTATTTTGGAAGATGCTAAACAGGCGATTTTTCAGATTAGACGGGCCTGGTTTATTCTGACTGCTCCTGGCCCCGCTTTAGATGTTTTAGGTAAAGCCAGGGGCCTACCTCGCTATGCCAATGAATCTAATGAAGCATATAGAAAACGACTATTAAATGCCTTTGAAACATACGTATTAAGCGGAACGGATTCGGGGATGTTGAAAGCATTGAGTGCTTTAGGGTATGACAATACCGAAATCCAACCCGTTTATGAAGTAGATCCTGAAAGATGGTCAGAATTATATATTTTTATAGATCAAGATATCGTAAAAGAACTAAATAATTTTGATATTGTCCAGAAAGAAGCTAGACGAGTTAAAAGAGCAATTGCTTTACTTAACTACGTTTTTACTTATTATGAAACACTTAGAGTCAGGTCATATGATTTTTTAGGCAGATCGACACGCCGTCCTGCTTGCGGGACATTCAAAGGTAAAGAAAAAGAATTTTATAAAGTTACTGGTTATGTTGAAAATCGTGAGGTTTCTATTAATAAACGGACTATTGAAGGTATATTTAATCCTTTGGTTTCAAGTAAAAAGACTAAGATTAATACTCCTGGCGCTCTAAGCACTTCCGATTTAACCCTTGTTAGTTTAAATAACAGCTTGATAAATAATAAATTGATGGTTTCAAGTCAGAGAACTAAGTCAGGCAGTACAGCTGGAAAAGGTTTCTATAAAGTAGTTTCACTAAATGGCAGTTCTTTATCAGAACAAAGTAATTTAAGGGTTTGTAAAAACCAGTTAAAAACCATTAGAACAGGTTTTGAAAACAATAACAATATATCGTTACTACCAGGTGTAAGTTATACTGTCAATTCTCTCCCGGTATGTAGCAAAAATACTAAGACAAGGAGGGTGGTATCTTGAATACTACAGGGATTGCAAGATTAACAGAGTCTATCGAAAATATGCTTAAAGAGGGCAGGTTTACTGTTGATGGTAGTACTGAAGTTACTGACATTAGAAGGGTAGAAAGAGACGGCGACCATATAAGAGTATTCTTATATTTACCCGCTTCTGATAACGCCCAAACGGTAACAAAAGTTGAACTTATCGATGACCGCGGCCAAGTTATCGATGAAAAAAATGATATTATGGAAAAGCCAGCCCGCAAAGGTTTAATGGTGGCCTTTGACTACACAATAAGTGAGGTGAGTTAATCAATGCAGTATGAAAATGATTATAATCCTATTAAATGGCAGGATGAGGTAGTTGACGAAAATGGAAATGTGATCTTAGAAGGAACTTTATATGACGAAAATAACATGAATCGAATGGAAGCAGGCATCGACCTTCATAATACTTACAACGCCTTTATTGCCGAATTGGCCCGGCAAATAAGGAGTAATCAGCTTGAACTTGAAAAATGGCAGAAGCAGCGAATCCAGGAGGGCGTCGTTGAAATAAATAATGCTGATACAAATATTTATTTCAGGGATTCTGACCCATACGCGATAGTGGCGCTAGAGGGATATACTCAACTTGATTCCCCTGAATTCTCTGTATTAACCGAGATTGTCGAAGGCGATCCTGGCCTTGTTGGCGACGTTGTTGTTTATGATAAGTCAAGCAACGGCTTCAAGATTAAATACACCGGTTCTGCTGATTATGTAAAAATTAGATGGTCCCTAGTCAATCCTGATGTTTAAGGAGGTTAATAAATGATTATTAAAGAGATCAATAAGGGAAATAAAATTCCTTACTCAATTAACGAAAATCAAAAAACTATTACTTTTAATGATAGGTTGACTATTAACCTTGAAGAAAACCAAGCTGATGTAGAAGTAGTTATTGATATTTCCCTAAATAAAAATATGGAATTAATTCAAGGAGTAGACAAATGGTATGTTGCTAATTTGATTATACCAGCAGCTGAATATGAATTAATTGATACTGGTGAAGTAGATGAAAACAATCAACCTATCATGGAAAACACCAAAAAAGAACTGTCTTTAGATGAAGTTAAATTAATACTCTGGGGACTACCTGGAGAATTCAATATCACAGATGGAGGGATTAAATAATGAGTTTTGTTTATAGTATTAAAGATACTTATAGGGCTTCTGTTGAAGCACAAACAGGTGGCAAAAATACTGTTATTTACGACGACAAAGGGTACCCATCAATAATGGTAGCTATACCCAAATTTTATTTGGATGACGTAATTGATGGCGCGCCTCATGAAGTACACCCTGCATTTAAGGTTAACGGCGAAATTAAAGATGTAATTTATATTTCTAAATATCAAAATGTTGTACACGATGGTAGAGCATATTCTTTGCCCATGCAAGATCCAAAGGTATATGCTAATTTCAATGATGCAATGCAATATTGTACCGCTAAAGGTCAGGGTTGGCATTTGATGACTAATGCCGAATGGGCAGCTCTGGCGTTATGGGCGAAAAAGAACGGTACAATGCCCAGGGGTAATAATAATTATGGCCAGGATGTTTCTGCGCCTTATGAAAAAGGTGTTCCGACATATAAATATGATGATCCGGAAAAGATTGGTCGAGTAGCTACCGGTTCGGGCCCTGCCCCCTGGTCTCATGACGGTACAAATGAGGGTGTATTTGATCTCAACGGTAATGTATGGGAATGGGTACAGGGACTAAGATTGATAAATGGTAAAATATGGATTATAGATGATAATGATTTTACCTTACAAAATGCAGAAGGCGACACAACTGGCTGGATCGACACTGGGGTATATATTGACAACACAACCGCTGGAGACGCCCAGGAAGATAGCCATGATGTTGGCGGCGACCTTGTTCTAGGTGATGCACTGGACAACCCTATGTACACTACTGACCCAACCAGCAACGAACATTACGGTTACAGCAGTACTAACTTCCAATCACTAGCGGCAAAAAGCGGTTTCACTGTACCTGATATTCTTAAATGGCTTGCGATATTCCCGGCAGATGCTGATGGATATGAAGGAGATAATGTCTGGGCTCGAAATTATGGAGAACGTGTTGCCAGGCGCGGTGGGGGCTGGGGCAATGGCTCCGTTGCTGGGGTTTTCTCTCTGCTTTTGAGCTATCACCGCTCGTCCTCGAGCAACAGTATCGGCTTCCGCTCCGCTTTTGTTTCCCTGTAATCTGATACAATGATAATCTGAGGGGGTGAACGATAGTGAACCCCCTTTTCTTAAAAAATAATATTAAAATATAATATAGGTGATGCTTTTGCAAGACTTAAAAATCAGACAAAAATGTGAAGATATGATTGAGTATGGATATGCAGCATTGAAACAATTCCCAAGGTCTGAAAAACATACTTTAGCAGCGGAAATAAAAAGGAGTATGTTTAGATTGCTAGAACTTATAATTGCAACTAACAAAAAATATTATAAAAAAACAACTATGCAACAGCTAGATGTTGAGTTAGATATTTTGAGATCATATATTCGTTTAGCCAGAAACTTAGGGTTTTTACCTTTTAAAAAATATGAAGTTTGGTCTCGTTACTTAACTGAAATTGGCAAAATGATAGGTGGTTGGTTTAAATATATTAATAGCAAATAAATTTGGATACAATTTTAGGGCCTGGGTTGTTAATGAGTGTTGCCAGGCGCGGTGGGAACTGGAACAATGGCTCCAATGCTGGGGTTTTCTCTCTGAATTTGAACAATCACCGCTCGAACTCGAACAACAGTATCGGCTTCCGCTCCGCTCTGCTTTAAATCTTTGGCCAGAAGTTGGCTACCTATTTGGTAACCATCCAGAGCCGTTAAAAAGCAAAGGAATCCAGGTCCTTGTTGAGCTAAATTTTTATTATTTGGCCAGCAAAACATCTAAAAAGGTAACGGGTAACGGGTAGATTAGAAAATCGACAGTTATCCGTTGCCCTCTTTAATTAATAGTGCAGGTGATTATAATGACAAAAACATATAATAATTTATATCCTGATATATATGATTTTCATAATATTTATAACGCTTATATTAAAGCCCAAAAAGGCAAAAGATATAAAAATGAAGTTTTGAAGTTTAAAATGAATTTAGAAGGCAATATAATAGAAATTCAAAACGAATTAATATATAAAACATTTGAAAGCGGAAGGTATAGAGAATTCAAAATATATGAACCAAAGGAACGTATTATTATGGCGTTGCCTTTTAAAGATAGAGTGGTACATCATGCTTTATGTAATGTTATAGAGCCTATATTTGAAAATAGATTTATTTATGATAGCTATGCTTGCAGACCAGGGAAGGGAACTCATGCTGCGGCAGATCGCACTACTGAATTTTTAAGAATAACAACTAATAAGTGGGATAAGGTATACTGCTTAAAGTCCGATGTTAAAAAGTATTTTTATAACATCGACCATAATATCTTAAAGAGAATAATACGGAAGAAGATTGTTTGCTCTGATACACTTTGGTTAGTTGACAAGATAATAGACAGCACTGCTGAAGCTGGAGAAATAAATCCTGTTGGGATTCCTATCGGTAATTTGACTAGTCAACTCTTTGCAAATGTGTATTTAAACGAACTTGATTATTTTATAAAACACGATCTAAGAGCTAAATATTATATTAGATATATGGATGACTTTATAATCCTTCATCACGACAAAAGGCTTCTTTGGTACTTTCTACAGGAAATCAGGGATTTTTTAGATAGAAAACTAAACTTAGAGCTTAACGGGAAAACCTCTGTATTCCCGATTAATCAAGGTATTAATTTTGTTGGCTATAGAATATGGCCAACCCATAGACTTTTAAGGAAATCGTCTATAAAAAGGATTAAAAGGGGTTTAAAGAAGCTTCAAAAAGACTTTAATGATGGGAAGATACCTTTAAAAAAGGTTGAAGCAACGATCATGTCCTGGCTAGGCCATTGCAAGCACGCTGATACTTACAGAATACGGAAAAAGGTACTAGGAGAAATCGAGTAGGAGGCGGTGATTAACCGCCGTCCTCTCACACCACCGGGCATACGGTTCTCGTACACGGCGGTTCGATAACTAAATAAGTGAGTTGTACT
>JARRCS010000012.1 GCA_029981855.1 Halanaerobiales bacterium | reverse complement strand
TTCTTTTTCTTAATTTTCTACCATTATTTTATCATAAAAATACGAAATATTATACCAGAAATTTAATTATTTTATGTATTTTTTAAACCGGCATTAACATAATAGTTTTAGGGAAATTTTTTCTTCCCCGGGCAAAACCCTATTAGCCGTTTTTCCCTTATTCCTGATATTATTAATAATTTTACTCTTGATAAAAAGATTTAATTTTAGCTTGGTTAATAACGAGATTGAAATTATTATAAAAAACAGAAAAAACAGGGGGATTATCTGGGCAACTTTGATTATAGCCATCGAGCATTTTGTTCTGATCTTTCATCTCGGCTGGATATATATTTTAAAACAAAAAGAAGGGTTTTCCCTACCCTCCTTCCTTTTAGTTACTTTTATAACCTTTTCAATTCTAATATTTATTATTCACCGCCTCTTTGAAACCTTGAAAGATGAAATCAGTCTAATGACTGCTAAAGAAGAGTTAGATAATCTATCCAAATTAAATTTTACTCTAAAAACCCAGCAACATGACTTCAAACACCATCTGCAGTTACTAATGTCCCTCATTCAAATGAGAAAGTATGATAAAACCCTGGAATATATAAAGGGCGTGACAGAAGAATTACAGGAAATAAGTGAGGTAAGTAATTCGGGGATACCTGCCCTCGATGGTCTCCTGCAATATAAAATAACCCTGGCCAAAAGATATGGAATCGAATTACAGATTAAAATAGCCAGTAAATTAGACCGCCTACCCTTAAGCGAAAGTAAAATCTGCCGGGTCATAGGAAATCTGGTCAGTAATGCCGTTGAGTACTTAAAAGATAAGCAGCAAATTGAAAGATACATTCAATTGCTAATTTATGAGACCAGGGATAAGTATATTATCAATACAGCAAACCCCGTTCAGGAAGAAGAGGTATTTAAGAAAGGGGTAAATAAACTGTTGGCCCCCGGCATTACCAGTAAAGGAAAAGGGCATGGTCTGGGCCTGGCTATAGTTAATGATATTATTACAGGTGCAGGCGGAAAGATAAAACCTGAATTAGATAGAGATGAAAGAATTCTCTCCTTTAAAATAACCCTGCCGAAATCCGGGATGATTGATATAGGATAATGTAAAAAGCAGAGCCTTTGCCCTGCCAGATAAAATCAGAATTTAGCTGTTTACCTATCCTAATAGGTCTGTCTTTCCCCGCTAACCATATAGATAACCCTTTCACAGATATTAGTAGAATGATCACCTATCCGCTCCAGAAAACGGCTGATAAACATCAGTGAGGTAGCCTGCCTGATCGTTTTGGGGTCTTCAAGCATAAAGGTTATTAACTCCCCCAAAATCTGCTCATCAAGAATATCTATCTCCTCATCCTCCTGCGCGACCTTTTTAGCTAACTCTATATCCAGATTAACAAAGGAATCCAGGCTCTGGCGGAGGCGTCTAGTAACAATCTCCGTCATTCTGGGGATATCGATCAGTGGTTTAATCAGGGGTTCATCACCTATCTCCAGCACCATCTTAGCTATATTAGAGGCATGATCACCTATTCTCTCTAAATCGGTTACCAGTTTTGAGATAACGATTATCGTCCTTAAATCCTTGGCCACCGGCTGCTGCAAGGCAATTAATTTGGTGCACTTCTCCTCCAGTGCAATCTCAAAATCGTCTATTTGATCATCATCCTTCATCACCTGTTCGGCCAGGTCCAGATCCCTCTCTTTTAAAGCCTGAATACTCTTGTGAATCGCATCTTCTACCATACTCCCCATCTTTAACATATCATTCTTTAGCTCCCTGATTGATTCATGAAAACTCTTCCGCACGCTTTTCACCTCTTTTCATATTCTAACCAAAACGGCCGGTTATATAATCCTCGGTCCTCTGATCCGATGGATTCTCAAAGATTTTTTCGGTCTTATCAAACTCTATTAATTCACCCATCAGAAAGAAGGCGGTATTATCAGATACCCTGGCAGCCTGCTGCATACTGTGGGTTACAATAACAATCGTATAGTTTTCCTTCAGGATCTCGATTAACTCCTCAATCTTAGCAGTTGCCACCGGATCGAGGGCTGAAGCAGGTTCATCCATCAGCAGAACCTCGGGCTTAACAGCCAGTGCCCTGGCGATACAGAGTCTTTGCTGCTGCCCCCCTGAGATACTTAAACCTGACTCATGGAGCCGATCCTTAACATCATCCCACAGGGCCGCACCCTTAAGGCTCTCTTCCACGATTCTATCTAATTCATTTTTATTCTTGACCCCGTGGATACGGGGACCATAGGCTACATTATCATAAATCGATTTAGGAAAGGGGTTTGGTTGTTGAAAAACCATTCCCACCTTTTTTCTTAATTCAACTACATCCATCTCTTTTCGGTAAATATTCTCCCCATCCAGTAGGACCTCACCCTCTACCCTGCTACCTTCTATGAGATCATTCATCCGGTTTAAGGTCCTTAAAAAGGTGGATTTGCCACAACCTGAAGGCCCGATTAAAGCAGTAACCCTGTTCTTTTCAATCGGCAGACTGATATCCTTAAGGGCTTGAAAATCCCCGTAATAGAAATTCAAATTCCTGGCTTCCATTTTATTAATGTTAGGGGAATTATGATTTCCTTTTCCAGTATTATGGTCGGAGGCCAATTTATTCATATTACTCATAAAATTATTTCTCCTTTCCCAATACATTTACCTCTTAAATCTCTTGCGAAAACGAGCTCTGACAATAATTGCAGTTAGATTTACAATGAGGACCAGTGTTATCAGTACTAAAGCCGTTCCGTAAGCTAAAGGTCGAACCTGGCTAATGGCATGATGCTGGGTTGCCAGGATATATAGATGATAAGGTAGGGCCATAAATTGGCTGAAGGGTGAATCGGGTAAAAAGGGCAGGAAGAAAGCCGCACCGGTAAAGAGAATCGGAGCGGTCTCCCCGGCCGCCCTGGCCAGGCCCAGGATAGAACCGGTGAGCATTCCCGGTACCGCAGCCGGTAATACATTGGTCCTGATACTCTGCCATTTAGTGGCTCCCAGAGCCAGTGAACCCTCGCGGTAGGACCTGGGCACGGTCTTTAAGGCCTCCTCACTGGCAGTAACCGTTATGGGCAGTGTCATCAGCCCCAGGGTTAAACCGGCACTTAAAATCGAGGTGCCGAAACCCATTCCCTGGACAAACAGAGCCACTCCGAAGAGTCCAAAAACTATTGAAGGAACACCAGAAAGATTACGGATTGCTAATCTGATCAACCGGGTTAACTTACCTTTTTTGGCGTATTCATTTAAATAGATGGCAGCGAATATACCAAGAGGGATGGAAACAAGAGCTGTAATGATTGTAACGTAAAAGGTGCCGATAATAGCCGGGTAGATGCCGCCTTCAGTCATGCCATTCCGTGGCATCTGGCTCAGGAATTCCCAGCTGATTACCCCAATACCCTTGGAAATAATATCATATAATATAATTCCCAAGATAATAATGACCAGTAAACCTGCTAATCTTAAAACCGTAAAGCCTATTTTCTCTTTTAGCCGTTTAGACATCTACTCTACCTCCTGATACTTATGCAGTATGATATCGGAGACCAGATTAATAATAAAAGTCATCAGAAATAAGACAAGCCCAACGGCAAACAGGGCATAGTAATGGGTTGTGTTATAAGGAACCTCTCCCAGTTCAATGGCAATAGTAGCGGTCATTGTTCTAACGGAGTCAAAAAAGCTACCCGGTAGAGCAGGGGCATTCCCCGTTGCCATCAGGACGGTCATCGTCTCACCGATAGCCCGGCCCATCCCCAACATGACAGAGGCAATTATGCCGGAAAGACCGGCCGGTAAAACTGATCTGATTAAAGTTTGCCAGCGGCTGGCCCCCAGACCGAGAGAGGCCTCCCTGTATTTATCGGGAACCGAGGAAATAGCATCCTCCGATAGACTGATAATTGTCGGCAAGGACATTATCGCCAGCAGAATCGAGCCGTTAATGGCATTTAAACCGTTGGAAAGACCGAAAGTATCGGCAATGACTGGTCCCAATAAAACAATTCCCAGAAAGCCGATGACAACTGATGGAATTCCAGCCAGGATCTCAATCACCGGTTTTAAAACTCCTTTAATCCTAGGATTGGCAACCTCGGCAATATAGGCAGCGGTAGCTACCCCCAGGGGGACGGCAATAACCATCGCCCCCAAGGTAACCATAAAGGTACTTAAGACCTGACCGAGGATCCCATAGCCGGGTTTCTCATAGGAAGTTGGGTTCCAGTCGGCTGAGGCAAAAAACCCCCTAAATCCTATCTCACTAAAGGCCGGCCAGCTATTTTTCAAAAGAAGGTAAAAGATGCTAACCAGAATAATAATAACGAGTATTCCATTTAATAGAAAGAAGTACTTGATCAGCTTCTCTTTAAATTGATGCATCACTGAGCCTCCTCTATCTATTCAAGACCGAGATTTTTCTTATTTAATTCCTGATATTGTGGGCTAACCGGGTAGAAACCCTCCTCAATAGCAATATCTTGTCCCTTATCACTCAACTCGAATTTTATGAACTCTAAAATAGCACCTTCGGGTTTTCCGTTGGTATATTGATTTAACGGGCGGGCCAGGGGATAATTACCGGTCTTAACATTCTCCGGCTTAAGAGGACTGACAGCAGGAGAATTTTCATCCCGGGCTACATTTAAAATACTTATCCCTTCAACCTCATTACCTCTTTCATCAACTACATAACCGACACCGACATAGCCGATTCCGGCCTTATCGTTTTTGATTGCTTCTACAATCTGGGCATTACCGTTCATCCTCTTCATCTCGGCCGAATAATCACCCTTGAGGACATGGTCCCGGAAATAGACATAGGTACCGGAATTGCTCTGACGCCCGTAGAGAGAGATGGGTAAATCAGGGCCGCCAACCTCCCGCCAGTTAGTTATCTCCCCTCTAAATATCTTACCGAGCAACTTAACGGTTAGGGCCTCAACCGGGTTCGCTTCATTGGTTATCACCGAAAGTCCGTCCATAGCAATAACTATCCTGACCGGGTTAATATTATTTTCTTTGGCCTGTTTGATCTCCGAGTCCTTCATCGTTCTCGAGGCATTAGCGATATCTACCTTTTTATTAATCAGAGCGGCAATACCCGTACCCGAACCGCCACCGGTTACTGAAATCTTGATATCAGAATCTTTCATGAAGGATTCAGCCAGGTGCTGAACTAGGTTTACCTCGGTATCGGAACCCTTAATCTGAATATAGGCCTGCTCTTTAGCCTTTTCGGCTTTTTTCTGAGCCTGGTTACCGCCGCATCCGGCCAGAACGACTACCAATACTAATATTAATGTAATTAAACCTAAGTACTTAACTTTTTTCATTGTGTCCTTCCTCCATTTGTGTAATTATCAAATGCTTATCTACCTCTTGTTTATCTAACTCTATTTCAATCCACCAATAATTAGTATAACAGGCTTATGTTAAAATTATGTTACAAAATTGTTAAAAGGAGGTTAACATAGAGCAAAGGAAATAAAATAGAAAAAAGCAGGAAACACATTTCCTGCGATTTGAAACGAACATATCCTCATATAGACATATCTCTTGATTCCATCTGCTTCCTTATCTAATATAGCTGTTTAAACTTTATAATCAGATTTATTTATCATTACTGAGAGAAAAACCTCTCATCAACTGTTCCTGTAAAATGATAAAGATAATTAATGGTGGTAGAAGAGCAATTATAGCTCCGGCCATAACCATCCCCCAATTTGTTCCCTGATCTCCTGTGCCGATTAATGAATTTAATCCTACCTGGATTACATTTTTATTATTTGAACTAATAATTATTAAAGGCCACAGGTATTGATTCCAGACATAAACAACTTCAATAACCGCTAAGGCACCTATAGTATTCATGGACATGGGTAATAAAATCTGTATTAGAAAGCGGATCGGTCCCGCTCCATCAACTTTTGCTGCATCTACAATTGAGGTAGGAAAAGACATAAAATGCTGGCGAAAAAGGAAGGTACCGGTTGCACTTGCCAAAAAAGGTATAGTCAGGGCGTAAAAGGTATCCCCCCATTTTAATTGTTTCATCAGATCAAATAGGGGCACAATTCTTACGGGAATGGGTAGCATCAGAGTAACCAGGATAAATAAGAACAAAAATCTTTTACAACGAAAATCAAAGAATACAAAAGCAAAACCAGCCATAATAGACAATATAATTTTACCAACCGTAATTATAAGGGCAATAAGTGAACTGTTAAACATAAATTGTCCCAAATTAAAATCAAACCAGGCTGTTTTATAATTGTTTAAACCGGCAGAACCGAAACTTAATCTAGGAGGATAACTAAAAACTTCAGATATTGTTTGAGTACTTTTAATTAAAGCGAAAATTAATGGAAAAGCGATCAATAATACCATAAAAGATAAAATACAATGGATTATGATTATCTTAAATTTCTTTTTAACCCTATATTTATACAACTTGATCACCTCTATCATCAGGCACCATATTGAATTTTATTATCAGTCCATTTAAACTGAGCAATAGTTAAACCCATAACCATAATAAAGAGAATGATTGACTGAGCTGCTGCCAGACCTGATTTATAATTTTGAAAGGCATCAATAAATAGTTTATAGATCAAGGTAGTAGTTGCATTTACAGGCCCACCCTTTGTCAGGATGTCAATAACACCAAAAGTATCAAAAAAGGCATAGATTAGGTTAGTAATAATCAGAAACAAGGTAGTTGGTTGTAAAAAGAAAAAGGTTATTTTAAAAAATTTATAGATATCACTTGCCCCATCTACATCTGCTGCCTCTAGTACTTCACGTGGTATATTCTGCAAAGCTGCCAGGTAAAAAACAATGTTGTAACCAAGGTTTTTCCAAATAGCAGCCCCTATTACCATTAATAATGCAAGTTTGCCGTTGGATATCCAATCCGGGCTTATTCCCCACAAACTCTCGGTTATATAATTGACTAATCCGGCAGTAGGGTTAAATAAAAATAACCAGATTGTTCCTGCAACAGCCGGTGAAAGAGCATACGGCCAGATTAATCCAATTCTATAAATTCTTACACCTTTTACATCCTGATTTACCAGTACAGCTATAAAAAGTGAAATAGCTAAACCTATAACTACTACCCCGGCTGAAAAAATCAAGCTAATTATTATACTATTGAGATAATCGGGAGAAGTAAATAGTTCAATGAAGTTTTCTCCACCGACAAAAATTTTTTTCATACCAAAAAAAGCAGTCTTATATAAGCTTAAGATAAAGGATTTAATAGCAGGATAATATAAAAATAAAATTGAAACAATAATAGAAGGTAATAATAAAATATAAGGCAATTTCTTTTGACCAAAACGCGAATCCATTTCTAACCCCTTCCATTTTTTATGGCTGAAGACCAATATGAATCAAAAGGAGGGGTAATGATCCCCTCCTCAAATATAATATTTTTTCCAGTAATTAGCAGAAACTAATGAACAACTCTATTGTACTCTTGTAATGAGTCATTTATATCCTTATTTGCTTTATCCATTACTTCTTCTATACTTCCCTGATCATTAAGGATACTTTCAATGGCTTTTTCAATTATTGTCCGGACCTCCATAAATCTACCTATAAGAGCACCCTGTGTTGGCCTGATAGATTTAGTTTCCAATAATTGATCAAAAGCTGTTTTATAATTTGAATGCTGCTTAAACCAACCTTCTTTTTCCAATACATCAACTGCACTTTTTCTAATCGGGAAATATCCGGTTGCTTTATGCCACCGAATCTGATTTTCCGGCAAACTCATCCATTTAACAAATTCTTTAGCAGCTTGTTCTTTGGCCGGATCTTCATTTTTTACGATCCATAAAGAAGCCCCACCAATAACAACCCCATTCCTGGTTTCACCTGCAGGGATAGGAATTGGAGCTGTTCCTACTTCAAATCCCTGTTCTTTACCGGAATTTGTTACACTTGTTACACTTGAAGTAGAAGTAATTAACATAGCAGTTCTTTGAGAGATAAAGTTTTGTCTCGCCTGGGACCAGTTCTCTATACCTGGATTAGTCCAGAGACCCTTATCATATAATTCCTTCCACCATTTGATAATTTTTAATGATTTTTCGCTATTTACATATGCCTCTGTAGCCAGTCCTTCTCTTCCATTCTCTTTATTTACTAAGTTTTGACCCATATTAGCCAGCCATTGTTCATAGAACCAGGAATGTAAAGCCCAGGTGATACCACCTTTTGCAATACCTTTGTCCACAATTTTTTGACTAGTTTCAATAATTCCTTCAAAGGTAGTAGGTGGGTTATCTGGATCAAGCCCGGCTTTTTTAAACATATCTTTATTATAATAAAGGATAGGATTTGAGGAATTAAAGGGCATTGAATATAACTTTTCATCTACCCGGTAATAATTTAAAACTGGATCTAAAAAATCATTCCAGTCTACTTCACCTGGTTTTAGTAACTCTTGAAAGGGTACAAATATACCGCTGTCAATATTCTGCCTTGTCCCAATCTCAAATGACTGAATTACGTTCGGTGGGGTTCCTTGCCTGGCGGCTGCAATAGTAGCATTTAAAGTCTCCCGATAGCTGCCTTTATACTGAACAGCAACCTCGATGTCCGGATGGGTATAATTAAAATCAGCTACCATTCTATCAATTACCCCAGTTGTTCCTCCGCCCATTGCGTGCCAGAATTCAATCTTAACCTTTTCTGCTGAAACAGGTACTACCATTAACAGACTAGTGATCGTTACAACCAGTAAACCAGCTAAAACTCTACCGATTCCTCTCATTAATAAATACTCCTTTCTTTGTCCTGTTTTCACTTTAAAAATTATAAAACACTTATATTAAAATCAGATAAATAATCTGTTACAATTAAATTAATAATTATTAAATTTATGTAACAAATTTATTTCCTCCTATCAATGCTTTTTATTAACTGTTCTTTCACCTTTAAATTTTTAGTATAGACAACTGAAGAAAATTATATAAGCTAACTTCTTCTCCTGTCTTTCACAAATACGCTCCCCGGCTTTCTTTTAGCATATTTTTTTAACTCAGCAGCTATATCACTAATCTGAAGGTGGCTTTCTATATCTCTATCCTTATTATTAATTATAGCAATCGAAATTGAAGTTAGGGGGTTAATACATTCTACCCCCTGTCTGTTTTTACCCAGGATATACCCTGCTTTTCGATCCCTATCATCAAAAAAACGACCTACATTTGAATCAAATTTTTCAATAATATATTTACTGATCTCTACCTCTTTATCTGGAGTTGTAACTATGACAAAATCATCGCCGCCAATATGTCCGATAAAATCACCCGTATTTCCTCTCTTAGTGACAGCTTCATTAAGTATCTCAGCCGTAAACCTTATTATCTCATCACCCTTCTTATACCCGTAACGATCATTATAGACTTTAAAATTATCAAGGTCCAGATAAAGTACAGACACAGGTTCCTTATCATTTAGGCGAGCAGATATCTCTTCTTCGATAATTAGATTCCCGGGCAGGTTAGTCAGGGGATTTAATTGTTTAGCCTCCTCAACCTGTAATTGGGCAAACTTATCGAGAAGGGTTTTGATAGAAACAGAACCATAATAATCATCATTCCGGGTAACTATTATACAATCATAAATGTTGGCCAGTTCTCGTTCCATTGCCTTCCGGGATACATCGACAATCGGGGTATTAAAATCAACTATCAAAGGATTTTTATTCATAATCAGTTGTACCGGCCTATCCATATAGAGTGCATAACCAAATTTTGTACCTAATCGATAGTAAAGCTTATCCCGCATAACCAGACCTACCGGTTTCTGGTCCTGAAGGATTACAACACTATGTAGATTCTTATTCATTTCAAATATATCTACTATTACCCCGGTATGGGTATCCGGTGTTACCACAATATCTTGTAAGGCAATTTCTCCTATCATTGCTATATCTCTCTTTAAATTTTTAACACGGTTTTTCTTTAGAATATAATCAACAACGGCAAAATCTTTTTCAAAAGCCTTTTCAGGCCTGGCTATAAGATAACCCTGGGCATAATCCACCCCTAAATCTATTAAAACATCCAGTTCGTCCATAGTTTCGATCCCTTCAGCTATTACTCGGGAATCTATTTTCTTTGCAAATCTAACAAATGTTTCCAATAATGCCTGTTTTACCGAGTCCCGGTCAATATCTTTGATAAGGGAACGGTCAATCTTTATATAGTTATATGTAATTGAGACAATAGACAGAAGACCCGAATATCCCGCTCCTGTGTCATCAATAGCAATCTTAAAACCCTGATCTTTATAATGGGTCAACGCCTTTTTAAAACCGTTGTAACAACCAAAGGAACTTTTCTCTGTTAATTCAATAACAATATTTTTATGAGAAAGAGATAAAGCTTTTAAAAAATCCTTTGTCATCCCTTCCCGAAAATTTTCTTCATGGATAACATGAGGGTCTACATTAATAAATATCTTATATCCATTATCAAGCTCCCGGGCTTTGTTGAGGGCTTTTTCACGGCATACTTTTTCTAATGGAGATAATAACTTATGTTTTTTGGCAGCCGCAAAGAGGGCTAAGGGGCTCTCTAGGGGACTACCTTCGGGTCCCCGGCTTAAGGCTTCATAACCCAGTATCTCACCGGTCTTCATGCTGATAATCGGCTGAAAAAGGGTCCTTATATTCTTCTCGTCTATAATCTTTTTTAATTCTTCCCGGATAGAATCAGCTTTCATATATACTCCCCCATTTTATCTCATTGGTCAGGCAACTTTATGATCTTACTTTAATTGCCATTTTTTCTAGATAGCTTTTGATGCTGTCTCCCGATAAAACCCCCTTTAGCTCCAGAGAATAGATCCAGCCTGCGATGATAGCAGTTATGGGAGCTACCAGGACAAGTCCGATACTACCCGTAACCGTTCTTAAGATCTCTGCTGCTACCATTCTGTAGTTTATAATCCGTGCAAAACCGGTATTTTGACTCTTAAATAACATTAACAGGGATATATAGCCGCCGGAATAGGCCAGTAATAAAGTAGTGGTCATTGTACCGATAACTGCCCTCCCTACATTAAAACCAGACTGTACTAACTCCCTAAAATTAATATCAGGTTTCTTATTTTTAACCTCAGCCATTGAAGCTGCTATATCCATAGCAATATCCATAGCCGCTCCAGAAGCACCGATTACAATTGCAGCATAGAAAATATGTCTCATGTTTAATCCCATATTACCGCTGAATAAAAGGGTGGAGGCATAGGGTAGAGTCATCCCCAACAAACCTAATTTGTTACCAAAAAAAACTGCAATTCCGATTGTAACTAGTAATCCGGAAACTGTTCCAAAGAAAGCTGCTAAACCCTTTTTTGTAAATCCGGCAATGGAGAAAATAATAATTGCCGTTAGTAATATCAGGATATAGCTGGATATAATTAAGGGATTACTTCCGGCCAAAAGCCCCGGAATGAGGAATTTCCAGATAACATATAGACTAGCGATAAAGGAAAATATAGCCCTCAAGCCGATAGTACCGGCATAGATTATTAACAGTAAAACAAATAACCCAAAAAGGATTAATTCCCAGTTATACCTGTATAGGTCAACTGCCTTGGCATCTATCAGCTGACCATCCTTCTCTCTTAAAACAGCAATTACCTTATCCCCGGGCTGATAAAAGTTATCGATATCCAATTGACCCAGCAGGTTATTATAGCCGATAACCTCCTCCCCCTTATACTTCCCTTCGAGTATCTCCAGGGTTAATTCCTGGCTGCCCATCCTGGCTATACCGGATTGCATTACATCACTGTTATCGGTCTCCTTGACAACGGCTTTAATAAAATTATTATTTTCGTCGTTATTTTCAAGAATAAATAATCCGGCAACAGCAAAAATCAATAAAATCATCAAGACCGAAACCCTGGTCTTTTTCATTAAAAGAACCACCCCTTTTCGGTAAAATTAGATATAGCCAGGGGTAATAATACTCCCTGACTATATCTATTATCCTTAATCTATAGCTAATCCTTTTTAAATTAATTACCAGCTGCCATAAGTAAACTATCTAACTGATTGCTTGCTACTTTGGTAGGCTGTAAACCCAACAGGGAGAATAATACCCTTGCAACCTCAGTATTATCCTTAAATCCACCTAATTTCTCGGCACCGACACCGATAGCAGAGAGAGGAACTGGGCTACCAGAGTGAGCATAGGTGGTCCAGAACATATTTGCTCTTTCAGAAATGATATGGGTAACAGTAATAGCGACCGGGTCATAACCCCCGTATCCTTTTACTTTTTTTCCGGCATCAACAATATTCATAGCCCTTTCAATCTTGGTCTTTTCCTCAGAAGTCAGGTCATCTAAACCAAGGTTAACGGCGATAAAACTATAGAACTTGCTTCTATTTCCATCATATTTTCCTGCTCCATAATTCAAAACATCGGCTGTAGTAACCTTGATATCAAATAACTGGTCCATCTTCAGGAAGTAATTCTTACCGAAGCCCAGGCCGAAACCACCGGTCTCATGGTCACCAACAACAACAATCAGGGTTTCATCAGGATGCTCTTTGTAGAACTCGTAGGCTTCAGCAATCGCTTTGTCAAAGGCCAGGGTATCATGGATTGTACCGGCAGGGTCATTGGCATGACAGGCATGGTCAATCCTACCACCCTCAACCATTAAGATAAATCCATTATCATATTTCTTTAATACTTCAATCGCTTTAGCAGTCATTTCAGCTAAACTGGGAACTTTAGTATCATCCCTGTCCAGTTCATAGGGCATATGACTATAAGTAAGGGCCGCAAAGACCTTTTCCTGACCCTTAGGTCGATAATCCCTGAACTTGGGAGTATCATACTCTGTCAGAAAGATATTATAACCCTGCTCATAAAACTCCTGAGCTACATTAATATCATCTTTTCTCTTAGACTTACCCCACTTCCAGTTCTGAGGAACAAAGTGACGGTAGCCGCCACCGGCAAAGAAGTCTACACCGCTGTCAAGAAAATCATAGGCAATCTCATTTTCGGCACCCCGGGTCCGATTGTGCGAAGCAAAAACAGCAGGAGTAGCATGAGTCAACCTGGTAGTTGTTACTATCCCGGTGGCCATTCCCTTTTCCTCAGCTGCCTCAAATAAGGTTTTTACATTTGTGCCATCAGGCAGCTGGGAAATCATACCGTTATTTGTCTTATAACCTGTGGCTAAAGCGGTCCCGGCAGCTGCTGAATCGGTTACCAGTGTATCGGCTGAATGAGTTGTATTAACACCTGCAACCGGGAACTGATTCATAACCAGTTTTAAGTCTTCATTACCGGTCTGAGCCCTTAAGTAATACTCGGCAGCCTGTCTCTGAGCAGCACCCATTCCATCGCCGATAAAATAGAAGACATACTTAGGAGCTTTAGCACCTGCTACACCGGTCAGAAGACTTAATCCCAATACTAGAGCTAAAACGACAACTGTAATCCTACGGAAACCCATCTTACACAACTTGATTCCCCCTTTGAATTATGTATTTCATTTGTCATTATACAGGAAGAATATTTCTTTTTGATTACAGCTTTGTTAAGAAAATGTAAAGTATTTTTAAAAAAATGGTAACAAATTGGCTTAATTAAAATCAAACTTCTTCACCAGATTATCCAGTTCATTTGCTATATTCGATAGATTATCTCCCATTGGGGCTCATAAATAAACTACCTTTTCATCATCTTATCATAGCGTATCCGAAGAACAATAGCTACCAGATTAATTAAAAGGACTAATGCCAGTAAGACAACCGCCGTACCGTAGGCCAGTGGAACCTGTTTATAAGGATTAGTCCCGGCTGTAACCAGAGCATAGATATGATAGGGCAGGGCCATTACCTCGTCAAAGATTGACCCCGGTAATCGCATGGAAAAGAAGGTTGCAGCTGTAAAGATGATCGGAGCGGTCTCTCCGGCCACCCGGCCAACCCCCAGGATACAACCGGTAAGAATCCCGGGCATAGCGGCAGGTAGCACTACTTTCTTTACAGTCTGCCAGCGGGTAGCCCCCAGGGCAAAGGAAGCCCTTCTATATTCGTCCGGCACGGCCATCAAGGCTTCTTCTGAAGCTCTAATAATTGTCGGCAGGATAACGATTGCCAAGGTAATCGCACCCGAAATGATAGACACACCGAAACCAAGATACTTAACAAAAACAGCTAAACCAAAGAGGCCAAAGACGACCGAAGGCACACCTGCCAGATTATTGATACCGATCCGGATCAAACGAACACCTCTACCCTTTTTAGCATACTCAGTTAGATAGATGGCAGCAAATACCCCCAGAGGGGCAGCAATACTAATTGCTCCAACTACCAGATAGAAGGATCCTAGTAGAGCAGGAAAGATACCTCCCTCACTCATGCCATTTCTCGGCATCTGAGAGATAAACTCCCAGTTTACTACACCTATTCCTTTGCTAAAGATAAAATAGATTATCAGAGCCAGTGCCCCTAGTGCTACCAGTAAGGCAAACGCAAAAATACTAAAAAATAGTTTTTGCTTAAAATTCCGGGCACTCAATTTCTCATTCATTTACCAACCACCTTCTTTTTAAAGCGCTCTGAGGCAATATCGGCCAGGATATTAAAAAACAACGTAATAACAAAAAGAATAATTGCAATTCCAAATAGTGCATGGTAATGGGCGCTACCTACGGGGGCCTCACCCATCTCGGCTGCAATAGAAGCCGTCATTGGCCTGACCGGCTTTAAAATACTCTTAGGTATCATAGCGGCACCTCCGGCTACCATCAGCACCGTCATTGTTTCACCAATTGCCCGGCCAATACCTAAAATAATAGCAGTAACTATACCAGAGGTTGCTGTCGGCACAATTATCCTGCTGATGGTCTCCCATTTTGTGCCTCCGAGAGCCAGAGAAGCATCCCTGAAGCTTTTCGGAACTGAGGTGATTGCATCTTCGGCTAGACTAACTATTGTAGGTAAGGCCATTATTCCTAACATGATCGAAGCGGTTAAGGCAGTTAAACCGGTAGGCAGACCAAAGGATTCTCTTAGAAAAGGTCCAAGTATCTTCATGCCAAATAACCCGTAGATAACCGAAGGTACACCTGCCAGCAGCTCTATTAATGGTTTAACAATGATTTTAAACCTCTTCGGCAAAATATAAGAGATAAAGATTGCAGAAGAGACCCCAATCGGTATTGAGATGATCATCGCACCTAAAGTAACCACTACTGATGCCAGTAGCAGGGGTAGTATCCCAAAACTAGGGGGATCATAGGTTGGATACCACTCTTTACCAAATATAAAGTCAAAAATACCTATTTCTTTAAAAATAGGTAGACCTTCATTAAATAATACAATGACTATACCTGTTAAAAATATAATCGACGATAAAGCAAAAATATAGAGTACTTTTTTAACAATCTTCTCTTTCGTTTTCCAGTCTATCATCTGCCCTCCACCCCTAAACTAAGAATTTGAGTTGACACACAGGATACTTGCTGATACCAAATAAATATTTGCAAGGGAGGATAGCCTGTATCCTCCCTTGCCCAGTGGATTGGTGTTATATTTTTTACTACTTAAAAGAGTGGTACATAACCCTGCTCTTCTGCTATCTTCTGACCCTCTGCACTTAATACAAAGTTAATGAAATCAGCAGTTAAACCTTTAGGCCAGCCATTTGTAAACATAAAGAGTGGGCGGGCGATAGGATATTTTCCGCTAGCTACAGTAGCATTAGTACACTCAACACCATTTACTTTTAAAGCCTTCAGGCTTTCGGAAAGATAACCGAGACCAACATAACCAATAGCACCTTCAGTTTCAGCAACTACTCCGGCTACAGCACCGTTAGAAGCCTGTAACAGGGCAGTAGGTGTAACCTTGGCTCCATCAAGAACAAGTTTTTCAAAGGTTTCAAAGGTACCAGAACTGGAATCACGGGAGATAACTACTATTTCCTGATCCTTACCGCCAAGCTCCTTCCAGTTGGTAATCTCACCGGTATAGATAGCTTTAATATCCTCTAAAGTTAATTCATCAACAGGATTGACAGGATTAACAACGACTGCGATTCCGTCCATTGCTACTTTATGAGGCACAGGATAGATTCCGTTAGCAAAGGCAGCCTTTACTTCCTTATCTTTGATAAACCTGGAAGTATTGGCGATATCAACCGAGCCATCGATTAAAGCAGCGATACCGTTACCTGAACCGCCACCTCTGACGGTAATATTTACCTCAGGGTTCTGCTGCATATATACCTCGGCAGCCCTCTGGGCAATCGGCAATACGGTTGTGGAACCTTGAATAGTTAGCGTATCACCGGCAATAACAAAGCCAGACATAACGGATAACAACAGTGCGACTAAGGCAACCAGCATAACCTTAGATTTGAACATTAATTTGCTTCCCCCTTAAAATTGGATTTTGGATTATATTTTTATTTCAGTTATAAGGATAGCATAGGTATGTTACATGCAAATTAAACCAATGTTAAAAGGGGGTAACAATTATGTTAATAAAATATTACGGGCTGTCCGGAATTATCCGTACAGCCCGTAATAAAAAAGTAAAACTAAATGCCTTACTACCGTTCGGCAACTTTTAAAGAAAACTGCAAATAGATGTTGGAGAGATGTTTGGAAATTTTTTGTAAAAATAACCTAACGAGCCACCTGTAGATAAAATCTGAAGACCGAGCCCTCACCGGGCATACTCTCAACCTCAATTTCACTCTGATGATTTTTAATAATATGCTTGACAATCGATAGACCTATTCCCGTTCCGCCAAGAGCCCTTGATCTGGCTTTATCTACGCGATAAAAGCGTTCGAAAATTCTTTCCTGTTCTTCCTCCGGAATACCAATACCATTATCCTCTACCTCAACAATAACGCGGTTCTGATTGGTAAAAGCCCTGATAATTACTTCTCCCCCCTCGGGGGTATACTTAATACCATTATCAATCAGATTTGTCAATGCCAGCTCAATCTGTTCCGGTACCATCTTAACCGGTGGTAAGTCATCCTCCACCTCAGTTTTAAGGTGGATATCCTTTTCCTCAGCTTTATCGCCTAAAATCAATGAGGTTTTCTTAATAAGTTTTTGTAAATCGGAGGGGTATAATTCAGGCTGGCGGTTTTTACCTTCCAGTCTTGAGAGATCGAGCAGATCTCTGATCAGAAGGGCCAATCGATCTGCCTCGGTTTTAATAATCCGCAAAAACCTGTCAATAGTAGAGGGGTCTTGAATTTCATTTTCCATAATGGTATCAATATAGCCAATAATTGATGTTAAAGGTGTCCTCAGTTCATGGGAGACATTAGCAACAAACTCCGTTCTGACCTGCTCCAGTCTGCGTAATTCACTGATATCATTTAACACAATAATTCCCCCAATCACCTGATCCCTTTCATTGGTAATCGGAGCAAAATTACAACGGAAGATCCTCTTTTCATCCTTCTGGATGACAATCTCCTCACTTAAAACCTGATTATTTAATAAGGAATTCTCCAGAAACCGGTCAATCTCATGATGCCTGACAACCTCGATTAATTCCTTTCCTTTGATTTCTTTTTCCTCAATCGCAAACATCTTCCTGGCGGCAGGGTTAATTATTCTAATCTTCTTATCTCTGTCAGTAGCAATCAGTCCATCAACCATACTGGTTAAGATCGCCTCCGCCCTGTTCTTCTCTTCCGAAATCTCATTAATCTTATTCTCCAGCTGAGCGGCCATAAAATTAAACATCCGGGCTAAAGTACCTATTTCATTTTTGTAATTCTTCAGGTTAATCCGTTCCTGGAAATTCCCTCTGGCCAGCTTGCCCGCTAAGTTAGCTACCTGATTTAAGGGATTAATAATATCCTTACTGAACTTCCAGAGTAATAACAAGGTTATGATTAAAGTAATAAACAGAAAGATAAGGTAGTTAATGATATTCTTTCTGATAACACTGTTAATATCCCGGAGTGATTTGCTGAGGCGAATAAATCCGACAATCTCACCCTGAACCTTAATGGGAAGAGTCAGATAGAACATCTCCTTTTCAAGGGTTTTACTCCTGCGGATGGATAAACCGGTTTTATTACCCTCCAGGACTTCATTTATCTCCGGTCTGTTTATATGATTATCCATCTCTGCCGGGTCATAGGCAGAATCGGCTATCACCAAACCCTCTCTAGTAATCACGGTAATCCTCTTATCTATCTTATCTCCTAATTCCTTAATCCAGCTATCCAGTTCTGCCGGAGGACGGGTCAAGTCCAGTTTCTCGTTATCTAAAATTAACCTGCTTTCATGAACTAAATTTCTTTTCAGTTGATTTAGATAAAACTCCCGCTCATTATGATTTAAGTATAACATCAGTCCCACCAGTACCAGTACCTGGATAAAGATAAAGAGGAGCAGGAATTGTTTTCTTAAACTCAAGTTATTCCAGTTTAACAAATTTATATCCCACCCCTCTAACGGTACTGATATAGTCTTCACCGATCTTCTTTCGTAATCTCCTGATATGAACATCAACCGTCCTGGTGTCACCGGTATATTCATAACCCCAGATCCTCTCCAGTAATAAATCTCTGGTAAGGACCTTGCCGGCGTTTACTAATAGTAGCTTTAACAGATCAAACTCCTTTGGAGTCAGGTTCAACAGCTGACCTGATTCCCTTGCTTCATAGCTTTGAATATTCAGCTCAATATCCCCATACTTGATTAGTTTTTTCTCTTCTTTTAGTTCCTCTTCTTTGCCTGACAAATCTACCCGGCGCAAGACTGCCTTGATTCTAGCGATCAGTTCCCGGGGACTGAAGGGTTTAGTCAGATAATCATCAGCTCCCATCTCCAGTCCCAGTATCCTGTCAACTTCCTCTCCCTTAGCAGTCAGCATTATTATGGGAAGATTTTTAAACTGTTCATCACCCCTGATCTGGCGGCAGACCGATAACCCGTCTATTACCGGTAGCATCAAATCCAGCACAACCAGGTCAATTGTCCTGTCAAGCTTATCCAACCCTTCCCGGCCATCGGCAGCCAGTTCAACCTCAAAACCGGAATTCTCCAGGTTAAACTTGATTAATTCCCGGATATTCTCTTCATCATCTATCACTAATATTTTCTTCATGTTGTCGCCCCCCTCTTTTCAATTATATCAAAATCACGTTTTATCTACAATAATGTTGATTTTGCTGATATCCTGAGAAAGGATATACGTAAGGATATACATAAAAAAAGACCCCTAAAATAGGAGCCTAAAAGTTGATTTTATCTTTGTGATTTGCGGTGGAGAGGTTCACTTTGCTTCCAGGATACTATAGGTTATATCGGCCATCTGGTCACTGATATGTTCCATACTGTCCAAAATCTCCAGATAGACTATACCGGCATTAGGATCACAAATTCCCTGACCGAGCCTTTCCATATGGCCGTTCCGGTATTCAAGCAGGTACTGATCCATTTTCTGCTCGCCCTCTAAAATCTTTTCAGCTAGTTGAGTCTCTCTTTTATCGATCATCTCATAGGTATCATCAAGTAACTGATAGATCAGACTGAAGTTATCCTCAAGGGTTTTCTGGGTTTCTTCTGAAAAAACAATCTTGTTTTCCCGCTTATATCTCGCAAGTTCTGCGATATCAAAAGCATCATCAGCTATACTCTCAATATCATCGATCATGGCATAATACATATCAACCTTTTTGACATCGGACTTAGCCATTGAATTACGGGGGAATTTGGTCATAAAGGTTACCAGCTCTTCTTCCAGCTCATTAACGATATCCTCCTTCTGCTCGACCGACTTTACTACTTCTTGATCATAATCCAAAAAGAGCTGAGTAGATTCCCTGACCATATCTACTGCAATCTCATACATCCTGATTACCTCAGCTTTCAGCTGGTCGATGGCAAAGCTAGGCGTCTCCAGCATTCTTTCGTCAAGAAAACTTAATCCCCGTTTGATAACAACATCTTCACCCGGCACAACCCTATTGACTATTTTAACCATTACACCGATAAAGGGGAGCCAGACCAGGGTGTTTAGGACATTAAATACGGTATGGGTATTGGCTAAAAGCCTCTCCTGAGTAGGAGTTTGTCCGAAAAAATTTGATATACTTAGAATAAAATTATTGATAATTTCAGCAAAATTGGGGATCAGATGTAATAAGACCACCACAGTACCGGCCCCGATAACATTAAAGGTCAAATGGGCGGCCGCAGCCCTTTTAGCCGTCCTGTTGGTTCCGATACTCGATAAAATAGCAGTAATGGTGGTTCCAATATTATCCCCCAGGAGGATCGGAATAGCCATCTGATAATTGATGATCCCGACAGAGACCAGACTGATTAAGATTCCAATACTGGCACTACTACTCTGTAATAAGATGGTCATAAAAGTACCCAGGGCCAGTCCCAGAATAGGGATGGCACCAAATTCCCTCATCGCATTAACAAAAATTGCCGAATCTCTAAGCGGTTTCATTGTATCCTTCATTGTTGTTAACCCTAAAAACAGAATTCCGAATCCTAAGATGACCTGCCCTATATATCTAAACCTGTCTCCCTTACTAAAGAGATACAGCAATGCCCCAATAGCAATAGCATGTAAGGAATAGTGGCTTAATTTAAAGGCAATTAGCTGGGCTGTCACGGTGGTTCCGATATTAGCCCCCATAATAACCCCGATAGATTGAGCCAGGGTCATCAGACCTGCATTAACAAATCCAACCACCATTACAGTGGTAGCACTACTGCTTTGGATAATCGCAGTTACCGCGGTTCCCACTAATACCCCTACAAAACGGTTAGTAGTCAACATACCTAATAATTGTTTCAATCTCCTACCAGCCGCCTTCTGCAGGCCCTCACTCATCTGCTTCATACCATAGATAAATAACCCCAGGCCCCCGAGCAATCCAAATACCATTGACACTGACAAAAATATCTCTCCTTCCATTAACTACCCGTATTTTACTCTAAGACTTATAAAATTATAAACGCCGGTCACCTATTAATGGTCAGGATTAAATAAAAAGCATTTTTCCTTGCCATAGACATTTTCCTCCGGAAAAGGGCTCAAATGTTAAATTATTGTTTCAAAAATGTTAACATTATGTTAAACCTTTATTACTATTCGACAAAGAGGGTAAAATTCCTGCAAATATTTTTGCTTTTTTAAGATCAACCCCGAAGGCCAATTTATTCTAATTTATTGTTGGCTATATACTGGTAATCATCTAATCTGGCGACTTTTTGATAGACTGCCTTACTCTCCTCGTATCTTCCTAAATGATAGCAAGTATCTGCAAGATAGATTAGCTCTGTTAGTATTTCTCCCTGTTTAAGACTCTGTTGCAGGTAATAATAGGCCTGATCCCATTTATGCTGCCGGTAAAATAATCTGCCCAGGTCCCCTGCCATGCTTTTAATATTCATTTTATTAATTATTTCCAGCATTATTTTAACCGGTTTATTATCTTTATACTCCACCAGTAGTCTCAGGTAATAGAGGGCCCTTCTATAAAACCTTAATTTAGCAACCAGATTGTCAAATTCAATCCAGACATCCCTCCCGTAAAAATATATCTCATTAAAGAGCTTAATTATATTCCAGGCAAGTTTGTCACCTGCCAGTTTTATCTGATTGATAATACTCTTTGATTCTACCCGGGAAGGCATTGAGAGGTTGGTTACCCATAAAAGGTCCAATACCTCTCTAAATCTGGAAAATCCGGGAGATACCGCCTTTAATACCCGGGCAGCCTCTTTAAACTCCCTCAGGTGAAGCAAAATCTTCCCCCGCCAGTACAGGAATTCATCCTGGTTCTCCTGATTTGCCGCTAGATAGTCTAACAGCTTAAGAGCCTCATCATATTCCTGGCGCTGGTAATAGGTTTTCAACAAGAGGAAGGCCAGCCTCTGTTTATCCACAGAGACTTTTCCGGCAAGATAGTCTAAAACCTCCATTCCCCCCTCGAGGGGTAAGACCTCGATCAGATTGGATAGAATAAGGCGATTATCCGGGAGACGCCTGTAGGCTTTCTCCAGGTAGAAACGAGCCTCCTCTTTTCTGCCCAGCTCTTTACAGCTTAAACCCAGCAGGAGATAGGTATTTACTTTTATTTTGGGGGATATCCTCCCACTAAGGATATTTTTTAAACAAATGATTCCTTGCTGATGCTTCCTCAGCTTATAATGCAAGAACCCCTGCCAGAAGTTAAATATTAAATCAAAAGAAAAATTGGTCATTCCCCTTTGAATCATCTCTTCAGCCCTTTTATACTGTTTGAGCTCCAGTAAGATCAGGATGATATTCTTTAAAAAAGCAAGCTGGTCTTTTCTTTTAGCCTCTTCCAGACCCTTCTCCAATTCATTAAGGGCCAGAGTCAATTTCCCTTCCCAGAAAAAGTTGATTCCATTCCTCAGATAGAAAAACTTAAGTTTATCTAAATCAATCTCCTCACTTACCTCCAGATAATAGAGATCTGTTGGTTTTAATTCCTGGTCAAGATCATCTCCGGTGCCATGCAGAGATTGATGAATAATCGGTAACTGCAAAATCTTGATTTTAGCATTCTCATTCTTCTCTAAAATAGACTGGGAAACCTCTTCATTAACCCTCCCCTGGAAATATATACCTTCCTTACGCTGAAACAAACGCAGGGTTAAGCGGGGCAAATAAATCTCCTCTGAAAAATTTAAATCGATAACTGGAAGGTAAAAACCATCATTTTCGGCAACCCTTAATAAGGGACGTAGCTGGTGGTAATCATTTCCCAGCTCCTCGTTCGCCTCCAAAAAAAGTACCCATTTGCCCTTAGCCTGCTTTAAGGCATAATTCCGGGCCTGACTGAAGTCGTAATTCCACTGATAGGTATAGACCGCAGCACCGTATTCTCTGGCAATCTGCATCGTTCCATCATATGACCCTGTATCAACCACAATAATTTCATCAGCCAGGTCCTTTATACTATTTAATGCCCGGGAGATAAAAGAAACCCCATCCCGGACTACCATACAAACGCTCAACAGCATTTTTTAAGTCACCTCAATCCATATAACGGTAGGTGCTGGTATTTACTTTTGTTCATACCATTATATGAATTGAGAAAGAAATTCGGTATAAATAGCTACAGTTTTTTGGGCAATTTTATTCCAGGTAAAATGATTGAAGATATAACGGGCTAAGGATTTATTTAAGGGGACCTGATAGGCTTTAAGCACCTTTTCCCTGATTTCCTCGGGGTTAACAGGGTCACAATAAAGGGCCAGGTCTTGAAAATACTCCCTGGCGGTTCCCCTGTTGGTGATAACCAGATTACAACCTGCTAACCCCGCTTCCAGGTTAACTAAGCCCGGGGTATCGTACCAGCTTACCATTACATGAACCCTGGCTTGCTGATAGATTTTCACCAGGGAGCTTTGGGCCATTCCCTTAAGAAAGGTTATTTTTTCACCTTCTGCTGCCCGAAGACAATGGCGATAGTAATTAGGATCATTGATATCACCTACAAATAACAGGGGTAATCCCGTCCCCTTCAGGGCATTAATTAGCTGTAGCTGGTTCTTTCTGCTGTGGATTCTCCCTACAGAGATAATATTTACCCGTTCAAATCGATCATTTTGCGAGAAAAAAATAGGATCTACCCCGTTATAGATAATCCTGTAAGGTAGATCTAGTTGAAAATCCCTTTTTAGTTGTTGCCATTCCTCCTCAGCATTGGGTACTATTAGATCGGCCAGCTTAAGTACCTCCTTTCTCTCCTTCTGGCTTTGCTTCCACCAGGTAAGCTGGTCGGGCCTCTGATTCTTCAGGTATTCCTCCATATTCCAGTATATCGGTGTAAGGATTAAGGGCTTCCCCTGTTCCTTTACCCAGCGGCACTGGCCGCCGGTTACCTCAATCCTGAGGAGATTAAAAGAGTGGACCAGATCATATTTTTTCAAATCCGGCTGCTGTTCACAACTTATATCGATATCCAGTCCTAATCTTTCTAAAGCAGCCTTTAAACTCTTAACCTGAACGGTATCACCGGCTTTAATCTTGTTAAGGTCAGGCCTAACCAAAAAGAGTACTTTGATCATTCAATCATCCTCTCCAAATATTTCCGAATTACAGAGGGATGTTTTCCCCTAAACTCCCTTGTCTTTATCTGATAATCGGGGGGCTGGTAGTTCCAATCAGGTTCAAACTGATTATCATAACAACCAAGATCACCCCGGCGGTTATCATTGAACTTAAGCCGCGGTCCCAGGGCATAATGGTAATGAAAGAGAGAGACTTCCTCAATCAGGTCCTTCCTTTGACATAAGTAGGGATGTTTACCGTTACATAATAAAATACTGTGATTACCCTCAGAACTATAGCTAGCTGCATCCCGTCTAATTAAACGGTAGATAAAACCCTCCCAGTGGGGGTCTTCCGGAACATTAACCCTGACAGTATTTACATCCCTCCAGAAGGGAATAAAGGAAAAACCATAGATTAGATTCGAGGTATCGGATAAAACCCTTTGCTGAAAGATATCTTTAAAGTTATCGGAGAGGAATTCATCGGCGTCAAGGACAAGGACCCACCTCCCCCTGGCCCTTTCCAGGAGAAAGTTTCTTCTCCTGCCCTCATCCCAGTCATTACTATAGGGTATTCCATTCTGAGGAATTTCCCAGAAATGGATAGTAACGATCTTCCTGGCTTGAAAATCTTTGATAATCCTGATGGTATTATCTCTACTTCCCCCATCCAGTAAAAGAACCTCATCGGCATATCTGGCAACAGCCTCCAGATAGAGGGGGAGAAAAAACTCTTCATTTAACACAGGAGTTATTACCGATAAATTCATTTCTCTCACCATCTAATCCAGGTAGTTATCTTCTTTAACCAGCCGGCCTTCTTCTTGCTTTTTTCTGCTTTTTGACTTTTTACTATATTTTCCTCAGTTTTTACTTCAAAATCCGTCTCCATCTCTACAGACTCCTGATAATCTTCATTATCATCCGGAATGACTCTGATATCGGTATCAACTTCAACATCATTGACCGGTTCGGCCAGTTTGGCAACAGTTGTTTCCCTTTTATCTGCTAAATCTTCATCCGCTAAATCAGCCTCTTCAGCCGTTGGAAACAAACCATAGTAGGCCAGATGTAACAATTCAGTTAATTTAGCTGCCCGGTTTTCCCAGGTCTCACCGCTAACAAATTTAAATCTCTCTTTCCTTTTTTCCGGCTCATCAGCAGACTCCAATATTTTCCTGGCTCTACCGATAAAGTCTTCCTCATTCCCCGCAATCTCGACCACATCCGCGAATTTCTTAAGCTCCGGTAAATTGGTGGCCAGAACGGGTTTCCCTGCAGCCAGGTATTCATAGACCTTAACCGGGTCGGTCATTTTGGTCAATTCATTCTCTTTAAAGGGAATCAAAGCAAGATTAAAATAGGCCAGGTAATCGGGAAGAATACTGTAAGGTTTTTCCCCGAGAAAATATACATTTGAGAGTTGATTTAACTCATTGACATCGGTACTGACCTCACCTATCAGAACAAAACCAACCTCGGGCAGTTCTTTCGCCAGACTGGCTACCAGATCAGTATCAAACCAGTCAGCAATTGCTCCGTAATACCCAATTATTTTGGAATAATTGGGTATATCTTGCGGTTTGGATCCGGGATTATACTGATAGTTGAAGTGCTCTAGATCAACCCCATTCGGCAAAAGATAGGTATTCTCATTCTTTTCCTTCATCTCCTGATATAGTCCTTCGGCAGAGACTAATACCAGATCGGCTAAATCCAGTAGCTGTTTTTCCATCTTCAGAATCCATTCTTCATCCCTGGCCAGATCCTCAAAACCGATATAATTATCCATACAATCATAGACCAGCAGGCTATACTCCCAGAATTTGAGTAAAGGAGTCCAGTAGGGCGCGTCAAGAATGAGAAAGCTATTTTCAAAGCCTAAGTCCCTAATCTTTTCATTAACCCCCCTCCCCAAGGCCTCCTCGTTTCCTACCTTTATATTGTAAATAACTGTCCCATAACCGGGTGGGGAATAGACATGAATGTTCTTTTCTACCTCTCTGGGAGTAGTATTACCACATACGGGATTTAAGTATAAAACCTGATATCCCTGTTTAACCAGATTCCTTACCAGATGTTGGGGACGCTGCTGCCGGTAATCCCAGGGTATTAGTCCACCGATAATTACCTGCTTATGTTCCCGTCTTTTTTCACTCCCGGCAACTACCTCGGCCCATTTTCCCAGAAATCTCCTTTTACTGGCACTGAAATACTTGTTCCTCTGTAATCTACCCTCATAATCTCCCGGGGTCAGGCTGCCTTCATGATGGTGATAAATTTTTGCCTCCGGGCAGTAGACTACCCTATATCCCTTCTCCCTTGCCCTGAGAGAGTAATCCAGTTCTTCAAAATAGAAAAAATATCCCTCATCAAAAAGCCCCAGTACAGGTAAGAGCTCCCTCTTAATCAGATAACAGGCCCCACCGACACTGATAACATCCTCCTTATCACCAAAAACACCTGGACCATCCTTCTGCTTCCAACCCCTGGGCAAAGCATCATCCAAGCGGGTAACACCTGCCCCTACAATCTCATTATTTTTATTGATTAGTTTGGGCCCTACAACGGCTACCCCTTCTTCCCTGGCAGTCTCAATCAGAGGTTGAATCCAGCCCTCTGTCACCTCAATATCACTATTTAAGAGAACTATGAAATCTCCATCACCGGCTAAAATACCCTGATTACAGGCTCCGGCATAACCGAGGTTCTCTTTATTTTCAATCAGTTCAATATTTGATAATCGCCTTAAGTACTCCAGACTACCGTCAGTACTACCATTATCGACAACAATTAAACGGTAGGATAAATCGGTATATTTCTTAATACTGGTTATGCACTTTTCCAGATAATCCCGGGTATTATAATTAGTGATAACCAGGTCGATAAGCTCCTTTTCGCCCTTAAGTTCGGACTGTGGCTTTACTCTGGTAGTGGTTTTTACCTCTGCCGGCAGCATTAAAGTATCTTCCAGATAGTTGCTCCACTCTTCTCCAGCCCGGTCTAATTCATAGTTTTTAACTATTTTATCTGCCCTGGACTTGGCTTTAGCCCTAAACTGTCCCAGTTTAAATACTTTAATCATATTTAAAGCCAGCTCTACAGGGTCCAATACTCTAAGTTCCAGCGGGAGTAAACCCTCTTTCTTAGATAAATTTAGATTAATAACAATTACCCCTGCTGCCATTGCCCAGAGGGGTAGTAAAGGAAAGCTATCCTCTCCTAAATAGATCATATAAAAACTAGTTGCCAATAACTCTATTAATTCTACTTCACCTGTATCGAGAAACTGATAGTCCAGACCGGTATTTATATTGAAAACTTCCCGGGAATCGAGGATAACAACCTCAATGGGAAAGAGTGTGGAGGCTACCTTCTCAAAGGCGGTAAAAAGCTGACTTATACGCTTTTTATTTAACCCCTCACCGGCAACAATGATCTTATTCCTCTTGCTTTCTGCCTGTTTAAATAACCTGGGTGGCAAGGCCGGTCTTAAATCCTTAAAACTTATGACCTTAATACCTTCCGGCAGTGTTATACTATCCCTCTCTCTCTGCTTTAGATAGATTAACTCACCCCGGTTTAAGTTTTTTAAATTCCTCAGTAAGTCCGGCTGTGTACTAATAATAATATCTGACTTAGGAATCTCTGACGGCTGTAAGACCTTTTTTAACCATCTTATTTCAATTAAATTACGGGGCAGGAGGTTGAGATTTTTCAGATCGGGCAGGTAAAATATTACCTCCGCCCCTTTATTCTCCATTAACCACCTCCCGATCTCAAAAAGGGTTTTGATTAACACTATGCTATCTCCCGGACTTAAAATAAAGGTAATCAGCACTTCACTCCCCCCCTACTCATATAACTCTAAAGAGCTTTGATCACCCAACAGTAATTCATGGATCCCGGGCCTTCCCTGACGGCTTTTAATCCTGGTATCTCTACCCACCAGGCTATTAGCTATTCGGACGGTAATATCGATAATTATGGTCTTTTCCATGACAATACTCTGTTCAACCTCACTATTAATTATCTGAACACCCTCACCAATGGATGTATACGGCCCGAGATAGGAATCCTCAATAAGACAGTTATTATCTATGATTACCGGGCCCTCAATCACAGAATTTTTAATATGAGTCCCTCTACCGATATTTACCCTGCCGGAGACCCGTGATCTGCTATCAACCTCTCCTCTGTTAAGCGGTTGAAGATCTTCCAGGATCAATCTATTGGCCTCTAAAACATCTTCCTTTTTACCGGTATCCTTCCACCAGCCTTTAATGACAAAGGGCTCTACCCTGCCACCCTGATCAATTACCTGCTGAATGGCATCAGTTATCTCCAGCTCCCCCCGCCAGGAGGGTTTAATGGAATTTACAGCCGGAAAGATCTTCTGGTTGAAGATATAGATACCTACCAGGGCCTTATTACTGATAAAGCGGGCCGGTTTCTCCACCAGGCCCTTTATCTTCCCCCGATCATCCAGAACTGCTACCCCAAATTGCTCCGGGTGATCTACCTCGGTTAGTAAAATAACTATATCCTCCCTCTTATTACCATATTCATCAACAAAGGATTTAATACCACCTTTTAAGAGATTATCACCCAGGTACATAATAAAGGGCTCATCCCCGATAAAGGGTTCCGCTATTTTAACAGCATGGGCCAGGCCCAGAGGGGCATCCTGCTCTATATAGGTAACATTTATACCCCATCTTTTTCCAGACCCGACCGCCTCTTTTATTAGATTCTTGGTCTCACCAACAACGATTCCCACATCTTTAATCCCGGCTGCAGCTATATCCTCCAGTACATAAAAGAGAATCGGTTTATTGGCCACAGGTATCAGCTGTTTGGCAAAACTATTGGTAATCGGTCTCAGTCTCGTACCCTTACCTCCGCTTAATACCAATGCCTTCATCTTATCACCTCCCAGACTCCCTCATCCTCCAGGCCCAGACGCCAGAAAGCAGCCCCGGCTAATTGAAATTCCTTAATCAGCTGAATTTTTTTCCTGATGCTCTCCTGATTCTCAAACCAGACCTCATGTTGCTCGGAACCCTTATTATATCTGAGATAGGGAGATTGGGAATCCTGATCCCATTCAATCCGGGAATTATACTTTTCTATTAGCTTCTTTATCTGATAATATGATAAACCCTCAGCAGAGCTATCACTGCCTATTATCCAATCATAACCGTAAAAGGATATCCCCAGATAGATCTTCTCCAGGGGAATCTCGATAATAGCAAAATCAATCACATCCTGAACCCAGGATAGGGGAGCGATAGGACCGGGTGGCCCGCCGGACCAGTGATAGTCATAGGCCATAATCATTATCTCATCGGCGATCTCTCCCAGTAACCTATAATTATAGGCACCTGACCAGGTAGAATCCTTACTGTTTTCCGATTTGGCAGGTATAGAAAGACCAAGCCTATAACCTTCCTGATGAAAGGCAGCTGCCATCCTGGCAATAAATCCAGTGTAATTTTCCTGATTACCGATTTTAACCCCTTCCAGATCAATGTTTACTCCCCCGAATCCATATTTATTTAAATAAAGAATTAGATTCTCTATTGCCCTCTCCCTGGCCGCTGAATCATTAAGCAGAAGGTTACTGACCCGGGAATTCAGCTGATAGTTCTGGGCCAGGGGCATTATAGATCTCTTTTTCTTGAGCCCTGTTAAGAGCTTAAACTCTTGATCAGATGATTTTTCCTCCAGACTGCCATCGCTTTTGATCTCCACCCAGGTGGGTATAATTTTATCAAGATAATGATGAAAGTTCTGAATTGATCTTAAGCCGGACTTGCTATTAGCCAGATGATAACCGCATATCTTGTAGGTCATTTTCCAACCCCCTAAAATGTGACCTCGAGTTGATTAAGGACATTGGTGATCCGGTTACAGACGGTAGCTTTTTCGGAACCGGCGAAGAGTAAACCTATGGCATTGTTCTCCATATCCAGAACCAGGGAACCGCTATCACCGGGTTTAGAAATCGCTTCGGTAATAAACTGATCATTAAAAACGGCAACCTCCGACTCGGACATATTTACCTCTACCGTGACACCAACGGCTAATACCTCTCCTCTGGTCAGACCACTGGTCCTGCCGCTTTTTTGAACCTCCATTCCTACCTCCGGTTCCTTCACCCCCCTGACTTCTCCGATCTCCAGGATGCTCGCCTTTACATCCTTACTGGAGTTTGGTTTGGCCACAGCACAGTCGACCAGATTACTGCCTTCTTCTTTAAGCAACTTGACACTGTATGTTGGTTTGATTAAATGAATCAGGAAATTTATAACATTCCGAGCTGCAATTGCTACAGAACACTGAGGCTCACCGCTCCCTCTTTTTACGGGTACAAACCTCTTCAACCTGCCGATAACATCATCAGGCCTGCTGCCATCATCATAGGCCCCGGGTTGCAGGATCGGGTCACCTAATTCGGCCCGGCCATCATGACCGTTGGTAATATTTGCCAGTACATGGTTATTGGATAAAATCAGGGGTTCTCCCGTCTTCCGATCCTTAACAATAGCCCCCAGGGTACCGGCAGAGATCTTATAATGGCCGATGCTGACTCCCGGCTGGGCCGGTCTCATCCTGTTAGTCCTGAGCTGTAAAAAATTTAGCTCTCCAACTTCAATAACATCTGTTTTATAATCCCCCAGTGATTGAGGAACCAGATCCTTTTTCCTTAATTTCTCGGGAGGAAGCTTCTTATCTACCAGGATAACGATTGCCTTCTCTCCTGTTTTTTTCCCGTGTTTTTCCTTAATACCATAGCCCACACCAACTACATGGTCCAGGCGAAGCATCTTTTTTTTATATCTATTGATTACCTCCTTATATACTTTCATCTACCATCCCTCCATATTGTGATAGTTTATAATATTCAGGAGGGTGATTTTTAGTGAAGACAAAGAAAAACCCAGCAGGCTAGAAACCCGCTGGGTTTATGAAACTCTTATACATTTATCTTACAACTGCAAATAGATGTTGGAGAGATGTTTAAAATTTTTGTGAATGAGCCTTAGTGAATCGGAAACATCTATTTGTAGTTTTTAAAAGAAAACTCCTATGGTATTAAACTATACCGATCTTTATATTTTCTCCCTTAACCTTTAATTCTACATTATCTGTTAAAAGATCAGCGTAACTGTAAGAAAGGCGGCGAATCTGATGGTTTTCATCGATTTTAATAACAAAAATATTGGGATGAGTTTTTTCTAAAATACCTTCTTTTTCTAATACTTTTCTCCGGCCGCGGTTGGCCTTAACCATAACTTCCTGACCGACAAAGGAGTTAACACTTTTCCTGATCTCAGTTAACACATTTTTGTCCATTCCGTTCCACCTTCCTGTTTAAGGACAATTAATCAAAGGCCAATTTGTTCCATTACAGTTATAGTATAACACATAATCAAGATCTTAGTCAAATAAATTAAATATTATACCAGGGATTATTATTCCTGTCAAGGACCGGGCGAACTTTTTTTAAGGATACCGCAGACGCAGCTTTCCTCTTGTCTCAACACCGCCTATGCCACCTTCTCCTGTAATGGTATTTTTGATAATATCTTTGACGGGAATAACCTCCCGTATGGAGGTAAAGACTATCTTCTCTACAATTAAAATTGGGTCGAGAAAATGAATTAATTTATTCTGAGGAGAACTGGCAAAATTAGCCCCGCTCTCAATCAGCCTTTCATAATCAGACTGACAGGCGCCGGCAAAGATAACCAGACTATCAAGGTCAGGTTCTATTGACCGGGCAATCTCAACCGTCCGAATAAAATATTCAGAGGTATGATATACCCTATTATTGAGCTCTCCATCATGACCGGTTATTACGAGAATATCCGGCCGGTATTCCTTAAGATATTGATAGATACATTCTGGTTGTCCCTTTTCCGGTACAAAAAAACCCTTTACATTAATGTTCAGATTCCGGTAGTTTGCCAGCGATAGTTCAAGATAATCCCTGTCACCATCCAGATGGAGAACCTTGACCTGATGTTCCTGATAGGCATTTTTTAAATCACTTTTTCTTACCTGTTTGGTATTTAAAATCAAATGTTTCTGCTGCCTCTGGATGAAGTCATAGGATTCCATTAACAGATCCTTCTTTAGCTTGTTACTATCCTTAATCTCATACTTAATCAGGTCATAAAGTGGGGCATCAGCCATTAATCTAATTCGGTAACTCCTCAAAATAGCAATATTATCCTCTATTTTTTGAATCCTGAAGATTACATCAGAATTATAAGAGCGTCTGGTGACAAGGTCACCAACTTTAAACTTTTTCATTCCCCTGCCTCCCTATAAAGGGATCTGTATATTAGTATATGAAACAGGGGATATTAATGTGCTATTTGGTATATTTATCCGCTACGGTAGAAGCGGCATAGGAATCAGGTTTAATTAAGGCCTCATAACCACTACCCACCACCATGCCTACTACCTCTTTAATAATAGCATTGGTGGGACCCTTCTCGCCGACATCTACATGAATCTCCACCTGAAGTTCTTCAGTAAGCTCAGCTTCATCAGCTAGAAAACCCGTCAGTTTACTGGCAACCTCCAGGCTTTTAGAGACCTCATAGAAGATTCGCTGTTTCATACTGGTGTGAATCCGCTCCTGTTCTTTATGATAAAAAAAGCGTCCCCCCCGCCCCACACGGTAGATGACAATTGCCGTCACAAAAACCACCTCTTTTAGACCTGCCTGGGAGTCGGTGCCGACAATTAATCTGTACTGGTCATCGGGCTCGGTTTTGATAAAATCAATTATGGTCTGGTAGGTTTGCTGAAGATCCATAGGACCATCTGTTGGACTAATAAATTTCATTTCTCTCACCACTTTTCTTCCATAATAGATTACTCAACTCGGCTATCTGCTTTAGTGTCAATTTTTCCCCACGAATCCGCTGGTCAATATCCAGTTCGGCCAGAGATTCTAGAACCCTTTCCTTCTTCAGGTTAATATTGGCAGCTTTGCTGAGAGCATTTTTGATATTCTTTCTTCTCTGCTGAAAGATTGCCCTGACTATTTTAAAGAAGAAATCCTTCTTGAGGACCTTAACAGGTGGTTCAGGATACGGTTCTAAAGCTATTACGGTGGAATAGACCTCAGGCTGCGGGATAAATACGGCGGGAGAAACGGTATGAATGATCTCGGCCTTGGAATAATACTGGACGGCTATACTTAAAGCCCCATAATCCTTACCGCCGGGAAGAGCGACCATCCTCTCTGCTACCTCTTTCTGTACCATAAAGACTAGTCTGGAAAATTTCACCCCTGATTCAAGCAGGCTCATTATTATCGGAGTGGTAATATAATAGGGGAGATTAGCCAGAACCTTAATTTCACCCTCCTTTAGATCCCATCTCCTAAGAAAATCCCTCCACTCGATCTTAAGAACATCCTGATTAATGAGCTCTAATCTATTATTGCTGAACTGGTCGGCTAATACCTCTATGAGTCTCTTATCCTTCTCAATAGCAAATAATCTACCCGAGGTTAACCGATTCAGAATTGCCTGGGTCAGGGCCCCGATACCGGGCCCAATCTCAATTACCAGGTCATCTTCCTTAAGTTTAGCAGCCGTAATTATTTTATTAATAATATTCCTGTTGACCAGGAAGTTCTGCCCCAGCCCTTTTGCTAATTTCAGATTGTATTTCTGTAATATCTCCTTTGTTTTACCGGGAGTGGCTATTGACTCCTTCACTAATTTTCACCTTTTCTAAGTGGTTAAAATGCCTAAGAAATTATTTTATATGGATAACATAAAATTTACCCTTATTTATTGTAACATAATATAAAAGTATAAGCAAAACCAGCCTGGAGCATACCTTAAGGTGAAAATTCATATATATTAATAAAAGGCATTAACTTGAATGATGTCGGAAATTATCCATAAAGATTTGTGTTTAAATTTCCTGGACATTAAAAAAGAGTAGAGAAAAAATATCTCTACCCTTAAAAAAATTAAAGATTTATTTCTTTCATTACTTTTTGCGGGGCTGTAAAAGCACCTCTTAATCCCTCAGCTGTAGCTGACAGGGCTTTTAGTATCTGGTTTAGCCTGGTAGTTTCCTGGTTAAAGAGTTCAAAATATTTACCGAATGTATTCCGATTACCCAATAATAGTAAGATTAAAATTAAAAATAATAAGAAATCCGTACTTCCTACCTCAGTAGATTTGATATCCATATTCTCTTCGGCCAAAAAGACACCCCCTTTACTCCATTTACTAATATCATACGTAAAAAAGTAAGCTTTGTTACAAAATTTCCCTTAAATATATCGAACAAAAGAAAATCCCAACTCATATATTATGATAGTTAGTATTTTTATCATTTTTCTAATTATGGCCGTTAAGCCAATTTGTTCAAATGAGAAAGGGGGGTATAATTATGTTTAAAGATGAAAGTGCTGATAATGGGAAACCTAATGCCTTTACTCTTTTCTTGATCCTGATCTTACTTATCCTATCAAAGAATATAATTAATACAGTTAAACAGAACAAAGTCAAACAGAAGGAGAAAAAAGCCAGAAAAAAACAGGCTAAAAAAAGGTTCAGTATTTTGCCTGCACCAGAAGAACGGGATGATGACCAGGTGAAGACCAGAGAAGAAAGCAAAGAAGAATAAACCGGAGGAGGTTAATAATGGATAATAGTCAGCTTTTAAATATTCTGACAAGGATACTTCAACAAAATAGCAGCAAATTTAACAGCAATGAGCTTTTTGGCCTGGTCAGTCTGATCCTGTTACTTGAAATCATTGATATTTTCAGAATAAATAGTAGAGAAAGCTCAAGTTTAGATGTTACTGAAAAGAAAGAAAAGAAAAGTAATCTGCCTTCATTGAGTAACATTGGCGGTCTCTTAAGCCAGCTGCAGGGACAGAATAATAGTAATCTTCAACAGATGTTACCTTTATTAATGAATGCCTTAAGTGGCAATAAATCAAATCTTGATCTGGGTAATCTGATGGGGTTATTAAAGTCAGTCAGACCCGCTCAAAACGAAGAGGAGAAGGAGGAGCTCATTGAGCCCGAAGATGAAGAAGCAGTCAACGGAGAAGAAGATAAAAAAAAAGCCTAAAATAGGGAAGTTAGACTGGAGCAGATTAAGGATTTAAAAAGAGGGTTTAAGCCCTCTTTTTTTGTTTTATCTACAGGCTTTTTCCATAATATGGGGGCTATATTTTATCCGGAAATAATCCATACTTATTAATGCCATTACTTTATATAAGGAGTACAATATGGAGAAGAAATATAGACTGATGTTACTGGCATTCAGCTGGGTACCTTTTATTATGGTCCTGGGCAATTCGATGCTTATCCCGGAATTCCCGCAGATCAAGGCTGCCCTCGATATTGATCAGTTTCATGTAGGGCTGCTGATTACCGTATTCTCGATATCAGCCGGAGTAGCTATCCCCTTTCTCGGTTACCTCTGTGATCAGATAGGTAGGATTAAGGTAATTGTTCCCTCCATTTTAATTTACGGTTTCGGTGGTGTGGTCTCGGGAACGGCCGCTCTGATAATGGAAAATCCTTATAACATTATTCTTGTCGGCAGGGTTATTCAGGGAGTGGGTGCTGCCGGAACAGCCCCGATTGTGATGGCCCTGGTGGGTGATATCTTTCAATCGGAACAGAGGAGTGAAGCCCTGGGGATCATAGAATCTGCCAATGGGATAGGCAAGGTGATTAGCCCTATTTTGGGCTCTGCTATCGGTTTAATCAGCTGGATTGCCCTCTTTTTCTTCTATGCCCTACTGGCCGTCCCCATTGCTGCAGGGGTATGGTTTCTGGGTGAAGAAAAAAGGGAACAACAGAAACAGTGTCTTAAAGATTACTTAAATAAAATAAAGGATATCTTTAAGAAGAAAGGCCTCTCACTGGCTACAACCATTCTCTCTGGGATGCTCGTCCTCTTTATCCTCTTCGGCCTTCTATCATATTTCTCCGATATTCTGGAGACCAGATATGATATCAGGGGATTTGTCAAGGGACTGGTAATTGCAATCCCCATTTTATTTATGTCTACTACCTCCTACTTAAACGGAGTTGCTCTAAAGAAGATCAAAAAATACTTTAAAGCCTCTATTGTCACCGGAGAGGTCTTAATCTGTGTTTCCTTAATTATTTTAAATTACCTTAATTCCCTGATCCCTTACCTCATCATCTTCTCTCTTCTGGGTATCGGAACGGGCCTTGTCCTGCCGGCAATAAATACTCTGGTTACCAGTTCAGCCAGGGCCGAACAAAGGGGGGTCATTACCTCTCTCTACGGAAGTGCCCGTTTTGTCGGTGTGGCCATCGGCCCGCCAACCTTTACTTACCTGGAAGAGATAAGCAAAAAGACAATGTACTTCGGTAGCAGTGGAATTACCCTGGTTATTCTTCTCCTGGCCTTCTTTCTCATTAAGGAAAAGGGCATGACTCCTCAAGGGTAATTATCCTTCCGGCCTTTCTGAAGTCTTTTTAAGTAGAGAAGATAGTTATTAATATATTTATCACCTTCAGGATGATAGCAGAATAGAACCAGGATAAGAGCCGGAATAATTAACCAGAGATAACTCATGGCTATCCCCTCAACTGTGCCAGAATTTCAAATAGTCTGACTAGCAGGGCCGCAATCCCTGCTGCCATTAAAGGCCCTACCGGTATACCTCCCAGAAAAAATATACCCAGAAGTGAACCTAGAATAATCCCGACAATTAACTGGGGCATCTCATTTAAAAGCTTTAAGCCCATTCCATTAAACTGGGTGGCTAAAAGACCGGCAATGATAGCGATTACTCCCCTCCAGCTAGTCAGGGTAGATTTTACCTCTGCCCATTCCACCGGTGATATTATCATAGGAGATAAAATTGCCAGTAATAAAAAAATAAGGCCAATTTCAATCCCTTTATTACTTAAAAAGGACAGGGAAACATCAATATTTAACTCCTTTAAAAGTAATAAAGTTAGAGCGGCCAGAACCACTATCCGCGACCGGGCCAGAAAACCCAACACTATAATCAGCACCAGAAAATATGTAGTATTCACCTTACTACCCCCAAGCTCTTTTCTACTCCTATACTTATGTTAGAGGTAGTATTTATAGAATAATTTTATCTCCCTTCAGATAGGGGACCACTGAAAAAAGATCCAGACTGCCGGCAAATTTAATATCTTCACTGTAACCTAAGTTCAGGAGATTCTGACCATTGCGTGAGTGAAGAAACAGATTTATAAGATCATCAAAACTCTGATTATCCTTAAAGATACGGGTAGCAGCAATTACCAGATCATCCCCCTGCCAGCCTTCCTGCTGAAGTAAGGATGAGTATCTTCCGGCAGTAATGAAATCCTCTAAAGAGAAGGCACCTTGAGTGCCGGCACAAACAAGGAATACATCCCGGTCTAAATCGATAATTCTTTTTGTTACCGCCAGGCTATTGACCATTGCTCCAATTAAAATCATGTTAGTCAGAGGCAATTGCTCCAGTATCCGGGTGCCATTAGTGGTTTTTAATAGTATGATCCTGTTTTTAACTACCCGGGGTTGATAACTTAAGGGGGAGTTCCCCAGGTCAAAGCCGGCAAGGGCCCTTCCCCCCCTTTCTCCACATAACAGGTAATCAGGCCTGGGATCTGCCCGGTAATACTCCTCCAGTTCAGAACGAGTACTGAAGGGTATAACCCCCCTGGCACCATTAGCCAGTGCTGTTACTATGGTGGTACTTGCCCTGAGGGTATCTATCATGACAATGGTTTGATCTTTAGCAGGTATCCTATTCAATTCATCAGGTGTCAGGGTAATTTCAATTTTATGCACCAACTCTACTCTCCTTATCAGTAATCTGTTTAATTACTCTATTTTCATCTAAAGCAAAAGAGAAGGTATCACCCCTCAAGCCCCTGCGCAGGGTCTCCAGGGCCAGGACCTCATCTACCTGAATGTTTCCTAGATTGACACTGGGCCCCAGCTCCCGGATAAAGACAACCTGTTGTTTCTTTAAGGGGGCCTCCCAGATGAGGATATCCTCCCTACCTTCAACGCTCATCAGGATTCCCTCAACCATAGACATATCTATACTGCCATCATCCTTATAAATAGAAATTCCCTTACCTGATTCCCTCCCTTCGATGATGATCCTATCAACATCATCTGCCATATCTCTTTCAATCTGGGCCCTCATCTCTGTCAGGCTTAAGGGATTATGCCGGTCCTTTTTACCGACCTCAGTTAAAACCTTAAATCCCAATGAACTTGCCTTGTTGATAGCCTCCCGTCTTAGATCGGCAGATAGATCAAGGGTTCCGTTAGAAATCTCAATGGCCGTAAAACCCAGTTGTTTAGCCCTGAAAAGATACTCATTTAATCTGTTCTGGCTGACGAAAACCTCAAAAAGGGTTCCTCCGGGGTAGACATCAAGCCCGTATTCAATGGCCAGCTTAATCTTTTCCGCCAGTATCCGGGAGGGATAGAGCAGGGAGGTACCGAAACTAAATTTTAAAAAATCTATATAGTCTCCGGCAATCTCCAGTAAATCCCTTAAATTCCTGACCCCTATCCCCTTATCAATTACCATGGTTATGCCATTTGCCCTGGGTTTCCCCGACCGGTCCTTGATAGGGTATTCTAGTTCTACCTGCCATCCATTTTTTGTACTACTATCCATACTCCCACCCCATTTTTTAAAATTTTAACATTATTATGTTATGTTTAGATTAGAGAATATGTGAAAGTGGAAATAGGATAGTAAACTCGGTCCCTTCCCCTAATTTACTCCTTACGAAAATCTGACCGTCATGGGCTTCAACCAGTTTCTTTGTGAGGGTAAGCCCTATTCCCGTCCCTCCGGTACCACGGGAGCGGGATTTATCTGCCCGGTAAAACCTCTCAAAAATATAGGGTAGATCCTCCCGGGCTATACCGATACCCGTATCCTTGACAACCACTCTAACCCTATCATTCTTCTTTTCGAGACTGACCTCTATCTTACCCCCCGGATTAGTATACTTGATGGCATTGGAGAAGAGGTTACTGAAGATCTGTTCGATACTGTCCTGATCGCCGTTAATAATTAAACCCCTGTCCTCTGCCCTGACCCTGAAATCAATCCCCTTCTCCCCTGCCAGAGGCAGGAATCTCTCTCCAACTCTTTCTACCAGATCAAGTAGATTCAGCTCTTCTTTCTTAAGATTGATAATTTTCCCCTCAACCTCGGCCAGCTCACCCAGGCGGTTAACCAGGCGAACCAGCCGCATTAATTCGGAATGAAGGCTGGAGATATTCTCCTTGCTGGGGGGAATGACCCCGTCTTCCATAGCTTCCAAATAACTCCGCATGGTGGTCAGGGGGGTTCTTAGTTCATGGGCCAGGTCAGAGGTGCTTTCCTGACGAATCTTCTCCAGGTGCTCCAGCTTACCTGCCATCTCATTAAAGGCTATCCCCAGTCTGCCCAATTCATCACTGCCTGATACATTTATCCGCTGCTCAAATCTACCTTCGGCTATCTTCTGGGTAGCCTCACTCATCTCAAGTAGTGGTCTGCTTAAACGGCGGGAAAAATAGATACTGACCAGGATGGTTACCAGTGCTATTAAACCTGCAGCCCAGAGGATAGCCTTATTTATCCTTTCCGTAAAGTACCTGTCTCTGGCCGTTAACAGTCCGGGCTGTTCCGGCGAGCTGATAAAGACCCGGCCGATCTTCTCCCCCTTTATAGTCAGGTCATAGCTCCGGGCATATTTGAAAATATCGGGGCTTAAGTTATAATGCCGCCCCATCATACCTCTCATCATCCCGCGCATCATACTGTCTCTCATCATACCCCTGTTATATTCGAAACTATTATAGATACTGTTTCCGTATCTGTCCTCTATCCTGATAAACCTCCCGGAGACAATATCCAGTTTCATTAACTCGGGTATAATCTCCGCCCAGTTCCCGCGTTCTTGATAAAGATTCTCAATAACTGTCACAATCTGTTCATCGGCCTCCCGCCTCTTCTCACTCAGGTAATCGCGGAAATTGTTATTGATTGAGCGGTTAATTAAAAAACTGGCCAGGGTTAGTCCTCCCAATGATATGAGTAAAAATACTATTAAGATCTTCAAACCCAGCCTGCTCATCCTTTGAGCCTCCAAATAGCATTTGAACCATCCTGTTCTTTCCTTTAATTTCTAGTAATAACTGTAAATAAATGTTTGGAATGCCTATTCTCCCATAAATTTATATCCGGCACCGTAGACCGTGTAAATATACCGGTCCTTATCGATATCAAGTTTCTTACGGATATTTTTGATATGGGTATCTATCGTCCGGTCAAATCCCTTAAATTCCAGCCCCATAACCCTTTCAGCCAGCTGCTCCCGGGAAAAGACCTGACCGGGATTCTGGACCATAACCAGTAGAAGCTTAAACTCGGTTGAGGTTAAATCCACCTCCCGATCATCCTTTAAAACCCGCATCTCCTCAGGGTAAATCTTCAACTCCCCGTCACCGTAGATTAAAACACTGGCCGAGTTTCCTTGAAAATTACTCCTGCGTTGAATTGCTTTTACCCGGGCCACCAGTTCCCTGGGACTAAAGGGCTTGACCAGGTAATCATCTGCCCCGATATTTAAACCCTTAATTTTGCTCTCCTCGGCACTCTTGGCAGTTAACATCAGGATAGGAACATGCGAGGTCTGCCTGATCTGACGGCAGACCTCTTCACCACTAATACCCGGCAGCATTAAATCGAGAATAATAAAATCAGGCTGATTTTGCTCAAAGATCTCGAGAGCCCTTTTCCCATCATGGGCTACCAGAACCTGATAGCCCTCTTTTTCCAGATAAGCCTGAACTATTTCAGTAATCTTGGGCTCATCATCTACTACCAGAATCCTTTCCTTCACAACCCTGTATCTCCCTTCCCGGTCAAGTTTCAACTTTGTTCTAAAAAGATTAGCCTCTCTTTTTCCAATCAGCTAAGAATCTTTCAATTCCTTCATCGGTTTTCGGGTGTTTAACCATTTTCTTTAAGACTGCATAGGGAATGGTTGCAATATCTGCTCCAGCTTTAGCTGCTTCAAGCACATGCTGGGGGTGACGGATACTGGCTGCGATAACTCTGGTATCTATCTCATACCAGCTAAAGATATCGACAATATCCCTGACAAGTTGCATCCCATCCTGGCCGATATCATCAAGACGCCCGACAAAGGGGCTGACAAAGCTAGCACCTGCTTTTGCTGCCAGCAGGGCCTGGTTTGCGGAAAAGATCAGGGTTACGTTTGTTCTGATACCCTCGGCAGATAGAATCTTAACCGCTGCGAGTCCCTCTGCTGTCATAGGGATTTTGATAACTACATTATCGTTTATTTTAGCCAGCTTTTTAGCCTCTTCAACCATACCTTCTGTCTCCAGACTGATGACCTCAGCACTTATCGGTCCGGGGACCATCTCGGTAATCTCTTTGATTACCTCCTCAAAGTCGACATCACCTTCTTTAGCTATCAGACTGGGGTTGGTGGTCACCCCTGATAAAATACCCCATTCCTTAATCTCCCTGATCTCATCAAGATTTGCAGTATCAATAAAAATATCCACTTTGCTCACTCCTTTATAGATTTTATGTATGACCAGGAAATTACCGTTGAAGATAATTTCCGCTCTCACCCAGTGATTTAATTTAGGATTACAGCCACTGATAGGATTATATCCCTATTTTCACATAATCATGAACCATTTTATCGGGGATATTCCTTATGATACCCGGTAATATTATGGCAATAAAAGATAATCTTGATACTGTAAAATTATTTTATGAAAGCAAGCTAGTCATATCTTTCGAGAAAGCAAGTTAGCTATATCTTTCTTTTCCATGATTGTATAACTGATTAAAAAGCAAAACCGAATCCAGTATCCATATATTACCTCTATTAACAAAAATAGTGTCTTGAAACTAATCCTACCTCACTATTATAATTAAATATGGACTATCTAACTTACTTAATTAAGCAACATACCCAGCAATGTTTTTAGAAAGGATGCTACCCGTGCAGATTTTCAGGGATAATCGGAGACTTATTTCGTTATTATTAGTTGTATTTTTAATCTTACCCTTTTTAGTTATCTCAACCACAGTAATTGTCTATAGTGCTGATACTGATAAAGACCATAATATTTCTTGGTTAAAGGGTATCTTACTGATAATTCTATCTTTTATTATAAATAACTTTGTTGAAAAAAACAAGGAGGAATCGAAGGATAATAAAATCGGAGATGAGCCGCTTATTGATATTAACACGACCAGGGAGATCCTGGGTTTTCATGTTAACTGGTTAACCGCCGAGGCAAATTCCTATGAATCATTAAAAAACAACTGGAGAAATATAGATATGGTGGCTCCCTTCTGGTATACAGTCAATCCCGATGGTAGTATCGAGAGCCGTTATGGTGGCTACCAGTATGAAGTAAATTCCTTTGCCAGTAATAGGGACATCAAAGTCCTACCCTTGATAAATAATAATCAGAGAAATAATATGATCCTGGTCGACCCTAATATCAGAACTAAAGCGGTCAATAATATTGTTAACCTGGTAGATAAATATGACTTTGACGGAGTGAATATTGATTTTGAGTTTATCCCACCCTGGACTAGAAACGGTTATACTGCTTTCATTAAGGAACTCTCAAGTAAGTTAAGAAGGAGAGATAAACTGATTACTATCTCCGTTTTCCCTAAAATAGATGTCCCCTTAGAGCTGCAGGGAGCTTATGACTATGCAACTCTAGGATCACTGGTCGATAGGATAGTAATTATGACCTATGATAATCACTGGTCCGGCGGACCGGCGGGGCCCATTGCCCCTATAAACTGGGTTGAAGAGAATATTAAATATGCTTTAGAATATATACCTGCAGATAAGATCCTGCTGGGGATCGCCAATTATGGCTATGACTGGCCTCCTGTCGGAGCTGCCAGAGACCTCAGTGCCAAAAAAGCCCTTGAACTTGCCCATGAGAAGGGGGCAGAGATAAAATGGAGCGAGAAATTTCAATCTCCCTTTTATTATTACTGGGATGAGCAGGGCCAGAAACACGAGGTCTGGTTTGAATCGAGCAGCAGTATGGCCTTCAAGTTAGATCTTGTTAATAAATACAACCTTCAGGGAATAGCAATCTGGCGTCTGGGAAATGAGACAGACCATTTCTGGCACACGGTTATGAATAAGCTAAGAGAGTCTAACAGGACAAGCTAAGACAATCGAACGAGACCGCGCTTTAAAGCTACAATTACCGCCTGGGTCCTGTCATTAACCGATAATTTCCTGAGAATATTACTCACATGGTTTTTAACAGTCTTCTCACTGATAAAAAGGGCCTCGGCTATGTCCCGGTTACTCATTCCCTGGGCCAGAAGGTCCAGGACCTCCTGTTCCCTGCTGCTCAATTCATCAATCTGAGGTTTATGTACTGCTGTCTCCTTAATCAGTTCTTCTACAGACCGGGGAAAGACCTTCTCCCCCTTGATAACCCTCTCAATGGAATCCTTAAGTTCCTCAGGCTTTATATCCTTCTGGATATATCCTTCTGCCCCTGCTTTGACTACCTCATAGATATATTCTTCCTCATCATGGATGGTCAGAATTAATACCTTGACCTCAGGATTAATCTCCTTTATTTTATTAATAGCCGTTATTCCATCCATTCTCGGCATATTTAAATCCAGCAAAACTAAATCGGGGGGATGCTCCCTCACCTTACTTACCGTTTCTAGCCCATCTCCCGCTTCTCCGACTACCTCAATCTCATCATATAACTCCAGCAACTTACAGATACCCTCCCTGACCAGATCGTGGTCATCAGCTATCAATACCTTTATCTTACTCATCACCATCACCTCTTGTATTAGATAATTTTTACTGCCTCAGTTTCTTTTAAAGGCAAAACGATTTTGATTACTGTCCCTTTATTCGGAGCTGATTTTATTTCAATCTCTCCCCCTAAAAGCTCACACCTCTCCTTCATACTAATCAGCCCGTATTTATCTTCCTCCACCTCTCCGGAATCAAATCCAATCCCATCATCACTGATCATGATGTTAATTCTCTCATTTTTAAATTCTATTCTCACCTTACCGCCGGTTGCTTTAGCATGCTTATAGATATTATTAAGGGCCTCCTGAACCAGGCGAAAGATAGTTACCTCATATGTGTTGGGGAGACGCCTCTTGGAACCCATAACGATAAAATCAATTATAATGCCAGTTTGTCCGATATATTTATCGATATAACGTTCTAATGTTGGTATTAACCCCAAATCATCCAGGGACATGGGACGCAGGTCATAGATAATCTTTCTGACATCCTGCATACTTAATCTGATGAGATTTTTCAATTCTTCCAGCTCGGATTTTGCCTTATTGAGGTCCTTATCGAGCAATTTTTGGGTTAATTCAACCCGGAAGACCAGATTGGCAATCAACTGGGCGGGGCCATCATGAATATCCCTGGCCAGCCTCCTTCTCTCCTCCTCCTGGGCCTGGATTATCTTTATAGCTAGATTTTCCTTCTTTCTTAAGTCATCAAAATGATCATTGAGATTAGTTAATTCTCCCAAAAGAAAGTCTCTGATTACCCCCATTCTGGAGACCAGATTTTCCGCCTTTTCGACATTCTCCTTCAGGTTTTTAAGCCTGCCCTCGAGCTCCCTTCGGCGCTTTTTCAACTGTTCTTCCTTTTCCCGTAAAACTGCAATCTCTACAGAGCTCTCTTCTGCCTCTTGATAGGCTTTCTTAATGTCTGCTTCAGAGTAGCGATTAAAATCCCTGCTTACCTCCATCAATCTCAGGCGGGCCCGTTTATTAATTCTTTCTAATCTATCAAGGTTATCGATTACTTCATTTACATCCTGATTTAATAACTGTAACTCGCTTTTGGCATTTTCGTATTCCTTACGAGAAGACTCGGCAATAGTAAAGATATCATTTTTGCTTTCATCAAGAACGTCGATTGTCTTTTTTAAGATTTTTTCTAAAGACTGGGATACGTTCTTCATCGAGTGTCACCCCGTCATTTTCAAAACTAGCTGATTTTCGAGATCTATTTTAAACAAATTTGCCTTCCTGATATAAAGCCCTTGCCGAATATTATCATAAAACAAACTTGAAAACTATATAACTATATATCTTTAATATTCTACAACAAAAAAATAAAACCTGCTAAAGATGTAGGTTTTATTTAATAAATTATTCCCTTCCCGTAAAAATGTATTTCCCGGGAAGGGAATAGAACAATCACTAATTTAATTATAATTTGTTATCTTTATCCCTCACGAGCCTCCTTAACGATTTTCTGAAAGGCCCGGGCCCTTCCAGTTAATGCTTCATAATCCTCATTAGCTATAATCTCTTTATCTAATAAACTTCCGCCAACTCCCAGAGCAACTGCTCCAGCCTTGATAAAATCAGCAGCATTATCCAGATTAATCCCTCCGGTAGGAATCATCTTAACTTGATTTAAGGGAGCTTTCACCCCTTTAATAAATGCAGGCCCTACTACATTGGCCGGAAATATCTTTACCAGGTCTGCTCCTGCTTCCCAGGCAGTTACAATTTCAGTTGGGGTCATCACCCCGGGCATTACTAATTTATCATACCTCCTGCAAAGCTCTATTACCTTTAGATTGAGATTGGGGGCAAAGATAAACTCAGCTCCAGCTATAATTGCCGCCCGGGCACTCTCCTGGTCTAAAACGGTACCGGCCCCAACAATAACATCTGTACCCTCTAATAGGGATTTGACCTCTTCAATCATCTTCAGGGGTTGGGGGCTGTTCATAGTTATTTCTAAGGCTTTAACCCCCCCGGCCACTAATGCTTTAGCAATTTTGGCCATTTTAGCCGGTTCCATCCCCCGAATTACTGCTACCAAACCCGTCTCTTCAACAACCTGTAATATCTGACTTTTATCCAAAATAAACACCCTCTCTTCATTAAACAATTATTTTAGTATTACCTGTCAATATCTTCTTTATTTCCTAAAAAGACCTGTAATTCATCCCAGGTAGGATAACCCTCAACATCACCTTTAACCGTTGTAGCAAAAGCACCTACGGCATTAGCCAGTCTTACTGATTCAACCAAATCATATCCCTTTAACAGACCGGCTACAAGACCAGCAGCAAAGCCATCACCAGCTCCTATCGGATCAACGATTCTTTCTACTTTAAATCCAGGCACCTGTTTTTTATATTCCGGGGTTGCAGCAATGGCGCCCTTTGCGCCAGTTTTAAGGACAACAATCTCCGGTCCTAATTTTAATAACTCATCTATAATCGTTTCCGGTTCCTCTATATCTAATAGTATCTTTCCTTCACTTAATCCCGGTAAGACAATGTCTACCTTACTACAGATATCTAAAATAACCCGCCTCATCTCTTCCTTGCTCCAGAGCTTTAACCTCAAATTAGGGTCAAAGGTTACTTTAAGACCATGTTTATGGGCTATTTCAATCGCTTTATAAACCGTCTCTCTGCAGGAAGGACTTAAAGCAGGGGTAATACCAGTTAAATGCAGATACTTAGCCTGACTGATATATTCCTCATTCAAATCCTCTGGTTGCAGCTTACTGGCAGCGGAATCATGCCGGTAATAATATACCTTAGTCTCTCCTAACTCATATCTTTCCTTGAACATCAAGCCGGTAGGGTGGTTTTTATCCCGCTTAATTTGGGAAACATCCACACCTTCACCCCTGATAAAGGCCTCCATATAATCACCAAAACTATCCTTCCCTAGGCGACTGATCCAACCAGTTTTAAACCCCAGTCGGGTCAAGGCAATGGCAAAATTAGATTCAGCCCCACCTATTTGTTTTGTGAACTGATTAACATATTTTAATGAACCACTTTCCTGAGGATTCATCAGTATCATAGTTTCCCCAAATGTAACCACATCAAGTGCCATGAATATTCCCCCTGGTTATTTGTTTTTTTCTAGACAATCTAAGTATTCCCTGAGCTACTTTAGTCTGAGCTCTACATGTATAGCAATTTAATCAACTTTAACTTTAACAATTACCTTTTTTGCTGCTTGACTACCATCAACAGCAATACCAGGCATATGAATATCTTGGGGCATAAAAACCATAAAATATCCTGCCTCTAATTTAAGAAACTCCCCTTCTCCAGCAAATACTGCAAAGTCTTTTTCCACATCATATTCTTTAAGGTTCATTTTCTCCAAATTAGAATAACCTATCAACTCAATTCCTTCTACAAGATATTGAATATCAATATATTTCCGATGTCCTTCCCAAACACCTTCTTCCTCAGGCTTAGTCTCATATGAATCCACTATAGCAAAAATATTTTCTCCATCTATCTCATATTTACCTACTTCCATTTCTGCAAGGTCTCGTTCTTCTAAGAATTTAAAAGCCTTTTTTAATTTCTCACTTATTCCATAGTAAGAAGAAGCATTTTCAAGGCTATCAATAATCATTATTTAATTTACCCTCCTTCTAAATGCCCTAAGCAGGCTAAAACTAACTAGTACAGTGTTTCATAAATCCTTTCGACCAAATGGAATAATTAACCATCTTAAGCTTACTGGTGTTTTTTAGAAATCAATCAAGGTAAATGAAAAATCTTTGGTTAACATTTTGACTAATTTAGCAATATTACCTGTATACGGTGTTGGTTCCCATTTTCCGCGGTGATCAGCCATACTCAACTGGTAATTTTGTCGTTGTTTCTGATTTATGATCATCTCTTTTATTATTTATTCAATACCTCTTTATTAACTAAATACTTAGGCTCTTTACCTAACAGTACATCAGCTACACCCTGAGCTGCTTTAGTCTGCAACTCTACCTGGGCTTCCTCTGAATACCAGGCAACATGAGGAGTAATTATAACATTATCCATTTCAAGTAATGAGCTATCTTTGGCAATAGGCTCCTCTTCGATTACATCCAGAGCAGCACCAGCAATTTTATTATCTTTTAAAGCATTAATTAGGGCTTTTTCGTCAATTACCGGACCACGCGCAGTATTGATTATAAAGGCGGATTCCTTCATTAACTCAAACTCATGGGTACTAATCATGTGTCTTGTATTTTTATTTAAGGGAACATGAATGGAAACAAAATCAGCCCTCTTCATCAACTCATCCAGTTCTAATAATTTTACTCCGTATTCTTCCTCTACCTCTTTATTTACAAAGGGATCATATACAAGTATTTCAAGACCAAAGGCTTTTGCCTTTTCTGCTAATTTACGGGGTATTTTCCCAAATCCTACAATACCCAGGGTCTTACCCCTAAGGCGGAAAATCGGTTTAGAGATATTGAAATCCCAGTTTCCACCCTTTACATCATTATTAAGTAAGACTACTTTTCTGGTACAGGCCATAAGTAAAGCAAGGGTATGATCCGATACCTCATCTTCACAGTAATCGGGGACATTGACAACATATACACCATGTTCGGTAGCTGCCTCTAAATCTATAACATCAACACCAACCCCGTAACGGGCAACAGCCTTTAACCGTGGTAATGCTGCAAAAACCTTCCTACCTATCGGGGCATACTGAACTAAAAGGGCATCTACTTCTTTGGCTGCTTCAATTACCTCTTCCTCTGTCTTACACTGAGCCTTTAACAATTCTGCATCGATCTCTGCCAATACCTTCTCTTCATACTCCAAAGTCTTATATTCATAATCTGTTACTAAAACCTTAAATTTAGCCATCAAAAAACCTCCTTTTATCTTATAGTATAGGTAAAATTTCTCCCGCATAGAGCATCCGGCTTATGATAGCTTCTTCTCCTTTTTTCTCAAGGGACATAAGCCAGAGCTTCCTGTACAGATGATGGCATGAATATCTACTACTAATAATCTACATGCATATTTAGATTATCTCCTGTAAATTAACATGGGGTTAATGTGCTAATGTTTGTTTATAATATTTCCAAAGGCTGTTTAAATTAAAGAAGGTAGCCATAATATTAATTTTGGGACATAGGTAATGATCATTAAAACTATAAAGAGTACAACGTACATAGGCACCAGTTCTTTAACGAGTCTATCCAATTTTACCTTAGAAATGGAATTAGTAACATATAATACTGTACCCACTGGTGGGGTAATTAAACCTATGCAAAGGTTAGCAACCATAATAACGCCAAAGTGAATTGGGTCAATACCATAGGCTTTAATGACAGGTAATAAAATAGGAACCAACAGGAATAAAGCAGGTGTCAGGTCAATAATCATTCCTACAACGAACAATAGTAGATTTAATACAAATAAAAAGATTAACGGATTTTTGGTAATACCCATTAAGATGGAGGTTAAAATCTGAGGCAACTGAGCTACCGCCAAATACCAGGTTAGAGTCATTGCAGCCCCACAAACTAAAACAACTATTCCTGTATTTAAAGCTGCTCCTTTTAGTATATCAGGATAATCTTTTAGTTTTACATCATATACCGTAAATGAAATTATAACCGCATAAATTACTGCAATGGCACCGGCCTCAGTAGCAGTAAAAATACCTCCAATAATTCCTCCTAATATGATTATAGGCAGTATTAATGCCCATATAGTATTTTTAAAAATCTGGGAAAATTCTCTTAAACTTATTCGCTGGTTGCTAACTGGGTAATCTCTTTTCTTAGCGATAAAATAAGAGACAAGAATAAGAGAAAGCCCTATTAGAATTCCAGGAATAGCTCCGCCCAAAAATAGTTTAGAAATAGATAATTGGCCGATAGACCCCAGGATTATCATTGGAATACTGGGAGGAATAATCGGACCTATTACTGCTGAAGCAGTAATAGCAGCAGAAAAAGGCCTGTCATAACCATCCTTTTCCATCATCGGTATCTCTAAAGAACCTAAAGCTGCTGTATCAGCAACTGCAGAACCACTTATACCAGCAAACAACATACTCGCTACAATATTTACATAAGCTAAACCACCTTTTAAGCGTCCAACAATAGCATTAGCAAATTTAAGTATATCTTCAACTAATCCTGCCTTATTCATTATTTCTCCGGCCAACATAAAAAAGGGAATAGCCAACAGTGTAAAAATATCAACACCAGTTACCAGTCTTCTTGCCAGGATCATTGGTTCAGGCATACCTATTAAATACATTATAATGATTGATGTTATAGCAATAACAAATCCTATTGGAATCCCTAATATAGTTAACCCTATTAAAGAACCTAAAAAGGTTAAGAGTACAGTCATCTATAACACCCCACCTTTGCTTTGTTTTATTTCTATCTCATCTTTTTTCCAGATCATAATAAGTTTATTTATTGTCTCCAGAAACATTATAACTGTTGTAACTGGAATCGCAGAATATTTCCATGATACTGAAATTCCTAAAATTGCTGTTCGTTGAAAGTATATCTGGGTATTATAGTCTATACTGCCTTTTAAAAGAATGAGTAAAAAAACCAAGATTGACAAGTTAATAATGGTTAACAATACTTTAGCCTTTTTATTATCTAATTTTTCCAGTATTATATCAAAGGACGGATGCAAACCCTTTTTGAAAGCTACTGTAACAGCTAAAAATGACATCCATACAAAGGTTAATCTGCTTACTTCATCTACCCAGGAAAATGCTGATCCAAAATACCTGAAGATTATATTTAAAAAAATTGAAAAAACCATTAGTACTAACATAATTATCATTAATAATTCCACAATCTTATATAAGGTATTAAGAGCTTTATTCAAAATCATCATCCCTTCAAAGACCAGGTACTGGTTTGAAAAACCAGTACCTGGCCAATAATTTCATTTAACGAATTAAAGGTATTCTTTACCCAGTTCTTGAATCTCATCAATGATAGGATACTTTTCACGGTATTCATTTATTATTGGCTGGACCTTTTCAATAAAAGGTTTCAGGTCAGGATGGGTTACAATAACACCCTTACTAGTAATCTCTTTAACTATTTCATCAGTCTGGCTGCGAACTGCATCTAATATTTTTTCAGCAGTAACCCGAGCTGCCTCTTTAAGTAAATCTTGTTGCTCTACAGAAAGCTTATCCCAAACCCTTTTATTTATAACTATATATCCTGGGCTATACATATGATTTGTAATAGCAACATATTTTTGTACGTCATACCAACCTGCATAGTAAGCAGTGGCAAGTGGATTATCCTGCCCGTCAACAACCCCCTGCTGTAAGGCAGTAAAGATTTCACTAAAAGGCATAACAACGGTATCAAAACCTAAAGCCTTCATTTCTTTAATAATAACTTCACCCTGGAAAACACGTAGTTTGATACCTTTACAATCTTCGATAGAGCGAATTGGCTTTTTATTATTAGATACAACCCTAAATCCATTTGGGAATGATGCCAGCACTTTAACTCCTATCTTTTCTAAATGGCTATAAATTTTTTCACCAATAGGACCATTTAGTACTGCATTAGCATGGTCATAGTTAACAAACATATATGGTAACTGATTTACCTTAAAGATAGGCACATAGTTTTCCCACATATTACCAGACATAGCCATTTCAATTGTCCCCAGTTTTACGCCTTCACAGAACTCAACCTCAGCACCCAACTGATTATTAGGATATATTTGTACCTTAATCTCTCCATTAGTTCCTTCTTCTACCATAGGCTTAAATGTTTCTCTTAATATTTGGTTTACAGGGTGATCTACCGCATAATAGTTAGCAATCTTTAGAGTTGTAGCTCCAACCAGACTACTGACAACAAATGTTAAAAATAAAGATAGAACAATAATTTTCAGATAATTCTTTTTCATGTTTTAAAATCCTCCTTAAATTTTTACATTTTTTAAGTTTTTCCAATGTTTTCTATTATTTTAATAATATTCTATTCAATTATTTTTTGTATCACCTCCTACCACTAATAAATAATTGCTAAAATAAATTGCTTTATCTAAAATTATATCTTATACCTGGTATATTGCTGTGAAATATATAGTAAATTTATTAATTTGACATTTTTTATTAAACATCTAATGGATATTTTCCATACTTATAGCCAGTTTCGTAAAGGGCAAGAACATTCTCGGCCGGAACATCAAACTGTACGTTGTGAACCGGAGCCAAAACAAAACCGCCATTCTGACCAAATACTTTAATTCTTTCCAGGACCTCTTTACGTACTTCCTCAGGTGTACCTTTACTCATAACCCTTTGAGTATCTACACTTCCCCAGAAACAAACCCTGTCACCAAACTTTTCTTTAAGATAAATTGGATCCATATTATCTGCAGAAACCTGTACCGGATTAATTGCATTAACACCTATCTCAATTAGGTCATTTAATATAGGTACAATATTTCCACAACTATGATAGATTAATTTTTTACCAGAATAACTTTTAACAAATTCAAAGTACTCTTTCTGATAGGGTTTTATCATTTCCCGATAAGTTTCAACTGACATAATGGGGGCTGCCTGAGTAGCCAGATCATCACCAATGAAAACTAAATCAAGATAATCTTTTACTTCGTCTAAAAAACCCTTATATCTATCAATCATTATATTAGTTACTTTTCGTAATAGAGCATGTGCAAAATCCTTGTTAACCATAAGATCGACTAAGAAGTCTTCAAATCCTCTGAGCATCCAACTGGCCTCGAAAATACCGGAAAAACCAATATTACCAATAACTGCATAATCTGTTTCCTCATGCAGCTTTTTAGCTTCTTGTTTTAATCCTTCTGTTCTTTCAGGAGAAAATGGGTCAGGCCAGGGATAATTCTCTAAGTCTTCAATAGTAGCTCCCTTTAAAGGGTTTTTAACAATATCCCAATAAAAATTATCACCTTTACTGGTTCGTTGGTATGTTATTCCCCAATCGCTGGTAAATAAATCTGGAGATTCTTGTGGTGGTAGTTTTGGATCTCTGGCATGAACCATACAGGTATCTACATTAAGGGCTTCTGCCACAGGCCTATCGACAAAAACTGTCTGGTATATTTTCGTGACTATGTTTGCTTCCCCTTCAAAACCGAGCATCTTCTTTAATGTTAGATAAGGTTCTATAGTAATAGTTGAGCAAGTACTACCTCCTAAATCCATGGGAACCCTGTCCGGAATAGATAAATTTACTGCTGCTAAAACTCTCTCTCTTGATGTCATACTCAACAAAAACACCCCCATTGGTTAAAATAAGCTACATTTTTTTTGCGCGTTAAATAAAGTAACATTAGCTATAAACACTCCTTTTGACATTTTATATATTAATTTTTCAATGAACATTTTGGGTTTAGATTGTCATAACTCTAGTATTGAATCCTTTCGTTCCACATTGTGTAACGATGTTTTAATATCCTAAAATATTCATCCTATATTAAAAAGTAAAAAGCTCCTATAATTCCCTATAATATTATTCTGAATTAATTGGTAAAATCTCACCTGCATGTAACATAACAACAACAGAAGCATCTTTACCTTTTTTATTTAAAGCATAAGATAATGCTTCTTGTACAGAATCAGCTGAAATAAAACCTAATTTCTCTTTAACTTCATTAGGGATATTGGGTGAAACCAAAATTCCATTAGCCTTTTCTTTTATAACCCTACCAACATGAACTAAATGAGCAGCTACACTCATCTCTTTTAATTTTCCTTCATTTATAAGCTTTTCTGTTTCTTCTAAAGTTTGATATCCAAATTCTTCGATTTCAGGATGGGTTTTAGCCACTCCCTCAGGACAGGGGGTTACTAATATAACATAGCCATTTTCTTTAACCACTAACTCGGAAGAATAAATTCCTTTTGCCGCCTGCCATAATTCAATATCAGCCGGATATGAATCTGTAATAATGATATCAGCTTTTGGAATCTTGACCCCATACACTTCTTTAGCTAATTCACACCCTACACGATGAGCATCAACTAGATCGCCAGCAAATACCCCTACTACTCTCCCTTTTAGATCCTGCACTACGTTAATTATAAAGTTTAATCCCATTAGTCTAGCAGCTTCATCTATTTGTTCCCTAATTAGATTATCCCTTTTTCCTATAATTTCAGTACCCGGAACCAAAGCACTCATCCAGTGAGTCTCACCAGTTGTTACTCCTGTACACACACCTGGTTGAGCAATCTTTCCTCCTCCTGAAAATCCTGCTACCCTGTGAGGTACTATGTGACCTAATCCGATAATAAAATCAGCTTCCTTTACTAATTTATTTCCATATACTTTAATACCTTTTGAGGTTTTCCCGTAATAAATATTTTGTTCTTCCTTATCCCAGAGATGGTTGACTACCTTATACTCCTCAACTATTTGCTGTCCCAACTTAGAAATTAATTCTTGCCGACTCATAGGTCTATGAGTTGCTAATGCCATCAGAATGATAATATCTTCTTTTTTAATCCCTAGATCATGGAGATAAGGCAATAAAACTTTTAAAATCTTATCAACCGGGGTAGCACGGGTATTATCATCTGATAGAATTAAAATCTTGTCCCCTGAGTTTAGCTCCTGGTTTAATTTTTTAGTACTAATTGGTTTATTTAGGGTTTCTAATATTAAATCTTCTACATTAAGATTACAATCCCTAATGTTAGGTTTGAATACTCCCAACAAATTTTTGTCAGGAATTTCGACACCTGCAATTTCCGGGTAATAGAAATCAACTTTCATACTAAAACAACCCCTTCAAACATATCCATTGATTTATCGCAAGTAACTACCGGCTTATTATTATCAAGTAAAACTTCTTCCTTAGTTTAGCCATAAATTATTGTATAATGCCTGTCCAGAAACAACCAGTACCAAAAACCCTAGTCCATCATTCCCTTTTCTTAAATTTATTCCAAATTATTAAACACAGTTCCTCATATTATACAAACTATAAACTATATTAAAAAAAAAATCACCCCCTATTATTAGTAACAAAAGTATTATCAAGAGGGCTTATAATCTTATAATCTTATAACTTTGATTAACTTATTATCTTATAAAGTATAATTGGAAAATAATTTCTATTATTAAATTATATATATATTAAATAAAACATATCAATATTCTTATATTAATTATGTTTCTTATCAGGATGCGCTGCTAGTATCCTGGTCTCCTTTTAAGTTATTTAAAATTGCTAAAGTTACCATTTCAATATGTCTTTCTAATTTTTCTACCGCCTTTGACCTATCATTATCCAAAATTGCATTTAAAATTTCCTGATGTTCCTGATGAGCTTCTTTAAGGCGGTCAATATCTAATCCTCTGAATAAATGAAAGAAATCAATTAATTGAGAGTAATTTTTAATCAAATAACTATTATTAGATACATTAATAAAGTAATCATGTAGTTCAAAATCAATTTTATCAAATTCTTCCCTGGTTAAGTTTCCCTCAATAGCAGACATATAATTTTTTATTCGTTTGATTCGTATTTTATCCAGCAAATCAAAATTTTCTCTTAGACAATAGGTTTCAAACATTTTTCTTAGTTCCATAATCTCTTTAATTTCTTTACAGGAAAAAGATTTCACGAAAAATCCAACCCTTGATTTATTCACCACTAATCCTTTATTTACCAACCTTAATAAAGCATCCCTGACCGGCATAATACTAATATCATATTTATTGGCGATATCTTTAGGGTTAATCTGTTCCCCAGGTTTTATATCACGTCTTATTATCTTTTCTTTTAACACGTTATAAATTTGGTCAGTAATATTTTCTTTTATAATCTTCACAAAACCACTTCCTCGAGATACCGAAGATTAATTTGCATTAATATATGATATATAATATATCAGTAGTTTATAAGATAATTTTATTAGCTATTGATAAAAAAATCAAAGACTATATTTAATTTAATTTCATGATTAATGTTGTTTACGGTATAATTAGAGAAAATTCCTATGATATTCTCATTATTTCTTAGTAATACTTAAATTAATAATTATTTATACAAACATAATTTCCCCTTATGTCTGGATGAACATATGTTGGTTTAGATGATTTTAATTAAATAATGAATTACTTTTTCAGTTATATATTTTTAAATTATATTGATTATTCATGATTATAAGAGTATAATTAATAGGTAAATTAATTATATTAAATTATATCTGTGATAAAGCCAATTTATCCAAAATACTCTAATATAATATTTGAAGAGGTGGTTTAAGTGCTTAATAATCTTAAAGTTGGTCTTGCCTATACCCCCTACGAAATAGATTCACCCACTCCGGAAGAGCTATATAATGCTAAAAAGATGGAAATTGCTGTCAAATGTATTAAGAAAGCCCTGGAAAGTTCCGGATGTCAGACCATCCTCTTACCGGTTGATGAAAATTTCCTGGCCAATGTTCAGCAGGAGAAACCTGATCTGATCTTTAATTACTCTACCGGAGTGCAGGAAAAAAATAGTCAGGTAATAACGGCCGCCCTATTAGAGAAAACTGGACTACCCTTTACAAGCTCCAGTATGAAGGCTCATTTCACCGCCCTTTACAAGGATTTGACCAAATATACCCTGCTCGGCAAAGGCATCCCAACCCCTTCCTTCCAGGTATTCAATCATTATGAAGAAGAGCTAAGGAAAGATTTAAGCTTTCCTCTCTTTGTTAAGCCCTTACATGAGGGGGCCAGTTTCGGTATTGATTATAATAGTGTGGTCAGAAATCATCTTCAGCTACGGGAAAAGGTCAGAGAAATACATATCCGCTATCAGCAGGCAGCACTGGTAGAGGAATTTGTTCCGGGCAGGGAGTTTACGGTCGGAATCTGGGGCAATGAGCAGCCTGAAATCCTGCCGGTCCTTGAGTTGAGATTTAACAATATTGATAATATAAATACCCAACAGAATAAAAATACCCGCTCCATGCAACAGATCTGTCCTGCCTTTATCCCTGATGACATCCATAAGAAAATTAAAGGACTGGCTATCAAAGCCTATAAAGCTATTGGATGTTCTGATTATGCCAGGGTAGACCTCCGGATGACCAATGAGGGCAAAATCTATGTAATTGAACTAAATACCTTACCCAGTCTTAAGGCTGACCGTTCCTCTTTCATCACCATGGCCAGGGCGGCAGGAATTGAATATAATGAGATAATCAAGAGAATAGTCTCTCTGGCTCTGGAAAGACATTATGTAGATCGAATGAAAGAAAAAGTTCCGGGAATCTAATCACCCCGGAACTTTCATCTTTTTTCAGCAAATTCCATATTAGGCATGGAAAAAAAGATAAGCTAAAATAAGACGGCTTTCTACAAGGCTTGCTTATCACCCTTAATTCCAATCTTCACTTTATTCAGCGGGATATCCTTGCCTGACTGAAACAGGGCTATCTCGGCGGCCCTGACCAGACCCGAACAGCAGGGCACCTCCATAAAAACTACAGTGATACTCCTTAAATCATTTTCCCTGAAAATAGCGGTTAATTTATCAATATAATAACTATTATCATCTAGCTTAGGACAACCAACGACTACACTCTTGCCTTTCAGCAGGTCGAGATGATAGTCAGGATAGGCAAAGGGGACACAGTCTGCAGTAATTAAGAGATCGGCCCCCTCAAAATAAGGTGCCTTCTCCGGGACCAGCATTAACTGAACAGGCCACTGTTTTAACTGGGATTTTATTTTAAGTTCGATATCTTCGGAACTGAAAGAAATTCCGGATTTTGCGACATTGGACTTTTGCTTTCCCTTTTCTTCTTCCTTTTCCGTATTTCTTAAATCCATCATCCTGCTGCCGGGGCAGCCGACGTGATAGTGACCCCTACCGTTGTGGTGAGCCCTTTTATGGTGGGCTTTCTCTCTATTTTCTTCCTTCTGTAGCCGGGTCATTCTCTCCTTAACTGCCTCCTCATCATATTCAGCAGCCTCCCGTTCGATAATCGAGATAGCCCCCTGCGGGCATTCACCTATACAGTCTCCCAGTCCATCACAGAATTTATCATCTATAACCCTGGCCTTACCATCAATAATCTGAATAGCCCCTTCATGACAGGCAGGTACACATAAGCCACAGCCATTACATTTATCCTCATCAATATGAACAATCTTTCTTACTACCATGTTAATTCCCCCTTTCCAGCAATACCAGTAACTAATTATTTCATAATGTCCCTCAAATAAAACCTCATATAAGCAAAACTAAAGAGATTATTAACCAATTTAATATATAACCCACGATACATAACACACGGTCAATTTTGTTCTATAGTAATTATAAGGTATTATTAATAATAGTGCTGTGATTTTTATCATTGCTAGATAAAAGTTTCGAGAAAAAATTAAAGAGGCCAAAATATGGCCCCAAATTCCTATAGTATTTAATTACTACGCAAAAAGGCCTTAATTAACTTTACCGGAGCATTGTGGGTGATCTTAACCTCCGCATAATAAGCATTCTCTTCCTTATTGACTGCAATATGCTTTACACCTGAAGGGTCTGCCAATCCTTTAATAACCCCGGTAAGCTCTTCAGCAGCATCCAAATCATCATACCAACGCTTTAAAACCGTTCTTCCGATCTGGACTGTATCGTGTTCCAGGTCTTCAACCTGAGCAGGTTTTCTTGCCCTTTTACCCGGTTTAAGGTGAACCCGGGAGGTCAGCTTTTGACCGGATTTAATTAACAAATAAACCCGGTCCCTCCTCCCGATTAACAGAGAAAAGGGAAAATAGAGGAAACTGTGGCGGGGCAAAAGAGAGATAGTTGCCTTTACCCCGGGAAACTCTTTCTTTTTCAGCTCGTACTCTGCGATAACCCCTACATAGCCACCGATCCAGATATATTCCTTCTCCACCGGCTGTAGAATCCTTTCCAGCTCATTTGCTAGCCGCCTGATAATGGATAGATTGATCTTCCTACCGCGCCAGTACTGGAGACTAACCAGACCGGCCAGCAAGGCCAGGATAATTATCGTATTATTCATTTAAATCACCTTTAATTATCTCATTACCATTATACCGGTAGTAGTATCACTGCTTATTAATATAATATTCGCTACTGCCCTTCTCTTCTCCAGTATTTTTACCCTTAACCTGATTAAATTCTCAGTCCACTTTAAGGTTACTGCCGGTAGGGATAATACCCTCAGAATAATGCCGGTCGGTGCGGTATCAAAGATAATAAAATCATAACCGGCCAAGACCAACAAATTTTTTGAGATATAGCTTTAAACTAAAGGGCAATACCGGCAAAACCACTTAGCCCGTAAAGTTATTATCGATACTTCCCGGGATTCCGGGTTCCTGCATCGATTTAATAAAGTCATAGACCAGAATCAGGGCCAGGATAATCTCAATAACCAGGAAACCGCGAACCAAGAAGGTTGCCGGTACCGCACTTAAGTACCAGACCAGAGCAGCAAAGACAGTTAGCCAGAGGGCAACAGCCGGAAATGCTACCCCCCACAGGAACCTATTTTCCACCTCACGGACCTTATAAACCCAGAGGGTAACGGTCAAGAGGGTAACGGCTGCCAGCATCTGATTGGCACCGCCGAAGGCTGGCCAGAGGACGGTATAGGCCCCGCCCCAGGCCAGTAAAATACTAATACCGGAAGCTAGAGCCGAACCGAACCAGCGGTTAGCAATAATCTTGTGTAAGCCGGCCGTAGTCTCCTTCAGAGGCTCAAGTACCTCCTCCCAGGCAAAGCGGGCGACTCTGGCCCCCGTATCCATGGAGGTCAAAACAAAGGCAGATACCCAGAGGCTGGAGAAGATAGCACCGATTTTTGCCGGTATTCCAAAAGCATGATTAACAGCCCAACCGTAACTCCGGACGAAGATACCCAGCGGCCCGCCAACAGCACCGATTGACTTGATATAGTTCATACCAAAATAAAGGGGCTCCTTCAATTTATCAAAGACTATCCCCATCTCACCTAACTGAGTAGAAACATCCTTTAAGACAAGCAGCCCGAAGGCACCTATACTGACGGTGACTACGGTAGAGAGCAAACCTTCGGTCAGCATACCCCCGTAACCAACAATTAATCCCTGAGTCTCCTTATCCAGTTGCTTAGAGGTAGTTCCCGAACCGATCAGGGCGTGGATCCCCGAAAGGGAACCGCAGGCAATCACCAGCGGGATTACCGGCCAGAAAGGCGAACTTACCCCACCTACAACCCTAGCATTCCAACTAGTAAAACCGGCGACTTCCATCTGACTGCCAGCGAAGATCAGGGCAATAACCCCACCCAGGAGGCCTAATACCAGGATATAGGCATTTAAGTAGTCCCTGGGCTGTAGAAGTATCCAGACCGGCAGGGCACTGGCAACCATCATATAGATAAAGAAGATTACCATCCAAGCCCGGTAACTTAAACTTAAGGGGAACACCATGCCAAGCCAGATGGCTGTGGCGGTCAAAACCAGCCCGATAACCGTTCCGGTAGCAAAATTAACCCCTACTTTATAGAGCAGGCATCCGGTAATTACAGCTGCCAGAATGAACCAGAGGGCAGCACTGGCAATATTGGGATTGGAAATAAATAATTTTGCCAGGGATGTTGAAAAAGCTGCCAGAGCCAGTACGAGGGCCAGATAAGCAAAGACCTGAAACATATAAGAAGTCCTCTTCTTCATCATCTTACCTGCTATCCACTGAATCGACTTTCCTTCATACCGGACCGAAGCCATGATAGCCAGATAATCATGAACAGCACCGATAACGATATTACCCAGCCAGATCCAGAGGAGTCCTGCCCACCAGCCCCAGGCGATAGCCAGAGCAGGCCCGAGGATCGGTGCACCACCGGCTATAGAGGCAAAGTGATGACCGAAGAGAACCGCCGGTTTCGCCGGGACAAAGTCTACCCCATCATTTTTACTGTGGGCCGGTGTTAACCTGGAATCATCGGAGCCAACTACCCTATTTGACAGGGCCCGTCCGTAAGTAAAATAGGCCACGAGATAGATCACAATGCCAATCAACAACAGTACTGAGGTACTCATAAAAACCTTCTCCCTCCTTCTTTAAATTAATACTCACTTTTAATTAACCACTATCGTTCGTAACTTTTAAAGAAAACCACAAATAGATGCCGGAGAGATATTTAGAAATTTTTTAATGTCTAGGAAAATATATCATATTGATAACATAGTTTCCGGCATCAACAAATTTACTATGTTATATATTATGGCGAAGCTAATTTGTTACAAATGAGTCTTGGTGAATCAGAAGGAAAAATAAAATTTCATTTCCTCTCTAAAAATTGTTATATTTTTCTGCTGATTGATTTCACTTATATTTCTCCTGGCTTTACTGAGGTCCAATCACTTTAACTTAAACCAAATATAATCTGATAAATTACTAAAACTACTTTTTCATCATTCCAAAATACCAGGTTTACGAGTTCTGATTGTCGGCCATCAAAACGGTGGCGGCAATAGAGATCAGTTTAATCTCGGCCGTACTGGCCCTGGAGGTTAAAACCACCGGATGGGAGGTACCACCGATAACCGTGGCGATCCGGTCTCCGGCAAAATAGACGGGACTCTTACCAAGAATATTGCCCGCTACAATCTCCGGTACCAGTAAAATATCAGCCCTCCCGGCCACCAGGCTATTGATTCCCTTTATCCTGGCCGCCTCCTCCGAAATAGCATTATCAATTGCCAGCGGACCATCGATTATTCCTCCCCTGATCTGCCCCCTATCCCCCATTTTTGCTAAGATGGCTGCCTCGACCGTCTCCAGCATATCCGGATTCACCTTTTCGATAGCAGCCAGAATGGCAACCCTGGGCCTCTCATAACCCAGCTCATGAGCGATCTCAATTGCATTTTCGATTATCTCCTTTTTTTGCATCAGGTCGGGTTTGATATTCATTCCCCCATCGGTAACAAAAAGCAGACGTCCGAGGGTCCTGGATTCGATCATGGCAATATGGCTGATTAAACGTCCAGTTCTCAGGCCATATTCCTTATTCAGGATGGCCTTCATGATGATGGGGGTTTCTACCATTCCCTTCATCAGGATATCCCCCTCCCCGGAACTGACCAGCTGGACGGCCCTTTCACAGGCCTCAGGCCCGGAGGGGAGATTAATCACCTCAATCCGGGAAAGGTCTAAGCCAACTCTATCTGCATTTTTATCAATTTGATCCCTGTCCCCGACCAGAACAGGTTTAATCAGTTTTCTTTCCTGAGCATGTTTAACCGCCTTGAGTACCATTTCATCACCGGCTGCAGCGACTACAAGCCTTTTAGTTTCTCTCCTTCCGGCTCTGGCTAGTAGCTCATCAAAATCCTTAATCATCTAAATCCCCCACCTTTAACCTCTCCCGGGCATAAATCTTTACTTTTTCCTTACCGGATAAAACCCTGATAGCACCCCAGGCAAGATGGTTCATCTCTTCAGCCCCTGGATAGACCAGAACCGGGGCAATAAAACTGACTCTGCTCTTTATCCCCTCAACGATATACTCCGAACGAGCCAGCCCGCCGGTAATAAAAATGGCAGTAACCTCACCCAAAAGAACCGTTGCCATAGCCCCGATCTCCTTTGCAATCTGGTAAATCATCCCCTGATAGGCCAATTCGGCCTTCTTATCACCCTGTTCAATCATCTGCTCTATCTTCTGACAGTCATTGGTTCCCAGGTAGGCGGTTAAACCACCCTTCCCTACCAGCTTCTTCTTGAGGGCATCCCGGGACGGTTTTTCCCGGTAGATATAATCCACCAGATCCATCACCGGCAGGGTCCCCGTCCTCTCCGGGGAATAGGGTCCGCCCTGGTTAGCATTATTAACATCAACTATCCGGCCCCCCTTCAGCGGTGCCACCGAAATCCCGCCCCCCAGATGGACTCCAATTAAGTTAATCTCTTCCAGCTTGCCGCCCAGATCTTTAGCAGTTCTTCTGGCTATAGCCTTAAGATTAAGGGCATGGGACTGGCAGCGCCTGGAAAGTTCGGGAAGTCCAGATAACCTGGCCACAGGTTCAAATTCATCTACCGTAATTGGATCAACCGTCAGAGCAGGGAGGTGATACTCCTTAGCCAGCCTGTAGGCTATAATCCCGGCCAGGTTAGAGGCATGTTCAGCGTTTTTGCCCTGCTCGAGGTCCTCAACCATCACCTCATCAATCTTATATACTCCCCCGGGAATGGGATCCAGACCGGCCCCTCCCCTGGCAACTATACAATCAAAGTCACCTATCTTAAATCCAGCTTTTTTAATAGCATTCAGGATCAGTTCCCGGCGCCACTCCAGCTGGTCAATTATTCTATCAAATCTTCCCAGCTCTTCAATAGAGTGTTTTATAGTATCCTGCCAGACCTCCTCTTCTCCCTTAAATACGGCCACTTTTGTTGAAGTAGAACCAGGGTTAATAACAAAAATAATCTCTTTCAACCTCCCATCACCCCTAAATTTCTTCCTTTATTAGTAGTTCTACAAAAGAGTTCAATCTCCTTTTAAGCCCAAAGGTTTAGTCCCAAATATTTGAATTTTTTCCTCTGTAACTTCTTTTATCTTCATTTGAGCAATATGTATGAGTTCTGGAAAGCCACCAAATTTCTTTTCTTTCTCTATTTCTTTTTTAATAGCATTAACCGCCGCAGCCGAATTACCTGTAAAAAAATTTATTTTATTAATCCCACATAAAATCAGCTTTTTAAAATCTTCGTCCCTAAGTCCGGAACCTCCATGAAGAACAAGTGGTATACTTACTCTATTTCGGATATCTTTAAGAAGTTTAAAATTTAGATGGGGTTTGCCCTTATAAATGCCATGAACAGTCCCAATAGAAACCGCCAGGGCGTCAATTCCCGTTTTTTGAACAAATTCTTCTGCCTGTTCTGGTTTAGTAAAAATGTTCTCATCTTTTTCACTTCCCCCCTCACCAAAACCTGCTACATAGCCTAATTCAGCCTCAACGCTAATACCTGCAGCATGGGCAATCTTGACTATTTCCCTGGTTTTATCAATATTTTCTTGGTAAGATAAATTTGACCCATCAAACATTACTGATGAAAATCCATAATGAATTGCTTTTATGATATTTTCATAGGTATATCCATGGTCCAGATGCACCACAATAGGTGCCGACGAGCAGTTAACCCTGTCTAAAAGATAATGCATAAAATGATTCATGTCAAGGATTTTAAAATGGGCCTCAGCAATATTCAAAATAACAGGTAATCCTTTTATCTCTGCGGCCTGAATCACTCCTTCAGCAAGTACATGATTAGCAATATTAAAAGCCCCGACAGCATACCTTTGATCAATCGAACACTTTAAAGCTTCTTTTAAATTTATTAAAGGCATAATTCGAAACTTCCCTTCTGATACAAAATTATTGGGCTAGTCTTTTCCCAATTGGTGGATACAGTTCTTTGTCTTCTCATAAAAAGAACGATACATCTGGTAATATTTTTGATAAACATTATGTGTAGAAAGTGAAGGCTTAACTACCCGTCCAATTTTAATCCACTTTTCTTTAATCAAAGACCTATCAGGAATAATTCCTGTTCCTAATCCGGCCAAAAACGCCGCCCCTAAAGGCGCCCCTGAAGACTGTTCTAAGCAGTACTGCTCCTTTCCTAAAACATCACTGATTATCTGAGGCCAGACAGTACCTTTGATTCCTCCGCCAACTGCAATAATCTTTTCGGGAGCTACACCTGCCTCTTTCATCACTTCAAAATTATGTTTTATCTCATAACCTATACCTTCCAGAAGAGCCTTGTAAATATGAGTCCTATTATGGGATAATGTAAGTCCTGCAATAACTCCCTTGGCTTCTTCATCATTAATAGGACTCCTTGCTCCACTAAAAAAGGGAAGAACCAGAAGACCACTTGGGCCGGAAGCAAGTTTGTTAACTTCATCATCCAGCAATTCATAAGCATTAATTCCAATTTGTTTTTCAACTGCCTTTTCTAGTGGAGAAAAGTTATCCCTGAACCATTTTGTTAATGAACCAGCTGTAGCTGTAGCTCCACCACTAAAAAAACAGTTGGAAATACAGTATAAACCACTGAAAAGACCGCGATGTAAAATAGGCCTGTTAAGACATTGAAGATAAGACATGGTACTACCGTAAACTAAAATAGTTTCCCCAGGTTCTAAAACTCCGGCACTAACCGCTTCAGCAGCTACATCACAGGTCCCAATAATTACCGGTACTCCTTCCTTTAACCCTGTTTCCTGTGAGGCCTTAGAGCTTATCTTTCCAGCAATATCAGTTGCCCACCCCAGTTCGGGAAGGAGTTCTGGAGAAAGGTTCATTTCTTTAAACAGATCGGTTGCCCACTCATATTTTTTTATATCTACCAATCCACCTACAGAGGCGCTTAAATAATCCATACAGTAACTACCTGTAAGTTTGAAGACTATAAAACTTGAAGCAGTAAGCATCTTCTCCGCTTTTTTTAGATTCTCGGGCTCATTATCTCGAAGCCACATTAATTTAGGCAATAAAGATTGAGCAGACAAAGAATTCCCCGTTAACCTGAAAAGATAGTCCTCCCCGAAAATACTATTCATTTCTTTTACTTGTTCCTTTGCCCTGGTATCAATCCCGTAAAGGATTGCCGGCCTTAAACAGACATCATCTTTATCTACTAAAAGCAAATCAGGGCAGAGGGCACTTATCCCAATTGCTGTAATCTGCCGGGGTTTAAGATTGGATTTTTCAGCAAGATGTTTTAATAATACCTTGAAATCTCCCCACCAGACCCTCTCGGCATCGTGTTCTGCCCAGCCCGGCTGTGGCATACTGAGATCATGTTCAATATAGTCCTCTGCCTTTACTTTTCCATCTGAAGAAATTATAACTCCCTTGGACCCGGAAGTTCCTATATCAACACCCATAATAAAAATATTTTCCATTGGTTGCCTCCTTAATTAGTAGAACCCTTTCTAAATGAGTACCAGAAAGGGTTCCACAAAAAATGATAATTCTCTTTTTTAAGACCTACTCAAAAGGAGTCTTCCCCTTATCCGGAACATTAGCTTCGGTTATTAACGGTGCATTCAGATAGATTACGTGCATTCCACCTGTCGCCTTTTCTGGTTCAACACCTTTAACAACAATCTCTTCTACTATTTCCAAGGCTTTTTCTGCATAACCTTCAAAGGGCTGAGCAATCGTAGCTACAAAAGGGCTGTCTCTTCTTATCAGGTCATAAGCCTGCTGTGTGCCATCTATGCCAACTACAAAGATATCATCTTTCGTATAACCGGCAGCCTCAATCGTTAAAGCAACAGTTGAAGCAAGGTCATCAAAGACACAAAAGACTGCATCAATCTCGTCACCATACCTGGTCAACCAGGTTTCCATCGTTGCCTGAGTATCTTCTACAAATCCAGCAGGAGGCATCTCATGTTCATCAAGAAGTTTTACTTCCGGAAACTCAGACAGGACGGTATCTAGCTCTAATCCTCTTCTTCTACAGCCAAAATGCTGCCTAAACTTCACAGCCACTATATTTCCTTTCCCACCCAGGCGGTCCATCAAATAGCTGGAAATCTGTGCCCCCATTACAAAGTTATTAGATGTAATATTCACAAGTACACCTGGAGCCCAGCCGGAATCAATAGCAATAAGCGGAATATCTGCCTTATTCACAGCCTCAATAGCTGGTTTTATGCTGGGCAGATTTGCATTACTAACGATAATAGCATCTACATTGCTTTGTACAAAAGTCTCGATAGCATTAGTGTATTCAGCCCATGAACCATTGGCATTCTTTATTGTTAAATCCCAATCTTTCTCCTCACACCACTCTTCAACCACCTTTGCTTCTCTTGCCTGAGATGTTGCCGTAATAGTTGCCGTTACATACCCGAGTTTTACTCCTTCAGCACCAACATTAGCTGCTAACCCAAATATTAACAATACTAATAATAAAGCTACAGTCAACCTATTGATATTATTCATTTTTCTCCCCCTTTTTAATATTATTAAAGATAATTTTTACGACTGTACCCTCTATCCTTACACCTCCTTTTTCAATTTATCTGCTATGCCCGAGAACACTGGTAAGGGATACGGCTCCTATTAAAACTAACCCCTTAACCATATATTCATAATAGTAAGGCACAGCAATCATAGTTAACCCATTACTCAAAACCCCAATAATGACTACCCCGATAAATGTACCTGTTATATTAGCCACCTTTCTGCCAAAAATGGCGGTGCCCAAAAATACGGCGGCAAAACAATCCAGCATATACCCGCTTCCAGCGGTTGGCTGGCCGGAACCAAGACGGGAAGCTAAGACAATACCTCCAATAGCAGCAGATAGTCCGGATAGAGTTAGCCCCAAAATACGGTACCTGTCGGTATTGATTCCGGAATGTTTAGCGGCTATTATATTTCCTCCTATAGCATACATATAGCGTCCATATTTTGTTTTTTTGGTTAAAACTACTCCCAGGATTAAAACTACAAAAGCAACAATAACCGGAACCGGAATTGACCCAATATATCCTCTTCCTATAGCTTTAAAACCTGCGGGAAATTCACCATAAATAGGCTTCCCTCTGGTAATAAAGTAATTAACTCCCAGGGCGATAGTTGACATAGCAAGTGTGGCGATAAATGATAGAATTTTTAGTTTAGTAACAATTATCCCATTAAGAAAACCAAAAAGAATGCCTATGATTAATACTATTAAAATTGAAAGGAAAAAACTGTACCCGGTTATAAGTAAAGTTACTACCAGCACCCCGCTTAACCCAGCAATTTCGCCCACAGAGAGATCAAATTCATTAAGAATCATACTAAATGTTAAACCGCTGGATAATAAAGACAGTATTGAGATTTGTCTGAGCAGACTGATAATATTCCTCGCACTAATAAACCTCGGGGTTTTAATAGAGAAGAAGATAATCAGCAAACCCAAACCAACTAAAACCCCATATTTTTCAAAAAAATCACTTTTTAGAGGCTGTTTTTTAACACTTGTATTAATACTCATAATCTTATTTCTCACCTTTCAATAATATTTAATCCTTTTTATCTGTTACTGCATTTTGTAAGATATTCTGCTGTGAAAAATTCTCCCTGTGATATTCTGCAGTTATTCTTCCTTGATTCATTACATAAATCCGGTCACACATACCCATTAATTCCGGTAGGTCAGAAGAAATAAAAATTATTGAAATCCCATTCTTTGCAAGATCAACCATTATCTTATAGATCTCTCTTTTTGCCCCGACATCGATTCCTGCTGTTGCTTCATCCATAATCAACATTTTTGCTTTTCTGGCTAACCATTTCCCAATTACTACTTTTTGTTGATTACCCCCGCTTAGATTCCTTACTTTTTGTTGCAGGTTGGCCACCCGGATATCAAACTCTTCTACCAGATTATTAGCCAGACTATTTTCCTTTCTCCTGTCAATAAATGGGCCTGAACAGACCATAGGCAAATGAACCACTGATAGATTCGTCTTTACATCCATCTCAAGATTTAATCCCTGTACTCTTCTGTCTTCAGGGATAAAGTAGACACCCTTATTGATCATTACTTCAGGAGATTTTGGATACACTTTCTCTCCTTCAAAAATAATTTCACCTTTATCTAATTTCCTCAAACCAAATATAACCTCCGCTAATTCCGATCTCCCAGAACCAACCATACCGAAAAATCCAACAATTTCTCTCCTTCGGGCTTGAAAATTTATCCCCTTTAAACTGCCGGAATTTAAATCCTTTACTTCAAGTAAAGAATCCCCTATAGAAATATTAGCCTTAGGATATAACTCCTTTATCTCTCTATCAACCATCATCTTTATTACATCATTCTCTGAAACTTCATTGGTTCTAACAGTAGATATCTTTTTTCCATCTCTAAAAACGGTTATCCTGTCACTAATCTCAAAGACTTCTTCCAAACGGTGAGATATAAAAATTATAGAAACCCTTTCTTTCAAAGTCTTAATCAGGTTAAAAAAGGCCCTGGTTTCACTCTTTGTCAGACTTGAGGTTGGTTCATCAAAAATCATTACCTGAGGTTCTAATAAAAGAACTTTAATAATTTCTACCATTTGCTGTTTTGAGGGTCCTAATTGATTAACTGGTTGATCAATTTCAAACTCAACACCTAATTTTTGCATCATACTGTAAACCTTTTCTTCCATTAAATCGGTACAGAGAAAACCGAAATTTAAAATCTCTTTTCCCAGGAAAATATTTTCAACTGCCGTAAAATGAGGAACTAGATTTCGTTCCTGATAAACCATACCTATGCCGAGATTCAGAGCGTGAAATGTATTATGTATATTCACTCTTTCACCGTTAAAATAAATCTCACCTTTGGTTGGGGTATGCTCTCCTGCCAGTATTTTGGAAAAAGTAGACTTACCGGCCCCATTTTCTCCTACTAAAGCATGGATTTCATTCTTCCTTAACTCAAAATCAACATTATTTAGAGCCAGTACTCCTGGGAAAGTTTTCGTAAGCCCTTTTGCTTTTAAAACTAATTCTTCTTTATCCATAATATATCGCTCATTTCTTCTATTTTTTCATACTTGATATAGCCTCTTCAACTGACCAATCTTGATGGATTATTCCGTATAAAGCCTTAATCATCCCTCGTGGGTCCTCACTTTGCCAGATCCTTCTACCCATTGCTATACCTGCTGCTCCCTTTTCTAAAGCCTCAGTAACCATTATCAGTGTTTCCTCATCCGTGTCTGCATGTGGTCCCCCGGCAAGCAAAATAGGAGCAGGACAACCTTCTACCACTTCTTCAAACCTTTCACCAGTATAATAGGTTTTAACAATATCTGCTCCAAATTCAGCCACAACCCTGGCACTTAATTTTACATAGTCAGGGTCAAAGTGTTTTTCCTTATCCTTTCCTACGGCAGTTGCACCGATAACAGGCAAACCATATTTGTGACATTCATCAGCCATTCTCGCAAATGAGATTAATGAAGAGCTTTCATTTTCTGTTCCAACAAAAACATTGATTATTACCCCATCAACACCTAAACGAAGAGCCTCTTCCACTGATGTAGTAATACCTTCTGTACTGAGATCGTTTCCTATTATAGTGGGGCCTCCCGATACTCTTAAAATAATTCCAGTCTTCCCATCAGGAACAAACGCAGTAGTTAAAATGCCTTTATTGATTATTACTGCATTCATAAACCCTTCAAGAAGTTTAAGTGTACTATCTGGTTTCTCAATTCCCCGGGTAGGACCTAATACCATTCCATGATCCATAGCCATTACTAAAGACTTCCCATTCTCCGGATTCATAATCCTTGCTAAACGATTCTTTTTACCAAACATTTTTAATCTCCCTTCTATCTTTAAATTTATTATATAGATACAACAATTTTTAATCCTTGATGGGCAATTGATAAATCAAAAGCATCCTTAATCTCCTGAAGAGGAAAACTATGAGTAATCAACTTACTAACATTAATCTTACCATGGTTGATTAACTCAGCCGCCTGTTTAAATTGTTGGGGGGTAAAACCTGAACTCCCCAGAAGAGAAACCTGACGGTAATGCATGAGGTTGGGATCCAAAGTTAGAGAAGACGAACTGGGAAAACCACCGAAAAACATTATTTTTCCACCCGGGCGAACAAAGTTCAGGACTGATTCGGCTGTTTCCGTATTGGCCACTGCAATTATCAGTTCATCCACACCAGCTCCATCTGTTAACTCAGAAATAAAAGAGGATAGATCATCCTTAGTCGGATCAATCACAGTTGCTCCCAGATCAGATGCAACTTTTCTTCTTTCCGCCACAAGCTCGCTGACAATTATCTGGCTCGCTCCCCTGAGTTGAGCTACCATTAAATTTAACAATCCCATCGGCCCAGCGCCGATAATCATAACTTTATCACTTAATTGAATCTTGCAATCATCAATTGCATTAATAACACAGGCAAGGGGTTCGGTAAGAGCTGCCTCCTGTAAATCTATATCCTCAGGAATTGCTGCTATTCCTAGTTCAGCATACGACTGTGATATTTTTACAAATTCCGCAAAAGAGCCATTGCTCGGAAAATATCTCTTTTCGCACAGTTCAGGTACACCCTTCCTGCAGAAAAGACATCTACCACAGTTTATAAATGGTGCTACGGTCACATTATCTCCTACATCACAAATCTCAACATCTTTTCCCACTTCTACTACCTCTCCGGCAAATTCATGACCTAAGATGACTGGTGGTTTAAATGCATGGTGCCCATGAAGGTATGTCTTTATATCGGTACCACAGATAGCTGAAACTTTGACTTTGACCAAAATTTCGTCATCTTTCTCAATTATAGGAGCCTTTACTTCCTCTATTTTAAGTTTGCCCGGCCCCCTGTAGACTGCCGCTTTCAACTGTCACCACTCCTTTTCTTTTTTATGTAAATCATAATTATTTAGTTCTTCTGAGAACGCTCTTTGCTGTTTCCTCATCAGTAACTAATATGTTAATAAGTCCTTTTGATAAAGCTCCCCTGATACCATCAACCTTCTCTTTTCCTCCAGCTATACCAACACGGCAAGGCACCTTTTTTAATAGTTTAAAATCTATACTAATTATCCTCTGACTAACATTAGTCTTGCATTCATTACCATCTTTGTCAAAAAAACGTCCGCAAATATCCCCCACAGCATTAGATTGAATTAAATTCTCTTCATCTTTACTCAAATTAGAGTAATTACTAATTAATGGTGGTAAAACGGAAGCTGGCGGACCAATAGCCACAAAAACTATATCAAGTTTTTTCCAGATATTAGTGATCTCCTTGGTCCCCTTTTCTTCCATTAATAAATCATGTGTCTTTTTTTCTTTAACTACAATTGGAACGTTTAGAACCTTGGATTTCCCGGAAAAATTATTAGCAAACATCCTTGATAATTCATTAATCTGAAACTTGGTTTCAACTATACCCATTCCTCCCAACAAAGGTATTACCTCTATATCAAGGTCTTTACTAAATAGGTGGAGAGATTTTATCATTTCATATATCGTTCTTCCACTTGATATGCCAACAATATGACCATCCTCAAGTATATTACCTGCCAATTCAGCTGCAGCGATTCCTATTGCTTTTCTAAAGGTTTGTGGTTCACTATATATACCTCTGACCACTATAACTTTCTTCAGAGAGTATTTTTCTTTTAATTTATTTGCAATGTCCCTCGCTTCTTTCAGTGGATTCTTGATACGAACTTCAACTATCCCATTTTGTCTAGCACTTTTTAATGCTCGAGAAACAGTAGAGGTGGAACAACCTAAAACTTTACCAATTTTTTGCTGGTCATACCCTTCAAGGAAATATAACTCACTAACCTTCATTTGAAACATAAGTTGTTCATATGTATTTCTATTATTCATTAGATTTCAACCCCGTTATTGCAATTTATAAAATGTATTGTGAAAATATTTGCAGCAAAAATTTTCATCACTATTATAATAATACTACAAATTTTAATTATTGTCAATAATATTTTTAAATAAAATAAATTTTCTCTAATGTTTGTCAGGGAATAGCAAAAAAATAATCCCCTTTCAGGGAATTTAATTATTATTGATTCATATATAATATTGAGTTTTATGAAATTCACCAGTTCAGGTACCTGTAAAAATTATTCCCCGGGGTTATATCACCTAATACTACAGGGTGTTTTGCACCCGTAACCCGGGGGAGGTTATTGGCCCTACCTTTCATCGTTTGATAGGCAAGGACAGCAAAGGCTACAGCTTCCTTGGCTTCACTGGAAAATCCTAAATCTTCCTGAGTCAAGACCTCGATATTTTTGCCGCTATAAAATTCATTTAGATAAATCCTAATCATCTCGACCAGAACGGGATTATAACTGCCTCCCCCACTAATAATAACCTGGTCTATCCTATCTCCGATAAATCTCCGATAAGCATCAGCTATCGAGCAGGCGGTAAAGGCGGTAACAGTTGCTACAATATCCTCATCACTCAGCTTTAGATTCTTTCCCTTCTGCAGAATCTCCCCTACTAGAGAACTTCCAAAGTCCTCTCTCCCGGTTGTTTTAGGGGCCTGCCTTTTAATAAAGGGATGCTCCATCAGCCGGTTTAGTAATTCTTTCGACACCCTCCCCCGGCTGGCCAGACAACCATCTTTATCATACCTTAACTGGCCATTACTTAATACCTCTACCACCCGGTCAATCAGCATATTCCCCGGTCCGGTATCCGCACCCTCAACCTGATCCAGAGTTGCCCGGGCGGGTAAATAGGTGTAATTAGCAATTCCCCCTATATTCTGTAGGACACGGTTAGCTTTACTACTGGTGTAGAGCAGGTAATCTACATAAGGTACCAGGGGGGCACCCTCCCCACCGGCCGCTACATCCCGAACCCGGAAATTACTAACCGTTGTAATTCCCGTTCTCTCGGCTATTACCCCTCCTGCTCCTATCTGCAGGGTAGAGGTTAATTCGTTATCACCCACATTATGATAAACTGTCTGGCCATGTGAACCGATCAGCTCAACCTCTTCAAGTCCGATACCTGCCTTTTTAACAAGTTCAATCACGCCATTGGCCAGTAGTTCCCCCAGTTTAAAATTCAATCTGCAGATTTTATCAACCGTTCCCTGCTTTTCATCACAGGAAGTCAGGATCTCCTCTCTAACATCTTTGCTGTATTCCAGGGTAATAAATTCCTCCAAATCTACCCTTAAGAAAGGTTTATCAGTTATCCTGACTAAAGCCGCATCAATTCCATCAACCGAGGTTCCCGACATTAACCCAACCACATATTTCATAACTATATCACTCCAATCAAGAACATCTATTAATGAGCGGAATTATATTTAGAAAAATTAGTATTAGGACATATATCCTCCTCCACTCCTTACCCACAAAATATAGGGAACAGACAAATTTCCTTATTTATAATTAAATTAACCGGGATTATATGATCAGGGGCCGGGATCATCCTCTAAAAAACTAATGATGTCATAACCCGCCTCTTTAAGTCCGAAGAATACAGCCCCGTAAACGGGACTATACAAAGGCCTTATTACCCAGTACTCATATGAATCCGAATGCTTTCTGCTTAAGTCCATGAGCTTTTCGGAAAATAGGTCATAGATAAAGGGATCAGAAAACAGCCCTCCTGTTAAGGCTACCTTTACTTTCTTTTGTAGCCGATAGGACGCGGATATTTGCCTCAGTTCTCCGGCTACACTCCGAACGGAAATACATAACTCCTGCAGGCCTTCTTCAATAATATCTCTAGCAACCCGGTCTCCCCTCTTCATGGCCCTGACAACGAGCGGAGCCAGGGAAGCTATCTCCTTTCTCGGTAGTCTCTGCTGATAGATAAAGGGAATTAATTCCTCCCGCAAACTACCGATAACAAGTTTTTTCAAAACAGGATCAATTAGTGATGTTTTTTCGGCCCTGCCTTCTTTTGCCTTAATAATCATTTGTAACGCTTTTAATCCGATCCAGAAACCACTACCTTCATCCCCCAGAATAGGACCCCAGCCCCCGGCCCTGATCGTTTTCCCATCTTCACTCAGGCCATAGACAATGGAACCGGTCCCGGCAATAACAACAAGCCCGGGTCTACCTGCGTGGGCTCCCAGAACGGCAATCTCGCCATCATCGGTAATAAATATTTGATTTGCCCGGTCCAGAGATAAAAGAGCCTCCCTGAAGACCTTAATATCCTTCTGGCGGCCGGTCCCGGCCAGGCCTATCCCCAGAATATCGATTCTGTTTATCTCCGCTTCCCGACAGGCGGCCTCAACCGCCCTTTTAACCTCACTGACCGCCCTGGTAAGACCAACCACATGATAATTGGCAGGACCTGTTTTAACCTCTGCCAGGACCTGACTTTCTTCTGAAACCAGGATACACTTGGTAGAAGTACCTCCGGCATCAATACCTCCATAAATCAAACTCTTCCCTCCATTCTTATTGCCAAAAAAAATCTTCAACCGACCTTTTCTAAGTTCCTGAGTATTCTCAAATTAGTACCTCACTACAGCAACTTTGAACAAATTGGCTTCACCATAATCATTAAACTAACCGGCAAAGAAGGTGGAAACAATTAAGTTATGTAACCTCGGTCTCAATGATATTATTTTAGTATTCTCTCTCGTTGGATGAACTCGATTGGTCAATAGGGCTACCCCCAGCTTTAGTTCAGGGTCAACCCAGAGGGAAGTTCCGGTAAAACCGGTATGTCCAAAGGCTGCCGAACTAAATAGCACCCCGCCGGAAGAATGAGGATTTTTAATTAAATTCCAACCCAGGCCACGGTGATTAACCAGGATAAAGGTCCAATCCCTGCTCATCAACTTTATAGACCTGGGGGATAATACCTTAATACCATTATAAACTCCACCATTTAATAACATCTGCAGAAATATACAGAGATCATCGATTGTAGAGAAAAGACCAGCATGCCCACTAACCCCATTAAAGGAATAAGCATTCTCATCGTGAACCTCCCCTATCATTACTCTACCCCGCCACTCACACATCTCGGTAGCAGCATAATCCCTCTTATCAGTAGAGGGTAAATTTTCAAGGGGATTAAAGGTGGTCATTGTCATTCTCAGGGGTTGAAAAATATGTTGACTGACATACTCATCTAACCTTTGACCAGTCACCCGCCAGATCAAATCTCCCAAAAGAATAAAATTCAAATCACTGTAAATGACCTTTTCCCCCACCTTGGCTTCCAGAGGTCTATCTAAAATATGCTTAATTTTCTCCTCATAACTGAACCCTTGATCCCATAAGCTAATAATCGCTTGAAACCCTGATGTATGAGTCAATAAATGAAAAATAGTAATTTCTTCTTTATCCCCGGGAAACTCAGGATAATAACGTTTAAGATAATCCCAAAGATTAATCTGCCCCATTTCAATCATTTGCATAATAGCAGTGGTGGTAGCAACTACCTTAGTTAATGAAGCCAGATCAAAAATACTCTCCCTTTTCATCCTATTTTTAACCGGTTCCAACTGAGCATAACCAAAACTCTCCTGATATAAAATCTCATTTTCATTTACTACCCCCAGAACAGCCCCAGGAAAAGTCCCTTCCTCTAACTCATGCTGAATAAACCGGGCTATTTCCCCTTTGCTATCTTGTTTAAGCATCACCTAATCCCCCTAATTTTTTATTCGCTTTTATCCTTCAGTTAACAGGATAAATCTCTCTAACTTCAGATGGAGTTAGCACTCCACCTATAGTAACTTCGACTTTATAAATCTTTATACAGAGTAAGGTATTTAATCCATGGTTTAAATCCTAACCTGGCGTAATAATCCAGAAGAGTGGTCCAATCAATCATCA
>JARRCS010000030.1 GCA_029981855.1 Halanaerobiales bacterium | reverse complement strand
GTGCTGAATATAAGGCAGGATAATGATATGGTTCAGTGGATTTATATTGAACGGGCCACAGAATTCCTCGCCCAGATACTTATTGCAACTGACGCCCTGCTTTTGTCTTTAAAGGAGAGGGTAGAAAGGGATGTTCTCACTGGCCTATACAACAGGCTTGCCGTCAAGAGGATATTGTCAAAGCTATGGTCTAATGCGCATGTGACAAATACACCACTTGCCGTAGCAATGCTTGACCTTGATAATTTCAAGGAAGTTAATGACAAGTACGGCCATGTGGTTGGAGACGAATTGCTGAAGAAAGTAAGTTACATCATTAAGAAAAGTTTGAGGGAAGGAGACGTGGCTATAAGGTATGGAGGAGAGGAATTTGTTATAATATTGCCAAAAACGGATAGCGGCGGAGCAAAGATCCCGCTTGAGAGGATAAGAAAGCGAATAGAGGATGAAACATTTACCGATACCGGTATTAAGAGTACTGTAAGCATAGGCGTGTCAGTATATCCGGATGATTGCCCTTTGAATATGGAGGAACTTATAAAGTATGCAGACGCGGCGCTGTACGAAGCCAAAGCCAGGGGTAAAAATAGGATTATTTTTTACAAACAGCTGGATGATTAATAATAACTTTTAAGGGGGCCAATCAATGAAAAAGAAATTAATGGATCTATATAAAACACTGCCTTTAGTTCCACCTGATGCCGGGTTAAGAGAAGTGGCAGAAACAATGCTAAATAATAAACGCAATTTGATATTTGTAGGAAAAGAGAGTGAAGAACCGCAGGGATATATTACTTGCATGTCAGTATTAAGAGAGCTTATTAACAGAGGCGATAGGGCAAAAGTTACAGCCGGGGATATTGCTGTTTCAATAGAAACAAATAATATAATAGAATTAACCAAAGACATGGATACTGTCGTTAACCTCTTGTGCAAGCGTATGGGATTGCCGCTATTTGCCAGCGAAAATGATAGAGTGACAGGGATGGTTTCTCCTGAAGAAGTTATTGGTAAGCTGGCAAAGTTGCATAAGGAAGAAAGGCAAAAGAGGGTTAATGTTGAGCAGATAATCGATAATATGTTTAATATTTTACCGTTAGGAATTGCATTGGTTACGAAGGATGGCGAAATTAAAAGAGCGAATAAGCTAGCGAAAGAAATAATGAAGGAGAATTTAACAAGTAGTGATGACATGAAAGCTATAATTAGAAATAATTACCAAAAAATATTCGTAAGCGGCGGTGAAAGTTATTACAGGTTTTTTGTAACTGGTGGGGATTTACAGGATGAGGAAGCAATGATTATTTTTGTAGATGCAACAGCGGAATACAATTTAGTGAAAAGACTTGAAAATGCTCGCGAGGAAGCGGAAACGGCACTTGCAATAATGCTTCCGGATCACCGGATAGAGATGCGATTAAAATCGATAGTGGAATATATGGATGAGTATGATGATGAAACGGGAAAAATAAAAATAACTGGTGTAATTAAAAACGGTGTTTACAAACATGTCATAAACATACTTAAACTAGTAGCCGATGCTTTTAAGCAGGGTTTAATGGAATTGCCTGGAATGGATAAAAATACGATTGTTAGTGCCACGGTTCTACATGATATTGCGAAAGTGCAGCCGACTTTAAAGGTAGGGGATTTGGTGAATCCAAAAGAAGTCTTTGAGCAGGGCTATCTCCATGCATTCAGGGGGGCTTCTATAGCTAAGGGGATGTATAATGTAAAAGATAATGTATATTATCTGATAAAGTATCACCACCATGACGAGAAAGAATTACCGAACGATTTTCCGGATTTCCTTCTACCGATGTTCAGATTTTTTAGGCTGATTGATGGTCTTTCTGCAGGAATCACTCGGAGGGGTTCTAATGTTAAGATGAAAGTAAACGATACCAGGATTTGCGTGGCGGAAAAGAGTAATTTCCCGCTTTACAATCGAAGGGTAGAAATAGATCTTTATTCAGGGGAATATATAAGTGAGAGACTGTAAATATTTACAAGCTTCTGCTTTGTAAGCCTACCCTGCATCCATTATGATAAATTCTAATAGTTTTACTTTTGTAACCTTCATTCTACTAAGTCTTGTCAGTGTTTTATAAGCAGTAATTTCCAGGTCCTCTTTCTGTGATATAATTAGATTATGAAATCCTGGAAGGGAGGTGAAGGGCAATTTAACAAGGTTAGAGCTAAAGGTCTACTTATTCTATTTTTAATCATCTTTTTGTCCGGTAGTTCTGTTTATGCCGATTCAAATGATTTTATTTTAGAGTATAATTTAAAAAGGTTACCAGAACCTAATTATAATCTTAGTAATAATGAACATAAGTTTTACTTACCTGAGTTTCATGTGCGAGGAATTTATGTAACCGGATGGGTAGCAGGGACGGAAGAAAAGATGCAGGAGTTAATTGAACTGGTCGATAAAACTGTATTAAATGCAATGGTTATCGATGTTAAGGACCAGCAGGGATTTTTGAGTTATAACTCCAGTGTTAAACTGGCAAAGGAAATAGGTGCTAATAGAAATAAAATCAAGAATATTAAAGGATTATTAAATCGGTTACATAATAAGGGGATTTATACAATTGCCCGACTTGCCATCTTTAAGGATGCACTCCTGGCCAAAAGCCGGCCTGATCTTGCACTCCCCATCTGGGATCCTTATCAGAAAAAGGTGATCTATAGTAAATCATGGGTTGATCCGTCAAAAAAGGAAGTCTGGGATTATAATGTTCTGCTGGCAAGAGAGGCGGTAGAATTAGGTTTTGATGAAATACAGTTCGACTATATCCGTTACCCGGCACTGGCCAAAAGTCCCTTAGAGGCCATTTTAAAGGAGAACAAGACAAAGAGCGAGATAATTAATAGCTTTGCTGCTTATACCAGGGACAAGCTTGCCGATCTCAACGTTCCGATTTCTATTGATGTTTTTGGCTTAACCACAACTGTTAAGGATGATCTGGGGATTGGCCAGAATTTTGCACAGCTAACCGATATTATTAAAATTATTTCACCGATGGTCTATCCATCTCATTATGCGGCCGGAAGTTACGGGATCGAAATTCCAGCCAGCCAGCCCTATCAAATTATCTATAAAAGTTTGGTTGATGCCAGAAAAAAAGTGATCAATAAAAAGAATGTAATCATCAGACCCTGGTTGCAGGATTTTTCTCTGGGGTATCAGTACTCCTTTCAGGAGGTTATAGATCAGATCAGGGCTGCCGAGTCTTTAGATATAAATGAATGGTTACTCTGGAACCCGCAATCTAAGTATACTAAGGAGGCATTATTGAATCCACCTATTAACTAGGTGGATTTTTGTGTTAACTCTAGAGTTCTTTTAAAATAGCCAGCTAAATGAATCAAAAGCGAGATATTGGGTATAATTAGAATAGATTGGCCGATAATGAAGTTTGGAATAAATGACAAAAAGTAGTATTATATATATGGAAGGTCAAAAAAAGTCAAAGACAAACCCGGGAGGTATAATTATTTATGGCAAATCTTTCTGACCAGATAGAAAAATACTTAAGGCAATTACTTAATAAATATCAGGGTGAAATAGAGATAAAAAGAAACCAGCTGGCTAATGAATTTAATTGTGCCCCCTCACAGATTAATTATGTTCTGGAAACGAGATTTCCGGTTGAAAGGGGTTATGTAGTCGAGAGCCAGCGTGGTGGTGGTGGTTATATCAGGATTATCAGGGTTAAAATGGACTCGGAGAAGGAGAGTCTCCAGAAAATTATTGCCCAGCTGGGTGGCCCTATCTCCCAGCGGGAGGCCGAAGGGATTATTGCCCGCCTATATGAAAATAATTATATCAATGCCAGGGAAAAGAGTTTAATGGAGATAGCTATGCACCGGAGATTAATTGGAGTCAATCTTCCCCACAGGGATTATATCAGGGGAAGAATCTTGAGAGGTATGCTTGAGGTTATTCTTAAATTTACAAGGGAGGGGTAGTTTATGCTCTGTCAACGCTGTGGTAAAAAGGAGGCAACGGTTCATTTGACCAAGATTGTTAATGGGGAGAAGACGGAGTTATTTATCTGTGAAGACTGTGCTAAAGAGACCGGCCAGATACCCTTTAACGGAAACGATCCCTTTTCATTTCAAAACCTGCTTGCCGGTATCTTAAATCCCGAGCTGAATTCCTTTAGCGGTATTGAATCAGAGTTAAAGTGTAATAGGTGCGGTATGAGCTATAAGGAATTTACCCAGCAGGGATTATTCGGGTGTGCCTATTGCTACGATACCTTTGATAATAAATTAGACCCATTGTTGAAACGAATCCACGGAAGCACCAGGCATAATGGTAAGGTACCCAAGAGAAGAGGAGGTACACTAAGGGTTAAAAGAGAGATAGAGGAATTACGTCAGGAACTGCAGAGGGAAGTTGAGAGAGAGAATTTTGAAAGAGCCGCCGAATTGCGTGATAAAATCCATGATTTAGAGGATAAACTGGGAGGGGAGTAGAGTTATGTCGCTTAGAGATATTATTAATAAAAATTTGACCCACTGGGTTTCAGGGAATGGTCCTGATAATGATATTGTTCTAAGTAGCAGGATACGTCTGGCCAGAAACCTGGAGAATGTACCCTATCCTAACAGGGCCAGTGCAGAAGAGAAGGCGGCTGTTAGTAAAAGTGTGATTGAGGCTATTTCTCAGCAGAATGAGATCAAACTACACTATATAGATCTAGCCGACTTACCTGAAGTAGAACGGGAAGTACTAGTAGAAAAGCACCTTATTAGCCCGATTCATGCTAAAGAAGGAATGGAAAAGGGTGTCCTCTTAAATGATAATGAAACCATCAGTGTTATGATTAATGAGGAAGACCATCTTAGAATACAGGTCTTAATTCCCGGTCTGCAGCTTGATAAGGCCTGGGAGATAGCCAATAATCTTGATAATCTACTGGAAGCCAGGCTGGATTTTGCCTTTTCAGAAAACTGGGGGTATCTATCTGCCTGTCCAACCAATGTCGGGACAGGGTTAAGAGCCTCAGTGATGGTTCATCTGCCTGCCCTTAATCTAACTAATAATATCGGCAAGGTGCTAGGGGCTGTTTCCCAGCTAAGGCTGGCCGTAAGGGGCCTATATGGTGAGGGCAGTGAATCTGCCGGTAATATCTATCAGATCTCTAACCAGATTACCCTGGGTCATACTGAGTCTGATATTATCGATAATTTAAAGAGTGTTACCACCCAGATTGTTAGCCAGGAGAGGCAGGCAAGGAAACTTTTATTACAGGAACAGGAGATAGAGGTAAAAGACAGGATTAAACGGTCCTATGGGATTCTCAAATATGCTTACCGGATCTCCAGTGAAGAGGCGCTGAAGTTATTATCAAATGTAAAATTAGGTATTGATATGGGTATAATAGAAGATGTTGATCAGGGTGTTTTAAGTGAGCTAATGGTTCTAATCAGGCCTGCTCATTTACAGAAGATAGATGGTAAAGAGCTTACGGCAGCAGAAAGGGATATTAAAAGAGCAGAGTTAATTCAGACCAGATTAAATATGTAAGGAGTGATTAATAATGTTTGGAAGATTTACTGAAAGAGCCAGAAGGGTATTGAGTCTGGCTGAACAGGAAGCCATAAAATTGAATCATAACTATGTCGGTACAGAGCATATGTTACTCGGACTGGTTAAGGAAGGTCAGGGCATTGCGGCCAAAGCCTTAAATGATGCCGGAATTACCGAGAATAAGGTTATAGATGAGATCAAAAAACTGATCGGAGAAGGAAACCAGCCTGTTACTACGCCTGTTAGTCTGACACCCAGAAGCAAGAAGGTTCTGAATCTCTCTATGGATGAAGCCAGGCGCCTGGGTCATAATTATATTGGAACCGAACACATTCTCCTGGGTTTAATTCGGGAAGGAGAGGGAGTAGCAGCCCGGATTATGGCCGATCTGGGAGGAGACTTAAAGAGTATTCATGATCAGGTGATTGAACTTCTGGGTGGCGCGAATAATATTAAACAGCAGGTAGGAGAGAAAAATACCGATACACCCAATCTCGATGAATATAGCCGTGATTTAACAAATATGGCCAGGGAAGGCAAATTGGATCCGGTTATCGGTAGAGATAAGGAGATTGAGAGGGTGATTCAGGTTTTAAGCCGGCGTACCAAGAATAACCCGGTTCTAATCGGGGAACCCGGTGTTGGTAAGACCGCTATTGTCGAGGGACTGGCACAAAGAATAGTAGCGGAGAATGTCCCCGATATTCTCTTAAATAAGCGGGTTGTCGCCCTGGATTTAAGCTCTATTGTTGCCGGCTCCAAATATAGGGGTGAGTTTGAAAAGAGATTAAAGGCCGTGATGAATGATATTATTAAGAGCGGAAACATCATCCTCTTTATCGATGAGCTCCATACCTTAGTAGGTGCAGGGGCGGCAGAGGGGGCAATCGATGCTTCGAATATCTTAAAACCTGCTTTAGCCAGGGGTGAACTGCAGACGATCGGTGCTACTACCCTTGATGAATACAGAAAATATATCGAGAAGGATGCCGCTCTGGAGAGAAGATTCCAGTCTGTTCTGGTGGAGGAATCTACACCTGAAGAAACGATTGAGATCTTAAAGGGTTTAAGGGATCCCTATGAAGCCCATCATAAGGTTAAGATTACCGATGAGGCAATCAAGGCTGCGGTCGATCTATCCCACCGCTATATTACAGATAGGTTTTTGCCCGATAAGGCAATTGATCTAATCGATGAGGCTGCTTCCAAGGTACGGTTGAGTAATGATACCAGACCGCCGGAGTTAAAGGAGTTGAACAAGAAGTTAGAGGACTTGCAAAAGGAAAAAGAGGCTGCCGTCAAGAATCAGGAATTTGAGAAGGCTGCTGAGCTGAGGGATAGAGAGAAGGAACTGCAGAAAAAGCTGGAGGATATTAAGGAAGAATGGCATCAGGAAAAGGGCAGGAAGGAGAGTAATGTTACTGCCGAAGATATTGCCCAGATTGTTTCCAGCTGGACAGGTATTCCCGTTACCAAACTGGAGGAGGCCGAAACAGCTAAATTATTAAGGTTAGAAGAGGAACTTCATAAACGGGTAATCGGTCAGGATGAAGCGATCAAGGCCGTCTCCGAGGCAGTAAGAAGGGCAAGGGCCGGACTGAAGGATCCCAGGAGACCTATTGGTTCCTTTATCTTCCTAGGACCCACCGGTGTCGGTAAGACCGAACTGGCACGTGCTCTGGCCGAGGCCATGTTTGATGATGAAGATGCTATGATCAGGATTGACATGTCTGAATATATGGAGAAGCATACTGTTTCCAGACTGATTGGAGCGCCCCCGGGATATGTCGGCCATGAAGAGGGCGGTCAGTTAACAGAACCGGTGAGGAGAAGACCCTACTCAGTTGTCCTCTTTGATGAGATTGAAAAGGCCCATCCCGATGTCTTTAATATCCTGTTACAAATTCTGGAGGATGGAATCTTAACAGATACCCATGGACGGAAGGTTGATTTTAAGAATACGGTGGTTATTATGACCTCCAATGTTGGTGCCAATTTTATCGAAAAAGAATCAAGATTAGGCTTTAAAGCCCAGGCTGATGAGAAAGAGGATTATGAAAATATGAAGGAGAAGGTAGTAAGTGAGTTAAGACGTACCTTCCGGCCTGAGTTTTTAAACCGGCTTGATGAGATTATCGTCTTCCATGCTCTGAATAAGGATCACATCAAGCAGATTGTTGATCTGATGTTAAATGATGTCAGAAAGAGACTGAAAGAAAAGGGGATAGAGATTGAGGTAAGTGATGAAGCAAAACATCTTTTGGCTGAAGATGGTTTTGATGCTCAGTTCGGTGCCCGTCCTTTACGGAGAGCTATTCAGCGTCTAATTGAGAATCCCCTCTCTGAGAAAATCCTTCAAGGTGAAATCCATGAAGGGGACCTGGTTAAAATAGATGAAAAAGAAGGTAAATTAACCTTTACCAGTAAATGAGGATCGCCCTTATTCCTTGTAAAATGCTGACAAAAATGTTATAATAGAAGTGTGTATTTTTAACTTTTATCTCGTATCTTCCTGGGAGAATCATTAAATGGCAAGGAATAAATCCGGTTATATCTGTCAGCAGTGCGGATACAAAACAGTGAAATGGATGGGACGGTGCCCGAGCTGCGGTGCCTGGAATACTTTTACTGAAAATAGTAATAATGATGAACTGGAGATTAGAGTTGTACCCAATTCAATAAAGGAGATTGAGGCTGGAGTCCGCCCCCGTCTTTCTACCGGAATCGGTGAATTAGACCGGGTTCTAGGGGGAGGAATTGTTCGTGGAGCTTTAATTTTACTGGGAGGAGCCCCTGGTATTGGGAAATCAACCCTGATATTACAGGTGGCTTCCCTTTTTAGTAAGAAGTATTCCCGGGTTTTATATATATCAGGAGAGGAGTCGGCCAGCCAGCTCAGAATGAGAGCTGAGAGGCTCAAGGCCCTGGATGATGAATTATTTGTTCTGGCAGAGACCGAGTTTGATCAAATCTGCGGTCTGCTGGCAAGGGAGAAGTATAATCTAGTCATACTTGACTCTATTCAAACGGTCTATGATCCCCGGCTTGATTCTGCCCCTGGAAGTATAACCCAGGTTAAGGAGATTACCAATCAGTTACTCAAGATTGCCAAACAAAGAGAGATACCCATTTTTCTAATCGGTCATGTAACCAAGGAAGGGGATCTGGCAGGCCCCCGGGTATTGGAGCATTTAGTTGATACCGTCTTACAGTTTGAAGGTGACAGAAATTATGCCTACCGTATTTTAAGGGCAATTAAAAATCGTTTTGGTTCCACTAATGAAGTAGGTGTTTTCGAAATGAAGAGTACAGGGATGGAAGAGGTTCTAAATCCATCCCAGCTCTTTCTGGAGGAGCGGCCCGGGGGGGTTTCAGGGTCGGTTGTGGTACCGGTGCTTGAAGGCTCAAGACCTCTTCTGGTTGAGGTGCAATCTCTAGTTACCCCTGCCACCTTTGCCACCCCCCAGAGGTTAACCACCGGAGTAGATTATAAAAGGGTTTCTATCCTGTTAGCAGTCCTGGAAAAAAAGGCCGGTTTTAAATTGCAGACCCAGGATGTTAATGTCAATATTACGGGGGGATTGAAGGTTGATGAACCTGCCCTTGATCTGGGAATGGTTTCCGCTATTATCTCCAGTTATCAGGACCGGGCACTACCCTCTGATCTGGCTGTTGTCGGGGAAGTAGGTTTAGCCGGTGAAGTCAGAGCAGTCAGCCAGATTCAGCCCCGGTTAAATGAGCTGAAGAAACTGGGTTTTAAGAGAGTTATTATGCCCCAGAGCAATCTAAAGGGATTGGATTTTGACCCGATGCTAAATCTGATCGGGATTAAGAGCATTAATGATTTACTGGATTACATTGCTTAAGTTTACTTAAGCTATTTATAACTTGACAAAGTCATTTCCTTTTTAAGGTGGGGTGATAAATGGATAATAATAGCCAACTTGCGGAGATTTTAAAATTAATAGCTCCGGGTACCGCTCTGAGGGAGGGTCTGGAAAATGTCTTAAGGGCTAAAACCGGGGGGTTAATAGTAGTAGGAGACAGTGAAGAGGTTCTGGGAATCGTTGATGGTGGTTTTAATATTAATGCCGAGCTTACTCCGGCCCGGCTTTACGAGTTAGCCAAGATGGATGGAGCAATTGTTTTGAATTCTAATGCTGACAGAATCCTCTGTGCCAATGCCCAGCTGATACCTGACCCTACTATCTCTTCTACGGAGACTGGTACCAGGCACACAACCGCTGAAAGGGTGGCCAAACAGACCGGAGAACTGGTAATCTCTATCTCTCAGCGGAGGGATATTATCTCTCTTTATAAGGGAAATTTTAAGCATGTACTTGAAGATATCAGGGTTATTCTGGCCAAGGCCAATCAGGCGGTACAGACCATGGAGAAGTATAGAACTGTTCTTGATCAGGTCCTGAAGAATCTCAGCGCTCTGGAATTTGAGGACCTGGTAACTATTGCCGATGTGGTAACAGTAATTCAGCGGGCCGAGATGGTTTTAAAGATTGAGCAGGAGATTAAGAGATATATCATTGAACTGGGTTCTGAAGGGCGATTAATTAAAATGCAGTTAGAGGAATTAATCGCTAATGTTAAAGAGGAAGGGGTATTGTTGATTAAGGATTATATAGCTGAAGTGGATGATGAAGAGTACTCCGATCCTGAGGCCCTGTTAATGGAATTGACTAACTGGTCTTCAGATGAAATGTTATCCCTGAATACTATCAGTAAAGCCCTGGGACATGGTGGCAGTATGAACTCCCTGGATCTATCCATAGCCCCGCGGGGTTACCGAATCTTAAGGAAGATACCTAGATTACCAATGCCTGTAATCGAAAATCTGGTTGAGCATTTTGGCAACCTTCATAGAATCATTAACGCCTCACCGGATGAATTAGATGATGTGGACGGAATTGGTGAAGTTAGGGCTCAGGCCATTAAAGAAGGTTTGCGCCGTCTGCGGGATCAGGTCTTACTGGACCGACATATCTGACCGGATTGACAGTTTTTGGTCTAAGTGGTATAATTAAATGAGGAATAATCTGGTTTTGGAGGATATTTCCTATGTATTGAAAAGAGGTGTTAATCTAAATGTTTAATGTAGGCGATAAAGTAGTATATCCGAGCCATGGGGCAGGTACTATTGTGGGAATTGAAACAAAGGAGATTCTTGGCGAAGAGAAGAAATACTATATTATGCAGCTGCCTATTGGTGAAATGAAGGTTATGATTCCGATAGAAAAGGTAGATGAGATCGGTATCCGTAATGTTATTAAAGAGGAGGAGGCTGATAAGGTTTTAAAACTACTCAAAGGTGAGCAAAGTAAGATGTCCCAGAATTGGAATCGCCGTTACCGGGCTAATATGGAAAAGCTAAAGACCGGTGACATCTATGAAGTAGCAGAGGTAGTAAGGAATTTAACTATTCGTGACCATGAAAAGGGTCTTTCCACCGGTGAAAAGAAGATGCTCAATAATTCGCGCCAGATATTAATCAGTGAATTAGTTCTAGCTAAGAATATGAATGAAGAAGAGGTCGAAGCATTAATCGATGAGATATTCAATGATAATCCCAACCTAGAATAAGTCCCGGAAACAGGAATTATTATAATGAATTTGGTAATACTAAGTGGAAGGAGGTGGAAAAAGTGTTAAAAAAATTCATGAGAGTTATGCTGGGCGTTTTTGGTGCTGTCATTGGTTTTGAGTTTGTTAAGAATTCACGTTTTGCTACTGAATTTACTGAGCCTTTTTGGGGAAATCTTGATCGTTTTCTTACAAGTAATGAGTTTATTGTTATCATTGCCGGATTTCTACTTGGTTTCTTTCTGATCTCTTATTTATTGGAAAAATTATTAGAATTGGTACTTAATTTTGAGTACAGGTTAAAGGAGATTTCGGGTAGAAAATTTATTGTCGGTATTACAGGATTAATTATCGGCATTTTATTTGGTATTCTAGTCAACAGTGCCTTCCCTTTTCTGAAAAATCATCCTGCACTTAACCCTATCTATTATTTAATTAATTTAGTTTTTGGGTATCTGGGTTTCAGTTTTTTTATTCATAAAGAAAAAGAAATTATTGGTTTATTTACTGATAACAAAAAAAGGGTCAGGTATGAAGGGTTATATGATAATTTAAGTAATAAGATTCTTGATACCAGTGTAATTATTGATGGCAGAATAGCAGATATCTGTAAAACCGGATTTGTGGAGGGAACACTGATTATTCCGGAATTTATTCTGGAAGAATTGCGGCATATTGCTGATTCTTCCGATGTCCTGAAACGGAATAGGGGAAGAAGAGGGCTGGATATCTTAAAACAGATGCAGAAGGACCCTAATATTAATGTAGAAATAATTACCCAGGATTTTGAAGATATCCAGGAAGTTGATAGTAAGCTGGTCAAGTTGGCCCAGATTATGGATGCTAAAATTGTTACCAATGATTATAATTTAAATAAGGTTGCAGAATTACAGGGTATTTTTGTGCTTAATATCAACGAATTGGCCAATGCTGTTAAGCCTATTGTCTTGCCCGGTGAAGAGATGGATGTTAAGGTTATTAAGGAAGGCAAGGAAGATGGCCAGGGTGTAGGCTACCTGGATGATGGCACGATGATTGTAGTGGATGATGGAGTAAATTATATGGGTAAGAAGGTATCTGTAATGGTTACCAGCATTCTGCAGACTGCAGCCGGAAGAATGATCTTTGCCAAACCTAAAGCCCGTGAACAGATTATCTGATGAAGGAGTAAGATAATGTCCTTTGGTGTAGTGATACCTGCAGCCGGACAGGGAAAGAGAATGAATACCCGCATTAATAAACAGTATCTAATCCTGAATGACCGCCCTGTTCTGGCTCATACCATTGACTTGTTTTTTCATCACCCCGAAATTGCTCAGCTTGTTGTGGTAGTTAGAGAAGATGAGATGGATTATTGTAGGCAGAAGATAATAGATAAATACTTTAATAGCTCGGTTAAATTAGTTGCTGGTGGGAAGACCAGACGCCAATCAGTATTTGCTGGTTTGAAGGCCTTTTCACCAGCAATTGATTATGTTATAATACATGATGGCTCACGTCCTCTTTTGCCCAGAAATTTGATTGATGAAACAATCGAGGCCGTAGTGGAGCATCGAGCTATAACTATGGGTGTTAATTTAAAGGATACAATCAAGAAAACAGATGATCAAGGTTTTGTTTTGGAAACACCTTTAAGAAGTGAACTAGTCTCCATTCAGACCCCACAGGCTTTTGCCTATAAGATAATTATGCAGGCCCACCGGGAAGTTCCTGAAAATATCATGGTTACTGATGATGCTTCACTGGTTGAACATCTTGGATTACCTGTCAAGGTTATTAGAGGCTCATACGAGAATATCAAAATTACTACCCCGATGGACCTGGTGATTGCCGAAACTATTTTAAAGAAAAGGAGATGTTGAGGTGAGAGTTGGCATAGGCTTTGATGTCCATGCCCTGAAAAGGGGTGAAAGCCTGATAATAGGAGGTGTACATATTCCCTCTGAATCCGGGTTAAAGGGTCATTCTGATGCAGATGTCCTGACCCATGCCCTGATAGATGCGCTTCTCGGTGCTATGGGCAGGGGGGATATAGGTCAGCATTTTCCCGATCAGGATGAGCAATATAAGGATATCAGCAGTCTTTTATTATTGGAGAGGGTATATAATCTTTTATCAGCAGAAGATTATAAGATAAATAATATTGATCTTATCATCATGGCTGAGTCCCCTAAAATGACTCCTTATTATGAAGAGATGAAGGAAAACTATAGCCGGGTTTTAAAACTAGATAAATCTAGAATTAATCTTAAGGCTACCACTACCGAGAAACTCGGTTTTATAGGAAGAAAAGAAGGTATAGCTGCCCAGGCGATTGTTTCTTTAGCTGAATTTGAAGGAAGGTGACTATGGTGTTAGTAAAAGATATTATGTCCAAAAATCCAATTACGGTTACTCCCGATACTACTGTTTTAGAGGCAGAAAAACTAATGTCTTTAAATAACATCGGCCGTTTAATCGTAGTTGAGGATGGTAAGGTGATAGGCATGCTGAGTGATGGCGACCTGGTGGTTGAGCACCACCTCAATGCCCCCATTAGGGATTTTATGTCTACCAATATCATTAAAATTGATCAGAATACCACCGTTAAGGAGGCTGCCAGGATTTTGGCCGATAATAAAATCGGTGGTTTACCCGTTCTGGATGAGGAAGACAGGCTGGTGGGTATTGTTACTGCAGGTGATATAGTTTACGGTTACTTAGAAGAGGAAGAAGAAGAAAGGGCTATGGAGAGAAAAACAATTACACCGGAGAGCTCTGCCATCTATCTGGCTATGACCAGGAGCAGGGAGTATGAAGAGTACTGGCTGGATAAGATCAAGGGATATGGCTATAAAGGTGCTATAACCCAGACCGGGGCCAGTGCTGAAAAATTACCAATCAAATTAAGAGAGAGTACCACTGTAGCTGCTATTGCCCGGGGGGTTATCAGTGAGAACTCCCGGGAGAAGATTGCCGTTTCCAATGCGGTCAAGGATGCCTATAGCCAATTAGCCTTGATTAATCCCGGTCTTGGTGGCGGATTTAAGATAGCCGTCGTCAGGGGCGAGGGTCATATTGCCGTTGCTATTTTTGGTAAGTTCGGTCATGCCCTCGTTGATGGTCCGGAGCAGCTGACCGTCGGTACCAGTGTTATCTAGGGGGGAAGGATCTAAATGAGTAATATTAGGTTAAGATTCCCTCCCAGTCCTACCGGCAGGATTCATATTGGTAATATGAGAACAGCACTATTTAACTGGCTCTGGGCCAGGAAAAATAATGGTAAGCTTATTTTAAGGATCGAGGATACCGATCGGGAGCGCTCGACAGAGGAGTTTGAAAAAATTATCCTCCAGGAGATGAAATGGCTGGGGCTCGATGTTGATGAAGGGGTTAATGTTGGTGGTGATTATGGCCCTTACCGCCAGTCGGAGAGGCTGGATATATACCGAAGGTATGTTGATAAGCTTCTTCAGGAAAATAAGGCCTACTACTGTTACTGTACCCCTGAGGAACTGGATCAGATGAGGGAAGAGGCCCGGGATAAAGGGGGAGCACCCCGTTATAACGGGCGATGCCGTCACTTAACCCCTGAAGAGGTAGAGAAATTTAAGGCTGAAGGTAGGAAACCGGTTATCAGGTTTAAGGTGCCTTTACCGGAAGAGGCCAGGGATATAGTTGTCAAGGACAGAATCAGAGGAGAGGTAGTCTTTAATACCTCTGTGCTGGATGATTTTGTGATCTTTAAATCAGATGGTATGCCTACCTATAACTTTGCTGTAGTTATTGATGATGCCCTGATGAAGATTACGGATGTTATCAGGGGTGAGGATCACCTCTCAAATACACCTAAACAGCTTTTAATTTATGAGGCATTGGGTTTTAAACCCCCCCGTTTTGCTCATCTACCTCTGATTTTAGATGAAAATAGGGCTAAATTGAAAAAGCGTAGTGATGATGATGCCGCCTATATAGGTGAGTACCGGGAGAAGGGTTATCTGCCCGAGGCCCTGTTTAATTTTCTGGCCCTGCTGGGCTGGTCGCCGAAGAACGAACAAGAGATTATGTCCAGAGAGGAACTGATCAAGGCTTTTGAACTTGATGAGGTCAATAAGAGTGCTGCTATTTTTGATATCGATAAATTAAACTGGCTTAACGGTAAGTATATCAGGGAGGCGGATCTTAAAAGAATTGTTGATCTTTCTATTCCCTTCCTGAAAAAGGCTGGTTTCCTTGAAGATGAGCCTACTGGTGAGAAGTATGAATGGTTGATGAGGGTTATTGAGGTGGCCAGAACCGGTGTTGATTATCTGGCCCAGATTCCTAAAGAGGTAGAGCTGTTCTTTACAGAGCTTGAATTTGAGGATAAAGAAAAGGCAGTTAAGGAGTTTAAAGAAGAAGGGGTCGAGCTGGTCTTTACGGTCCTAAAGGAAGAACTCGAGGCTCTAGAGGAGTTCAATCCCGGAACCATAAATAAAATATTTAATAAGTTAAAGAAGAAATTACCTGTTGGGGCAAAGACCATCTACCATCCTGTTAGACTTGCCCTGACAGGGATGAATTCCGGTCCTGAAATCAAGAATGTCATTTATATCCTGGGGATTGAGGAAGTTAAAAAACGTCTGGATAATGCCCTGAAATTAGCTGCAGAATAACCACTTTAAAAAGTATTAACAAATGTTTTCCTGGATAATATATTAGAATAAGGTAAAAACAATGACGGGGAGAGAGGATCAGGGATTTTCTATAACAGAGAGGATTATCAGCGGCTGAAAGTAATCCATAGAAAACTGCTCCTTATGCACCCCCGAGTTTAATCCCTGAAATTTTAAAGTAGGGGGTTACGGGTAGTTCCGTTATCAGCTTCGAGTGGGTTAAATTTTTTTAACCAAACAGAGTGGGACCGCGAGCCTTCGTCTCTGTAGCTAAGCTACCGGGATGAAGGCTTTAAACATTTCTCAATCATCTATTTGCAGTTAAAATCTATTTAATCTTCATTTAGCTTAAAGGTTTCTGTAGATTTAAATATGAAAGGAGTGGGCGTCAATTGCTGAGGGTATATAATACCTTAACAGGAGAGAAAGAAGAGTTTAAACCGCTAGAACCGGGCAAGGTTAGGATGTATGTCTGCGGGTTGACCGTTCAGAATTACTCCCATATCGGTCATATCAGGAGTGCCATCAATTACGATGTCATCAGGAGGTATCTGGAGTATAAGGGCTATGATGTTACCTATATTATGAACTTTACCGATATCAATGAAAAGATTGTCAAGCGTGCCAGGGAGGAGGGCCTTACCCCAAAGGCTTTAGCTGAAAAATATGCCAGGGCCTATCAGGAAGATGTTGAAAGGCTCAATGTGAAAAAACCGGCTGCCTATGTTAAGGCCACTGAAAATATCGATGCGATAATAGAGATGGTGGAAAAACTAATCAGTAAGGGTTTTGCCTATGAGGTTAATGGTAATGTCTATTTCAGTGTAGATAAATTTGACGATTATGGCAAACTATCTGGAAGAAGCTTAGAGGAGATGGAGGCGGGAGCCAGGGTTGAGGTTAATGAAGAGAAGAGACATCCCATGGATTTCGCCCTCTGGAAGAAGGCACCCGAGGGAGAGATTAGCTGGGACAGCCCCTGGGGTAAGGGATGGCCGGGCTGGCATATCGAGTGTTCTGCTATGTCTATGAAGTACCTCGGGGAGAGCTTTGATATTCACGGGGGTGGTTCTGATCTGATCTTTCCCCATCATGAGAATGAGATTGCCCAGTCAGAGGCCTGTACCGGTAAACCCTTTGCCAGATACTGGCTCCATAATGGCACCGTCAATCTAAAGGGAGAGAAGATGTCCAAATCTGTGGGCAATTTCTTTACTACCAGGGAACTGCTGGAGAGGTTTAAACCGGAAGAGATCAGGTACTATCTTTTAACAAAACACTACCGCACACCAATTGATTTCAGTTTAGAGGAGCTAAAAAAGGCCAGGGTAAGTTTAAAGCGATTAATTAATACCGCCAAGAATATGGAAGAGATTCTTGATAGGGATCTTGCTCAAGAACAGGGTTTTTCCCATGAAGATTTTGTGGACCGTTTAAAGGAGAGCCGGCAGGAGTTTGAAGAGGCTATGGATGATGACTTTAACTCAGCCCGGGCCATTGGTGTTCTCCATGAACTGGCCAAAGAGATCAATAGTTTGATCAATAATCCCGCTTTTGAGCTGAATAAGACCAGTCAATTCCTGGTCAGGGAGGGGTATAATCTCTTTCATAAACTGGCCGGGATACTCGGTTTAGAGCTTAAACCCGGGGACAGAGAAGAAGGTGATCTCAAGATGTTGGATGACCTGATTAACTTTATACTGGAGATCAGGGAGGAGGCCCGTCAGAAGAAAAACTGGGAATTAGCAGATAGAATCAGAGACACCTTACAGGAGATGGGACTTGTGATTAAGGATACCCCACATGGGGTTGTCTGGGAAAGGGATAGTGATTAATAATAGATGTAAGCTTATTATCACCACCACTTTTTGCCCTTCCGTGCGGTGCCGGAGCATTTAACCTTCATGTGGAAAACATCTATCTATGATCATTGCAGAACGTTATTAAGGTATAAATTTAAAGGGAGAATAGGAGGAATTACCATGGATGTTAAGCTTATTTCGATTACACCGGACTTTCTCAAGAAAATCTGGGTTGCTGCTAGAACCTGTTATAGTTCACTCTCACCTATCGAGTTAATGGAGATGGAACCTGATGAAGACGAGATGTTAAGGATAGCTAACAAGATTATTAAAAGTAGACATTTGAGTGTGCTGGAGCACTGTAGTATGACCTTTGCCGTTAAAAATGTATCCAGAACCTTACTGGCTCAATACTCAAGGCACCGGATCGGTATTAGTCTTTCCGTACAGAGCCAGAGATATGTCTCTGAAGAATCCGCTAAGAGGGAAGATGGGGTCTTTGATTTTGTTATGCCCGATGATATCGAGAAAAATGAAGAGGCCAGGAAAATTTTTCTTGAGGCTATGAAAAAATGCCAGCATTACTATGATAAATTTAAGGAACTGGGAATTAAAAATGAGGATGCCAGGTTTGTTCTGCCCGGTGGTGCTGCTACCAATTTTGTTACAACTTTAAATTTAAGATCTTTTTTCGATATTTATGAGAAACGGGTTCTAACCAGGGGGGCCCAGTGGGAAATCAGGCAGCTATTATTAAAGATGAGGGAATTACTGCTGGAAAAGGAACCATGGTTAAATGAATATTTAGTGGAGGGATAGCTTTGGCAAAGATTGAAGGACGCAACCCGGTAATTGAAGCCCTGAAGGGTAAGCGCAGGCTGGAGAGGATCTTAATCCAGCAGGGTATCGGCGGAAATAAAATAGACTGGATTATTGATCAGGCCAGAAAAAAAGGAATTAAAGTAGAGAGGCTTGCCAAAAAAAAGCTGGATCAAATGGCCCTTTCCCATGCCCATCAGGGGGTAATAGCTTTAGGGGAGCCGGTTAAGATAGCCTCACCCCAGGAGATGATTGAACTGGCCGCTGAGAGGGATGAAGCCCCCTTTATTATTATTCTGGATCAGATTCAGGATCCCCATAATTTTGGCTCTATCATCAGGACAGCCTATGCTGCCGGGGCCCATGGTATTATCTTCCAGAAAAGGCGGGCGGCCGGTATCACCCCGGTAGTGGTTAAAAGTTCTGCCGGTGCTATTGAACATCTAATGCTGGCCGAGGTTACCAACATAAATTACACTATCGATGAACTTAAGGAGGCCGGACTCTGGATAGCAGGTGCTGATATGGAGGGGGAAGAGCTGTATTTTCAGGCAGACCTGAAAGGTCCTATAGGAATTGTTATCGGTAGTGAAGGGGCGGGGCTCCGGCACCTTGTGAAAGAGAAATGCGATTTTTTACTTAAAATACCAATGAAAGGGATCTTAGGGTCCCTTAATGCCTCTGTAGCGGCTGCTATCATCATTTATGAGGTTGTTCGCCAGCGGGCATAAGATATAGCTTGACTAAGTTCTTTTTAATAAGTATAATATTAATGTATAAGGTAATGGGGGGGATCCTGATTGAGGGGAAATTTACAGGAAATAGAGTATGAAGATTATTCTCAGCTGAACGATGAGGAGCTAATCGAATTAGTACAGAACGGAGACAGGATTGCCGAGGAGACACTAATTAAACGCTATAAGAATTTTGTACTAGCTAAATCAAGGTCATATTTTCTGGTTGGGGCAGACAGGGAAGATATAGTTCAGGAAGGCATGATTGGTTTGTATAAAGCCATTAGGGATTATAAAGTTGAACGACTGGCATCTTTCAGGGCCTTTGCTGAACTTTGTATTACAAGGCAGATAATTACAGCAATTAAGGCTGCAACCAGGCAGAAACACCAACCGCTAAATTCGTATATTTCTTTAAATAGACCTATCTACGATGAGGAATCTGACCGTACCCTTCTGGATGTTTTAAAAGGTGGTAAATTAACTAACCCCGAGGAGCTGTTTATCAGCCGGGAGACCTATAATCTCATAGAGAGTCAAATTACCGAGATGTTAAGTCAGCTGGAACTAGATGTTCTTCAAGAGTACCTAGAAGGCAAGTCCTATCAATCGATTGCCGAAACTTTAGACAAGCATGTTAAATCAGTCGATAATGCCCTGCAGAGGGTCAAGAGAAAACTAGAGGTTTTTCTGGAAAAACATAATATCTAAGGAAATACCCACCTGTTTTACGGGTGGTTACATAAGACTGTTGATACAGTCAAAAATATATTGATTAGGAGGAATAAAGAGATGGCAAAGCAAAAATTTGAAAGAACAAAACCCCATGTTAACATTGGAACTATCGGTCACGTAGACCATGGAAAGACCACCTTAACAGCAGCTATCACT
>JARRCS010000029.1 GCA_029981855.1 Halanaerobiales bacterium | reverse complement strand
ATTTTATTTAATAATGCAGGAATAACCGGACATTGCCCTTTAAAAGATGTTACATACGAACAATGGCGAAAGATAATGAAAGTAAACCTTGATGGTATGTTTTTTGTAGCACAAGAAGTAGGAAATGTTATGATTGCAAAAAGAAATGGTAAGATTATTAACACCGCTTCTATGTCAGGATTTATCATCAATAAAAAACGCTATAATGGAGTTTATTGTATCTCAAAAGCCGGTGTCATAATGTTGACAAAAGCCCTGGCGGCCGAATGGTCAGAATACAATATTAATGTTAATGCAATTGCACCAGGATCAACAAAAACACCATTAGTCAAAAAATTACTTGAAAGCCCTGAGAAATTAAGAGAGTTGGAGGAACTTACTCCAATGAATAGACTTGCTGAGGTTGAGGAAATAGCAGGTACAGTTTTATTCCTGGCATCCCCTGAAGCAAGTTATATAACAGGTGAGACTATTAAAATTGATGGAGGATATACAATTTGGTAATAAGGTATTTTAAAGGATAGTAAAAATTATCTATATTAAATGAAAATTTAAGAGGTGAGTTAGATGGGTTAAATATTTAAATGTTATTTCTGTGGTTTAGATTATTTTTAAATTAAAGGACCCATTGTACTACCAGGAAGGAGGCTAACTCAAGTTTCATATAACTTAACAGAATCTTATAAAGAGACTGAAAGAGAACCCATGATTATACTGTATTTCACAACTCTGTTTTATAACAGCATGTTGTCTCATCTTATTTAAATAAATAAGGAAAGTATGGACTTCACGATGACTCATAGTTATAGGGAAGAAATTCTTGAAGTCTTCAATGCCCAAAGGTCGGTTAAATAACAGAGATACTTAAAGGAGGGATTAAGGTGAATTGGAACGTCTTGAAAGATTTAAAAACCAATGGCTTTGAATATTTCAAAAAGAAGGCCTCAAAATATGATATTTATAAAAACTCCATACAGAAAAGGGATAATTCATTACTCTTCATCTCCAAAACCAAACTGGGAAAGGATTTAATAATATTAAATCAGAGTAAAATATTTGATAAATTTCAGGGAAGGGTTATTAACAGGGATGGTATGATTTTAAAAATTGCTCCCTTAAATCATGAAAATGCAGAAATCTTGAGAGAAGAGTTTGAATTTACCAATCCCGTTTCATTTGGTAAAGAGCAGGCTACATTTGGATTAGGTGACCGGCTTGGTATTGCCACTCCAGGACATATATTAACTATAAAAGAGACTGAAGTCAAACCAATATTTGCCCAACAATCTGTCAGAGAATTAAACCTTACAGATAGAACCTATCAGGATGTCCTTGACGATGTAACCTGGGCGGTATTTCAGGAAGGCTATACAGGTGGATACGGGGCAGATGGTGACCATCTAAAGTCGGCAGAAGAGGTTAATATGGCCCTGGAAGCCGGTTATACCATGATAACCCTTGACTGTTCGGAGCATATAAATAATGATGTCAATAATCTAAGCATAGCAGAAATAGATAAAAGTTATGACCAGCTTCCCGCTGAGGAGACCCGAATACTGGAGGATCTGTATTTGAATAAATCCTTCCAACTCGGATCAGGAAGAAAGATAGCTTTCGAAAGAGAAAATTTTAAAAAAATAGTGTTAATATATAATGGCATGCTGAAATTCACCAGGGATATATATTTCAACCAGATAAAGTCACAGAACAGAGGGATAGATTTTGAGGTTTCAATCGATGAAACCTCTACACCAACAACACCTCAGGCCCACTATTTTGTTGCAGCAGAGCTTGAGAGGGCGGGGGTAGACTTCGTCAGCCTGGCCCCGAGGTTCTGCGGAGAATTTCAGAAGGGGATAGACTATATAGGAAGTCTGGAACAGTTTGAAGATGAATTTAAGGTCCATGCCGAGATAGCAGACCATTTTGGATACAAACTGAGTATCCATTCTGGCAGTGATAAATTCAGCGTTTACCCAATTATCGGTAAGTATACAAAGGGGAGGGTCCATGTAAAAACCTCAGGAACCAATTGGCTTGAGGCTATGAGGGTAGTAGCGGAATATGCACCTGGACTATACCGTGAAATACACTCTTTTTCGCTTAAGCATTTTGAGGAAGCAACAAGATATTACCATGTAACCATATAACCTATGGTATAATCCTGAATGCAAATAAGGATGGAGAGTATTTATTTAAAGATCGGTTATTCGAAGTCTGGACAAAATATGAAAAAGAATATTCTTTATCAATACAAAAACATATCAGCCAACACTTAAACAAACTGGAAGTTGGTAAATTGGGTTGAGATAATTCAATCTTTAAAATGCCTTTTAAAAATTCTTATAGAAAGGAGAACCCTAGATGAAATATGGTATCAATACCATTGATGATTTTTAGATAAGTAATAAAACGGTGCTCTTAAGGGTAGATATGAACTCCCCTTTAAAAAAGATAAAAGCGGTTTTACCGACATAACCAGGATAGAGCGCTGTGCACCGACGGTAAAAGAACTATAGGACCAAAAGGCCAAACTGGTAGTAATGACCCACCAGGGCAGTGATGTCGAATACCATAACTACTATCATACCGAACTACATGCCAGAGAATTAAGCAGACTGATAGGAAAAGAAATTAAACATATTGACAATGTCTGTGGTCCGGCAGCCAGAGAGGCGATAAAGAACCTCAAACCCGGCGAGATTACAGCTGCCAGCACAATTTTTTTTAATGGACCGATGGGACCATAAAACTCGGATACGGAACCGGCCATATAGAAATGGTCCTTCCTGCAAAGTACAAATTAATACAGACTTCATTAGCTAAAGACAAAGAGATAGATTGGGGAGAAAAACTAAAGAAGGCCTTTTACAATCCCATTTCATCTCCAACACTCACCGATATTATAAAAGACGAAAGTAACTGGGAGGACATAAGGCCTTTGCCATTGCCAGGGTAGCTAAAAATCACCGGATCTATTTATATAGTGACCTGGAAAGGGAAGTGGTTGAGCAATCATTCATGACCCCGGTCGATGATGTAAATGACTTTATCAAAGAGAAGATTAGTGGCAAGGATCTGGTATATATCATGCCCAATGGTGCGAATACGGTGCCGGTTTGTATATATAAAAAATAACCCGAAATATTCATAGGACTAACTCAATCACTACCGGCTAAAGCCGGTAGGTTGTTGTTGCGACTGAAAGTTGCTTATTCAGGCTGAAGCCTGCTAAAGATCCGAGGCTAAAGCCACCTCGAAGTTTTATGACTGAAACTCATTTGTCTTCTATCTTAAACTCATTGGGTTCAATGTCAAATTTCTGGTTCTCTATATGTTCTTTTACCACCTCTTCTGTTACTGTACCGACTGTAGTACAAAAATATTCACGTGCCCATAAGTGTTGTTCCCAATATCTTTTTCTAAGATGCGGAAATTCTTCTTGCAAAAGCCTTGATGATCTTTCTTTCAGATATTGTATTATTTTAGCTGGGGACAATTGGGTAAGGCATGAAATTAGCATGTGTACATGATCCCGTCCTACACTTCCTTTGATGATTATTATATCTCGACTCATACATATTTACCTAAGTAGATTACGGATTCGTACTGCAACTTCTCCTTTTAAGACTTTATATCTATATTTTGCAACCCAAACGACATGATATTTGATATTGCTAATTGTATGAGAAACCCTTCTGTAATCAGGCATATATTGCCACCACCTATATTTGTGATAATGTGGCATTTGAAACATGTCAATGCTAAAGCTGTTCGTCTGAAAGACGAAGGTTTTAAACCTGGCGCCTTGAAAATAAACTCAAATAATCACTGTAGTATCAAGGTTCTTTCTGGCAGATAGATTTCCAGTAATTTTACTCTATCCAGGTACTGTAAAATATTCCGGCATAAAGGTTAACAGGCTATCGTCGTTGGTATTTGCGGTGAAGTGGTCGGAGATGAACTTCTCATATCATTTTTACTTGGATGTGGTCTCGAATGACTAGCTGCAGGGTTTATGTTTGTCCGGCATATCTCTAAAATTTCATAATTTCCATAAATTTCCCCTTGACTTTTATCATTACCTCATTTATAATAAAAACAGTTAGATAGTTAACAGTAGTGTAAGGATATTTTTTTATTAATTTAGACAAGCGCTTGACTTAATTTCTTGCTTAAAGGAGAAACCGACCTGAAATAAAGTTGTTATAAGGCAGGAGATAGAATTGGCAGTTACTTTGAAAGACATAGCCGAAAAAGTTGGTGTTTCAGAATCTACGGTTTCCCGGGTATTAAATGGTATTCCTAAGGCTAGTAGTGAGACAAGAGAAAGAATACTTAAAGTGGCTGAAGAGTTAGGTTATTATCCTAACGATTTAGCGAGAAGCCTGGCAAAACAAAAAACCCATATTATTGGAGTTATTATTACTGATATCTCAAATTCTTATTTTGCTTCAGTTACAGGAGGAATAGAAGAGATAGCCAGTTTATTTGGTTATAGTCTAATCATCTCAGCTACTGGTGGTAATGAAAATGAGGAATTAAAATATATAAATATTCTGAAAGAAAAAAGAGTGGATGGGATAATTTTTATGAGTGGTCGGATGCCTCATTCCTGTGAACAAGCTTTGCTTGATACAGGGATACCGACAGTAGTTGTTGCTAGAAAGGTTAAGAGTTCTTTACCATCTATTCATATTGATAACATTGGTGAGTCATATAAAGCAGTTGAATATTTAATTAAACTGGGTCATCGCCGTATTGCCATTATCAGTGGAACTTTTGCTGATAAAGAATCAGGTTATCACCGTTTACTTGGTTATAAAAATGCCCTTGCTGATTATGAATTGCCTTTTGAGGAAGAATTAATAGAAGAGGGAGATTTTAAAATGGATAGTGGAAGAAGGGCTATGGAGAAATTGCTGAAATTGAAGGAACTACCTACTGCAGTTTTTGCTGCCAGTGATGCTATGGCGGTCGGGGCAATTAAAGCTATAAAAAAAGCAGGTTTAAGGGTTCCGGAAGATATTTCAGTAATGGGATTTGATAATAATGTTATCTCTCAGGCCTGTGACCCCGAACTGACTACTATCGGACAGCCGGTCAAAGATCTGGGGAGAAAGGCTATAGAGATGTTATATAAGATTATTCAGGGTAAAAAGCTAGAGAAAATGGCTATTTATTTACCCTGTGAATTAATTATCAGGAATTCTACTAAATCTCTAATATAGATATTATTTTATATATTTTGGACAAGCGCTTGACCAATAATGGATATTAGGGGGTGGTAAACAACTATCAAAAGCACTAGTTTTTAAAACTTGTTTTAAATCTTTAAATTTTCCAAAGGAGGAAAAAATGAAGAAAAAGTTAAGTTTAATTATTGCTGGTATGTTATTGATGGCTTTGTTGATTCCTTTTGGGGTTTTGGCTGCAGGGAAAACTGAAATTGAGTTCTGGACAACTGAGACAGAAGAAGCAAGAATGGCAGTAATTAAGGAACTGGTTAAGGATTTTGAAAAACTTAATCCTGATATTAAAGTAAATGTGGTAGCAGTTCAGGAAAATGATGTACCCACCAAATTAGCAGCTGGAATGGCTGCAGGAATGTTGCCTGAAGTAGTTGAAATGGGTGCAGAAAATATATTGCGTTTAGGTGCTGAAGGTATGATGGATGTTAAAGCTGCCGGCCAGATAATTGACGAACTTGGTCGCGATGATTTTTATAAAGGTGCTCTAAAGATGGTGGCAACCCCGGAAGGTGGAAATTATGCTGTGCCTATGCATGGTTGGGTTCAGGGCATCTGGTACAGAACAGATTTGTTTGAGGAAAAGGGTTTAGAACCACCTACAACCTGGGAGAATATTTTGAAAGCAGCTGAAGCATTCCATAATCCTAAGGAAAGATTGTATGGTATTGTTATTGGAACAGATAAAGATTCCTATGCCCGTCAGACCTTTACTCAGTATGCTTTAGCTAATAATGCTCGTATCTTTGATGAAAATGGTAATATAATTTTTAATTCACCTGAGATGATTGAGACCTTAGATTATTATGCTAAATTAGCTCAATTTACTCCTCCGGGGCCAAATACCTGGCGTGATGCACGAGATCTTTATCTGGCTGGTTTAGTACCGATGATGATGTATTCTACCTATATTATGGATGATATTGGTATCAGCAGAACCGGTTATAAGGGAGCAATTGTTGAAAACCTCGTAGATAAGACTGCCTTAGCTAATGTAATGATTAACAAATCTTCAGCTACTTTTGGCCAGATAGTAGCCCTGGGGATTCTTAAAGGTAATAAAGAAAACCAGGTTGAAGCTACTAAAAAGTTTGTTAAATATCTGATGTCAGATGCAGCTTATATCGATTTCCTTCATATGGCCCCTGGTGGGATGAATCCAACACGTCGTTCTATTGCTAAAGACCCGAGATATTTAGATAATGAAGTTATAAAGGTTTATGGTGAAAAGGCAGCTGAAATTGCAGCAGGATTAGATAATATTGGCAAATTTGGTTATGTCAAAGGAAAAGTCTTCCCTGAGATTGGCAAGATTACCAGTCAGTTTATTATTGGAGAGACAATTATGAAAATGACCGAACATGGTTGGAGTGCAGAAAAAGCAGCTGAATGGGCCCAAAAACAGATGGAAGAGGCTGTTAAACAATAAGTGTTGCCAGTTTTAATTATCTCCTGCTGGATTATTCCAGCAGGAGAATTTTCCTTAAGGAGGTTGAAATTGTGAAGCAAAAAGAAGCCCATCTGGGTTATTGGTTAATCTTACCTACAGTACTTTTGATAGTAGGACTTATATTATATCCCATTATTTATAATCTCTGGCTAAGCTTGCATAAAGTAAATATGAATCCAGCTATACCCAATACCTTTATAGGATTAGGTCATTATTGGAAGGTGTTAACCGATATAGATTTCTGGATGTCTTTTAAAACTTCAATAATTTTTACAGTATCTACAGTTGTTGGTACTACCCTTTTGGGATTAGGAGTAGCAATACTTTTAAACCGTGAGTTTAAAGGCAGGACTATAGTTAGGGGGATAATTCTTCTTCCTTATGTTGCTCCAGTAATTTCTCTGGTTTTTGGCTGGAAGTATTTATTTCATCCTGTTTTTGGATTGGCTAATTATGTCATGGTAGATGTATTAAAGCTTTTACCCCATAATATAGATTGGATTGAATCTCCACAATATGCTTTTTATGCGGTTATTGTTTTTAATATCTGGCGTAACTTCCCTTTCTCTTTTTTAATGATACTGGCCAGATTACAGTCAATTCCGGCTTCTCTTTATGAAGCTGCTGAGATCGATGGGGCAACAGGCTGGAATAAATTTTTTCATATTACATTGCCTGAATTGAACTTTGTCATAGGAGCACTGGTAATTTTAAGGACAATTTGGAATTTTTATAAGTTTGATGAGGTTTATCTTTTGTCACCATCTGTGGAAACGCTTCCTGTTTATGTTTATGAAAAGGCATTTGCCAATTTCAACTTTGGTGAAGGGGCTGCAATTACCACAATTCTATTTATCTTTGTCCTTGGTTTTATTCTATATTATGTGAAGAAGGTGTTGAAATGGTAAAAAAGAATGTATTACCCAAAAAGATTGGTATTACCGTTCTAATATTTTTACTATTAGCCTTTGTTTTGATTCCTTATATTACGATGATTACTTCTTCTTTTAAAACAAATGCTGATCTAAGTGCTGTTCCACCAAAGCTGTTTCCAGAAAACCCGACTTTAGAACATTATAAAGGGGTATTTAATCCAGATGTCTTTCCTTTTTTAATTTACTTTAAAAATAGTATGATTGTAGCTTTATCTGCTGCCGGGATCGGAGTATTAATTGCTATTTTTGGCTCATATAGTTTTGCTCGTCTGGAATATAAAGGACGGGGACTTATCCAGAGAGGGGTACTTTTTGTTTATATGTTCGGTGGGGTATTGTTGGTCATCCCATTATTTCAGATAATCGTTAAATTAGGATTATTCGATACCAGAACATCTTTGATTATTACCTATATTGTCCAGACTTTGCCAGTATCTTTATATATGCTGGGTAATTATTTCCGGACAGTACCAGAATCTATTGAAGAAGCAGCAATAATTGATGGATGCAGTAGATTAGAGGTTATTTTCCGGATTGTTTTACCTTTATCTGCACCGGCAATTGTATCTGTTTTTATTTATGCATTTATGATTGCCTGGAATGAGTATCTATTTGCTTCTGTTTTTATTAATTCAGAGGTATTACGAACTCTACCTATTGGTTTAAATCAGTTATTCTATACTCAACACTATATCTGGGGTCGGATGATGGCTGCCTCCTTATTAACTGCTGTTCCAGTAATTGTTCTATTCTTATCCATTGAGCGCTTTCTTGCCGGTGGACTTACTTTTGGTGGTGTGAAAGGTTAAATTAAAAAAATAATCAAAGGTTAAGATAAGAAAAGTGATTTTTATGATAAATAAGGAGGAGCTATAATGAACATTGCACTAGCACATTTTCGAGTTGGTGAAACAGATGGCGTATCTCTGGAAATGGAGAAATGGCGGAAAGTATTAGAAGAGATGGGTCATCAGGTTTATTATATTTCTGGTAGTTCTACCTATGGAGAAATATATATTCCTGAGCTTAATTATCGTCATCCTGAAAATGAAAGTTTTGTGATCAATGGATATGACCAGCTTAATGATTTTACAGATGAGTTATCTTATAAAAAAGCATTGTTAGCATTTGCTAAAAGAATTGAAGAAAAGTTAGAAAAGGCTATTTGTAAATATGAGATTGATCTTTTGATTCCCAATAATATCTGGTCATTAGGATGGGGATTACCTGCTGGAATTGCTTTTGCAAGAGCAGCAAAAAAATTGAATATACCCTGTATAGCCCATCATCATGATTTTTATTGGGAAAGGGAGCGCTATAGTCACCCGACCTGTACTTTTGTGGAAGAGATATTAATGAATTATTTTCCACCCCGGGATGAATTTGTTACTCATGTAGTAATTAATAAAATAGCCCAGGCTGAACTTAAAAACAGGAAGGGGCTTAATTCGACTGTTGTACCAAATGTTTTTGATTTTAAACAGCCATTATGGGAGATTGATCAATATAATCAAGATTTTAGAGCAAGATTAGGGATTGGAGAGTCCGATCTGGTAATTCTTCAGGCCACCCGGGTTGCTGAGCGTAAAGCAATTGAACTGGCTATCGAGTTGGTTAGTGAAGTAGACAGGAGAAGAGCAGATATTATTGGTCAACTCTATGATGGGCGAATTTTTACTGAAAAGAGTCGAATTATTCTCCTTATGGCTGGTTTGCTGGAAGCTGAGGGCAAATATATTGACTTTTTGAAACAGCTGGCAGCAGAGAAAGGAGTAGAAGTTGTTTGGGCTAATTCTTTGATTGAGGCCAGTCGAACAGAAGAGGAAAAGAAATTTTATTCCCTCTGGGATGCATATGCTATTGCTGATTTAATCACCTATCCCAGTATTCTGGAAGGATGGGGAAATCAATTTCTGGAAGGCTTATTTGCCAAAAAACCAATGGTTATTTTCGAATATCCAGTTTATCAAAGTGATATTAAGGAAAAGGGATTTGACGTTATTTCCCTTGGTGATTCTTATCAGTATCGGGAAAATGGTTATATTCAGATTCCAGCAAGAAGGATCAGTTCAGCAGCCAGTGAGGTTATTCGTTATTTGAAAGATGGTGATTATAGACAGCAGGCAGTTGAGAGAAATTTTTCTCTGGGAGAAAAATATTTCTCATATCAGGTACTCAAAAATTTATTAGATGATTTACTGAGTAAAGCTATATCTTTTACCTGATGGAAATAGAATAACTAAGGTGTTGGTTGGTCTAATCTGATTGTTGATCTGTTATAAAAAAGAATAAGTTTATAATTTTACAAATTGGAGTGATTATAGTATATGGCTTTTTCTATACCTCAGTATTTACAACAAAGAATGAGAGAAAAACTTAAGTTTCTTTATGGAGCTAATGAAGGAGAAATTGCTTTTCAAAAATTGATGGATATTTTAATTTCTTTTGCTGAGGAAAACCCTGAAATAATAAAAAGAGCTGATAAGAAAAAGGGTTTAACTGAAGGAGATATTGTTTTAATTACCTATGGTGATCAGGTAAAAAAAGAGGGAGAAAGACCTTCAAAGACATTAAAGGATTTTTTAGATAAATATTTTAAGGATTCTATTTCTACAGTTCATATTCTACCTTTTTTTCCTTATTCTTCTGATGATGGATTTGCGGTGATTGATTATACCAGAGTAAATCCTGAATTAGGTGATTGGTCTGATATTAGTGGTCTGAATGAGGATTTTCAACTGATGTTTGATGCGGTTATTAATCATATCTCTTCTAAAAGTGAGTGGTTTAAGAAATACAAACAGGGTGATAAAGAGTATCAAGATTATTTTATTGAAGTTGATCCTGAAATTGATCTATCTATGGTTACAAGGCCCAGAACTAAACCGTTGTTAACTCCGGTTGAGACTGATAGAGGCCAAAAACATGTCTGGACTACTTTTAGCCCTGACCAGATTGATTTAAATTATGAGAATAAAAATGTTTTGTTGAAGATAATTGAAATCTTGCTTTTTTATGTAAAACAGGGTGCCAGGATTATTCGTCTTGATGCTATCGCCTATCTCTGGAAGAAACTCAAAACCAGTTGTATTCACCTGGAAGAGACTCATAAGGTTATACAGTTATTTAAGGATGTATTTGAAGCGATGGCTCCAGAGGTTTTGATTCTTACTGAGACTAATGTTCCTCATGAAGAAAATATCAGTTATTTTGGTAATGGATATAATGAGGCTCAGATGGTTTATCAGTTCACTCTTCCTCCACTTGTATTACATTCCTTTTCAACAGGGAATGCAAAGAAATTATCTGAATGGGCAGCTACATTAAAACCGGTTTCTGAGGAAACTACCTTCTTTAATTTCCTGGCCTCTCATGACGGTATTGGGGTTCGACCGGCTGAAGGTATTTTAACTCAAACTGAGATAAATAATTTAGCTGAGAGGGCTAAAAAACATGGGGGGGATGTATCATATAAGGCTAATGGTGATGGCACAGAAAGCCCCTATGAGTTAAATATAACCTATTTTGATGCCATAGTTAATGAGGAGGAGCCTGTAGAAGTACAGGTGGATAAATTTATTGCTTCTCAATCTATATTATTATCAATGAAAGGGGTTCCCGGGATCTATATCCATAGTTTACTGGGGTCCAGGAATTATAATGAAGGGATTAAAATAACCGGAGAGAAGAGGACTATTAATCGGGAAAAATTGATGAAGGATGAATTAGAAAAAGAACTTACAGATCATTCAACTATCAGATATCAGGTATACCACAAATATACTGAGCTGATAAAAATCAGGAAAAAAGAAAAGGCATTTCATCCTAATGCTGCTCAGAGGGTATTGTTTCTTAATGATTCGGTTTTTACTCTGTTACGTACTTCTGTAGATAATAAAGAAAAAATTATAGCACTTCATAATGTTTCAGGTGAAGAACAGATAGTTGATATAGATTTAAAAAAATGTGGTATTGATAACTATAAAAATATTATTGATCTGATTTCAGGGGAAACTATTGATAGTAATTCAGTTAACTTAAGGCTTAAGTTGAGACCATATCAGGTAATGTGGGTGAAAATAGATATTATATAATGTCAACAGGACAGTTATTGTGAATTAGCAAATTAAAATTACCTAATTCTGCACAGTATTTTAGGACAAATAAGCCCCTGTAATATATAAATAGTACAAAATAAATGTTCAAAAAGGAATATATTTTGCATATTGTTTTTCCTTCCGGGGTAACATATTTCTGTTATCATCCTATACATTGGAGGGATTTAAAATGCAGAAAATAACAATTGTTGTACCAACTTATTGGACCTGGCCTATAGATGTTAAAGGTAAGGAAGAAAACTCTATTTTTGATCACCCAACTCCCCTTAATTTAGAAGGGACATTGGCCAGAACACTTGAAAGTTTTAAAAAGATAAACTACCCTGATTTTGATGTTCTGGTAATAACAGCCTCTACAAATATTGAGATTGTAGATAAAGTGGAGGAAAAGGTTCAGGGGATTATTGACAATTTTAAAGATGATCTTACTATCAATCATTTTTCCTATAGTAAACTGAAGTTATTAAGAGAAAGATTGCTTGAACTTGGGCATCATAAGATTTTAGAAGAGATTAACTTAGAGAACTATAATAATATAAGAAACTTACAATTAATAATACCTTATATTAATAATAGTGATCTTGTTGTAGGTATTGATGATGATGAAATAATTACTGATAGTGATTATTTATATAAAGCAGTAGAATACATTGGCAAAGACTATCAGGGAGAGTTGGTAGCAGGTGTAGCCGGATACTATTTAGATAAAGAAGGAAATCATCGCTTAAAAGTTGAAGGCCAGGAGAGATTTAAAAATCTCTTTGATAAAAAAATTTACCTTATGGATGCAACATATAATATGTTAGATAATAGGGAAGGACGTTTAGTTAAAAGTCCTATTGTTTTTGGAGGAAATATGGTAATTCCCCGTTCTACAATTGAAAAAGTATCTTTTGATCCATATAATACCAGGGGAGAAGATATTGATTATTTGATAAATGCAAAGATGGAAGGCCTTCATTTCTTTTTAGATAAAGAATTAAATATAGTTCACTTACCACCTGAATATGATAATGCTCATAATAGTATTAATTTATCTAAATTAAAACAGGATATTTTACGATTTGTTTATGAAAAAGAAAAAATAGAGCAGGTAGAAAAATATGATGACTTAAATAATATAGATATTGAGGAATTGATGCCTTATCCGGGTAGTTTTTTTGCTGATGAAGTTTTTGCGGATGCAGAGGATAAACTTAAAAGGGCTTTATCTGATGAAAATAACCCTGAAAAGGAAGCACAGGAGTTTATTGTTTATGCTCAAGAAAGGGCTAAAAAGTTAGCTCCAAAATATTTTGAGTTTCGCTTATTATGGAAGGATATGATAAAAGATATTAAAGATGATCAAAAGTTGAGAGATATAATTAGTTAATCACAATTATCTCTTATAATAATTCCTTTTTATAGAGATAATAAATTATAGCAAAATCAATAAGAATAAAATTAAGCTGTACGTTAAGGAAAAAATCTGTAATGAATAGATATTCCTGTATATTATATTTTACATAAGATAATAAAAATAATTCTCCTTGCTAATAATCAAAAATCCTGTTGAACACGGAAAGGAGATATATTAATGTTAATTGTATTTGCCAGAACAATAATTCTTTATTTAATTGTAATTATTGTAGTGAGAATGATGGGAAAAAGACAGGTAGGAGAGCTACAGCCCTTTGAATTTGCTATTACGATTATGATCTCTGCCCTGGCGGCAATACCGATGGAAGATATTGGTATACCGCTGCTCTTTGGTCTGATCCCTATTTTTTTATTGCTCTCCTTTCAGGTAATTATATCTATTATTGGCCTGAAAAGTACGAAAGCCAGATCATTTATTTGTGGTAGACCTCGTATCCTCATTGAGAATGGCAAACTGGTGGAGAGAGAATTAAGAAATTCAATTATCAATATAAATGACCTGCTGGAACAACTACGCCTCAAGGGTTATCCCTCCATAGCTGATGTTGAATATGCTATTATGGAGACTAATGGTAAATTGAGTGTTATTCCCAAATCCCAGAAAAGGCCTGTCCAACCCGAGGATCTTCAGATTCCTACCGAATATGAAGGGATTCCGCATCCTTTAATAATCGACGGACAGATTCAGCACCATAATTTAAATAAAATAAATCTAGATGAAAACTGGCTAACCGGTGAGCTGGCAAAATTTAATATCTATGATCCCGCTCAAGTTTTTTTTGCTGCCCTGGATACGGCCGGTAATCTTATTTATCAGGAGAAAAAATAAAAGAGGGTGATAAAAATACGTATATTATTTGTAATAATTGCCATATTGGTTATCATTATAGCTGCTTCTATTTACGGTTATTACATCCTGAAAAAATATTCCGATAGTATCTATACCCTTCTGGATAAAATTGAGAGTGATGTTGAAAATAATAACTGGGACCAGGTCAGGGAAACAAAAGAGAAATTACGTGCTAAATGGGATCAGGCCCAGGCCTTTTTCCCCATTATGGTTGATCACGCGGAGTTTCATGATCTTGGTATAAGCTTAAGTAGACTCTTCACTATGCTAGATATTAAGGGAGATAAAAATATCCTGCCCGAGTTATCGGTGGCCAAAAAACTAATCAGGCAAATTCCGGATCAGGAGAAATTGACCCTCAGAAATATATTCTAGCCAATAGTTTAGGGAAAAAACCAAAAAAATATAAATGAAAATTTGATATTAATGATTATGGCTGATAGACCATTTAGAGGAGATTATCTTTTCATATGAAAAAGAGAATATTTTATCTGCTGAAGTTTAAACTATATCCTAGGTGATAGGTTTTGCTGAAAAGCGATAATTACTATAAAAAAATAAAAGTTAAGAAGGAAATAAAAGAAGCAAAAACCAGGGGAGGTATTTCAACCTTCCAGATAGCGGCAACATATATCGGGACCGTAGTGGGAGCCGGGTTTGCCTCTGGCCAGGAAGTTTTACAGTTCTTTGGCTATTATGGGCTCAGCGGTTTCTGGGGCCTGATGCTAACTACCTTGCTCTTTATCATCTATGGTTATATCATTTTACGGCTCGGCCTGGAATATCGGGCAAGCTCTCATCTTAAGGTAATCCGTTATGCAGGTGGTAAATGGCTCGGGATCTTAATTGATTTAGTAATAACCTTCTTTCTCTTCGGGGCCCTGACCGCGATGGTAGCCGGGTCGGGTGCCATCTTTGAGGAGCAGTTTGACGTCCCATCCCTCTGGGGTAATATTATTATGGTTGCTGCCTCCCTGGGAACGACGATCTTGGGGATAGGTGGGGTGATTTCGGCGATTAGTTTTGTTGTTCCCCTGCTGCTGACCGGGGTCTTTTCGCTGGCCATTCTGACTATTGTGAATAAAATGCCTATTACCCTGGCAAATTTACAATATGCCATGCCTGGCCAGGCACCCGTACCCCACTGGTTTTTATCTGCTTTCGTCTATGCCTCCTATAATCTAATAATTGCCGTGGCAGTACTGGCCCCCCTGGGAGCCGAGGTAAAAAATAAAGATAGATTGAAAAAAGGCTCTATTTTCGGGGGGATTGGCCTGGGAATCGGTGCGATGGCCATTCTTTTTGCCCTGCTTTTAAATATGCCGGGAGCGGGAAGGTATGAGATCCCGATGGTCTATGTTGCTGGAAGGTTTGCCCCCTGGATCCAGCTGATCTACAGCGGAATCCTACTGGCCGAGATTTATACGACTGCGGTAGGAAATCTTTATGGATTTGCGGCCCGGCTGACAGATCCTGGAGGGCCAAGATATAGGTGGTTGGTGATAATTACCGGTATAGTAGCGCTGGTTGCCAGCCAGTTTGGTTTCTCTAACCTGGTACATTACCTTTATCCAGCTGTTGGATATGCCGGACTGCTGTTAATGGCGGGATTAACGGTCGGAATGGTTAAGAAATACAGGGCAAGATAGGGCGACAAATCATTTATATAAATGTTTCAGGCAAAATGCAAGAAGTCAACAGCGGTTTAATCTATTTCTCCTCCGAGAATGTGATAACCACTGTTGACTTCCTGTTTATTATCTTACCCGTAAAAGAAAAAAATATACATCTACAGGGAAATTTTTTTGAGGAAAAAAGAGAGATTTTTAACGGATTTTAACTTAAACAGGCTAAATATTATGAATACTTATGAACATCCTGTGGATAACTTGTGGATTATTTGTGGATTATTTGAATATTTATTCCTTTCGGTAGAGAAATAAGTTGAGATAGAAAAAAGCCAACTGAAACGGTCAGCTGGCTCAAAAAAGGGAGGAAAAAAATGAAAAAGAGTTTATTTTATCCCCTCATAAAAATCAGCACAACTTCCTATCTTATTAAGTTATGATCTTATAAGGGGTTATTTTGATTATATATATTTAGCAGTACTTTGTAAAGGAATATAAATAAAGTTCTAATGTTAAAAATATTATCTACGGAAAAAGAATTCATGTATGTTAATGGGTAATCTTATATATTCTATGTTATAAATTGGCATATAAAAACGGTTATAATTCTTTATTTTTTGCACATAGTAAGATTGACATCCTTCCTGCCCTTTTCTAACGTCACGAGCAAAGATTCCCATAGGGAACTCACAAGGTTGCTAGCTGATTAAAGGGCAGTTCATTTCTGGTAGCCCAGTATGACGCTATGAGTGAAAATACACAGCTAACCTGCTTTTATAACAATTTTAAATTAAGGAGGTAATTTTTATGGAACAGGAAGATGGATTTTTGACCAATGCCCTGGCAGGGGAAATTTATCAGAGGTTGAAAGATTCAGATTCGGGGGAAATGCCCTATAAAAACTACCGGATATTATTTCAAGCCGGATTTCGTGATGAAAATAATTTGCTCCGGGATGCCTCTGTTGAAGTAATTGAGGAAGAGGGAGATGGTTACAGGGTATATAATCTTATCTTTGAATAGTCTCATATATTTTCTATTTTATCTTGCACTGATTTATCTTGCACTGATTTCTAAATTTACGGTAAAAGGGAAGAAACCAACGGTGATTTGGGAATATGATTTATTTTCCCTAAGAATCACGGTTGGTTTCTGTTATTATAGTAACCATTTTTTCTGGTTTTATACACCAATATTGTTTTGTCATAAAAAAAGATTCATTTCATAATATCTATTTCCATTTTTTTGTGACTAATATTTTTAAAACAAAAAGAACAAAATTGGACCTTCGGCCATAATATTTAGTTTTCTAGGCATTAAACAGGGCTTTATGATTTAGAAGAATAGGTATATAATATATAATAGTAGGGATTATAATATGTAATAATCAGGAATAGAATAAATAGGGTAGTAATAGATTATAATCAGTATTCAGGAGGGGTTTATTTTGTTAAAAAAGGTTGAAACTGAGCTTTTCTGTATTGAATGTGAAGAAGAAACGGTCCACACGGTTATCTATCTCGATAATAAGATTCAAAGGGTCAAGTGTAATAAGTGCGGCAGTGTCTTCGGTATTGACCATAAAAAACTGATAGAGCTCCATACCTTATCAACTGCTGAACATATCCTAAAGGAACCCTTCAAATTAAATAAGGAGCTGAAGGAAAAGGGGACCCAGTTTCTCTTCTCTTTACCCAAACGCCTATTAACCAAACCTTATAGGATAACCAAAGAATTTCTGGAGATTTTAAATGACTGAAGGCTTTATTTTTTAGATTCATTATTCAAAAATTTTAAATATTTGACAGATGTCTTCAATTATAATATACTAAGACTGAATAAAAAAATAACAAATTACTTCATACAATGGGGGGAAATAGATAATGGGTAAAGTGATGAAGACCATGGATGGTAATATGGCTGCTGCCTATGTAGCTTATGCATTTACAGATGTGGCCGCTATTTACCCGATTACTCCATCTTCACCTATGGCTGAATATGTTGATGAATGGAGTGCCCATGGTCGGAAAAATATTTTTGGACAAAGGGTTAAACTAACAGAGATGCAGTCTGAAGGCGGGGCTTCAGGAGCAGTTCACGGTTCACTTGCCACAGGAGCTTTAACCACAACCTTTACCGCCTCACAGGGCCTTTTATTAATGATTCCCAATATGTATAAAATCGCCGGGGAATTGTTACCGGGCGTTTTCCATGTAAGTGCCCGTTCTGTGGCAACACACGCCCTTTCTATATTCGGTGACCATTCAGATGTTATGGCCGCCCGCCAGACAGGCTTTGCTATGATTGCCTCCGGTAGTGTCCAGGAGGTTATGGACCTGGGAGGAATTGCTCACCTATCTGCTATCAAATCGAGTGTGCCTTTCTTACACTTCTTTGATGGATTCCGCACATCCCATGAGATTCAAAAGATTGAAGTGCTTGATTATGATGACTTAGCTAAGTTAGTTGATTATGAGGCAGTAAAGAGGTTCAAACATAATAGTTTGAATCCCGAACGCCCTGTTACCAGGGGTACTGCTCAAAATCCCGATATCTTCTTCCAGGCTCGTGAAGCCTGTAACAGGTTCTATGATGCTGTACCTGACATTGTAGAGGAATATATGCAGGAGATAAGTAAGCTGACCGGCAGGGAGTACCATCCCTTTAATTATATAGGTGCAGAAGATGCTGAATATGTAGTAGTTGCCATGGGTTCGATTACTGATACCATCGAAGAGACCGTTGATTATCTGGTCAGCAAGGGAGAGAAGGTTGGATTAATTAAGGTTCGTTTATACCGGCCATTCTCGGAGAAGTACTTCATGAAGGTTCTACCGGAGACTGTCAAGAAGATTGCTACTCTGGACAGGACTAAAGAACCTGGTGCAATCGGTGAGCCTCTCTATGAAGATGTTAGGAGTATGTTCTACGGTAAGGAGAATGCCCCGGTAATTGTCGGTGGAAGATACGGCTTAAGTTCAAAAGATACCACCCCTACTCATATTAAAGCTGTCTTTGATAACCTGAAGAAGGATGAACCTAAAGACCACTTTACCGTCGGTATTGTTGATGATGTAACTCATACATCTCTACCCATAGGCGAAAAGATCAATACCACTCCGGAAGGAACCGTCCGCTGCAAGTTCTGGGGATTCGGTTCCGACGGTACTGTTGGTGCTAATAAGAATGCTATCAAGATTATCGGTGATAATACCGATATGTATGCTCAGGGGTATTTTGCCTATGATTCCAAGAAGTCAGGCGGTGTAACGGTTTCCCACCTCCGTTTCGGCAAGAAACCGATTAAGTCAACTTATCTAATCGATGAAGCGGATTATATTGCCTGCCATAAGGAATCCTATGTTAACCAGTTCGACCTGGTAGAAGGTTTGAAGGATGGAGGAACCTTTGTCCTCAACTGTACCTGGTCTAAGGATGAACTGGATGAAAAATTACCAGCCAGTCTGAAAAAGTATCTTGCTGAACACAATATTAATTTCTATATCATCAATGCTGTGGATATTGCTTCTCAGGTTGGCCTGGGTGGCAGGATTAATATGGTAATGCAGACCGTCTTCTTTAAGCTGGCCAATATTATCCCGGTTGATGAGGCTGTTAAGTATTTGAAGGATGCCATCAAGAAGACCTATGGCCATAAGGGTGATAAGATCGTCAAAATGAACTGGGAGGCTGTAGATAAGGCCCTTGATGCGGTAGAAAAGGTTGAGGTTCCGGCTGAATGGGCCAATGCTACCGATGAGGCAGCAGCTACCGTTGAAGAGAATAAACCGGAGTTCATCAAGAAGGTTATGGAACCCATTATGAAACAGAAGGGTGACGAACTACCGGTAAGTACCTTTGTCGACCGTGAAGATGGCCACTTCCCGCAGGGTACAACTGCCTACGAGAAACGCGGTATTGCTATTAATGTTCCCGAATGGCAGATCGATAATTGTATCCAGTGTAACCAGTGTTCCCTGGTCTGCCCGCATGCAGCTATCAGGCCCTTCCTGCTTAACGAGGAAGAGGTCGCCGGTGCGCCCGAAGGTTTTGAAACCAAGAAGGCGATCGGTAAACAGCTGGTCGGCTTAGAGTACCGGATTCAGGTCAGTCCCCTCGATTGTACCGGTTGCGGGGTCTGTGTTGATGTATGTCCGGCTAAGGAGAAGGCCCTGGTTATGAAACCCTTTGCTACTCAGGTAGAAAAGGAGAAGGATAACTGGACCTATGCAGTTGATAATGTCTCTATTAAGGATGACTTAATGAATAAAGCCACTGTCAAGGGCAGCCAGTTCTGTCAGCCGTTATTTGAGTTCTCCGGTGCCTGTGCTGGCTGTGGTGAGACACCATATGCCAAACTGGTAACCCAGCTCTTCGGTGATAGAATGATCATTGCCAATGCTACCGGTTGTTCCTCAATCTGGGGCGGTTCCGCTCCGAGTACACCGTATACCACCAATAAGGATGGGCACGGTCCGGCCTGGGCCAACTCCCTCTTTGAGGATAATGCCGAGTACGGTTACGGTATGTATCTTGGTATGGAACAGAACCGGGCTAAACTGGCTGACCTGGCTAAAGAGGCCATCGAGCTCAACCTGGATGCGGATTTAAATGCCGCCTTGCAGGAATGGCTGGATAATAAGGATAAGGGTGAAGAATCCAAGACTGCTACCAAGAAACTGCTACCTCTCTTAGAGAAATTTGCCGATAATGAGATTGTGGCTGAGCTGTTGGATATGAAGGAATACCTGGTCAAGAAGTCCCAGTGGATCTTCGGTGGTGACGGCTGGGCTTACGATATCGGTTACGGCGGCCTGGACCATGTACTGGCTTCCGGAGATGATGTCAATGTACTGGTCTTCGATACCGAGGTTTATTCCAATACCGGTGGTCAGTCCTCCAAGGCTACTCCGACAGCTGCTGTAGCCAAGTTTGCCGCTTCTGGTAAGAAGATCAGGAAGAAGGATCTCGGCATGATGGCCATGTCCTACGGTTATGTCTATGTAGCACAGATTGCCCTGGGAGCCAATATGAACCAGGCGATTAAGGCAATCAAGGAGGCAGAGGCCTATCCCGGTCCATCCCTGATTATCGCTTACTCACCATGTATCAACCATGGTCTGAAGAAGGGTATGGGCTGTAGCATGAGCCAGGAAAAGGCCGCTGTTGAGGCAGGATACTGGCACCTCTACAGATTCAATCCGGAGCTGAAGAAACAGGGTAAGAATCCATTTATCCTGGATTCTAAAGAACCGACCGCATCCTTCAGGGACTTCCTGATGAGTGAGGTTCGTTATACTGCCCTGCAGCGGACCTTCCCGGAGATTGCTGAAGAGTACTTTGCAAAGGCTGAAGAGGACGCTAAGGAGAGGTATGAGTCTTACAAACGCCTCGAAGCTGCCTATGAGGCTAATGTGGAGTAAGCTAGCCTGTCTGTTATGGAGAATTACCTGATATTTTTAGATAGAGCTAACTAATATCTATAGAACTTAACTGGTTTTGGTAAATAGTTCAATAGATAAGATAACATTAAGCGGCGGGGATATTTCCTCGCCGTTTTTTATAGGGTAATTTTTTTCAAGATAATTTCACATAAAAAGAAGGAATTATTTATATTAATATAAAATATAAATATTAAACATAAACATTAAATATAAACATAATCATAAATATAAAATAGCCACGAAACCCTGTAAATATGATTCTGTTTTTAGCAAAATGTAACAAATTTATGGAGGAAAGGGGAGGAAAAATTTTGAAGAGAGAACTGGTTTTTGAAATTATTCGGGTTACCGAGGCCGCAGCCCTTGCTGCAGCTCCCTGGATGGGAAAGGGAAATGAAAAGGCCGCGGATAAGGCTGCGGTAGATGCCATGCGGACGGTTTTTGATACAATACATATTAATGGTATTGTTAAGATTGGTGAAGGCGAGAAGGATAAGGCCCCCAGATTATTTATTGGGGAAAAGATAGGTGATGGGAGTGAAGGGCCAAATCTTGATATTGCCGTTGATCCTGTTGAAGGTACAGCCCTTGTGGCTAAAGGTTTACCCAATGCTCTTGCCATTCTGGCCCTTGGTAAGGAAAATACCTTTCTTCAGGCTCCGGATATCTATATGGAAAAAATAGCTGTTGGTTCCAGGGCAAAAGGCAGAATTAATCTAGATGCCTCTGTAGAAGATAATTTGCGAGAGGTGGCAGATGCCTTAAACAAAAGTGTTAAAGATCTTACTGTTATTGTTCTGGACCGACCCCGTCATAATCAATTAATTGCTGATATCCGTCAGGTAGGAGCCAGAATAAAATTAATTAGTGATGGAGATGTAGCAGGTGGTATAGCAACAGGACTTGATGGAACCGGTGTAGATGTCTTAATGGGGATTGGTGGGGCAACAGAGGGTGTTTTAACTGCCGCTGCTTTAAAATGTCTCGGGGGTGAGATACAGGCCCGGTTAAAACCAAGGAATGATACCGATATAAAAAAGGCAAAAGAATTAGGTATTGGCAATATAGATAAGTTATATTTTACTGAAGACCTGGTCAGGGGCGATGATGTAATGTTTGCCGTTACAGCAATTACTGATGGGGAGTTATTAAAGGGGGTTAGATATTCCGGTAATTTCGCCACAACTCATTCCCTGGTAATGAGGAGCAAAACAGGAACTATTAGGTATATTAAAACCGATCACACTATTATTCGTAAACCGGAGTATTTTCCGAAAGATATATTTAACTGTGGTTAAGGAAATATTGGGGCTTATAAAAAGTACGTAAATTTATGTCAAAAAAATTTCTCAAAAAAGAAGGAATTTTTAAATTGATGTAGAATATATATAATAGTAATGGTAAAGACAAGTTAACATTAAGATAATAAAATATTATAAGAGAAAAACAAAAGGAGAATTTTAGATGGCGGAAGTTTTAGATGAGAATACCCCTATGAAATATCGGGGTTTATTATAACCGGACAAATTTTTTTCAAAAAAATTTCTCAAAAAAGAAGGAATTATTAAAGTTATAGAGAATATAAATAATAATAGTGGTAATAACAAGTTAACATTAACATAATAAAATATTATAAGAGAAAAACAAAAGGAGAATTTTAGAT
>JARRCS010000028.1 GCA_029981855.1 Halanaerobiales bacterium | reverse complement strand
GGCAAAGTATGAGCCGCAAGGGAAATTGCTATGATAATGCTTGTATGGAATCATTTTTTTCTACTTTAAAAAAAGATATAATATATGGTAGAAAATTCACACTTGCTTTTCCCTAATTTTTTTGTCATAAGAAAAATATCTAAATTTAATTATTGCCAAATTTTTATTTTTTTGCATAAAGATTATTTAATTTGAGGTTGTTACAGTCAGATTATTTAATCTGACTTACATGAGCAGGATTAAATAAAGTAAATAAAAATGAAGAAATTAAGATGGAGGAAAGTGCGGTATAACAAGTAAGTGTAAGTTATCAAAAGAATGTATTAAGGTTTGTCCTACAGATGCATTATCTGTTATAGGAGAAAGAACTTCTGCGGAAAAGGTAATGAAGGAAGTCATTAAAGACAAAAAGTTTTATGATTACTCCGGCGGTGGGATTACCATATCCGAAGGGGAGCCAACTGCACAGCCCGAATTATTTTAAAATTCATAAGAGCAGTTATGGCAGAAATGATTAATTAACCCATTATTGGTACAGACAAATTAATAGCAAATTTAAGAACAAATTAAATAACTACTATTGCTTAAGTTTTTAAAATTATCAAAGATACAATAATTAAATAGTCAGCAGAAAACTCTGTGGTTAGGGATTTTTTTGCCTATTTGCCTATTAAAGTATAATTAATCTTATAATTTTGAAAAAAATTTTTTAAAAAAAGAAGGAATTTAGAGATTTGTCCCTAATATATATATTATAAGATGCGTACCAATTAATAAAAAAACACAGCAAATGTCCGCACAAATAGTCTTTAGTAGTCTACAGTAAATATTTATCCCAGTAATGGTATTGCATAATTAAAAATTTTAATTAAAGGGGGGGGAAGAATAAAAATAGTTTGTATATCTAAATTCTAAAATAATTTTTAATTATTAAGGAGGAAAAATTAAATGAAAAATAACAAGACTTTAGTAGTTTTTTTATTATTAGTTTTAGTATTATCAATTTCTTTTATCTCTTCTGCTGCTACTTTAAAACTGATTGCAAATGGTACAGAAGGTGGTAAAAATAGTGACGAAATTGATTATTATAAGAGTTATTTAAAGCCTGCTTTTGAAGAGTATATGGCTAGTCAAGGAAAAGATGTAACTTTGGAAATAATTGAAACTGCTGTTCCAGATGAGCAGTATAAATCAAGAATTATTCTTGATATAAAATCTGGCACTGGTGCAGATGTAATTTCTTTTGACCAATTCTGGCTGGCATCTTTTGTTAAAGCTGGCTTGCTTGAGCCGATGGAATTTTATTCAAGTAATTATGCTAGTTGGGATGGTTGGGATTACTATTATGAAGGCGTTAAAAGCATGATGGAATTTAACGGTAAGCTTTATGGTATTATGAAAGGTACAGACTTACGTATGATTTATTATAACAAAGAAATATTCCAGAAAGCAGGTATTAAAAACTGGTGGGCCTGGCAGCCAGAAAGTTGGGAAGACCTCTTAAATACTGCTCGCAAGATTAAGAAAGAATTACCAGGTGTTATACCTTTACAACTTAATGCTGGAGAACAAATGGGTGAAGCTACAACTATGCAGGGCTTTTACATGGCCTTACTAGGTGCTGGCGGTAGGTTATATGATCAAGAAGTAGGTAAATGGGTAGTTAAAAGCGATGCCTTATTAGACACCTTAAACTTTTATAAAACTATCTATCTAGATGAGAAACTTGGGGATGGGGACTTACAGGTATCAATGAAAGCCAGGGAAAAAACCTTTGAAAAGTTTGCAGCTGGTGAAATTGCCATGTTAGTTGAAGGTACATGGTTCTGGACTTCAGTAATTGCACCTGATGCTCCCTGGAGTATTGAGTACAGAGATTCCATAATTGGTTGGGCTGGTATGCCAGCTAAAGAACCTGGTGCAGGAATCCGTGGGCAAAATTTTGTTACAATCTCTGGAGGAACAGGTTGGGTTCCTTCTCCTGCAACAAAAAATAAAGAGTTAACCTGGGAATTAATTAAATTCATTGGTTCTAAAGAAAGTAAAACAGAATACTTGAAACGTAAACCTGCCATCCCTGCAAGAGCTGATATTGCTAATAGTCCAATCATCCAGAATGACCCATTTATGTCTAATGTTACAGCAGCATTATCTCCTTGTACAACTGCCCGTCCTGGATTTTCTGAATATGATAAAGTATCAAGAGAGGTTCAAATTATGACCGGGAGGGTTGTTACTGGACAAATGTCCCCTGAAGCGGCTTTAGAAGCTTTTGCAAAAGAAGTGACTAATATTGTTGGGAAAGAAAACATAATTGAAAAATAATTGTTAAATAATAAAGTAAACTTACTGCCCCCCCCCTTTTTTCTAATTAGAATGAGGGGGGGTAATAAAGGAGGATTTAGATGCAGCTATTATCAAAAAAGGCAGCCATGATTTTTATATTACCTGGTTTGATTTTAATATTTATTTTTTTAATATTTCCTGCCTTATGGACCTTTTTTTTATCATTAACAAACTATTCTTTATTAGATAACAGTCTTGAATTTGTTGGCTTGAAAAATTTCTTTAAATTGTTTAGAGATCAGCGTTTCTGGCATTCTACTATAGTAACCTTTCAGTTTGTCATTGGTTCTGCACTCTTTGGTCAAACTGCACTGGGACTACTGTTAGCTGTTATGTTACACAAAAAACGGGGAATAATGAAAGAATTATTAACCAATTTTGCTGTAGCCAGCTGGATCATTCCATCTGTAGTTGTAGTTTACCTATGGGCGGCCTTTTTAGATAAAGAATATGGTCTATTAAATCAATTATTAGGTTTTATCGGTGTTACTCCGAGAGATTGGCTCAATAAATTTCCCATGTGGGTAATTATTATCTGGAATATCTGGAGAGGCTCCGCTTTTTCCATGATGTTATTTACTTCTGCTCTGCAGACAATTCCACCATCTTATCTGGAAACAGCTGATGTAATTGGTGCTTCACGTTGGAATAAATTTAGAGATATTTTGTTGCCATCTTTAAAAAATTATATAGGTACAGACTTAATATTGATTACACTCTGGACATTCAATTTATTTACTCCTTATTTACTAACTAAAGGTGGGCCTGGTAATGCAACTGAAATTTTCCCTATCTATACATATCATGAAGCCTTTAAATATATGCAATTTGGTTATGGTTCTGCTATCTCTGTTGTTATATTGTTAATTAATTTAGGATTTGCTTTATTCTATCTTCGTTCCATGAAAGGGGGAAAGCAATGAAGGATTTTAAAAAAGTAATGTTCCGCTTGGGGTATAATGTATTGGTTGTTTTTTTATCAGCCTTTTTTGCTTTACCAATTCTATGGTTGATTTTTACACCATTTAATGAAAAACCAACTTTAGCCCTTGAATTTCCACTAAACCCGACTCTGGCTAATTTTGCCAAAGTTTTTGCAAATGATTATACCATTAACGCCTTTCAAAATAGTTTGATACAGAGTTTTGGAGCAACATTTTTAGTGATTATACTGGCCTCTCTGGCTGCCTATGCTTTTTCCCGGGTTAGGCTCCCTGGGAAGGGTATAATAATGTATATTCTAGTTCTTTTTTCATCTGTCGTTACAGGGATTGCAGCTATGGTTCCAGTTTTTTTCCTGTTATTAAAAGTTGGTCTAATAGATACTCATATTGGAGTAATATTGGTTTTCAGTGGTGGGTTTCTACCAACAGCGGTCTTTCTTTTAAAAGATTTTGTTGATTCAATTTCTACAACATATGAAGAATCTGCCCTTGTTGCAGGTGCATCAAGGCTTCAAATATTTAAAGACATTATCTTCCCGCTAACCAGACCGGGAATGGTTGTCGTAGGTGTTTTTACTTTTGTTCAGGTATGGTCTAATTTTTTGATTCCTTTCCTGTTATTAAGAAGTAGTGAAAAAATGCCTGCCGCAGTAGCAATTTACGCTTTTACCAATGATGTAGGTATTCCTAAAATTGATCTGATATCTGCATACTCATTATTATACACTATTCCGGTGGTAGCAATCTATATCTTTACTAACAAAAAATATGGATTCAGGTTTTATGGAGGATTAAAAGGATAGAAATTAAGGAGGATTTCAATGACACAAATTACAGGTATAAAACTTAACTCTATAGTAAAACGCTTTGGAGACGTAACTGCAGTAAATAATATAAGTTTTGAGATAAAACCAGGCGAGTTTTTTGCTTTATTAGGCCCTTCTGGTTGTGGGAAAACAACCACACTTAGACTTATTGCTGGTCTGGAAACAGCAACTAAGGGTACAATATTATTTAATGATCAAGATGTAACCAGAGCAGAACCTAAAGAACGTGATATAGCTATGGTTTTTCAGGATTATGCCCTTTATCCTCACATGACAGTTGCTGAAAATATTGGCTATCCTTTAAAAGTGAGGAAGGTTAATGAAAAAGAAAAAGCAAAAAAAGTAATAGAAACAGCCAAACAATTTAAAATTGACCATCTTTTAGATCGTAAACCTGGTCAGCTTAGTGGTGGTCAGCAGCAGCGGGTTGCTTTAGCAAGAGCCCTGGTTCACCAACCTAAGGTATTTTTATTTGATGAACCATTAAGTAATCTTGATGCCCGATTACGTCTTGAGTCAAGAACTTTTCTTAAACATATTCAATCAAAACTAGGGATTACAACTATCTATGTAACCCATGATCAAGCTGAAGCTCTTGCACTGGCAGATAGAATGGCTGTTTTAAAAGATGGCCAGATTAGACAGTTAGGAACACCACAGGAAATATATGAACAACCAGCTGATTCCTTTGTAGCTGATTTTATAGGTGATCCACCAATGAATCTAATTGATTGTAGATTAAATCCTATTAAAGGTAATCTGGAAATATTGTTCCCTGGAATTAAAGTTACCATTCCTGAAGAGAAATTGGTATTAAATAAAAAAGTAGACCCTAAAAAAGATTATATTTTTGGTATCCGTCCAGAACATGTAATCTTAGCTGATAGGAAAGGGGATATTGAAGGAAAGGTATATGCAATTGAAACACTGGGTTCTATGACATTAATAACTTTAATGGTTGGGGATTCAAGAGTCAGAGTTAATACTCATGAAATGAATCTAGGTTTAAAAATAGAGCAGGAAGTACCTATTAAACTCAATTATGATATGGTAAGGATTTATGAAAAAGAATCTGGTCTCTTGATAAAATAAGGTATGGAAAGGGGTTTTTAAAATTAAAGTTATCCATCAAAATATAACAGGGAAGTTTACTAGAAGTGACAATCAAAAATTTTTCCCTATCAATATACATTTGCCCAAAGGTACAAAGATACTTAAATTAAAGTTTACCTACTGGCCTGAATTTATGGCAGATGAAAACCAGGCTTATAGAGCGATTGAGTGTAAACTTGATGGTTTTTATGAAAACTATGTTAGAGAATTAGACTTAGGTCTACGAAGACTATATAGGGTACAGAGTAAAGAACTGATTCATAAATTAGTTCCACTAAAAAACCATCTTAATTTTTCTCTTTACAATCCATTGGGAAGATTCAGGGGGAGGTGGGATTCACCCCATCATTATGGCAAAGAAGTAGTTATTGATGCTGTTAATCATGACCAAACATCTACTGGTTTTTTAAGTGGTCCTCTGCTAGAAGGAAACTGGATTATTGAATTAGAGACCCATGGGATCTGTTCTGAAGAAGTTACTTATGAATTGGAAGTCTGGTATCATCAAGAAGAGGTAGAATATAATTGGTACAGGGGAGAACTTCATCTTCATTCCCATCATAGTGATGGAAAAGCTAGTCTTGTTGATTTAGGAAAAGTAGCTAAAGAAAATAAACTGGATTTTTTTGCTCTTTCTGATCATAATACCATAAGTGGTTGGAAAGATATTTGCGAGGATGAGGTAGTAATAATCCCAAGTATTGAGTTGTCAAGTTATTTTGGTCATGCAGTTGCCCTTGGGATTAAAACATATATAGACTGGAGGACAGAAAGTACAGAAGATAATATTACTGAAAAAATCAAACAAATTCATAGTCAGGGAGGGTTATTTTCACTGGCACATCCTTTTACTATAGGAAAGCCAATCTGTATGGGATGTGAGTGGGAATATTCTCAATTGCCATGGCATCAAGTCGACCTAATTGAGATCTGGGTAAGGGATTGGAAAAACAATATAATTCAAAATACCCTGGCCAGAAAACTCTGGGAGCATAAGTTAAACCAAGGATTTAAAATTACAGCCATTGCTAGTAATGATCTCCATGATCCCCAAGATTATCAAAATAATACCCGTTTACCTTTTACCTATGTAAAAGCAGAACAGGCTAATAAAGAGCATATTTTAAATGCGCTGAAAAGGGGTAAAGCATATATCAGTTCTGGTCCAGAAATAGAGTTTAAGGCTAAATCTGAAAATAACACAGTTCTGGGAGAGATTGGAGATATTCTGAAATCCAGTCAGGATAAAGTCAAACTGAGCCTTTTAATAACCAAAATAGAGGTAAAAGCTGAAATTAACCTGTATCGTAATGGAAAACTTATTTATACAGAAGATATAACATATGCAAAAGAAAAAGAAATTATTTATATTGTAGAAGCTATTGGATACAGTTATTATTACTGGGAAATTAAAGATAAAAATAACGGAGAAGTACTGCTGTTGAGCAATCCGATTTTTTTTGAAGAGGGGGATGAATAAAAAGTGCCTGAAAAGAAATCAGCGTATAAAGCATTTATTGTACCACATACCCATTGGGATAGGGAATGGTATTTGACTTTTCAACAGTTTAAATTACGTTTAATTAGAACCTTTGAAAATTTATTTGACATAATCGAAAATGATGAAGAATTTACTGATTTTAATTTTGATGGTCAAACTATCGTTTTAGAAGATTATCTGGAAGTTTATCCAGACAAAAAAAATCTTTTGAAAAAATACATAAGTGAAGGCATAATTCAGGTTGGACCCTGGTATATACTTCCAGATGAATTTTTAGTAAGTGGTGAATCAACTATTAGAAACTTACTAATGGGACATAAGATTGCGAAAGAGTTTGGAAAGGTCATGAAAATTGGATATCTTCCTGACTCTTTTGGTCATATTTCACAGATGCCTCAAATACTCCAGGGTTTTAATATTGACAATATTATCTTCTGGCGGGGTATTGATTATAATAAAACTCAAGGAAATGAATTCATCTGGGAAGGACCAGATGGAACAGAATTATTTGCTGCTCACTTACCTCAAGTAGGTTACTGTAATGCTAGAAGTTTGCCCGAAGATTATGAAGAGGCTTATCAGGTGATAAAGGCTTCTATTGATGATTTGCTAAAAAGAGAAACTTCAAAATCTCTATTATTATTAAATGGTGTTGATCATCTGGAAGCCCAACCACATATACCAGAATTAGTTAAATACCTAAATAAACGATTCCCTGATATAGAGTTATCGCAGGGTAATTTAACACAATTCATGGATTATGCTAAAGAAACTGTAACTAGTAAATTAAAAAAATTAAGAGGAGAATTTAGATCCAGTAAAGATATGATGACACTAAATGGTGTTTATTCTGCCAGGATGTACATCAAACAGGCCAATGAAAAGTGTCAAACATTACTGGAAAACTGGGCTGAACCGACATCTGTATTTGCCTGGTTGCAGGGGAAAAAATACCGGTCTAACTTAATCTGGAATGGGTGGAAATGGTTAATGAAAAATCATCCTCATGATAGTATTTGCGGCTGTAGTATTGATCAGGTACATAAAGAGATGATGGTCAGGTTTGATTGGGCAGAACAAATTGCTGAGGAAATAACTAATGAGAATCTGGATTATATTTCAAGCAAGATTAATGTTGAATATCTGGCAGATGATGAACTAGCTCTGGTTGTATTTAACCCCCTTCCATATAAAATGACAGAAAATATTAACACCAGAGTCAATTTTCCCACAAATGTTAAATTAAACAGAGTAAAAGTAATGGATGAGAATAATCAAGAGATATGTTACCAACTTAAGGATTATGGGAAAGGCCAGAAGATGGAGTTATCTCCCTTTGATACTCCAACTTTTATAGATATAAATTATGTTGATATTTCCTTTACTGCTGAAGATATTCCTGCAGCTGGCTATAAGACCTATATAATTAAAGCTGTTGATGATCTGACTATGCCGCCTGAATACAAGTCAGATATCAGCTATGGTCATAACTATATAGAAAATTGTTTTTACAGGATAGAGGCTAATGCAGATGGTACAGTAAATATTATGGATAAAAGCAGTAATAAAGTATATCGGAATTGCAATAAATTTGTTGATAGTGGTGATGCTGGTGATGAATATACTTTTTCTCCTCCATTGAAAAACCGTATTATTAGTACTAATCTATCCAGCTTCAGCATTGAAAGTAGTGGACCAGCAGAAGTAACACTAAAAATAGCAGGTATAATTTTACTACCTGAGGGGTTAAGTCAAGATAGGAAATCAAGGTTAGATAATTATGTGGATTGTCCTTTAGAAACAAAGATAACTCTTTATAGCAACATCCAACGGATTGATTTTGAAACTACTTTTAACAACAAAGTAAAGGATCACCGTTTGAGGGTTGAATTCCCAACAAATATTGATACAGATGTGGTTTATGCAGAAGGTCATTTCGATGTAGTCGAAAGACCTATACAGGTTCCTGATAGTGAAGGTTGGGTCGAGAAGGCTTATAAGACAGCTCATAATTCAGGGTTTGTAAGCCTCTATGATAAAAACTCAGGCTTTTCATTACTAAATAGGGGTTTGCCTGAATATGAAGTTATCCCTGAAAAAAATAATACTATCGCCCTGACACTTCTTCGCAGTGTCGGGTGGTTATCAGTATCTGACCTGGAGTATAGGACTATTGAAGCTGGTCCCTGTTTACCTACACCCGAAGCCCAATGTCTGGGTGAACATACTTTTTCATATGCGATAATAATACATCAGGGAAGTTGGATAGAAGCGGGAATTTCCCGTAAAGCAAAACAGTATAGGGTACAGGTAAAAACCAGAGAACTTAAAAAACAGACAGGGAACCTACCCGATAATTATAGTTATATTCAGATAAATAACGATAAGATAGATATTAGTTCTATTAAAAAACACGAACTGGAAGATAAAATAGTAATTAGACTTTACAATCCTACAGACAGTGATGAGCTAACCAAAATCAAATTTGGGTTTAATACTGGCGATATTTTCTTGGGTAATCTAGCTGAGGAAACAAATAAGAAACTGGAATATGATAAGCAGCTAGAATTAAGTGTTCCTGCTAAAAAGATTAAAACCATTATTGTAAACCCGGATATATAATGATTAGTTAGTAACAAGACTTATTAAAGACTTGTTTCTTTTAAGGGAGGAAAATTAGAATTATGAATGTAGAAAGACCAGTTAGAGATTGGACTGTTCTGGTTGTTAATCATTCCCATACAGATATCGGTTTTACAGCAGAACAGAATATTATCAAAGCACATCATGTTAATTATATCCGCCAGGTATTAAAGATATTATCTCAAGAAGAAGCGGTAGGTATTGAAGATGGATATGAGTGGAACTGTGAGACTTTCCGGAGTGTAGAGGAATTTTTAAATAAAGCTTCTTTAGAGGAGATTAATAATTTATATATTTCCCAATTTTTCAGAGAAATAGGCTTTTCTACTCCTGGAAAAAGAATTCTTTATACCATGACTAACCAGAATTTGGGGACTATATTAGTTGGTTTATTGGATTGATTTTATAAATTGATAACATGGTATCATTATATTGTTTCCAGGTAGTATTCTTTTCAGGAGTTGTATTACTATGGAGTTAATACCAGAACCGTAGAAATTATATAAAAAGATGATATTAAAAAGGGAAAAGGGGATTTTATAATGGAGCAGCCTGTACAGAAGGGTAAAGAGCCCTTTAATACAATGGTTTTTCCTGTGGGCCCAAGCTGTAACCTTAATTGTGAATACTGTAATTACCTGGAGAAAACCAGTTTATATCAAGATACCGGTTCCTTTAAAATGAGCTATGAGCTGCTTGACGAATTTACCAGACAGTATATTGAGGCTCAACCTGGCCCAGTGATCAGTTTTTGCTGGCAGGGGGGAGAGCCTGTCCTGAGAGGGCTTGATTTCTTCAAAAAAGCGGTAGAATTACAGGAAAAATATTTACCCTCAGGCTGGCAGCTCCAGAATAATCTGCAGACCAATGCGACCCTTCTTGATGAAGAATGGTGTCGGTTTTGAGTAAACATAATTTTCTGGTTGGAGTCAGTATTGATGGTCCGGATTGGCTACATGATAATTACCGCAGGGACAAAAATAATAATCCGACTCAGGCAAGAGTCCTGAAGGGTATAAAATTACTTGAAAAATATAATGTTGATTTCAATATCCTTTGTGTTGTTCATGATCAGAATTCTAAAAAACCCCTTGAAGTATATAACTTCTTCAAAGAAATAGGTGCTAAGTTTATCCATTTATTCCCCTTGTTGAGAAAGATATGGGATGTTGGGAGAAATGCTCCTTGTCCCTGTGGTAGTGGGAAAAAATACAAGATATGCTGTCTCAGGGCCAATAATCCTTGAGATAACTTTTTCCTCTTTAAAATAAATAAAAGAGTACCTTTGCCTATTTTGAGGTGATACCTTGAAATAGGCTTTTTTTATGACCTGATAGTTTTACTATTTAAAACCGACTTTCTAAAAATAAAAAATCCAGGGAGGATTATATAATTTCCCGTAGAATAATAGCAGTAGAAGTTCAATATAAAAAAGCGTGTTTTAAATAATGAAACCAAAGAGGATTTTTAATGGGGGGTGTCAGGTGTGAATGAGCAAGTAAATGAGATGTACCTTGTTTCTACTATTCAAAAAGCGATTAATATTCTAAATCTCTTTAAAGAGAAGGATAAGTACTCCTTTTCGGAGATGCAGGAAGTAACCGGGTATAATAAATCTACTCTTTTTCGAATTCTCTATACACTGGAATATAATGATTACTTAACCCGGGATAAACAGGGGAGGTATGAGCTGGGAATCAATATTTTTATCCTTGGAAATCGAAAGACCCGGGCTAATCAGCTTATCAAATTTTCAGAGCCCTATTTAAAAGAATTGGCCCTGAACACAGGTTTTACTGTCCATCTGGGAATACTGCAAAAAAATGATGTAATTATAGTAAATAAAATTCAACCTGACAACAACATTCAGATGGTCTCCAGAATTGGCTCCTCAGTTCCCCCTCATTGTACTGGACAGGGCAAAACACTACTGGCCTTCTCCCCCCGGGAGGTAGTGGAAAGGGTTATTCGGTTCCATGGTATGCAGCAGTATACCCCGACTACTATTACAACCATAGAGGAATTCTTTAAGGAACTGGAGAATATCCGGGACCGGGGTTATGCTATTGATAACTCTGAACATGAGAGAAATATTCGCTGTGTAGGTGTACCAATTCTGGATAATGAAGGAGAGGTAGTGGCTGCTATGAGTGTCTCTGGATTAATAACAGATTTTCCCGAAGATTTGGAGGAGGTTGATAAGATGGGAAGGGAATTAATGGAGGTTAGGGATAAGATATGTATAAAAATGGGGTATATGTAGACTATGGAACAGGATCCAATATTCTAAACTTACTTTAAGAAAGGGTTGATACTAATGTTTAAAATGAAAGGAGTAATCCCCCCCATGCTTACACCATTCAAGGAAAATGGGGATGTGGATTACGAAGGTCTGGAAACTTTGGTGGCATTTCTTAGAGAAAATGTAGATGGATTATTTATTACTGGTTCCTATGGCTCCGGGGCTATGATGGATGTTGAAGAAAGGAAAAAAGTACTGGAAGTTACCATGAAAACAGTTGCCGGGAAAATACCGGTTATAGTTATGGTTGGCTCAACAAACAGTAAAACATCTACAGAGTTAACCAGACATGCGGTGGAAGCTGGAGTAGATGCAATCTCAGCTGTTGGTCCTTATTACTATAATCATAATAATGATAACTTAATCCGGTTTTACTATGAGCTTTTGGAGGCAGCTCAGGGAAAAGCCCCGGTCTATGTGTACAATAACCCTAATTTCCAGGGTTATGAAATGAGCCTGGACTTAATGAAAAAATTCAAAGAAATAGGTATTCATGGGGTGAAGGATGCTACTTTTGATATCTTAACCCATGCTTCATACCACCGGGTACTGGGTAATGATTTTGATATTGCTCTGGGAACAGAAGCAATGTGGCTTCCGGCCTGCTCCCTGGGGACTGAGGCTTTCATTCCGGGCCTCGGCAATGTTTATCCGGAAATATGCAGACAAATGTATATTGAAGGAATAGAAGGGGATTATCAGGCCTGCCGTAAAACTCAGTTTAAAGTTAATAAATTAAGAGATATTATGTATCTGGCCAGGTCAACCCAGCTGGCAGTATATGCTATGCTGGAAATCAGAGGGATATTAAAGGCATTCCCCCGGTCTCCTTTTGTGCCGGCCACTGAAGAAGAAAAGGAAAAGATAAAGAAAGAATTAAAGAACTTAAATATGCTTTAAAAGCTTATGTAAGAGAGGAGGCCAGTTAATGTTTTTTGCGACTATTGATTGTGGTACTACCAATTCCAGGGTTTATCTCCTTGATGAAAACTGTAATATCATCAATAAAGGTGAAAAAAAAGTAGGAGTAAGAGATACGGCTATCAACGGTACCAACAGTATTTTGCGGGAGGGTCTTAAAGAGGTTTTCCTTGAGACTGTTAAAGAAGGTGGAGTTAAAGTAACAGAGGTGGAATTTGCTATTACTTCCGGAATGATCACCTCTGAGATCGGACTAATAGAAATTCCCCACTTATGGGCTCCTGCGGGAATAGATGAGCTGGCTCAGAATGTAAAAATAGTTAGGGATGATGAAGTTTTTCCTGTTAATGTTCCTTTAATCTTTGTTAGAGGTATCAAGAATTTCTTCCCTGCTGAAACCACCTATAGGGATATTCGCATGATTGATTTTATGAGGGGGGAAGAAACCCAGGTAGCTGGCTTACTTTCCTTATATCCACAGTTAGACTTGCCAGTGAATCTGGTAGTTCTCAGTTCTCATACCAAGTATATTCATATAAATGAGGCCGGTAAAATAACCGGTAGCCTGACCACTCTAAGTGGGCAGGTTTTTGAGGCAATTAAAAAAGAGACTTTTATTGGTAAATCAATCAGGAGTAATACTGCTAATGAGCAGGAAGATTTCTTTAACGAAGAAATTGTGGAGACTGCCTTTGACTCAGTAAAGAATGCCGGTTTTTTAAGGACCCTGTTGATGCCCAGGTTTATGGAGGTCTTATTAAAAACGAACTGGTATGAAAGGAAGTTATTTATCGAAACTGCAATTGTGGCTGAAGATCTCCGGGTGCTTGAAGAATTTAAAAACTTAAACTTTTCCAGAGATTGTACATTTGTTCTGGTAGGCCATAAAATCAGGTGTGATATTATGAAGTACCTGCTCAATAAACATTATCAAATAAACAGCATTAAGTGTATTAGCCAGAAGGAAGAAATAGATGAATTAAGTATTCAGGGGGCTATTGCCATTGCCCGGAAAACAGGTCATTTGAAAGGAGGTAAATAAATGGGGTTCAAGGTTGCTTTTACGGATTATTACTATCCTGACCTTTCTGCAGAAAGGGAGGTTTTTTCAGGAACCGGTATAGAGATTGCTGATTATAACGGTAAATGTAAAACTGAAGAAGATACCATTAAATTTGTCAAAGATGCTGATGCCATTGTTACCCAGTTTACACCCATTACAGCCAACGTGATAAATAATCTTGAAAGGTGTAAAATTATCGTCAGGTATGCCATTGGTCTCGATATAATAGATATTGAGGCTGCTACCAACAAAGGTATCATGGTTGCTAATGTACCCGATTATTGTGTGGAGGAAGTTGCCAACCAGGCTATGGCTTTAATGCTGGGTGTTCTCAGGAAGCTGACGGTAATGGATAGAGAGGTACATCAGGGGAACTGGAGTTATAAAAAGGCTGAGCCTCTATACCGGCTTTCAGAAATGAACTTAGGCTTAATTGCTTTTGGGAAAATAGCTCAGGAGTTTGTAAAGAGGGCTAAAGGTTTTAATTTCAAGAATATCTATGTCCATGACCCTTATTTTAAGCCTGACCAGAGTTTTTCAGATATAGAATTTGTATCCCTGGAAGAATTACTAAAAGAATCTGATGTAGTATCCATCCATGCACCAGCAACAGAAAAAACAAAAAATATGATAAACAAAGATACCTTAGCACTAATGAAAAACGGTTCTTTTATAATTAATACTTCCAGGGGTGCATTAATTAATGAAGAAGACCTGGCAGAAGCATTAAAGAAAGGGAAACTGGCAGGAGCCGGGCTGGATGTCCTTAAAAAGGAAGAAATTACCCTTGATAATCCACTGCTGGAGATTGAAAATGTTATTATAACCCCCCATATGGGATGGTATTCGGTTGATTCTATTAGAGAATTACAAAAAAAAGTTGCTCAACAGGTCAGAGAAGCCTTACTTGAGGGCAAGCCTACTTACTGGGCAAATCCCTTTAATTAGATTTTTGACTGGCGAAATAGGGGGTGATATTTAGAGAACACTTATATATTGAGGGAAAAGTTGGAGAAGGCCTAAAATCAAAAAGGAGGAAAACATGAAAAAATTATTAGTTGTACTGGTTCTTTCTTTGGTATTACTTTTTAATGTTGCATCGGTTATGGCTGCTGACCAGGTTGTAATGAAACTGGGTTATGCTGAAACTGCTGACCCTTATGGGCATCCTACATCTGCTGCCCTGAATGTATTTAAATCATATGTTGAAAACATAACCAGTGGCCAGCTTAAGGTAGAACTCTATCCAGCAGGACAGTTAGGTGATGCCAACTCCATGTTGGAACAGGTTAAAAGGGGTGTGATACAATCCTGTGCCAGTATACCCAGTGGGATGATCGCCGGGAAGTATTACAATAATTTCAATATTTTCGATATTCCCTACTTATTCCCCAACAATGTTGTGGCCTGGAATGTTCTTAATACCCGGACTGACTTTTTTAAAGATATTAGTGAAGATATGGCCAGTAAAACTGGTATACGACCTTTGGGTTTCTTCATTGAAGGTCAGAGGCACTTTACCAATAGTGTACGGGAAATTAGAAGTCCAGAGGATCTTAAGGGGTTAAAAATCCGTACTATGGAAGTCCCGGCACACATGGAAATGGTTAAAGCTATGGGCGCATCTCCAACTCCAGTTTCCTGGTTAGAACTTTATAGTGCTCTCCAGACCGGTGTTGTAGATGGACAGGAAAACCCCATAGGCAATATTCTCTACCTCAAGGGTTATGAAGTCCAGAAATACCTGACTCTTGATGGACATGTTACTCTGTTAAATACCTGGGTAATTAATGAAAAATGGTTTGCCAAACAGTCTCCTCAAATTCAGGCAGCTATCCTGGAAGCAGCCCAGATAGCAACCCTGACCAACAGAGGGATGGCAGAATTAAATGATACAGTTGGTTTATCAGAATTAAAAGCAAAGGGAATGCAGGTTTATTCACCAACTCCAGAGGAATTAAATCAGTTCCAGAAAGTTACCCAGGAAGCAGTAATTCCCTATATTAAAGAAAATGTAGATGATGCATCCTTAATTGACAGAATACAGGAAGAAGTTAATAAAGCAGTAGAAGAACTTAAATAAAGATTAAGTCTTATTATCTACTGACATACACAGCCCGTTAAACTAATCCGGGTTGTGTATGTCATTAATAGAAAATCTTACCAGGGAGGTGGAATAGTTGTTTAAAAAAATACTGGCTTTCTTTTTTAATCTGGAAAAAATCACCCTTTACCTAACGTTTTTTTTCTTTATTATTTCGACTATCCTTATCATGACCCAGGTTGTTACCAGATATGTTTTTTCATTTAGCTTTGCCTGGGTAGAGGAGTTGTCAAGGTATCTTATAATATATGTGGTTCTGCTGGGCTCCAGTATTGTTTTGAAAAAGGACGAGCATCCCCGGGTTGAACTCATATATGACCTCCTTCCTGCCCGCTTAAAGTACTGGCTCAATTACTTCTTTTATTTATTAATTTTCTTTTTCCTTGTTATCTTAACCTGGCAGGGTATTGAATCCTGTATATTTTGCTGGAATGATTATTCGGCTTCAATGCGGATTAGAATGACCATTCCCTACGCGGCAGTACCGATTGGCGGTGTGTTAATGGCCTGTCAGTGTATTGCTCTGGCGTTTAGGAATTATAGTACTAATAAGAAAAATCAATAAGCTGGTGGAAAGGGAGGTAAAAAGTGAGTATTATTGCAATTATTATTTTGCTATTTATATTGCTGTTATTTATCGGGTTACCAGTAGCCTTTGTTCTGGGTGTTGAATCGGTATTGTATTGTATGTTAACTGGAAATCTGGATTTTCTTTATATTATTAGTCACAACCTGTTTAAGGGGATGAACAACTTCGTTTTGATGGCAATACCCCTCTTCATATTAACTGGAGAAATCATGAATCAGGGCACTATTACCAATAAACTGGTAAATTTCGCCAATGTACTTGTTGGTAGGCTTCGGGGAGGCCTGGCCCATGTAAATGTTGTTGGGAGTATGTTTTTTGCGGGTATTACCGGCTCTGCCTTGTCTGATGTAGCGGCCCTGGGTTCAATGCTTATTCCCGCCATGGAAAAATCAGGTTATGATAAAGAATTCAGTGCTGCAGTTACGGCTGCCTCGGCAATTCAGGGTCCCATTATTCCACCGAGTATTCCGGCAGTTCTGATTGCTGCTGTAACCGGAACCTCTACCGGCGCCCTATTCCTGGGAGGAGCTATACCCGGTATTTTACTGGGATTGTTTTGTTGTATCATTGTAGCGGTTATTTCCAAAAAGAGGCAGTATCCTAAAAACCAGGAGCCCATTACTTTCAGAATTTTTATGGCTTCTCTGTTACAGGCTTTTCTTCCTTTATTGACTCCGATTATCATTCTGGGAGGTATTCTGGCTGGCATATTTACTCCTACAGAGGCGGCTGCTGTATCGGTTTTGTATGCCCTTATCCTGACAGTTTTTGCTTACAGGGCTTTTTCCCTTAAAAACCTAAAAGAGATACTGGTTACCACTATAATCTCCACATCCAAAATATACTTAATTATTGGGACAGCCAGTATTTTTGCCTGGATACTGGCTATGGAAAATATTCCGACCATGGCAGCTAATTATTTATCTGCTTTCAGTGATAACCAGGTGATTGCCCTGATTATTATCAATCTATTTCTCCTTTTCTGGGGGATGTGGATGGACACAGCACCCTCTATAATGGTATTAATGCCATTACTGCTTCCCATTGCTTCCCGGATTGGTATTCATCCCACTCATTTAGGGGTAATTGTAATTGTTAACCTGATGATTGGTCTGCTTACACCTCCGTTTGGAATGGCCCTTTTCTCTGCCCAGGCGGTTAGCAATGTAACCCTGAAAGGATTACTGAAAGAACTCTGGCCCTTTCTGGTGGGTCACCTGGTGATCCTTGCCTTAATTACATTTGTACCGGAGATTTCCCTCTTTTTACCTCGCTTATTTGGGCTGCTGTAGATTGTTTGAAGGAGGTTTTTATGGGTAGTTTATTTGATATTTCAGGAAAGGTTGCTGTTATCATTGGAAGTAGTGGAGGCCTGGGGCAGGTAATTTCCAGAGGGCTGGCTGCAGCTCAGGTTAAGGTAGTCCTGGCCAGTAGAAACCAGAGCGCAAATGAACAGCTGGTTAATGAAATCGTTGAAGCCGGGGGAGAAGCTTTTGCCTGTCAAGTAGATATTACTGAACTAAAAGAACTGGAGGCCTTAAAAGATACTGTACTGGATTGGTATGGTGATGTTGATTTCCTGATAAATTGTGCCGGGATGACGATTAAAAAACCCCTGATTGAGGTAAATACAGATGAATGGGAAAAGGTCCAGTTAGTTAATTTACAGGGGGTTTTTTTAAGCTGCCAGGTTTTTTCCAGAGTTATGATTGCGAATAAAAAGGGTAGAATAATAAACTTTGCTTCTTTAGGTTCCTTTGTTGGTATAAAAACTTCAGCCCCATACTGTGCAGCCAAGGGTGGTGTCTTGCAGCTAACTAAAGTTCTGGCAATGGAGCTGGCTCCTTATGGAATAAATGTTAATGCAGTTACACCAGGGGTACTGGATACACCACTGGCTTCAGGGATTAAGGGTAATCAGGAGGCCTATCAACGGTTAATGAACCGTTTACCACTGGGAAGGTTAGGCAAAGCGGAAGAAATAATTGGACCAGTATTATTTCTCTGTTCACCGGCAGCAGATTATATTACCGGAATCAGTCTGCCTGTTGATGGAGGTTTTCTGGCATCCGGGATTTAAGAAAAAAGGCCTGTAGCCCGAAAATGAAGTTACCATCACCTGAAAATTAAAGGGAGGTTAATGAATGAAAGCGGCAGTTTATAAAGGGCCTTGTGAAATTAGTTTTGAGGAACTCGCTTTACCATCTCTACTGGATGATGAAGTTTTGATTAAGGTTGCCTATGCCGGTATATGTGGAACAGACCTCCATATATTTTCCGGGAATTATCGGACTATACCGCCAATGGTTATTGGTCATGAACTATCCGGGGAAATAGTAGATATCAAAACAAAACAAAATACAAAGTTTAAAACTGGTGACCGGGTTGTAATTAGGCCGACCATTTACTGTAACAAATGCTATGCCTGTCTGCGGGGTTATAAACATGTCTGTAAGGATTTAACTATGACTGGAATTGATTACCCTGGTGCTTTTGCCGAGTATCTAAAGGTCCCACTTGATATGGTATACCAGATACCGGATGGAGTTAGTCTGAAAGAAGCAGCTCTAATTGAGCCCCTGGCTGTTGCAGTTCATAGTGTTTTCAGTTCCAGTTTAAAGATAGGTGATGAGGTGGCTATCCTGGGGGCCGGGCCAATTGGACTCCTAATCGGGCAGGTGGCCAGATTAGCAGGGGCAGCAGAAGTATATATCTGCGATATTAATGATTTCAGGGTGGGTAAAGCCCGGGAACTGGGTTTAAAAGCAATCAATAACCAGGAAATAGATTTTATTGAATATATAAAGAGAAATACCGGTGGACGGATGGCTGATATAACTTTTGAAGCTGCTGGTTCCAAATATACCGCAGAGGTTATTACCGAAATTACCTCTATTAGAGGGCAGATGGTTATTGTTAGTGCTTTTCGAAAAGCACCGGAGTTTAACCTATTATCAGTTACCTTTAGAGAACAAACTGTAATTGGAACCAGAGTCTATTCTGATGAAGATTACAGAAAGGCTCTAGTGCTACTACAACAACATCCCGAAATAACAGGAGTGATTACCCATATCTATTCTTTAAAAGATACCGGTAAAGCTATTGAGGCTATCCGGGAGGGAAAAGATGTTTTGAAAGTACTTATAAAATGTCAGGAATAGTGGTGATAATCTAATGAAAGAAGTTAAGGTTGCCTACGGTAAACAGGAAATCTCCTTAAAAATACCAACAGAGTATATAATCGATACCCTTCAGCCAGAAGAAGGAGCCCCGTTGATGGGCCTGCAAGCCGAAGTCATTAACAGACTAAATTCACCTACTGATTCTTCCCCGCTGGCAGAAATGGTAGGGAAGGAATCTAGAGTTGTTATAATTGTAGATGATAACACCAGGCCTACGCCTACAAAAGAGATTCTTGAGCCCCTTCTTGATATTTTATTTCAAAAAGGGGTTAAAAAGAATAATATTTCCATTATATTTGCCCTGGGGGCCCATAGTAAACTTAATGAGAAAGAAAAGCTGGCCATTGTTGGCCCCAAAATATACCAGAATATTACCTGTAAAAACCACCTGGTTGAGGAGGAGAATCTCGTTTATATAGGGAAGACTACTTTTGGGACCCCGGTATATCTTAATAAAGAGGTATATGAAGCAGATATCAGGATACTAACCGGAATGATTAAACCCCATAATCAGGCCGGTTATACCGGTGGAGGTAAAGCCCTCCTGCCGGGAGTATGTGGACTGGATACTATCTTTGCTAACCACAGCTATAAAGCTATGTCCTCGCCTGCTTCCTGCCTGGGAAATATTGAAGGCAATCCCATCCGGATGGATATTGAAGAGGTATTAAAAAAAATAGGGCCTACTTTTTTAATAAATGTTGTAATGAATCATAAAGACCAGGTAGTTGCTGTTGTTGCCGGTGGTGTTATTGCGGCTCACCGGGAAGGTGTAAGAAGACTGGATAGTCTGGTTAAAAAAGATGTAAATAAAAAGGCTGCAATCTGCATCTGCGGGACTCCAGACCCGATAGATATAAATTTTTATCAAATGTTGAATTCCATAAGTGCCCCTTATAGATTAAAAGAACCGGTTATTGAAAAGGGAGGTACCATTATTGTAACCGGTCGAGCCATTGAAGGTATCAGTGATGGTGATTTTTATATTGCCCTGAAGGAGAATGAAAGAGAGAGTTTATGGCTGAATATTCAGGGCAATTCCCAATATCAGGAAAGGGCAGCCCTACAGATTTTTCTGGAAGGGGCCTGTAACTATAAAATCATTGTGGTAAGTGAAAAGAACAATCAAGAAAAGTTTAAAGAGATGGGAATGGAATTTTTTCAGGATCTGGAAACAGCCTATAGATACGCCAGGAGTGAGTATCCTGGAGATAAAAATACCTTAATACTTCCCTATGCTCCCTATGTAATCCCCCAGTTAATTACTGAAAAATAGGTGTTTACTTTTACTATGAAAAATATCCTGTATTTTTTATTAGAATATTAATCCCTTTGCTATTTACAATGAATTGGATCAGTTAAATCAGATGGAAGAGAAAATACAAAAACACCTGTTTCATCAACTGGAGAAAAAGACCGATGTCCTGTTTTATGATATCACCTCCACATATTTTGAGGGCGAAAGCTGTATTTTATGTGCCCGTGGTTATTCTAGAGATTATCGGCAAGATAAAAAACAGATAGTAATTGCCCTGGTTAATAATGAAATAGGCTACCCCTTTTACTGGAAGGTATTACCCGGTAATACTCAGGATGTAACAACTATGGTTGACCTGGCAGAAACCTTGAAACAAGATTTTAAGATAAAGAAATGCACTTTAATCTTTGACCGGGGTATGGTATCTGATGACAACCTATACTTCTTGCGTGACAAAAATATGCATTTCATAACAGCTCTAGACCGGGACCAGATTAAAACCCTTGGCCTTTTTGATTTATCCATTTTTATGGAGTTTG
>JARRCS010000011.1 GCA_029981855.1 Halanaerobiales bacterium | reverse complement strand
TTTTTTGATGACTCTAAGGTTCATCTCCAGGAAAAATTTAGGTTACCTAATTCAATGGGTCATCCTGACCCTGAATAATCAAATTGGCTTCGCCATAATCCTTTAAAATGTAAATTTGATAATGCCATAAACCGGGCATCATGCTCGCCACGTCCTGTGGCTCGACCTAATTTTTCCTTTCGATTCACCAAGAGTCATATACAAAAAATTTCCAAACATCTCTCTAACATCTATTTGCAGTTGTTTGAAGGTATAGTAAGTTGCCGAACAAAGTGAGGCATTAATTTAATACTTTATATTTGCCGATAGGCTACTTTATTAGAAGATGCCTGAGAAAGAATAGTTTTCTCGGGCATTTATTTTTTTGGTAGTAAATTATGCACAGATGAATTATAGCCGGCAGCTAATTTATTTTAAATTTTTTTAATAAAAGGAGCTTTGCCTTTTTTGTAGAATATATAAAATGTAATATAACTGGCCAACTTTATAAACGGAGGGATTTTAATGAGTTATAAAATTAAATTAGGTCTGGCACCGACCAGAAGAGATGTTTTTAGTAAGGAAGATGCCTGGAAACATAAGGAGTTAATTGAGAAAAAACTTAAGGAATGGGAGATTGACTATGTCAATATTGACTGGTTAAATGATGAGGGTTTGCTTTTTGAAGATAGTGATGCCGAGAAGGTAGCCGATTATTTTAAGAGGGAGAAGGTTGATGCCATCTTCTGTCCTCATGTAAATTTCGGTACGGAATCTGCCGTTGCCAAACTAGGGGCTAAAATGGATAAACCCCTTTTACTCTGGGGGCCGCGTGATGATGCACCTCTACCCAATGGCAGCAGGACCAGAGATACCCAGTGCGGCTTATTTGCCACCAGCAAGATCTTAAGGAGATTTAATGTTCCCTTTACCTATATAGTAAATAGTACTGTTGATAGTGATACCTTTAAAAAGGGTTTCTTTAACTTTCTCGGGGCTGCCAATGTTGTTAAGGCATTAAGTAACATGCGCATCGGCCAGATCAGTACTAGACCTGAGGGTTTCTGGACTGTGATGTATAACGAGAGTGAGCTTTTGGAGAAGTTCGGTATTGAGGTTGTTCCAGTTAGCCTGGTTGAGATTGTCGATCTTACTAAGGATATCCTGGAATCCAGAGATGACAAACTAAAGGAAGAATTAGCCGAGCTAAAAGAGAGAATGGACGTTATTGAAATGTCCGATGAGGAAGCCAAAAAGATGCTTGCTTTAAAATTGGCTCTAAAGGAGTGGGCTGAGGTTAAGAATCTGTCAGCAATTGCTATCCAGTGCTGGAATGCCTTGCAGGATGCCATTGGTATTATGCCCTGTTTTGCTAACTCGGAATTAACCGATATCGGGCTCCCCGTTGTCTGCGAGACAGACGTTCATGGAGCTGTAACAGCCGTTCTAACCCAGGCAGCAGTCTTCAATAGCTCTTCGATCTTCTTTGCCGATCTGACCGTCCGTCATCCGGAGAATGATAACGCTGAACTGCTCTGGCATTGCGGCCCCTTCCCTTACTCTCTTAAGGCTGAAGGGAGTGAAGGTAAGATAGGTAAACACTTTATCCTTGATAGTCATGCTCCCGGTGTTGCAGAATGGGAAATCAAGGGTGGTAAAGTAACTATAACAAGGTTTGACGGTGATAATGGAGAGTATAAATTGCTCATGGGTGAAGGTGAAGGAACCAGCGGGCCAAAGAATAAAGGGACTTATCTCTGGGTTGAATTTAAGGATTGGCCTAAATGGGAGGAAAAATTCATTTATGGCCCTTATATTCACCATGTAGTAGGTATCCACGCTGAGGCAATGCTCCCTCTTTTTGAGGCTGTAAAATATATTCCTCATCTGGAGGCTGACCTGGTAGATGAAACCGAGGAATCTCTGCAAGAGAGATTAAGGTAATCAGGTTATTAAGTTTTACTCCTGAGCTGGTTAAAAGGAAAATTCTGTGCTGAAAATAGGATAGATAATATTAAGGGGAGCCAAAGGGCTTCCTTTTTTTCATCAAATCCGGACATATAGACATTTATAACAAAAGATGTTACAATATATTATGGATTTTTAATGGATAACTTTTCTGAATGCCTTAGGAAATGAGGCCTTGACCGAATATTATCAAATTTGGCCGAAGGCCAGTTTGTTCGCTCTAGGGAAAGGAATAGATAAATTGAAGAGATTGTGGAATTTATTGACTTTTTATGATAAGTTTCTAATAATATCTCTGGTAATAATTAGCGTAATTTTTATTATTTCACCTTTAGCTAATATCCTGGTTGAGGGTAATAATCTGGATGACCAGGTAATTATTATTCAGGCCGGTGACGGTTCCCGCCAGAAGATACCTCTAGCAGATACCTACCGGGAGGAACCGGTCATTATTAAAGTTGCAGGGCCTATTGGAGTCAGCATCATAGAGGCCCATAACGGGCGGGTCAGGCTGAAGGAGGCCCCCCCTGAGGATCCGGAAAAAATCTGTGAAAAGACCGGCTGGATTGACCGGGTTGGACCGATGATTATCTGTGTGCCCAATCAGATCTCTATCTGGATTGAAGCAAAGGAGTCTGAACTTGATGGAGTTTCCTGGTAATTTCCGTAAATATATTTTTCTGCTTGTGATAGTAATTATATTTGGTCTCTTTATCTTTTACCGTCTCCCCGCCAGGAAAGAGATCTATGCGGAAACCCGGTTTTTTATGGATACAACCGTGACGGTAAAGGTAGTTGGAGAGCAGAAGATGGCGGAGAGGGCCATTGAGCAGGCCTTTAAAACTATGCAAGAATGGGCCGGGAGATTGGATAGATTTAATTCCGGGAGTACTGTCTGGAGGATAAATCACAGCGGCGGGGAAGGGACCAGGGTTGATCAAGAGCTTTTGATTCTTTTAAAAAAGGGGAAGGATTATGCAGCCTTAAGTAAAGGTGCCTTTGACCCAACGGTTGCACCCCTAGTTGATCTCTGGGGTTTCGGGCAGGATGAACAGCGGGTACCTCGTGTCGGGGAGATTGAAAGGGTTTTAAGCAGGATTGATTATGAAAAATTGAGCCTGGATTTTGTTAATCATCAGGTCTTTCTGCCTGCTTTCATGGAGATAGACCTTGGCGGAATGGCCAAGGGCTTTATTATCGATAAGGGAATTGAGACCTTGCTTGCTCTGGGGGTAGAATCAGCCTATATTAATGCCGGGGGTAATATCCGGGTACTCGGTAACAAAGCCCCGGGACATCCCTGGCGGATCGGGATCAGGAAACCCCGGGAACCTGGTAAGATCTTCCAGAGATATATCCTGGCTCTAAACCGGGGCAGTCTGGCTACCTCCGGTGATTATGAAAGGTATTTTACCTTTAATGGTGTCCGTTATTCACACCTGCTCGATCCTCGGACCGGTTACCCGGCCAGAGAGATGCAGTCTGCCACCATCTATGCTGAAAATGCCCTTGAGGCTGATATCCTCTCAACGGCAGTATTTGTTTCGGGATGGGATGAGGGGAAAAGATTAATTGAAAGCTTAGAGGGGGTTGAGGGCTTTCTGGTCCGGGAGAATGAGGTCTGGATGAGTAAAGGTTTAGAAAAATATTTATACTAAATTTTCCTGATATTTTATTGTCTATAATAGAGGAAAATCGTAGGTAGTTATTGAATTAATAAAAATAGGTTTCTTTTGTAATAATATAGAAGATAAGCGAGGTTTAAATAGATGATTAGAACCAGAAAGACTGTGGTAATAGGGTTACTGGTAGCGATGGGGTTAATCCTGCATTTTGTTGAAAGCATGATTCCTATGACTGCAATAGTACCCGGCGCTAAATTAGGCCTGGCTAATATTGTTAGTCTTTTAGGTCTGGTTCTCTTTGGTTTCCAGGGGGGATTCCAGATACTGGCTTTACGTATTCTGCTGGGGGCACTGCTCGCAGGGACCTTTATGACGATCAATTTTTATCTCAGTATTGCCGGTGGTTTGATTAGTTTTATATCCATGTTTTTAGCCTACAGATTTTTCCAGGACAAATTTAGTCTGGTCGGTATCAGTGTAGTCGGGGCAGCCTTTCATAATCTCGGGCAGATTATTGTTGCCTATTTTATCATTGCCAATCCGGGTATTTTTTATTATTTGCCCTACCTGGTTTTATTGGCCGTTCCTACCGGCATTAGTGTAGGACTGGTGACTTACTTTACATTAAGATATCTACCCGGTGCGGTTATAAGTATAAATTGACTTGATACCATAGGAATTTTCTTTTTTGCAAACTACAAATAGATGTTTCCGATTAAGGGGGTTGAAGATGGCAGCTAAATTGATTCTGGCCTCTGCTTCGCCGCGCAGGGAGGAGCTGCTGAAAAGGCTGGGTTTGAAATTTACTATTGTTCCTAGTAAGATTGATGAGGATAAGTTCAGTAACCTCCCCCCGGTAGAGATGGTCCAGGAGCTGGCCAGGGCCAAAGCAGAAGAGGTGGCCGAATTAGTTGAAGATACAGTTGTTATTGGTGCTGATACGGTTGTTGTCTTTGAGGATAAGATAATGGGGAAACCACTTAATAAGAGTGATGCTGAAAGGATGCTTTCCCAGCTGCAGGGTAAAAGGCATAGTGTTTTGACCGGACTGGCCGTTTATGAAACCAGAAGTAATAAGGTGCTGGTTGATTATGACCGGACCGATGTCTATATGCGTCCTTTGGATAATCAGGAGATTACCGGTTATATTAATACCGGTGAACCTCTTGATAAGGCCGGGGCTTATGGGATTCAGGGTTTTGGTGGTATCTTTGTTGAGCGGATTAACGGTTCCTATTTTACTGTCATGGGGCTGCCGATACATAAGCTGGCCTTGATGCTGAAGGAGTTTTCCATCAATATTCTTTAAAGAGGGGAGAGATACTTTAAAAATGGGCGCGCTGGAATACAGATTTACTATTAAGGAATTACCTGAAGAGGAGCGCCCTCGGGAAAAGCTGTTAAAATACGGAGCAGAGAGTTTATCAGATGCCGAACTTTTGGCGATTATTATTAGGATAGGAAGCAAAGAAAGGACAGCAGTAGAATTATCCCAGGATATTTTGCATTATTTTGGGGGGTTAAGGGCTTTAAATTATTTAAGTATCAGGGAATTAACTCAGATTAAGGGCTTAGGTCCTGCTAAAGCAATTCAGCTTAAGGCTGTAGTGGAGTTGAGCAAACGTTTAGCAAGCTTAAGCCGTCAAGCCCGGGAGGTGATTAAATCCCCCCAGGATGTAGCTCAGCTTTTGATGCCTGAATTAAGATTTTTAACCCAGGAGGTCTTCAAATTAGTTTTACTTGATATAAAGAATCAGGTTATTGCTATGCCGATGGTCAGCAAAGGGGGGCTATCCAGTTCGATAGTTCACCCCAGGGAGGTCTTTAAGGAGGCTATCAAGCACAGCAGTGCGGCAATTATTCTGGTTCATAACCATCCGAGCGGGATTCCTGAACCGAGTAGGGATGATATTAGTATTACTAAAAGGCTGGTTGATTCCGGCAAGATTATCGGTATTGATGTGCTGGATCATATTATTATCGGTGATGGTATCTTTACAAGTATGAAAGAAGAGGGAATTATTTAGAAAGGGGAAGTATTGATGGTACTTAAATTTATCGGCGCACCTTTTTCCCGGGATCTGGGTATAGATCTGGGGACTGCAAATACATTGGTCTATGTTAAAGGAAAGGGAATTTTAATCAGAGAGCCTTCAGTAGTTGCTTTACGGGAGAATAAGGAAGATGTACTGGCTGTCGGTGATGAGGCTAAAAAGATGATCGGCCGTACCCCCGGTAATATTATTGCCGTGAGACCGATGAAGGATGGGGTAATTGCTGATTTTGACGTCACTGAGACGATGATCAGGTATTTTATTACCAAGGCCCATAAAAGGACAAGGTTGGTCCGCCCCAGGATAATTATCTGTGTACCCTCCGGGGTTACCGAGGTTGAAAAAAGGGCTGTCCTTGATGCTGCCCAGCATGCGGGGGCTAGAGAGGCCTATCTGATTGAAGAACCCATGGCAGCGGCTATCGGTGCCGGCCTGCCTGTTCATGAGCCCACAGGTAATATGGTGGTAGATATCGGCGGGGGAACCACCGAGGTTGCTATCATCTCTCTGGGTGGAATTGTCAGCAGCAGATCGATCCGGATCGGTGGAGATGAGATGGATGAAGCCATTATTCAATATATCAAGAGAAAGTACAAATTGATGATCGGTGAAAGGACCGCCGAAGAGATTAAGATTGATATAGGTTCGGCTATTGATGAAGGAGAAGATGGGACCAAGGAGGTTAGAGGTAGAGACCTGGTAACAGGGCTACCCAAAACCCTGGAAATTACTTCGGCTGAGATTAGAGAGGCGCTGAAGGAACCGGTTAATAATATTATCGATGCTGTTAGGTTTACCCTGGAAAAAACACCGCCTGAACTCTCGGCTGATGTAATGGACCGGGGTATCATCTTAACCGGTGGAGGTTCACTCTTAAAGGGACTGGACCGTTTGTTGATGAATGAGACCCAGATGCCCGTCCACATAGCTGATGATCCCCTGGACTGTGTAGTAAAGGGGACGGGGGTTGCTCTGGAGGAGATTAAGTCATTAAAGAGGGTCCTAATTGCTCCGAAGAAAATATCTTAGGGGGTAGATAGATTGCAATGGCCAAAAAAGTCAACTATAACCCTATCCTTAGTTGTGATTATTCTGATTGCCGGGTTAGGAGTTATTAATTTTACCGGTGTTGAGATGCCATATCTTAGCTGGGTTGAAGACGGGCTTTTTAGCCTGATTAGCCCTGTAATTGAGTATGCTACTGGCTTTTATCATTCAGTTAGGAGTTACTGGGACGGAATTATGCATGTCGGTAAGCTGATTGAGGAGAATGAAGCTTTAAAGAAAAGAGTCTTTAAACTGGAACGGGAAAAGCAGTTGATGTACATGCTTAGTAATGAGAACCAGAGACTACGGGAACTACTGGCCTTTAAGAAGTTTATCCCCTATCAAACCTTGGGGGCAAGGGTTATCGGTTATAGTCCCTCAAACTGGGAAAATAAGATTATCATTGACCGTGGGGCAAAGGATGGTATTAAAAGTAGAATGCCGGTTATTTCCTATAATGGTTCCCTGGTAGGAAGAATCGATTATGTTGGAGCTACTTCGTCCCAGGTTATCTTAGTTAACAATCCCGAATTTGTAGTAGGCGGAATTGTTCAGCGGTCTCAATCCCGGGCTATAGGTCTGGTAAGGGGGCAGCTGAATAAAACAAAAGTGAGTCTGATGGAGAATATATCCTGGAATACCAAAAGTAAGGAGGGAGACATTAAAAAGGGGGATATCATAGTTACTTCCGGTTTATCAAATAGTTATCCCAAGGGATTACCTATCGGTAAGGTTATTAAGGTGGAAAAAGATAACTACGGCCTGTCACAGAAGGCAGAGATAGAGTTGTTTATGAGCCTCAAGACTATTGAAGAGGTGCTGGTAATAACTGACTTTTAGGAGGGGGGGATAAAAATAAGGCCTTTATTAATCTATTTGCTTTTGATCATTATATTCTTGATCATTCAGGTGGCACTCCCTCCCTTTTTGCCCTGGTTTGGTGTTAAGCCAGATTTATTATTAATTATTGCTGTTACTGCAGGATTGTTAAGGGGGATTAAATTCGGAACTGGTATCGGATTTTTGGCCGGAGCTTTTCAGGACCTCTTTCTCGGTGGTATCTTTGGGGTCTTGACCATTGTTAAGATGGTCACCGGGGGAGGTTCGGGGTTAATAGAAGGCAATTTTTTTAAGGAGAATTACCTGTTTCCCTCCGTCATAATATTTCTGGCAACCTTTACCCATGAGTTTTTGAAGATTTTACTTTCGGAAAGATTACTTTTTAATATAAATATTATGCTGGCCTTAAAGGAGTATATCTTACCTGAAGCTATTTTGAACAGCCTTCTAGGTATTATAGTCTACTATCTCCTTTACCGACTTGATGATCCTGGGGGCAGTTATTATGGATAAGAGAATTTTGCTTTTTAAGATCATCATTATCAGTATTTTTGCCCTGTTAATCCTGCGGGCCGGGCAACTGCAGCTTATCCAGGGGGAGTATTATTACCAGCTTTCTGAGGGAAACCGTATCTCTTTAAGGCCGATCAATGCCCCCCGGGGTAAGATTATTGACCGGAATAATAATATCCTGGTATCCAATAAGCTCTCATATACCCTTTATCTATTACCGAATGAGGTTTCTCCTGATTATAATGTGGAAAAGCTTTTACATAAAGTTAGTGAGTTGACCGGTCTTGAGCTGGAGCTTCTAGTGAGAAACTACCAGAGGAGTATAGATGATAGCTTATCATCGGCGATAGTTTTAAAGAGAAACCTATCTCAAGAGAATTATATTATTATCAAAGAAAATAGTGATAAATTACCGGGTCTGCTGGTAAAGGAATCTCCTATTAGGGATTATGTTTACGGTAAGTTGGCCGCACATGTTCTCGGGTATGTTGGTGAGATAAGTCTGGAGGAACTCAAGAGATTAACCCGGGCAGGCTATAATTATAATGGTGGTGATATAGTAGGCATTACCGGTCTGGAGAAGGAGTATGAGCTTTATTTAAAGGGTATCGACGGAATTGAACAGCTGGAGGTTAACAGTAGAGGGGAGAAGGTTAAATCTTTAGGAACCAAACCACCTGTTCCCGGAAACGATCTTGTTCTCAATCTGGATTTAGAGCTCCAAAAGTATGTAGAGGATCTGCTGGAAAAAGAGTTTCAATATTTAAGAGAACATGCCCGAAAAGATCCCGATCTTTATCCCCCTACCGGGGCTGCAGCAATTGTCATGGACCCAAATTCAGGGGCTATCCTGGCCATGGTCAGTATTCCCAACTATAATCTGAATGATTTTGTCGAAGGGCTCTCGGTTAAGGAGTATCAAGAGTTAGTAAATAACCCCTTAAATCCACTATTGAACAGGACAACGATGGCTGCAGTTCCGCCCGGATCAATCTTTAAGTTAGTTACCGGTACTGCAGCAATTGAGTATTTAGATGTCAGGGCCGATACGGTCTTCTATGACCGCAGTGGCGAGTTCTATATCCCCAACTGGTCAAGGCCCTATAAAAACTGGCATGTCGGAGGAGAAGGCAAGCTTAGTTTTACCAGGGCCATTGCCCGCTCCAATAATATTGTCTTTTATCAGCTGGGTTACAGGTTATATAATAAATTCAGAGGGGAAAAACTGGCTGAGACTGCCAGGGAATATGGTTTAGGTGAAAAGACAGGGATTGATCTGCCTGAAGAGAAGGACGGATTGGTACCTGATGCAGAATGGAAAAGAGAAACAAGGAAAGAGGGGTGGTATCCCGGTGACTCGGTCAACCTTTCCATCGGCCAGGGCGGACTTCTGACGACCCCTCTCCAGCTTATTGATATGATCAGTGCCATTGCCAATGGAGGGGTTTTATATAAACCCTATCTGGTAGATAAGATAGTTAGCCCCGGGGGAGAGGTAATTGTTGATTTTAAACCTGAGGTAAGATCATATCTTCCCTTTGAAAAAAGAACCCTCCAGATACTACGTCAGGGAATGACCGAGGTTACCAATGCAGTTTATGAAAATGGTATGAGAGGTACCGCAGCCAGGGTCTTTAAGGATTTTCCGGTTAAGGTTGCCGGGAAAACAGGAACTGCCCAGACGGGAAGCAGCAGGCCTAATCACGGGTTCTTTGCCGGCTTTGCCCCGGTGGATAAGCCTGAGGTTGCCGTTCTGGTTTTTCTGGAGAACGGTAATTCCAGTGGTTATACCCTGCCGATTGCCGCCAGTATTTTTAAACACTATTTCGGCATTGGCGAGGAAGAGACTGTAAAGAATGATTCTGATAAAGGGGAGAAACGGGTAAAAACTTCAAACCGGTTACTGGAATTCCTAAAAGAGGTCTTTTCTAGTGAAGAGTAGCAGGATTTTTACCGGTTATACAGAAGTATAATATAGAAAATATTCAACCCAGCCTATTTATGGTAGCCACAAATAGAAAAATAGCTCATCACTATAGAAATTTTCTTTTTGAAACTATAAATAGATGTTTCTGATTGCAGAAACCTTCTTTTTACTTACGCAAGGATGGTTTTTGCACTAGGCTATCGAGGCCGTCTTACTAGGGTTTATTTACAAAAATTTCTAATAATCTCTTCAACATCTATTTGCAGTTAGTTGACGATTTGTATATTTATAACAGTATTTGTATAGCAAGGTAGGCAAAAGGGGTTTTAGCTGATGAGAAATGCGATATCATTCCGGGTTAGTTCTAAAGGAGTTATCATAAATTTAAATTCAGAGATGAAGTTTTCCGATATTGCCGATGCCTTGATGAAACATACAGAGGAGGCCAGCAGCTTTTTTACCGGTGTTGATATATTTCTTAACTGCTCTGGCAGAGTGTTTTCATTAAAGGAGATGCAGGAATTAATTGATATTGTATCAAGATATGAAAAGGTTGATAATATCTATTTTCTCAATGAGCAGGAAAGGGTAAGATCGAGGGCGACCGATACCGTTTTGATCAACAGAACTATTCGTTCGGGACAGAAGCTTAAGTATCCAACAAATGTTGTCATTATCGGAGATATTAATCCCGGTGCTGAGGTAGTTGCCGGCGGTGATATAATAGTTCTTGGTAAATTAAGGGGGGTTGTCCATGCCGGGGCAACAGGCTCTACAGATGCCCAGATTATAGCCCTGAAACTGCAGCCTACCCAGTTAAGAATTGGGAATATTATTTCCCGCTCTCCGGATGAGACAAAGATTCCTGAATCAATCAGGCCTGAAAGGGCGTACATAAAAGATGGTGTTATATTTGTGGAGGAAATGAAATTCTAATTTACTATTTAAAAGGGGGAACCCAAATGGCAGGAAAAGCAATTGTTATTACATCAGGAAAAGGTGGTGTCGGAAAAACAACAACAACGGCAAACCTGGGAACAGCTTTAGCCATGCTTGATAGACGCGTCTGTCTGATAGATGCGGATATCGGTCTTAGAAATCTCGATGTTGTTATGGGGCTGGAGAACAGGATTGTTTATGATATTGTTGATGTGGTTGAAGGAAACTGCAGATTAGAACAGGCCTTAATCAGGGATAAAAGGCAGAATAATTTATTTCTGCTGCCCGCGGCCCAGACCAGGGATAAAACCGCTGTAACACCTTATCAGATGCAGGAACTTGTTTCCAAATTAAAGGAAGAAATGGACTATGTTTTGGTCGATTCACCGGCGGGGATTGAGCAGGGATTCAAAAATGCAATTTCCGGGGCTGACCAGGCTATTATTGTTACTACCCCTGAGGTTTCTGCCGTCAGAGATGCAGACAGGATTATCGGTTTGCTGGAGACGGAGGGTTTCAAAGAGCCCGAGGTTATCATTAACAGGATTAGGCAGGATATGGTACAGAAGGGTGATATGATGGATATCGATGATATGATTGAAATACTGGCTATTAAATTACTCGGGGTTGTACCCGAGGATGAAAATATTGTCATCTCTACCAATAGGGGTGAACCGATTGTCCTGAAACCGGAAAAATCCCGGGCCGGACAGGCTTTTAATAATATTGCTCGCCGTATTGATGGAGAGGAATTGCCCTTGATGTCTTTAGAAAAGGATACCCTGCTTAAGAAGATTAAGAGAATAGTTGGTTTATCATGAAGGAGGGGGTCATCATCGATCTATTAAAGAAGTTGTTTAAGAATGATAAGGATGTTTCTAGCAAGAATATTGCTAAGGAGCGTCTGCAGTTTATCCTGATACAGGACCGGATTAAGTTGTCACCGGGGGAGATGGAATCATTAAAGGAGGAATTACTTGCCGTTCTCTCTAAGTATATTGATGTTGATTCATCAAATATTAAAATGGAAGTTGACCGCCATGATGATATGATGGCCCTGGTTGCCAATTTTCCATTAAAAAGGTCAGTATAAGAGGGATTTTTTGTAATGAACTGGAATAGAAAGCTGTTAAAAAACCTTAACTGGTATATTCCTATATCCGTAATTTTACTAATTTTTATCGGAATAGTTGCCATCAGTAGTGCTGTCGAAATTAATAAGGCAGGTTCTTTCGGTATGATCTATCTACAACGGCAGATTATAGCCGTTGTCCTGGGTATTTTACTGGTAATCGTTATTCAGTTCTTTGATTATTCGGTCTTTAAACATTACTCCAGTATTATCTATCTGAGTACGATAGGGATTTTGGGATTAATCCTGGTTATTGGCAGAACAATAGCGGGAGGGAAGAGGTGGATTGAATTTGGGCCGGTAAATTTCCAACCGGCTGAACTGGCCAAGATTATGCTGATCCTGGTACTGGCAGCTATTCTTGATGAAAGAAAGGATGACTTAAAGTACCTGATTGGTTTTTTTAGACCCTTTCTTTATGTGATAGTTCCCTTTATCTTAATTATTTTACAAAATGATCTGGGGACATCACTGGTTTTACTGGTTATCTTTATCGGTATGCTTTACATAGGTGGGGGTAATGCCAAGTTTATGGCTATTATTTTCGGGGGCGGTCTGGGTCTAGTTGTGTTAATGATCACTTTTCATTTTGTTTTTGGTACACCCCTTTTTTTCTTGAAGGATTATCAGCTAAACCGGTTGATAGTTTTTATCAATCCCGGTATTGATCCTTACGGTATAGGATATAATCTAATTCAGTCGAAGATTGCCCTGGGTTCAGGTAGATTAATGGGTAAGGGTTTGTTTTCGGGAACCCAGAATCAACTGGAGTTTTTACCCGAAAAACACACTGATTTTATCTTTTCCGTTATTGGAGAAGAGTTTGGTTTTATCGGGATTTTTATAGTTATCTCTATCTATTTATTATTGTTGTGGCAGATTTTTAATGTGGCCAGAAATGCCCGGGATAACTACGGATGCCTGGTTGTCACTGGGATAGGCACTATGTTCTTTTTTCATGTGCTAGAGAATATCGGGATGACTATGGGGTTAATGCCTATTACTGGTATTCCCCTTCCCTTTATCAGCTATGGGGGGAGTTCTATGGTTACCTCCCTGGTAGCTATCGGTTTGGTAATTAATATCAACTTAAGGAGAAAGAAGATTATCTTTTAGGGAAAATAAGATATATCTTATTTTACTAAAGTTTATAAACAAATTGTGTAGGGTAAGGATTTAGTTATAATATCGTTCTTCCTCTAATATATTATTAGGGGGAGGAAGTTTTTATGAGCCAGGGATTATCATTAAGGGTTAATCCCCTTTTTTTATTAATCTTTATAGTTTTTTCTCTGGCAGGAATGTTTCAGGAGGTTTTAATTGCCTTTATCATAGTATTATTACATGAGTTTGTCCATCTACTTGTTGCCGGAAAAGCGGGTTACAGGGTTAATCAGATAGAGCTATTCCCTTTTGGGGGGGTTGCCGAATACAGAGGGTTAATGGAGATGGAACCCTGGCAGGAGGTAAAGGTTGCCCTGGCAGGTCCCCTCTTTAATTTTACACTGGTAGCTATTTTTTATATGTTAATATTTTCCGGAATTTATCCGGAAACGGAGTTAATTTCCCTCGTGATGAAATATAATTTATTGATCGGGGGTTTTAATTTAATACCAGCCTTACCCCTTGATGGAGGTAGGGTCCTAAGGGCCTTACTGGTATCCAAATGGGGTTTTCAGAAGGGGACATTAGTCTCTGTGAGAATAGCAAAAATGATGTCCTTAAGCGGCGGGATAGCCGGAGTGATCGGATTGTTGCTCAATCTCTCCAATATCTGGTTTTTGTTTATTTCTTTTTTTGTTTACGGGGCAGCCGTAAAAGAAGAGAAACAGATTCTCTACCGGCTGCTCAGTTATTTAACCCACCGGGAAGAAGTGGTGAAGGCTTTAAAAATAAAGCTGGTTTTTGCCCAGGTTGTTCAGGGTGAGTTGCCTTTAAAGGAGGTAATCTACGATATCAATCCGGTAAAGTTTAATCTCTTTTATGTTCTAGATGTAGATTCCAATCTAGCCGGAGTAGTAACGGAGTTGCGGCTCCTTAGCTCCTTTTTCGAGATGAAGGATGGGGATGTTAAGGTGATTGATCTAATTTGAAACTATATGAATTACCCTTTTTATAACTACAAATAGATGTTCCCGATTCCAAACATCTCTCCAACAACTATTTTGCAGTTATTGCCGAAGTGAAGGATTATATTAAAGGAAACTATTATACTTATTTTTCCCAACAATTTGTGATAAGATAAAGTAGAGGTGATATTATGATCCTGGCTGAAAGACTGGAAGAGCTTTTATATAGAGTTACGAATCCTACCAGATATATCGGCAATGAATGGAATGCCATCAATAAGGAATGGACTGGAGAGAGGATAAAGGTTGTCCTGGCCTTTCCTGACTTATACGAGATAGGCATGTCCCACCTGGGCTTGAAGATCCTGTACCATCTCTTAAACCGTGAGGATGATATTTTATGTGAAAGGACCTATGCCCCCTGGACGGATATGGAAGAACTGATGCGTTCAGAGTGTTTACCGCTTTTTTCCCTGGAGAGTAAACATGCAATCAGGGATTTTGATATCTTCGGTTTTACCCTCCAGTATGAGATGAGTTATACCAATATCCTGAATATGCTAGATCTGGCCGGGCTCCCTCTACATAGCAGGGAGAGGGGGGAGGATTACCCCCTGGTTATTGCCGGCGGATCGACGGTCTTTAACCCGGAGCCCCTGGCCCCCTTTATCGATCTTTTTTTTATCGGTGAGGCAGAAGAAGGGATAGTTGAGCTTGTCAGAAGTTATGACCGTTACAGAAGGGAAGGCCTGGAGAGGGAAGAGATTTTGTTTAAATTAAGTCAGCTCCCGGGAATCTACGTCCCCCGCTTTTATGATGTTGATTATCAATTGGGGAAGATTAGGGGGATTAAACCTAATCGAGAGGGGATTAAAGAGCGAATCAATAAACAGGTCGTTACCAATCTTGATCAGGCCTTTTACCCTGTTGATTTTATCGTCCCCCATATGAATATTGTTCATGACAGGGCTGTTATAGAGGTTGCCAGGGGTTGTACCCGGGGATGCCGTTTTTGTGCTGCCGGTATTGCTTACCGGCCGGTCAGGGAGAGAAAAAAGGAGACGATCATTAGATTAGCCGATCAGATCCTGGCCAGTACCGGTTATGAGGAATTATCCCTAACATCTTTAAGTACGGTTGATTACAGCGATATTGGTGATCTGATCAAAACCATGTCTGAAAGGTATGAAGAGCGGAAGATAAGTATTTCCCTCCCTTCTCTCAGGGTCGATAGGTTTTCAGTTAATCTGGCCAAGGAGGTGCAGCGGGTCAGAAAGTCAGGCCTAACCTTTGCCCCCGAGGCAGGCACCCAGCGTTTGCGGGATGTGATCAATAAGGGGGTCAGAGAGGAGGACCTCTATGATGCGGTGAGGGCTGCCTTTGAAGAAGGCTGGTTAACCATCAAGTTGTACTTTATGATCGGTTTGCCTACCGAGACCGAAGAGGATCTTGAGGGAATTGTTAAACTGGCCAGGAATGTTCTGAATATCGGCAGGGAGATCAGAAAAAAGCGGCAAAAGAAGATGAAGAGGATAGAGATCCATGTCAGCGTATCAACCTTTGTTCCCAAACCCTTTACTCCCTTTCAATGGGTTGAGATGGATAGTAAGCAGGAGATGATAAAAAAACAGGAGTATTTGCGGGAAAATCTTAAAGGAAGGGGTTTAAGCTTTAGCTGGAATGATCCCGAACTCAGCCTGCTGGAAGGAGTTTTTTCCCGGGGTGACCGCAGACTGGCCTCTGTTCTGGAAGCTGCTTGGAAGAAGGGGTGCAGATTTGATGGCTGGAGTGATCATTTTGCCTTTGACTCCTGGAGGGAGGCCTTTGCCGAAAACAATTTAACTATAGAAGAGTATCTCCGTTCCAGGGAAGTAGAGGAAACTCTGCCCTGGGACCATATCAATATGGGTATCAGTAAGAAATTCCTCATCAAGGAATACCAGAGGGCTCTACAAGAGTCGCTGACCGGGGACTGTAGATTCAAAGGCTGTACCGGCTGTGATGTCTGTTTTGACCTGGGTGTTAACCTGGAACTAGTTGGTGGTGAGAAGAGTGCTGATTAGAGCTAGATTTGCCAAATTAAGTCCTGTTCGTTATATATCACACCTGGAATTGATGAATGCCCTGCGCCGGGCCTTCAGAAGAGCTGAAATACCTGTGGCCTACTCCAGGGGATATAACCCCCATCAGCTACTCTCGATGGGGCAACCCCTCCCGGTTGGTATGACAGGCAGGGGAGAGTATTTTGATCTCGAACTTATTGAGGGGATACCGCCTACTGATTTTATGGCAAGGGTTAACGGAAAGTTGCCTCAAGGAATTAAAGTCCTTGAGGTTAAAGAGGTCCCAGCCCAGGTTAAATCACTCATGGCCGTAGTCAATGTAGCCGTTTATTTGGTTAAAATGAAATGGGCTGACGGGCAGCCGGAAGAAAAGGAAATGATCAATACTTTTATGGAGGAAAAGGAGATAAAGGTGTTAAGGCATCGGAGAAAGAAAAAAGACAGGTTAATTGACATCAGGCCCTTAATCCATGATCTGGAGATTACAGAACCAGGACTCTGGAGATTTACCGTCAGTACTGGAAGTGAAGGTAATGTCCGCCCGAGGGAGATTATCAGGGCCTTAACGAATTATTTTCCTGAAGTAAGGCCGGTTCCTTTGATAAATGTTGAAAGGGAGGGCCTATTTGTCAGGATTAATGATAGGTTGTATCAACCTATTGATGATAAAGTTGTAGGGAGTTGAGAATAGATGACCATTCAGATTATAATTAATTCTGGAATTAGGGAGAAGAGGGCTGCTATTCTGGTAGATAATAGTCTGGAGGATATGTTTTTTGAACGCGATACCTATGAACAGATAGCAGGGAACATCTACCGCGGCAGGGTTAAGGATGTACTCCCCGGAATGCAGGCCGCTTTTGTCGATATCGGGATTGATAAAAATGCTTTTGTGCATATTAGTGACCTTTATCCCCTTCTCAAGGATGAACAGAAAAAGCTATGGCAGGATAATAAACTGGGGATTCAGCATGTACTTCAGCCGGGACAGGAGATTATGGTTCAGGTAATTAAGGAATCTATCGGGAACAAGGGACCGAAGGTAACCTGTAAGGTTACCATTCCGGGAAGGTATTTTGTCTTATTACCCTTCGAGAAACGGATCAGCATTTCCAGGAAGATTAGCGATAATAAAGACCGGGAGAATCTTAAGCAGTTGACCAGGGAATTAACCAGGGGAGAGTACGGGGTGATTATCAGGACCAATGCCCTGGGCCGGGGGAAGGAGGAACTAAGATTTGATTATGAATACCTACTTCATCTCTGGGAAGAGATAGAGAAGAAGTATAAAAACAGAAAGGCACCTGCTCTCGTCCATCAGAATGTTGGTTTGATCAAGCAGATAGTTAGGGATTACCTTTCTACAGATATTGATAAACTGGTGATTGATTCCAGGGAGGATTACGAGGAAATAATAACATTGGTGGAACGAATTGCTCCCCACCTGAGGAATAAGATCTATCTTTATGAAAGGGAGACTCCGATCTTCTCTGCCTATGGGATCGAGAAACAGCTCCTGAAGGTCCTCAACCGGAAGGTCTGGCTTGATTCCGGTGGTTATATTATTTTTGATAAGACCGAAGCCCTGGTAGCGATAGATGTTAATACAGGCAAGTTTACCGGGAAGAAGGATCTTCAGGATACCGTCTTTAAGACAAATCTGGAGGCGGCTAAAGAGATTGCCCGCCAGTTGAGGTTAAGGGATATCGGTGGAATAATAATTATCGATTTTATCGATATGGCTGTTAAGGAACATCAGGAGAAGGTTTTAAAAACCCTGGCCGAGGAACTGGCCAGGGATAAAACGAAGACGGCTTTGATTGGTTTGACCAAACTGGGCCTGGTAGAGATGACCCGTAAAAAGGTAAGAGAAGGCTTTGGTGAGCTAATCCAGAAGGAATGTCCCTACTGTCATGGTACCGGTCTGGTGATGTCAGAGAGTACAATGGCCCTGAAGGTGATCAGAGAGATCAATGATCTCTTATTAAAGGAGGATTTTTCGGCTATCCTGCTGGAACTTCACCCCAGGGTAGCTGCCGTTTTAATCGGTGGCGGGGGAGAGAAACTTGAGGAACTGGAGAGAGAGCTTGATCTGGATATCTATATCAGCGGCAATGATGAGCTCCATATCGAGGACTACCGGATAGTCAGTAAGGGCAGCAAGAAGGAGATGGCCGATTTAGCCCTTCCCGTCAGAGAGGGAGAGATATATAAACTTAAGGTTGAGGAGAAGCAGTTTAACAACCCCGATGATGGTATTGCCAGAATTAAGGGTTATATTATTATTATCAAGGAGGGAGGCCACCTGGTTGGAGAAGAGATCAAGGTAAAGATTGTCGATGTTTTCCGGACTTTTGCCCTGGCAGTCAGGGTTTCTTGATGGAAGGATTCTTACCCCTTTCCAGCAAATTTCTATGACCTGTGGTATAATGGATATAGTAAAATGTAAATACTAACATTATTAATTCAATACTATTAGGAAATTCCTTTTTTAAAACTGCAGATAGATGTTTCCGATCTCTAACATCTATTTGCAGTTATTATCGAATGAAATGAGGCATTAATTTAAGAATGGAGGTAATTAAGTGAGGCTTAAACTTATCTCATGTGAAGTTTTTCTACGGGAGGTATGTTTTACAGTAGCCAGGTCTCTCCATATCGTTGATCTTGAGTTTACCCCCAAAGGTGCCCATGATAAACCAGATTTTTTAAGAGGATTGATTCAGGATAAAATTAATCAGGCAGAAAAAAGTGAGATAGGGTATGATGCTATTTTGCTCGGTTTTGGATTGTGTGGTAATAGTACCCTGGGGCTTAAAGCCAGGAAAACCCCTCTCGTAATACCTAGGGCTCATGACTGCTGTACAATATTTCTGGGTTCAAAGGAAAAATTCATAGAGTATTTCGGGAATCGATTAAGTTCTGAATGGACTTCCGTCGGTTATCTGGAGAGGGGAGAATCCTATTTCCGGGAACTGGATAACGATATCCTGGGAAATAATCGTTCCTACCAGGAACTGGTTGAACAGTACGGGGAAGAGAATGCCAAATATGTCTGGGAGACGTTACACCCAAATATCGGCATTAATAAGGTTATTTATATCGAGGTGCCGGAGTTTGCCTCTCTGGGTTACGCTAAGATAGTAGAAGAGGAGGCCAGAAAGGAAGGCAAGGAGTTCGAGAAGATTGCAGGAGATATGAGGCTGATTGAGAATCTGGTTAATGGTGACTGGAATGAAGAGGAATTTCTTGTTCTGAAGCCGGGTGAAGAGATCAGGGCGGTATATGACCATGACCTGGTGGTAACATCGGGTTAAAGACTATTTTAGGGAGAAAGAAGATGTCAGTTATTAAACAACCATATTAAGGCATCCTGCTTAATGATGAATGGTGTGAATTTCTCAAGGAGAATAATTTCCTGGTTGGTTTAAGTTTAGATGGTCCGGCCAAGGGATAAATCTGGACCTTGACTTCGTCTTCAATATATGCTAGAATTAATTCGTGCCAAAACCGCACGGGACGGGCTCGAAAAGCCGGATAGGCTGCCTGGTCCGGCGAGTCTGAGGTAAGGAGGTGGAGTCGTGTACGCGATTATTAAGACCGGAGGGAAACAGTACCGGGTTGAAGAAGGCCAGATTGTTAAGGTTGAGAAGCTACCGGTGGCTGAAAATGGTACTGTGGAATTTACTAAAGTATTATCGGTTGTTGATGATGACGGTGCTAAATTTGGACGTCCCTATCTGGAGGGGGCTAAAGTTATCGGTAAGGTAATCGAACAGGATAAGGATAAGAAGGTTATTGTCTTCAAATATAAACCCAAAAAACGTTACCGCCGTAAGATCGGACACCGTCAACCCTATACCAAGGTTTTAGTGGAAAAGATTGAGGCTTAGTCTATCATATTAGTTAATTGGAAAACTTCTGCCTGAAGAGTTAATTCAGGCTAAAAATAATATTAATAGGGGGTGGAATAGATGTCCAAGAAAAAAGGTGTTGGAAGTTCTCGCAATGGTCGTGATAGTGAATCCAAACGACTGGGTGTAAAGAGATTTGATGGTCAGTTTGTTAAAGCCGGAAGTATTCTGGTAAGACAGAGAGGAACCAAATTCCATGCCGGTTTGAATGTTGGTAGAGGTGGAGATGACACCCTCTTTTCCAAAGTAGATGGTTATGTCCAGTTTGAAAGAAAGGGTAAAAATTCCCGCCAGATCAGTGTTTATACCGGTGAACAGCTGGAGAGTCTGGCTAACTAATAATAGATGACTTCCGCCCTCAGTTCTACTACTGGGGGTTTTTCTTTTTTTGATAAATTTATACCATAGGAAATTTCTTTTTTGCAAACTACAAATAGATGTTTTCGATTCAGTAAAAATTTCAGCCTGATTTTTAACTTCGATTCACTAAGGCTCATTTATAAAAATTTCTAAACATCTCTCCAACATCTATTTGCAGTTGTTTGAAGGTAAAGCAAGTTGCCGAACAAAGTGAGGCATTAATTTAAATGATTATTTCCGGAGATCCGGTATAAAATCAACCTCAGTATGCAACAAATCACTTATTTGATGGAAGTATTAAGTGATGTAATATTAATGAGGTGCAGTTAATTGCTCCATGAATATCAGGTTATATCTTCCTCAAAAATTTATGATTGAAGAAGATATTCCTAAAATAGGTGAAATTAAATATAGTAATTCTGGAAAAATTAAAGATAAGATTAAATCTACTAAAAAATGTGGCGAATGGTATATTCATTATAAAAAGGAAAGGGGTGAGATGATGTTTCTTGATGAAGTTGAGTTTAAGGTTAAAGGTGGAGATGGTGGTAATGGTGCTGTTAGTTTTCACCGCGAGAAATACATAGACATGGGTGGCCCTGATGGTGGTGATGGCGGAGATGGCGGTAGTGTTATTTTAAAGGTCGATGAAGGCCTTAATACCCTTTCTGACTTTCGCTATCAAAAGTTTCGTGAGGCTGAAAGGGGAACCCATGGTTCAGGCAACAATAAGCACGGTAAGAAGGGGGAAGACCTGATTTTAAAAGTACCTCCCGGAACAGTGGTTTATGATGCCGATACCGGTGAATTTCTGGCTGATCTGACAGAGGAGGGTCAGGAATTTATTGCCGCTCGCGGAGGGAAGGGGGGCAGGGGGAATGCCCGCTTTAAAAAGCCAACTCGAAAGGCCCCGAAGTTTGCCGAAAAGGGAGAATCTGGAGAGGTAAGGCTTCTGAGGCTAGAACTAAAGCTACTGGCAGATGTAGGCCTGGTCGGTTACCCCAATGTTGGTAAATCAACACTAATCTCTGTAGTCTCAGAGGCCAAACCCAAGATTGCCGCCTATCATTTTACTACCCTGAAACCAAATCTGGGTGTTGTTTCCCTGGGGGATTATCGTTCCTTTGTGATGGCAGATATACCCGGATTAATAGAGGGAGCTCATGAAGGGACCGGTCTGGGAGATGAATTTTTGCGCCATATTGAACGGACCCGGTTATTAATCCATGTACTTGATGTTTCCGGTATAGAGGGGCGAGATCCCCTGGATGACTTCAGGATTATCAATCAGGAGCTGTCCGAATATAACCGGAGACTGGCCGAACGCCCTCAGGTTGTTGCCTTAAATAAGATTGACCTGCCTCAGGCTGAGGAGAATTTGCCCCGGGTTAAGAAGAGCCTGGAGGAAGAAGGATATAAAGTCTTCTCAATTTCAGCTGTTACCGGAAAGGGAGTCAAGGAATTAATCTATTATGTTGGAGAATTACTGGATAAACTGCCTGTCGAATATCAAGAGGCTGAAGTTGAAGAGGAAGTAATTATTAAACCCGATTTTACTGAAGAAGAAGTATTGGAGGTTAAGCGCCAAGCAGCTGACAAATATGAAATTGTCGGTAGTTTGGTGGAAGAGAATGTCGCCAGGACCGATTTTAATAATGAGGCGGCGGTTAAACGTCTTTTAAGAATCTTACAGCATCACGGTTTAAAAGAGCTAATGCAGGAAGCGGGTATAAAGGAAGGGGATACGGTTACAATAGGTCCGATGGAATTTGACTATATAGAGTAAAGGAGTGATAAGGTGTTAACTGGAAAACAGAGGAGCTATTTACGGGCTCAGGGAAATAAACTGGACCCCATTATTCATATCGGTAAGGAAGGAATTAGCCAGGCGGTAATTGGCCAGGTGGAGGAGGCCCTGACCGACCATGAATTAATTAAGGGCAGGGTATTAAAAAATTCCCTGGAAGAAGCCCGAGATGTTGCTAATGAGCTGGCTGATAAGTGTGAGGCTGATGTTGTCCAGGTAATCGGGAATGTCTTTTTAATCTTTAGCCGTAATCCGGAAGAACCTATCTACAGGTTGCCTTAGTACGTTGACCTAGTATTCTACTTATCTGGGTAAATATGATGTTTTTTGGTCCGGAAGGGAGGAAAAATTATCTTATTTAAAGAATTATAATCTATAACTAAATTAAGAGAGGGAGTGTAATGATGGATATGGTTAAGTTGTTTACAGATAGCTGCTCAGACCTACCTTGTGAGATAGTCAGAAAGTATAATATTACTATGCTGCCAACACCGGTTCATTTCGGAGAAGATATCTTTCTGGATAGGGATAATCTTTCTCCCGCTGAGTTTTATCGTAAAATCGACGAAAGTACAGAATTACCGAAAACCTCTCAGATTACACCGGCTGTATTTATGAAGGCTTTTAAGCAGGCACTGGATGAAGGGTATAAGGTTTTATCGATCAATTTTTCCTCTAAATTAAGCGGTATTTTTGCAGCGGCTGTTCTGGCCAAGGAGAATATTGGTTCAGATGATATTCATGTTATTGACAGTAGATGCGCTTCAGTGGGATTTGGTATGGCTGTTGTCAAAGCGGCAAAACTCCTTAAAGAAGGTAAAGATTTAAGTGAGGTTATCGAGACCACCTTAGATTACTGTTCTCATATGGAACATATCTTTGCCGTGGGATCACTGGAGATGTTGAAACGGGGTGGCCGGATCAGGAAGACTACCGCTTTTGTTGGTAATATCCTGAATATAAAGCCGATTCTCCATTTCCAGGATGGGGAGATACTTCCTTTAAATAAGGTCAGAGGTGAGAAAAAGATGCTGCAATTTTTACTCGATACCATGGAAGAGAGGGGTTACAGGATAAAAGAGCAGGAGGTAATAGGAATAAACCATTCCGCAAATTTAGCCCTGGCCGAGAGATTAAGAGAGATGATTAAGGAACGTTTTGGGGTAAACGACTTTTTAATCTCAGAGATCGGGGCTGCCATCGGGGCACATGTTGGTAGAAATACGGTTTCTGTTTTCTTCCAGAACAAAGACAGGGTAGCAAACCCGGTGGTTAAATAAATATCCCCTTAATTTAATTGCCGGTTTGTTCTAATCTCAACACTATGATACAATATGATTAGTACCTTGCCGTGAATGGGGGAATTTTTTCATGTCAGTATTAAGTCTAAATAATATAGAAAAATCTTATGGAATAACCAGGGTTTTGCAGGGTTTTTCCCTTTTTATAAATGAAGGAGAAAAAGTTGGGCTGATTGGCCCCAATGGCTCCGGGAAAACAACTGTTTTTAAGATCATAGCTGGTATTGAGCCCTATTCGGGCGGGAATCTGGCACTAAAAAAGGGATTAAAGGTCGGTTACTTAAGCCAGATGCCCGATTTCAACCCTGAAAATACTCTTTATGAGGAACTTAAGACCGTCTTCAGTGATTTAATTGAATTAGAAGATGCCCTTAGAGAGCTGGAAAAGAGGATTAGCCTGAAAAGCAGTAAAGATGAGGAAGATTCTCAGCTTGAGCAGCTGCTGACTGAGTACAGCCAGCTGCAGCATAGATTTGAAATTGATGGTGGATACCAGTATGAAAGTAAGATTAACCAGGTTGCTCTGGGACTGGGTTTTTTCCCCGAGGAATTAAATAAGAAGGTCGAAACCTTAAGTGGCGGTGAGAAAACGAGGCTCGGACTTGTTAAACTTCTTCTATCTGAACCTGATCTTCTTTTGCTGGATGAACCGACAAATCATTTAGATTTACCTTCTATTCAATGGCTGGAGGATTACCTTAAAGAATATCAGGGGGCAGTTATTATCATTTCTCATGACCGTTACTTTCTGGATGAGGTTGTCAACAGGATAGTTGAGATCAAAAATGGCCGGGATGAGGTCTATAACGGCAATTATTCATATTATCTTAAGGAGCGGAAACGGAGATATGAACGGCTTTTACAGGCCTACGAGAACCAGCAGAAAAAGATAAAGAGGATGGAAGAGGCTATTAAACGTTTGCACCAATGGGGACAGCAGGGTGATAATGTAAAGTTCTTTAGAAGGGCGAAAAGTATGCAGAAGGCCCTTGACCGGATTGAAAGGCTGGAAAAACCAGTTTTAGATGGTAGACAGATGGGCCTGGAGTTAACTATCAGTAACAGGAGCGGCAGGGAGGTTTTAAAGGTCGAAGGGGTAGATAAATCCTTCTCCGGAGAAAAAGTGCTGGCCGGTCTGGATCTGGATATTTACTGGGGTGAAAAGATTGCTGTCATCGGTCGGAATGGGACGGGGAAGACCACCCTGCTTAAGATTATTTTAGATGAAGTTAGTCCGGACGGGGGACAGGTTAAGATAGGCGCTAATGTAAAGATAGGGTATTACAGCCAGGAGTTTGAAGGTTTTAATCCTGATGATGACCTGATTACCGCCCTCCGCCGGGAATGTGATATGAGTACTGCCGAGGCCAGGAATGCCCTGGCAGCCTTTCTCTTTACCGAAGATGAAGTCTTTAAGAAGGTAAGCACCTTAAGTGGGGGTGAGAAGAGCAGATTAAGGTTACTTCAGTTGATGAACGGTGATTATAATTTTTTGCTGCTGGATGAGCCGACTAATCATCTTGACCTTCCTTCCAGAGAGGTACTGGAAGAGACTCTGAAGGAATACCCCGGCACAGTTATGGTTGTCTCCCATGACAGGTATTTTTTAAATAAATTTATCGATTATACCTACGAGCTAGAAAATGGGAACCTAACAAAGTATTATGGCAATTATGATTATTACCGGGGGAAAAAAGAGGAGTTAAAGAATCTAGAGGGACAGAAAGAATTAAACCCCGAAGAAAGGGAAGAAAAATCAGAATATCATAGGTTGAAGGAGAAAATCAGAGAAGAGAGGAAGAGAAAAAGTAAATTAAAGGACTTAGAAGAGGAGATTGTGGCACTGGAAGAACTAATGAATGAACTGGAAGAGGAGATGGTTAAACCAGATAATCTTAATGATTTTAATCTTTTAAATAACCTTAAGGATAAATATGAGCATACTGGAAAGCGGCTAAAAGAGTTATATTCAGAATGGGAAGGTTATTTAGAAGAAGGATAGGTATTGAACCTATCCCTCTTTTTGTTAAACCATCTGTTTTGACTGATAATAGGATTGACCTATATCCTCATCTCTATTACCTGAACTATATTGGGCACCGAACTGATTTACACCGCCACCCCTCTCAGAAGAGGCAACATTCTCGAGGTTATACTGGCTTTTAGTACCGGTAGTCTGCTGGAGGTTTAAACCAGTTCCGAATTGACCGGTTATTGCCCCGGTAGTTTGGCCAGTCATTGCTCCGGGATTATACTGACTCCTGGATCCCATAAACTGGCCGCCCTGAGTTGCTTGATAATAGGATTGACCTATATCTTCATCCCTATTACCGGAGCTATACTGGGCACCGAACTGATTTATACCGCCACCCCTCTGAGAAGAGGCAACATTCTCGGGATTATACTGGCTTCTGGCACCCCAGTTTTGCTGTAAGGTTTGACCAGCCCCAAACTGACCGGTTGCACCTAATTGGCCAGCTCCCATCTGATTCCACTGCTGAGTGGGCTGATACTGACTGCCTCCAAATTGGGTTGTTCCAAACTGAGCACCGAAGGTCCCACCAGTTCGCTGCATGAGTTGATTTCCAATATTTTGGACAATTTGTTCAGAACTTGTCAGCTGCTGATTAACCTGCCCCATTACGGAATTAAGGCTCTGTCTTACCTGTCTGAGGTTATTTCTCAGATGATTAATTTGATCCAAAAGCATCAACTCCTATAAATAATTTTTGCAGTATACTGCATTTAATATTATTCGCGAAAGAAAATAAAATATGATGTTACTTTTATCCATTTATTTAAATGCAATATTGGTCTATTTTTTTGGATCTAGGTTGTTTTTAGTAAAATAGTTTGTATCGCTCTGTTGATAGAAACAAGAAGCCAACAGCGCTACTCCCTTCTACCTGCTTTAACAGGAGGAAGATTAAACACTGTTGACTTCTGTTATTAAGATAACCGACTATAAATTAATTATACACAGAAAAATTTTCCAGATATCCTGGGGCTTTTATTTAAATCACAGTATCTTATATAAAATAAAGAAGTCAACAGCAATTGACTTGGGAAAAGACCAAGCATCACTGTTGACTTCTAATTATATTATGCTCAGTTTATCAAACTTTATTTAAAATAAGTTAAAGGGGAGGGATTAAAAGATTTCTAACTGAGCTCTCTCATTAAAGAAGGTTTTAATGCCTGCTTTAACCATAATATAGACTGTCAATGTGACACTACCCGAGATTCCTAGCATTATAGCTATTTGATATTTTATAGCGGTTAAAGGTGGCGCACCTGCCAGAATTTGTCCTGTCATCATTCCGGGCAAAAAGACTATGCCCATTCCTAGCATGGAATTAATAGTTGGTAAGATAGCATTGTAAAAAGCATTATTAGATATATCCCTGGTTGCCTGTTCAGGTCTTGCGCCTAGCATCAGGGCATTTTCTATTTGATCTTTGTTCTTTCTGATCCCTTCAATCAAACCGTTGGTGCCCAGTGCAATACCGGTCATGGAATTACCGATGAGCATTCCAGAAAGGGGAATAAAGTATTGAGGCTGGTACCATGGTTTAAGGTTGATGACTGCGATGATAAAGTAGATAATACTGATCATTGTTCCACTTATCATGGCCATAGCAATAATTAATTTCATAGATTTACTTAGTTCTCTGTTGACTCTATCATAAATGTTTTTAATTGCAAAACCTTCCATTATCAGTAGAATTAATAGAGAATAAATAAGACCTGGATTATCGAAGATGTAAGTTAACACATAGCCAACCAGAACCAATTGAATAGTCATGCGGATTGATGCTATAATAATTTCTCCTTCATGGCCGACTTTATTTATTTTTACTATAAATAATAATATAAGGATAAAGATATAGGCTACAGCTAAACGTAGAGTAGATATGTCGATAATGTCAGTCAAAGTTATCCCTCCTTTAAAGCTAAGTCTATTATTCGACCTCTATCAATGGTGATAATGACATCGCTATATTTTTCAGCTATCTTCTTTGAATGGGTTACCATCACTAGAGTACCCTTTTTTTCTTTTATGTAATTAACTACCATTTCAATAATTTTTTCTTCTGTCTTTTCATCCAGGGCAGAAGAGGGTTCATCAAGCAAAAGGATTCCTGGGTTAAGAAGTAACACGCGGGCAAGAGCCAGTCTTTGTTTTTCGCCGCCTGATAAATTATCAGCACTATCATCGAGTTTTTTATCAATTCCAACTTTAGACAGTATTTCTTTATATCTGGAGTCACCGGCATGTGGGTTTTCTGCATACTTTTCTGTTAATATAAAATTATCTCGAATAGTGTTAGAGAAAACAACCGGATTTTGGGGCAACATAACAATTTCTCTTCTTAATTCAATGGGATCATATTTGCAAATATTTCTATCCTTAAAGATAATTAAACCACTGTCAGGGCCTAGCATATTGTTTAACAGTTTTAAAAGGGTTGTTTTACCACTACCGCTTTTGCCCAAGATACAGGTAATTAAACCTTTTTTGATTGTGAGCTGGTCTATCTTAAGGATATTTTTGTATCTAACATTTTCCAGTTGGAACAAATTAAATCACACCTATCTTTTAAAAGGATATTAATAATTATTTCTCCTTATATCATACCATAAATTACTCTTATTAGTAAAGGACTAGCCATAAGTAGAATGCCAGGCTGATGCTGAAAAAGAGATTGAGTTGTTGACTAAAAAATTACTTTCAACAGAGACTGAAACCTAAAAGAGGTTAGTGAGTATGTAGTAAGTGTTCTGTGATACCATTAATTTAGAGTTGAAATTCAAGAAATGATAAGTATATACCCAAAATGGGAAAATATTATTAATGAATGGGTTAAACTTGAAAAACTGCTACAATAGTAAGATTTAGTGTCAGTTTTAAAGGAAAAAGCACCCTAAAAATTAGGGTGCTATTGGTGCTATTATTATGAGAAACAACCTTAACCATTACTATCCTTTTAGAATCCAATATATTTAACACCATCCATTCATAAATCCAAGTAATAATAGAATTAAAATTAAGAACAAGATAAAGGCTTCGCTTTCATTGCCATAATAATTACCCATTATTAATCCTCCTTTCGACCAGGGTTATTTTATTGTATGCCAATAAGTTAATTATTGCTACATTAAGCAAAAAAGGAGTCAAAAATGAATAAAATAATCAGAAAATATATCGGGAAAAGATATCAGCATAATGGCCGGGGTAACTCCTCTGAAGAAATAATTGAACAACTTATATTTATAAAAAAACCTAGAAACCGCAGCCAGGTTCCCCCAACTGAGGTGAAATGTTTCTATTCGTTATAATAAAGTATATTTACTGTTACCACATTTCACAATTTTTTAAAACATAGCATATATTATAATAACTTAAAACAAATAGCTAAAATAGTCTAATTTAAATAGAAGGGAGGTTCTTTTATGGGTGATTTTATGTCACTTTGCCATGACAATCCTGTATTCATAATCTTTTTAATTCTCATATTGCTATTACTTGGTGGATGGTGTTATTAAAATATAATAGTTGCATAAAACAATAAACTTTGTCTTTTGGTATAAAATAACATTTATTTAAAGGTATATTTTTTATATGGGTGGTAATATTATAAACGCCAACAGTGATTATCAGTTCCTTTTCAGAAAGCAATAGCCATATACTTGCCACATGCTTTACAGCCATAATGAGGTAATTGTTTTTCCCAATGTAGCATATTCAGGTATATTTTTAAGAAAGTTGGCCATAATAATCATTGGAATCAACTCAAGAGAGGGAAAAGCAACTGTGTATTGCGCAGGCTTTTCCCTAATTTTTTTGTGTACCTAAATAAATTATTTCCAGATAATCCTATTTATATGAGGAAGATTATTTAAACTGAGATTTATTTTGTCAGATTATATAATTTGACCAGGTGAAGTAGGGGGAAATAATTTGACATAAAAGATAAGTTTTGAAGTGTGGCAATGTGCAGTTTGCCAAATAAACGGATTCGTAGATGTAAAGGTGTAATTAAAGAATATTCATTTCATAACAAAAGGCTTACATTAGAACATGAAATCGGCCAAATGCATTTCAATATACGTAACATCATTGATGTGAAATTAGTTATGCTATATCATTCTACAATGTGAAAAATATTAATTAGTTTACATACAGCAGTCGGAGAGGTCTGGCTGCGAATTTTTGTTCAGGAAAATGCTACCTTAATAGTCAATTATTTTTGTTATAAGAAAATTAATATAAAAAAAGGTTTTTAAAATCTTTTGGCTAATATAAATAATATAAAAAACAATTGAAGGGGAGTAAGCTTATTGTAAAATATCTTCATTCAGTGAAACAGATTTTTTTACTGGTGTAACTAACTGATGGGAACCTTGTTAAAATTAAAATCACGGATTTTAGGAAGTTAATAAACTGGAAAGGATTTTGGGTAAAGGTTTGATTAATAATGAAATGTAGAGAGCGGCTTGTTGCAAAAGAAAAATGGAGATTTTCCCTTCGGAACCTCCCGACGGGCCCGGGATCGAACTCAGGTTTGCAACAAAAGATTCTGCTTTTTTTTATCGTAGTAATCTTTATTCCCACCGTTATTCTCCTGGTATTTATCTATAATATGTATCTGCAGTTCATGAAGGAAAAAATACAGCTGTATACCCACCAAATGGTTAAAGAGATCAATAACAATATTGATTCAAACCTCAAGATATACTCCAGGCTAACTCTGCAGATCTATGCCAATAAAGAGATTATTGAAAACATGAAGAAGGAACACAGAGACTTTAATGAACAGTTTGAGATCGAAAAAACAATCAGAGCGGTCCTGAGGAGTTTAATCAACGCTGACCGCTATGTGGCTTCAGCTTATTTGATAACGTCTGACCATACTAAGTATGTTGACGGAATAGAGTTTCCCGGTCTGGATGAAGAATTTGAAGAATACGACCGGATTGCTTCGAAGGCGGGAGGAAGGATAGTATGGCTCCCCAGCAAAGAGCATAAGGATTATTTTGGTAAGGATTATCATATATTTATGGCTGTCAGGGAGATAAAGAGTTACGACGGGACCAGAGTCGGAACCTTGATTCTTGTGTTACGGGAGGAATTCTTCGCCGACATATACAAGGAGGTTTATTTCGGAGAAAACGTCAACAGTATGATTCTCACTAGTGATCTGGTTATCGTCTCTTCCATGAATAAGGATCTGATTGGTGAAGAATTGTCTGATGAAGGTTACCTGCAAAAAATAGCGCGGATAGAGGAAGGGACTTTCGTTCAAAATTCAGGAGCACAGGATTTTTTAGTAGTCTTTTCCACTTCACAGATAACGGGCTGGAAGTTTGTTTCAATTATTCCGATGAAAGACTTGTTAAAGGAAGTGTGGCATGTCCGCAATATAATGTTGTTAATCATCGTGCTTTTCATCTTCTTTCTTTTTCTTCTTTCCTATCTTTTTTCTCAGCGGATTATCTTCCCACTTAAAAAATTGCTGGCCGGGATAAAAAGAGTGGAGGAAGGGGATTTGAATATATCGATCGATAATAAGCATAATGACGAGATTGGCAGGCTTAGTCGTAGTTTTGAATCGATGCTCACCAGGGTACGGGGACTTCTGGAGGAAGTCCGGGAGAAAGAAAAGTTAAAATCCCGATTGGAGTTGGATGCTTTACAATCACAGATTAATCCTCATTTCATGTATAATACCTTAAATTCTATCAAATGGATGGCCATCATCAATAAACAGGATAATATTAAAAAGATGCTTAACGCCTTGGTGAAAATGTTGAAAATGGCCGCAGACACAAGTCAGGAATTGATTACTGTTAAGGATGAGATCGAGCTTTTGAAGAGCTATATTTTTGTGCAAAGTGTGCGGTTTACTAATTTTAAAACCGAATACCACATTCCTGAAGAAGTTCTTTCCTATAAAATCATCAAATTTACCCTCCAGCCGATTGTGGAGAATAGTATTATACACGGGTTCGGGGGTTCAGACAGGTTTGGGGTAATCCGGATCACTGTAAGACACCGGGACGAAAAACTATACATAGAAGTGAAAGACGATGGGGTCGGAATAAAACCGGAAGAAGTTGATGCCTTACTGAATGGGGAGAACGGAACGCGTTATAATAAATTGGGAATCCGAAATGTTCACGAACGGATAGTGTTGCATTACGGTCCGGAATACGGGTTGAGGATCAGAAGTCAGTTTGGAGAGGGGACAACAGTGACGGTTATTCTGCCGGTAATTAAATGAAACCGGGGGGGTCACGATGTACAAACTAATTATTGTCGATGACGAGTTTCTTGTTAGATTGGGAGTGAAATCATATATTCAATCCGGAGGGAAGGAGTATGAAGTCGTCGGTACTTTTGCTAACGGCAAGGAAGCTTTGGATTTCTGCCTGAAAACAAAACCGGATATAGTTTTGACTGATCTGAAAATGCCTGTAATGGACGGTTTGCAGTTTATTCGGGAGTTAAAGGAAACGGATCTGGAGATCAGAATAGTTGTTCTAAGTTGTTATGATGATTATAAATTGGTAAAGACCGCTTTCAAGCTGGGTGTAGATGATTATGTCCTGAAACACGAAGTGGAGATGGATGATTTATTAAAGGTTTTGGAAAAGGTTAAACCCGGTGGAAAAAGAGATCATGGCACGGTCGTCGCCCCTGTTTCGAAAAGAGCAGATACGGAAACTGAAAGGAGTTCAACCTTACAAGCCATACTCAACAGGGAGAACGCCGATATTTATCCGGAGGGGCTAAAGGGTGGGATTTTCCGTTGTCATTTGGAGACCTTTTTGTCCAATTATATAGTAGTTTGTATGGTGTTGGATAAAGAGTATGATTCTCATTTTCAGATAGTAAAAAGGGAGATCGAGATTTTACCGTTTATAAATACTATCCGTGAGATCGTGAACAAATACGGGGACGGAGAGGTCTGCCTCAATGAAAAATGGGAATTTGTTTTGATTATTTCTTTCCATAAGATAAAGAGTGCGCAGGAAAGAGAAGAAAAGACTCACTATATAGTCGAATCACTCAGAGAAACAATGAAAAATTTCTTTAACACCAGTTTTTCCCTGGGTATCAGTAATCCTCATCATGGCGTAGATTATTTAAAGAAAGCTTATGCCGAGGCACATGAGGCTCTTTTGCATGGTTTTTACTGTAACGAAGGAAGTGTCTTCTACTATGAACAGGCGGGGACGTTTGGGCACATAGATTATAACCAATGGGTAAAAGAACTGAAAAGCAGGCTGACAATAACCGAGGATTATCAATATCAGATCGAAGGCATCCGGAGTTTTTTTAAGAATTTCTTCCGATTTGCAGTTGAACAAAAAATATCCCCTGGAAATGCCAAAAAAGGAATTAACATATTTATCCATATCATCCAGAATTTAATAATGGACTATTGTGATTTGAGTTTCGAAGAGATTTTCGGAAATGACTTCGTTGCATATAAGCAGATTGAGGAGTTGGATCGGTTTCACCTTTTGAAGGACTGGGTTATGTATTTTCTTTCGGAGGTAGGGGATAGACTTCAGAAAAAAGCAGGCGATACAGAGCGAATCTTCCGAATAAAAAGATATATTGAAGGCAACTACGGTAAAAATCTTACATTAAAACATGTTTCCGCGGTATTTCATTTGAATATGAATTATTTCTGTCAGTATTTTAAAAAGGAGACAGGGAAGAATTTTATAAACTATCTGAACGAGGTGCGGATAGAGAAGGCCAAAAAACTGTTAAAATCCTCAGAGTTGTCAACCCGGGAGGTGGCGGAGAAAGTCGGCTTTCATAACACCAATTATTTCGGCAAGGTTTTTAAGAAAGTCACCGGATTGAGCATAAGTGAATATCGAAGAAGACCTTAAAATTTGACATATTAACCTGAATATTTTACCCCCTCCGGGGTTTTTTTATGACCAGCCTAACATTTTATATCAATCTCTTAATATTGCTGATATCATACCAGAAGCCAAACTGCTATAATTTAACTATGAACAAAGACGGACGCGCGTCGGAATAACGCCCACCAGTGGGGTGTAGTTAAAAAAAGGAGGAATGATTCATGCCAAACAAGATCTGGAGATTGGTTTTTGTAATCGGTTTAGTCTTGCTGGTATTGCAGTTGGGGGTGGCCGGGGCTAAAGAAGGTAAAATCGTGCTGAGGATGTGGGAACACACTCCCCAATTCGAAGACAGCACAAAAGCCTTGATTAAAGCCTTTGAAGCCAAATATCCCAATATTAAAATCGAACTGGAGATTAAAACTCCGGACCAGTATAATACCTTGTTGAATACAGTCATTCAGGCCGGGGATGCGCCGGATATCTTCTGGCAGAATGGCACCAAGACAACCGATCTGGCAAATATCGTAAAAATGGGCGGGGCGATGGATTTAACCGGGAAGATTGATCTATCCGGTTATGACAAAATGGCAACGGATATTCTGTATATCAACGGTCGGTTGTATCAGACTCCGGGAGCTTCCATAGATACCCGGGCAGTTTACTACAATAAAGATATATTTGCCAAATATGGGATCGCGGTGCCGGAGACCTTAAGCGAAATGGAGAAGATCTGTGAGACTCTGGTCGCAAAAGGGGTCACCCCCATATCGTTCGGAGCCAAACTGAGCTGGAATATTCTTTTTCTCTTTGAACCCGTACTGGCCGCGGTTAGCCCCGATTGGCTGGATGAAGCCGCGGCCGGTAAAGCTAAACTGAGCGATCCCCGACTGTTGCAGGTATTTAAAAAGTTCGAGGAATGGGCGGATAAAGGATTTTTCGGCCGGAATTACCTTGGTGTGGACGAGGGAGCAATGCTGTTGAATTTTTCCAAAGGGAATACCGCCATGTGCATCACCGGGTCCTGGAACGCGGAGACTTTCACCAAGAATAATCCCGATCTAAATCTGGGGGCATTCCAGATGCCTATGGAAAACGGAGGCCGGGTGATGGTTGTGACCTATTCCACGGGTTACTGCGGATATGCAAAGACCAGGCATCCGGAGGAGGTTTTGAAGTTTCTCAGGTTTGCCACCACCCGTGAGGCACAACAGATAGTCGTGGAAACCCAGGGTAACGTTCCCGGTCTGCAAGGATTGAAGGCAAAGAACGAATTGATTCAGTCTATCGGTACTGCCGACCGTCAGGTGGAAAGCTTCTACAATATTCTGGGCTTCTGGCCGAAGGAAGGAAAGAATCCCAGGAAAATATGGGAAGAAGACAGTATTAAGTGGGTAAGCGGTAAACTGACGGCGGAAGAATTCATAGCCAGACTTGAAGACGCCATTGATTACTCCAAGATGAAATAAATAGGAATGGAGGAAAGGGGCAGTCTAGTAACTGCCCCGGTTTATTTTAAGGGTTTGGGGGGTTGATCCTAGTGAGATTTATCAGAAAAAGGCCTTACATTCTCTTTATTCTCCCCGGGTTTATACTATATACCGCTTTTGTAATTTATCCGCTGTTCAGCGCTATGTCCATAAGCTTATACGAGTGGACGGGTATCGGACCCAAAAAATTCGTTGGTCTGGCAAACTTTGTTACTCTCTTTTTTAATCCCAGAATATCGGAGATGTTTTGGAACGCATTGAAGAATAACTTTTTTTATGTTCTGGCGGAATTAGGGATTATTATGCCTCTGCAAATTCTTCTGGCTTATCTGATATTTTTGCGAATAAAGGGTTACCGGATATTTCAGACGTTAATCTTTCTGCCCTGCGTTATAAGTACTGCGGTTATAGGATTCTTTATCATGATTGTCTTTGATCCCAACTTTGGAATCCTCAATTCGCTATTGAAAAGTATTGGTCTCGGGCAATTTCAAAGCGGTTGGTTCGGTGATCCGGATTTGGCCTTTCCCCTGTTTATCGTGGTTGCTACTTGGGTCGGTATCGGATATGGTATGATGTTGTTCATCGCCAATCTGAAGGGGATACCCGAGCAGATCATCGAGGCATCTATTATTGACGGCGCCGGAGGTGTGCAGCGCTTCTTCAGGGTAATTCTACCGCAGTTATGGCCGTCATTGACGAATATTATAGTCCTGGATACGATTTGGGGCCTGACAATATTTGACATTCCGTTCATCATTGGAGGGCCGCAGGGTGGGGTCAATAACTCCCTGGATTTCATGAATATCTTCTTTTACCGTTATGCCTTCGGTAATTCGTACGGTGGCGAGACGGCGATGGGATTCGGGGCTTCAATTAGTGTAGTCTTGTTCGGATTGGTTCTTATAGTATCCATCATTCAGATTAAGTTTTTAAGAAACATTCGTGTCGAGTACTGATTGGAGGGATCGATGTGGCGGAGGGTAAAAATGTTTTTGTGATTACAAAACGGGAAAGAAGAATCAGGCTCGTGTATAGTATCTTTCTTTCCCTGTACTGTAGCATAGTTGTTTTTCTCATCTTCATAACATTTCTGGGATCTTTCAAGACAAAAAGCGATTTGGTTCGCAACACACTGGGATTTCCCCGGGAGTTCACCCTGGATAGTTATAAGACTTTGATCTTTGAAGACAATTTTTTACGAATCTTTCTGAACAGCACTATACTTACGGTCTTGTCCATCGCCGGCATCGTTTTTATTTCCTCCCTGACTGCATACGGATTATCCAGATTTAAATTTAAATACGCAGATACACTACAAACTTATTTTCTGTTGGGGTTGATGTTTCCGATACAGCTCGGGATTTTGCCAATCTTCATTATGATGCGCAAGCTCAACATGATTAACAATTTATTCGGAATGGTCTTATTATACTCGGCAAATATGTCTTTTCCCGTTTTTATTTTTTCCGTTTTCTTTCGCACACTTCCATACGCCTTATATGAGGCTGCTAAGGTTGACGGTGCCGGGGAGTTTACTATCTACTTCCGGATTATGTTGCCTCTTTCCAAACCGGTGATCGCTACCATAGCCCTATTATCTACAATTACAGTATGGAACGATTTTTACTTGCCTCTGGTCTTTTTGACCAAGGATAATCTCAGAACCGTTACATTGGGAGTTTACAGGTATATGAGCAATTTTCTGGCTAACTGGCATCTAATTTTTTCCGCAGCTTCACTCTCTCTGATACCGATCATCATTTTATTTGGTTTCTTTTCCAGAAATATTATTTCTGGAATTACAAGCGGTTCATTGAAGCAATAAGGCCCCGGTTGTGAGCTTAATACCCGGTAGGGTTAGTCTGCCCGAACAGCTGTGGAACCGGGCGAGTAAAGCGGCGGAATTACGGGCCGAAGGAGGGAGAAGGATGAAGTGGAAAGCTAAATGGATCTGGGATGCCGGGGAGGAACGGCCGAAGAATCATTGGTTGTGCTTTAGAAAAAAGTTTGACTATGATTCGTCCGTTACCGGTGCCAGGCTGCAGATTACCGCAGATTCCAGGTATTTTTTATATCTAAACGGGAAAATGATGGGATACGGACCGGCCAGGTCCTGGCCATGGAAACTGTCTTATGACACTTATGAGATTGGCTCGGAACTAGTAGAAGGCGAGAATGTCCTGGCCGTTTTGGTGACGCATTACGGAACCTCTACCGCGCAGTATGTAGCAGGCCGGGGCGCTCTGATTGCGCAGTTGGATTTCTACCGGGCCGGAGAAGCGATCACCAGATACGTGGCCACCGACCGGAGTTGGAAAGTCCGACGACATAATGCCTTTAAAAAGGATACTTTTCGGATTAATGCGGCTTTTCCCTGGATCGAGGAGTTTGATGCCGCGGCAGCCGAGACCGGCTGGGAAAGAGTGGGCTACGATGACGGCGAATGGGAGAGAGCCGTGGAGATCGGACCCGCCGGTATGGAACCGTGGGTGAATCTGGTACCCAGGGAAATTCCTCCTTTGGATTATTATTCCATTTACCCGCAAAAAGTTACGGCACTCAGGTGTGTTAAACCCATGGGCCAACCGGTTGCCGTTAATTTCGGCCCTAATTTTTATCCCGGATGTGTTGATATAAAGGATAAGAAGCAGTTGGGGTGTTTATTGACCGTAATACGTTCACCGGTGACGGCGAAAGGCAAAATTATACACCTCTCCAAAAAGTGGCCGGAAGTAGCGGAGAGATTTAAACTGAACGGCAGGGAGTTTATTTTAAAGGAGGGTGAGAAGGAAAAAGCTATTGAGCTGATTAAGGGGGATAACCTCTTTATACTGGATATAAGCGGCGGTTATCAGGTTTTCACTGTCAAGATGCTATTTATTACGGAAAAACCTATCGAATTCTCTGTTCCCTACCGGGGGAGTTTTTATAAATTTCTAACCGTAGGGCCCTTTGATTATAAACCGGTGCATAATATTGCCTCAATGGAAGGGGTGGAGTTAGAAAACAGGCATATTCTTGACAGTTTCTGGAAGATCAATACCCTGGATGAGCTGGCCGTGTATGATCGGTGGATTAAACCACTTCCCGACGCCGATTTTTCCTCCGACGATATTTACACCCTGACAGTTGAGAAAGAGGTGCTTGCAGATCTGCCCATTAAACCTTCTGTACAAAACCTGGTCAAGGCCAACGATGAGTTTACTGAACTTCCGGCAATGAGTACGGAGGGCGACATAGAATTAATCGTTGACTTCGGCCGGGAGTTATCCGCCTTTTTGGAGATTGAGCTGGAATGCGCGGACAGGACTGTCTTCGATTTCAACCTCTTTGAAAGCATGCATGAAGGTACACCCTGTTATACTGAGGGCTTAAATAACACCTTCAGGTACATTGCCCGAAAAGGCCGTCAAAAATATCGGTCGTTTATTAAACGGGGTTTCAGGTATGTAATGATAACTGTGAGAAATCATAATTCTCCGGTAAGAATCTATTCGGTCAAAGGTTACGGCAGTGGGTATCCGGTTACTGAAGTTGGGGATTTCTTCTCCCCGGACCACCGTCTGAACGAGATCTGGAGAATCACTCGGCACACTTTACGATTGTGTTCCGAGGACACCTATGTTGATTGTCCCGCCTACGAACAATCGTTATGGACTGGGGACTGTCGCATCAGTTCCCTGGTCGGATACTATCTGTTCGGTTCTTATAATTTAGCCCGGCGAACCCTGTTACTGGTGGCGGAATCACTGAATCGCTCCGAACTACCGGAGGCTCAGGTTCCTACGGGAACAGATACTATCCTGCCTGCTTGGTCTTTATTATGGATGATCGCCTGCGGGGAGCATTACCTGTTTACCGGTGATATGCTTTTTCTGGAAGAGATCTATCCATATCTGCGGAAGACCGCCGAAGGTTTTATCAGGCATCTGACACCGTCCAGATTATTCAAGCTTAATGCCTGGAATATGCTGGACTGGGCCGGAATGGATACGCCGGCGGACGGAATCGTTACCCATCACCAGGCTTTACTGGTCAAGGCATTAACCGATATGGCGGCGATGGCCAAAATTCTGGGCAGGAAACAAGAACAAGAAGATTTAACAGAAACGGCCTGGTTGATAAAACAGGCATTAAACAGGGAACTTTGGGATGAAGAGCGGCGGGCTTTCGTAGATTGCATCCATGCTGACGGCAGCCTGTCGAGGGTGATCAGCATGCAGACAAACATCCTTGTTTACCTTTGCAGTTGCGTTGAGGGTGAAAGAAAGCTGATCATCGAGGATTATTTACGAAAACCTCCGGATGATTTCATACCGATCGGAACTCCTTTTATCTCCTTCTTGTTTTATGAAGCGCTCCGCCAGCAAGGCGGCAGCGATGCTGTCCGGCGAATAGTGGACGATATCAGGGAAAGATGGGGAAAAATGGTTGATTACGGGGCCACAACCTGTTGGGAGACCTTCCCCGGGTTTTATAAAAACGTGCTGACCCGTAGTCATTGCCATGCTTGGTCAACAGCGCCCGGGTATTACTTGCCCGCTTGCATTTTAGGGGTCAGACCCTTGGCGCCCGGTTTTAAAAGAGTTGCCGTCATGCCGGATTTGGCCGGGTTGGAATGGGCCAAAGGGACCGTGCCCACTCCATTGGGACCCGTGACCGTGGATCTGAGGGCGACGGAAGATGAACTTATAGTCAACATAAAGATACCGCCGGAGATGGATTGCGAAGTAGTAGTCGATGAATCCCTGCATCCGAGGATAACGGTGAACGGCAAACATATGCGAGAGAACGAACTTAAAGGGCGGTAAAACAGCATTGCAGCAAAAACGGCTATTGCGGTTTTAAGGTTTTGCGACTTCAATAAAGACAGGGGGGAGAAAATGGAGAGTTATCATAAACGGGAGACGCATCTTTTTTCCGTGAAGGGCGTTAGATTCTTGCTTGAGGTTAGGACGTTGAGGGTCTATGAAATCGATGATTTGACAGAAAGCATACTCTCTTTACCGGAACCTTTAACATGGACCGGGGTAGAAAAAAGTTTAGCCGGGATATATGATCGCACCGAACTGAAAAAAGCCTTCTCCGCATTGGTTGAAGAAGGGGTGCTGCTAAACGGGGATGAAGACTGTATTGAGTATCGGAACGCCTGCGCGAGTCAGGGGAGAGACCTTCCTCTCACCTCCCTGGTTCTTAATATCTCGCAGGAATGCAATATGAGGTGTGTGTATTGTTATGCCGATCATGGCTTGTATAATACACCCGGCAAATTAATGGATATACGGACGGGAGAGGCAAGTGTAGAGTTATTACTCAGGAAATCAGGGAGAAGCAAAACATGTCACCTGACTTTCTTCGGCGGAGAACCTTTACTGAACTATCAATTATTAAAACACCTCGTCGTATACGGAAAAAAGCTGGCAGCCGATTATGGAAAAAAATTGCGGTTCGGAATTACTACCAACGGAACTCTTTTAAACAGCGAAATTATTAGTTTTTTTAAAGAAAACGGTTTCTCCGTGGTTATAAGTCTTGACGGCCCGCCGTCCATGCATGACGCCCAAAGACCGTTGGCCAGCGGTGAGGGTTCTTACCGCGTGATAGCCGCTCATTTGGATGATCTACTATCCGGTGAAGAAATTAATGTGGGGTGCAGGTGCACCGTTACACCGTATAATTTAGATCTGGAGTCCATCGATGCGCACTTTACCGAATTGGGATTCAAGTTTTATCATTTGGAAGCGGCTTCGTTCGGTCCCTTTAAATGGAGGGAAGATGAACTGTTGGAAAAGGAGATGCTTCAGGAGTTTAACCGGCAGTACGGTGCTCTGATTGAAAAGGTTTGGGAGAGAATCAAGCACCAAGAATATGTGGAGTTTCGAAATGTTTTTGCGGAAATGAGAAAACTGGATAATCACGAACTTCGTTTCTTTCCCTGCGGAATGGGAACTTCCATGATGACGGTCTCGGCGGAGGGCGACATTTATCCCTGTCACCGTCTGGTCGGTTTGGATGAGTATAGGTTGGGTTCGGTATTTACGGAAAATATCGCGTCCAATCTCAAGAATTATCATCCGCTAAACGTCATGGCCAAAGAGGGATGCGGGCGGTGCTGGGCGCGGCATGTCTGCGCTGGCGACTGTCCCGCGGAATCCCTCCTCGTCTACGGGAGGGAAAAGGCGGTGGAGAGACGGTGCGTGGTCAGAAAAAAACGGCTGGAATGGGCAATTTGGCTCTATTCCAGAATAAGCAAGTTACCAGAGAAGGAGCTACGGGAGAAGATCTTGAGTCAGGAGTTTTATTTTCACGGATTATATGATTGATCTTGTTTGGGGGGGACGGGATTATCTTGAAAGGAGGAGTATAAGGTGGATGGAGTGACCATGCATATAATACCGCTGACCGACAGGAAATCTGATATTTCATATATCGCAATTGATCCGACCTGCAGCAGTTGGCGGGATATGAATCAATGCGACTGCGGTGACCTTTTTTATGTAACTCCGTGTGACTGTTACGGCCCCGGCGGACTGCCGCCTAACTGATTATACTGAATAAGCCGGGGGTCCGGCTTATTCTGGCCTGCTGAACCCAACAACCTGTCCCCCCATGTTTTTAAAAAACCGGAACCGGCGGTGAAGACGCTTCGACTCCAGTCCCGATTAAAAACACGGAGCAAAAGGAGAAGACGATATCTGTCTCCGGAAAAACAGGAGGAGAAATGAAGAGGAGAGAACGAATTTGGTTCGAAAGGATTGATTTCCCGCGATTTTTCATGGAACATCGGCAATTGACTGTGATGTTGATTCTTTTATTGGCCGCCTGCGGTTTTTTCACAACTTACCCGGTTAAGCTCCTGGCCCGGACTATCGATCTGGCAACGGGAAGCTTGGAAGGTGGGATTGGAGCTATCACTTATACCGGACTTGTCTTTTTGGGATTGCATCTTTTGAATAATATTATTCAGGGGTTATTGACATTCTGTCACAGAAAGGCCGAAGCAACTTTGGTGTATGATATTCGTTGTAAGGTTTTTTCTCATTTATCCGGTGTTTCCCAATCCGTATTGGAGCGCTTGCAGTCTGGAGAACTTATGGCCCGTATGGTGGAGGATACGCAAGTTGCCGTAGGCGGTTTTTTAAGACCGATCATATTTCTCTCAAAATCAATGGTTTCTTTCTTTTTCGGAGTGTATTTCATGTTGAGTATAGACCGGAGGCTGACCGTCCTGATTCTGCTCCTGGGAGCAATCACCGTGGTTTTTACGGCTAAAACCGGACTCCGTTTACGCCGGTATGCAGCAGAGGTTCGAAGTACGGTCGGCCGGCTCTGGTCACTGTATACGGAAGGAATTAGAGGTATGCGTGATATCCAGGTAAACGGGCAGCAGGTGAGATTCTGTGGGGAAGTTAATTTCTGGAGCGAAAGAGTGAAGGCTATATCATTGAAAGAAGCGGCATATTTAGCTATAACCAAGTCGGCCGGGGGTTCTCTGTTAATGAGTATTATAGCGGGTGTTATAATTTACGGTGGCCTACTTGTGGCCGGGGGTTCGTTGAGTGTAGGGGGATTGGCGGCAGTTATGATGTATAACGGGTTAATTGTCACTCCGATGTTGCAATTTATCGGGTTGTATCAGGATTTGCAACGGGTAATGGTCTCCGTCGGTAGGATAAACGAAATACTTAGGGAACCCATTCAACTGGAGAGCAAAAATCCAGTTTCTATGCATGTTATGGACGCGACAGTCTCTTTCCGGGGGGTCTTTTTCGCTTATGACCGGGAACAGTATGTTTTACGAGACATAACTTTTACTGTGAAGGCAGGAGAGAAAGTGGCGTTTGTGGGTAAAAGCGGAGCCGGGAAAAGCAGTATTTTAAAACTTATAGCCGGGTTTTACTCTCCTCAAGCCGGTGAGATCATAGTCGGCGGCTTGAAGCTTGACCGTAAGAGTATTGGAGCGGTACGCGAGATTACCGGTATTGTCTTTCAGAATAATTTCCTTTTCGACGGAACATTGGAAGAGAACATAAGATTCGGGAATCCGGGGGCGAAAAACGAAGAGTTGAAAAGGGCCGTACGTCTGGCGGAGATTGAATCGGTTATTGCTAAATTACCCCGGGGATTGGCTACGCAAGTCGGGGAGAACGGAGTAAGACTTTCCGCTGGAGAAAGGCAGCGAATTGGTCTGGCCAGGGCGATTTTACGCCATCCGAAACTATTGTTACTCGATGAAGTGACCTCGGCATTGGATAATATAACAGCCGCCCGCATTATACATAATATCGCTAAAGAAATTCCCGAATGTACGGTTATTCATGTCTCACACAATCTACACAATATCTCCGGTGTTGACCGGATATTTATTTTGGAAGACGGCCTGATTGTAGAGGAAGGGCGCCATAAGGAACTCATGGTAAAAAGAGGGTTGTACCGGAGATTATATGACATAGAAGCATGAGTTAAGAGTCCTTGTCGGTTGAAAAACCATCCCCGTAAATTGAGTTTTCTTCTTAATCCCATTAAACAGGGGTTTTTGTTTAAGTACGGCAAAAAGTGATTATAGTATCTGTGGGATGGTCTGACTGGCTTAAGCTAACCCATGAGCAAAAATTATTTTATATAATTGGCTTTACTGCTGGCATATATAACGTTATATCTTCATTTGGCTCTGATGTAGGAGCAGGGAAAACGGTTGATCCTCAGGAGTACGAGAAGTCAGTTGAAAATATAGATGAATACTATGATAATAATAGCTTAGATACTTTGATCTTGGATATTGATACTTAATAAACAAGCCCCCATTCTGGGGGCTTGTCTTATTGGGGCTTAATCATTGTCATATCAAGGAAAATAAAATGGTGCCCCTGGTAGGAATTGAACCTACGCACCTGGTTCCGGAGACCAGTGCTCTATCCACTGAGCTACAGGGGCACGTTAACTAATCTTACCTTTTTTCTTTTTGCCTTTTTATTTTAACAAAATTTATTAGCCCTGTCAACAGTCAATCCAGCTATTTCCAGCAAATCTTGAAGCTTTTAAGAAAAGTTTTGTTAAGGAAACTAATGACATGCAGTACGATTAAAACTCAGTAAATTTGTTTTAGCAAATAAGATTTTTATTAGGCCGGTGTCAATTTATTGTTTAATTTAATTAAAAAAGGGTAGTTCTTAGGTTTTCAAAATAGGAGTAATGACTTATTATTATTTTTTTTCCTAAAAAATAACAAAATATATTGACAGTATATCCATTTTTTGTTATAATAAGAAAAAAAGAGGGGGATTACTTATGAAAGCAACCGGTATTGTACGTAAAATTGACAATTTAGGTAGAATAGTTTTACCCAAGGAGTTACGTGAGACGATGAATTTAGACATAAAGTCTCCGATGGAGATCTATGTAGAAGAAGATAAGGTTATATTGAAAAAATATGAGCCAGCCTGTATCTTTTGCGGTAACACAGATAGTACAATTGAATACATGGGTAAAACCGTCTGTACGGATTGTTTAAAGAAAATGAATTTAAAGGAACCGGCATAACTCCTTTTCGGGTAATTTTGTCTTTAGCAAAGAATTAAAAATTATTTAAAAGCTAAATAGGGAATCTTAAAAAGCAAGATAAGGGGTAACAAGTTTCCCCTATCTTGCTTTTGTTTTTATCAAGGGTGAATTTAATTTTCCGGAAGGTGAGTCCGTTTTCTCCAAGGGTGAACTTGTTTTATCGGGGATGAGTGTATTTTTTCTCCGAAACAGAAACGTGGGTTTATTTTTTCTGCGAGTATGCAAGGTATTCCCGAGCCAGCTGATAATAATGGTCTGCTGATTCCTGTATCTTTTGAATCTCTTCTTCAGTTAGCTGCCTGACTACTTTGCCCGGGACGCCGAGAACCAGACTATGGGGAGGGATTTCTTTATACTCTGTGACCAGCGCCCCCGCCCCTATAATAGAGCCTTTACCGATTACCGCTCCATTAAGGATGGTTGCCCCCATTCCGATTAAGCAGTTATCTTCAACTGTACATCCATGTAAGATAGCCCCATGGCCAACCGTTATATTTGCACCAATAATTAAGGGCTGCCCGGTATCCACATGCAGGGTAGAATTCTCCTGAATATTCGTTCTAGGCCCGATCTTAATGGAATCCATGTCCCCCCTGATTACGGCATTATGCCAGATACTGGTCTCCTCTTTAATCAGAACATCTCCGATTATCTGAGATCCGGGTGCAATAAATACATTTTCGGCAATCTCCGGCTTTTTACCGGCATATTCATGCAACATTTTCATTCCTCCTTATCTTTTTGTTACCATTTTTATTACCTGGAAAGGAAACTATATTTATGTGGATAATATAGTTCCCGGCATCACTGAAATCTCCTTTTTATTTTACGCTAGGAAGGTTTCAGTAGTAGCGTATCGAGCACGTCGCAATAAATTTTCAAATTGATATGAGACCCAGGCCGAATATTATCAAATTAACCTATAAATATAAATGAAAATTTGATTTTAATGATTATGGTGAAGCCAATCTATCATATATTTCTACATGTTTTCCTTAAATCCTTTGTTTAATACCGGAAAAGTACGAGTTAATACCAGGAAAGTTTGAGTTTTTGAGAAGTCAGGGAGCCGGTGAATTAATTAAATCATTGGGAGATAAAATAGATACAGAAAGTTAAAAGTTTCGGGGATATGAAACTGGATCGGGGGAATAGGCTTATGGAGCAAAAAAGGGATATGTTGAGAGGATGGATGTTTAACCTCAGGCGAAGGCGGGATTTTGAATTTGCCCGGGAGGTTTTTATTGATCCCGATCTCTATTATGACGGGGATGATCTCGGAGTAAGCTATAGTAAGGAGAAGACAAGATTCAGGGTCTGGGCACCGACGGCAGAGAGGATCAGGCTCTTACTTTTTATGGATGAAGAGACGCCCGAGCCCGAATTAGAGCTCGATTTTCAAAAAGATATTAAGGGCACCTGGCTAGCGGAGGTTAGCGGGGATCTGGCCGGTAAATATTTTATTTATAAGGTTCATGTTGACGGGAAGATTAATGAGGTCGTTGATCCCTATACCAGAGGGTTGAGTACCAATAGCCGGCGGGGTTTGATTGTTGACCTTAAGAAGACCAATCCCGCTGGCTGGGAAAATGATAGAAGAATTAAGTTGGAAAACCCTCAGGATGCAATTATCTATGAGATCCATGTACGTGATTTTTCCTCCTCAGCTGATTCGGGAATAAAATTTAAGGGGAAGTACCTTGCCTTTACCGAAACAGGAACAACCAGCCCTGACGGTTTGAAAACCGGGATTGATCACTTAAAGGAACTGGGTATTACCCATATTCATCTTCAGCCGGTCTTTGATTATGCCAGTGTGGATGAAACTAATGAAGAAGATTATAACTGGGGTTATGACCCATATTTTTATAATGTGCCTGAGGGTTCCTATGCAACGGACCCTTCCGATGATATCCGGATCAGGGAGTTTAAAGAGATGGTTAAGGCGATCCATGATAATGGCATGGGTATCATCATGGATATGGTCTATAACCATACCTATACTACCGAGGACTCTCCCTTTAATCTTATCGTTCCCAGATACTTTTACCGCTTTGATGAATTCGGAAATTATGCCAATGGATCCGGTACCGGTAATGAGATTGCCTCCGAAAGGCCAATGGTCAGGAAATTTATCATTGATTCAGTAAAATTCTGGGCCGAAGAATACCATATCGATGGTTTTCGCTTTGACCTGATGGCCCTGCATGACAAAGAAACGATGCAACAGGTTGAGAGAACCCTCCATGCCATCGATCCTTCGATTATCATCTACGGTGAACCCTGGATGGGCGGTCTTTCTCCCCTGGACCCCTCTAAGCAGATGGTTAAGGGGGCCCAAAGGGGAATGAGGATTGCCGTTTTTAACGATCATTTTCGCAATGCCATCAAGGGTGACAATGATGGGATGGGTACCGGTTTTGTTTCCGGAGCCCATAACCAGGAGATGAATATCAAGCGGGGAGTAGTCGGGGCAATTGAATACAGCCATGATATCCGGGACTTTACAGCCGAACCCTGGGAGACGGTCAATTATGTCTCTTCCCATGATAACCTGACTCTCTGGGATAAGCTAAATAAATCCAATAGTAATGATAGTAAGGAGTTAAGGATCAGGATGGATAGGATGGCCCAGGCTATAATCTTTACCTCTCAGGGAATTGCCTTCTTTCTGGGGGGGGAAGAGATTTTAAGGACAAAGAGGGGGAATCACAATAGCTATAATGCCGGGGATGAGATTAACCAGATCAAATGGAAAAGAAAAGCAGATTATTATGAGACCTTTAAGTATTACCAGGGGTTTATTGAACTGCGTAAAAAGCACCCTGCCTTTAGAATGAGGAATGCCCGGCAAATCAGAGAACATCTTAAGTTTCTCCCCACTCCCTATAATACGGTCGGTTTTCTTCTTAAGGATCATGCCAATGATGATAGCTGGAAAAATATCGTTGTCTTCTATAACCCCAACCGGGAAGCAGTTAATTTTAAACTTCCTTTAGAAGGAAGGTGGAAGATTGTAGTTAATGAAAATAAGGCCGGTGTGGAGACCCTGATGACGGTCAACGGTCCCGATATTAAGGTGCCGTTCGTTAATACTATGGTGCTTTATCAGGAATAAGCTGGGATCCACCCGGAAATAGACCCTTCCCAGGTAGCTTTATCAGGTATTTACACATTTTTTTCTAAGCTGAATAAAATGTGTTATGGATTTTATTTAAACCTATGGGAAGGGGGCATTGGGTCATGTTCTTTTTTGAATATATTATAAAGCTATTAATAGGTAATTCCGATTCTCTCTTCTTGGGGCTAATTGTAGTCCTTATTGGTTATTACGGTTGGTTATTATGGAATATCAATGAACGTTTTAAAAACTTTCTCCAGAGCTGGGAGAAACACAAAAAATGTTTAAAAGAACTGAAGACCAAGATGGATGAACTTGATGAAAGTGTTTATAAAGAATTAATCAAGAAACTGGATGAAAACATTATTAATATGCAAAAAGTGAGCTATGCCATTGAAGAGAACAATAACGACATGGACCGTTACCGTTCGGATATTATAGCGGAAATTAAAGAATCTGCAGCTGAGATTAAGGAGATAATGAAGATACTAATGAATAACCGCTCCAGGAGTTTTAATGCTCATAAGTTAAAAGATAATAATGCTCATGAGTCAAGTAATAATGATAGTGATCAAGATGAAGAATGCCCTGCAGAAAAAAACGAGGAAAGAGACAATCAACTTCAGCAATAAGTGGAGGTCATAGTTATCATGAGTGAAAAGGCAAAAAAAACCGATGATATAACCCTGTTGAAGTTAAAGCTTGAAGTTGCCGAGGAATTAGGATTAATTGATAAAATTAAGAAGGTAGGTTGGGGAGGGCTGACTGCTGAGGAGACGGGGAAAATAGGTGGATATATAACCCAGAAAATCAAGGCTTTAAAAGGAGAATAAACTTGAATCTGCTTATTTTTTCAATTATAATAGAATTGTCTGTATAAGTTTGGAGGAAGGGTAATGTCAAAAGTTGCTATTCTGGGTGGCACCTTTGACCCTATTCATCTAGGCCATCTATTAATTGCAGAGCAAGCATATAATACTTTTTCTCTGGATAAGGTTATTTTTATGCCTGCAGGAGCGCCTCCCCATAAGACTGAAAAAAGAATTGTGGACGGTAGCCGGAGACTTAAGATGGTTAAACTGGCTATCAGGGATAATCCCCACTTCAGTTACTCGGATTATGAATTGAAAAAGGAAGGTAGGTCATATACTGCAGATACCTTGCGTTATTTTAAGGAGTTAAATCCTGACCATAAGGTTTATTTTATTATTGGTGCTGACTCCCTGCTTGATATTTTCTCCTGGAGAGAGCCGGACTATCTCCTGGAAAACGGACATTTTATTGTTGCCAGAAGACCTGGCTATCCCCTGGATAATATTCATTTAGACGAGAGGTATCAGCCCTATCTAGAGCATATCCATATTATGGAGGGTATTTTGATCGATATCTCTTCTTCTAAGATAAGGGAGAGAATTAGGACAGGCCAATCAATCAGATACCAGACCAGAGATGCTGTCATATCATATATAGAGAAAGAAAGACTTTACCGGGGTGATTAAATGATCTGTGTGGGTGAGGTTATTTCCCTCCTGAAGGAGAGATTTACTCAGGATAGATACAGGCATTCACTGGGAGTTGCTAAAGAAGCAGAGAGACTGGCCCGGAGGGAGGGGCTAGATGAAGAAAAGGCCTATCTGGGCGGGTTACTACATGACTATGCTAAGGGTTTGGATGAAGAGGAATTAAGACGGTTGGGCAGGTTATCCAGCTGGGATATTGATGATGATGAACTGGCTATGCCTGAGTTGCTGCATGCCCCGGCCGGCGCCTATCTGGTTCAGCAGGAACTGGGAGTAAAGGACCCGGAGATAATAGAGGCAATCAGGTATCATACCATCGGAAGCCCAACTATGGGTAAACTGGCAGTGATTATTTATATCGCGGATTATATTGAACCCAACAGGGATTTCCCCGGAGTTGAAAACGCCAGAGGGGAAGTTGAGAAAGGTATTGTTCCGGGGATAATAACTATCACCAGTAATCTAATTAAATATAATATAGATAGGGGCCGCTTGATTCATCCCAATACATTGTTATTAAGAAATGCCTACTTGAGGAGGACAACATAGATGCAGAGGTTTTCTAAAAGTGCTCTACTGGTAGCTGGATTAATATTAGTTATCATTATTGGTTTTCTGTTAGCATTTATCTTTAATACGGACTTTAGGGCCCTCAAGCTTAATCCCTTTAAGAGTTCTAAATTAAATATTTTAGTCATTGGTTATGATTCATCAATCAATGGTCCCCCGCGGGCAGATACGATTTTATTAGCCAGTATAGATTTAAAAACCAGAGAGGTCGGCGTACTATCAATCCCCAGGGATACCCGGGTGAGTATTCCGGGACACGGTGTTAATCGAATTAATGCCGCTCATGCCTTTGGCGGTATTGATTTAACAGTTCAGACCCTGGAATCCTTCCTGAATGTGCCGATCGATTATTACGTGGAAACGGATTTTGACGGATTTGCCAGGATTATTGATGCCATTGGCGGGGTGGAATTAACTATCAAAGAGTCCCTTCATTATGTCGATAAAGCAGGGGGATTATATATTGATCTTCCGGCCGGCAGGCAGAAACTGAATGGTGAAGAGGCCTTAGAGTATGTTAGGTTTCGTGAGGAGCTTAAAGGGGATATCGGCAGGATAGAACGCCAGCAGAAGTTTCTCAAGGCCATGGTTAAAAGCCTGCTTAACCCGGATATTATTGTGAAACTGCCGGCAATTTATAAAGAGACCAGAAAAGCTGTTAATACCAATATACCCATTCAGGATATTAGCCCCTTTATCCATTTGATTAAGGATATGAAGATGGAGCAGTTTAAGACCGTTATGCTGCCGGGGGAACCTAAATATATCAATGGAGCCAGTTACTGGATTGCCGATAAAGAAAAATTAGAGATTCTGGTTAATAATTTAATCCGGAGTAAAGAATATATAACAAATAGCCGGTATCAGATTTCCATATTAAACGGTAATGGTGTACCAGGTCTGGCCAACAGGCTTGCCAGCGAGATAGAAAAATATGGTTTCAAGATTGGTAAGGTGGCCAATGCCGATAATTTTAATTACAAGCAGACACTGATAAAATACTTTGATACAAGGGATAAGAAGATTGCGTTAGGTATTCGCAGGCTTATCGGTGGGAAAGTTGTATATCAAGGGATTGAAGAGGATGAAGAAAAGGATAATCTGAAGATAATTATCGGGGCCGATTATTTCACCGCAGACCAGGATTAAAGGGGGTAAAAAATTAGATGGAAGAAGAGACTAAAACACTGGCTCTAAAGGCAGCAGAGGCGGCCGATGATAAAAAGGCTAATGATATTCAGATACTGGATGTAAGGGAACTGACCATTATTGCTGATTATTTTCTGATCTGTAGCGGCAAGTCAGAGACCCAGGTAAAGGCAATAGCCAGGGCGATAGAGGATAAACTGGCCGAAGAGGGGATTCATCCCCAGAAGGTTGCCGGCAGACAGGAGGCCCGCTGGATATTAATGGATTACGCCGATGTCATTATCCATGTCTTCCATGAGGATGAGAGAAATTATTACGAATTAGAACGCCTCTGGGCCGATGCTGAAAAGATTCTGCGAGAGTCTTGACAATTTGGCAGTTTATTAATATAATTATGCTAAATATCAATATGTTAAAGACGATGAAGGAAAGTAGTAGATATCATATCTATCTTCAGAGAGCCGGTGGTCAGTGGAAACCGGTGATAGGTTATATCGAACTCGTTCCTGAGTCTAACCGGTGAAAGATAATTAGCCGGTTACGCGGGTCAGTGTTATTGACTAATGAGCGGGTATATTTTACCAATAAGGGTGGTACCACGGGAATTACCTCGTCCCTGTTTTTTGGACGGGGTTTTTATTTTAATAACTACATTTCTTTGCTAACATTAACTCTCACTATCATTCGCAACTTTCAAAGGAAACTGTTAGGAGGACCTCGATATTAAAATTATTTCGCGGAAAGGTGGTGAAAGACCTGGTTTGCTTAAGATTGCAAACCAGGGATCTGATGAAGGGATATTATGACTTTAAAGAGGTAGAGAAGAAATGGCAAAAAAGATGGGAGGAAGAGCAGATTTTTAAAGTGGAGGATGATACCGATCGGGAAAATTACTACGTCCTGGAGATGTTTCCCTACCCATCCGGCAATCTGCATATGGGCCATGTCAGGGTTTATTCTATCGGTGATGTTATAGCCCGTTTTAAAAGAATGAAAGGGTATAATGTCCTACATCCGATGGGCTGGGATGCCTTTGGCTTACCGGCAGAGAATGCCGCCATTAAACATGGTAATATTCATCCTCAGGACTGGACCTGGGCTAATATAGATAACATGAAAAAACAGATGAAGGCCCTGGGCTTGAGTTATGACTGGGACCGGGAGGTTAGAACCGCCTATCCCGATTACTATAAATGGACCCAGTGGTTTTTTGTCCAGATGTTTAAAAAGGGTCTGGCCTATAAGAAAAAGTCGGCTGTAAACTGGTGCCCCGGTTGTGAGACCGTACTGGCCAATGAGCAGGTTATCAATAACCGGTGTGAACGCTGTGATTCCGAAGTGGAGCAGAAGGAACTGGAGCAGTGGTTTTTCAAGATTACCGATTATGCTGAAAGGCTCCTGAAAGACCATGCCTTTCTCGAAGGCTGGCCTGAAAAGGTTATAACAATGCAGAGAAACTGGATCGGCCGGAGTGAGGGAATGAGCATCAAGTTCCCTGTTAAGGGTCTTAAGGAGGAACTGGAGGTTTTTACAACCAGACCCGATACCATCTACGGTGCCACCTATATGGTTCTGGCCCCCGAACACCCGCTGGTCGAGAAGCTTATCGCCGGTACCGAAAAGGAAGAGGAAGTACAAAAATTTATAGATAAGGTGAAAAAACAGAAGGAGATGGAAAGAACCTCACCTGAATCGGAGAAACTGGGTCTCTTTACCGGAGGTTATGCCATTAACCCCATGACCAAAGAAGAAATCCCGATTATGATCGCCAATTATGTCTTGATGGGTTACGGAACAGGGGCAATTATGGCCGTTCCGGCCCATGACCAGCGCGACCTCGATTTTGCCCAAAAGTATGACCTGCCCGTCAGGGTAGTAATCCAGCCGGAGGACAGGGAGGAGGAGCTGACCGTTGAAGATCTGGGTGATGAGGCTTATACCGGTAATGGCTACTTGATCAACTCCGGCAAATATAACGGGCTCAGTGTTCAAGAGGCCTTTGATAAGATGGCTGAGGATATGGAGAAGGAAGGTATCGGCAGGGTAAAGGTGAATTACCGCCTGCGGGACTGGTTGATTTCCCGCCAGCGCTACTGGGGAACACCTATCCCGATAGTTTACTGTGATAAGTGCGGAGTTGTTCCCGTACCAGAAGAGGACCTCCCTGTTGAACTACCTAGGGATGTTGAGTTTAGCCCTACCGGGGAATCGCCTCTCGCCAGGGCAGATGACTTTGTTCATACTGCCTGTCCTGAATGTGGTGGAGAAGCCAGGAGAGAAACGGATACTATGGATACCTTTGTTGATTCATCCTGGTATTTCCTGCGTTATACCGATCCTCATAATGAGGAGATTCCCTTTGCCAAAGAGAAGGCCGACAAATGGTTCCCCGTTGACCAGTATATCGGTGGTATCGAGCATGCTATCCTCCATCTGCTCTATGCCCGGTTCTTTACCAAGGTAATCAGTGACCTGGGGATGACCGATGCAGTGGAGCCCTTTACCAACTGGCTGGCCCAGGGAATGGTCTTAAAGGACGGGGCCAAGATGTCCAAATCCAAGGGTAATGTTGTTGATCCCGGGGATATTTTAGATAGATATGGTGCCGATACGGCCCGCCTCTTTATTCTATTTGCCTCTCCACCTGAGAAGGATCTGGAGTGGAGTGATGCCGGGGTTGAGGGTTCGGAAAGGTTCTTAAACAGGGTCTGGCGGCTGGTTGCCGACAATATAAAAGAGATCAGGGATCTGGAAGAAGACGGACTTGATCCCGACGGTTTCTCTCCTGAGGAGAAGGAGCTTTACCGTGTTCTGCATGTTACCATTAAAAGGGTTACAGAGGATATTGAGGAGAGATTAAACTTTAATACAGCTATCAGTGCGATTATGGAGCTGACCAATGCCGCCTACCACTATTTAAGCGTAGTTTCTAAAGAGGAGATTAATTATCGATTGGTCAAAGAGGTGATTACTAAACTTCTGCTACTGCTGTCACCCTTTGCCCCTCATATGACAGAAGAACTCTGGGCGGAGTTAGGTAATGAAGGTTATATCTATTATCAGAGCTGGCCGGAGTATGATGAATCCGCCCTGAGGAAGGATGAGATTACCATTGTGGTTCAGGTTAATGGTAAGGTCAGGGATAAGGTAGAGGTGGATGCCGGGATAAGCGAGGATGAGCTGAAAAAGGTTGTCCTGGAGCAGCCGAAGATTAAGGGCTATACTGAAGGAAAAGAGATTGTCAGGATAATTGTAATCCCCAAGAAACTGGTCAATATTGTTGTGAAATAGCTTTTTGAGGTTTTAATACTGGAGCGGATAAACTTCGCCGCTCCAGTTCCTTTTTTAAAGGGTCGTTGCTGCTGTCATTTATTATGAGCCAGTTAGATGATGCGGATAAAAAGCTGCCCTATGATAAAGTTGAGTAATTTAATTAATTAAATAAAGATTTAACCTTAAAAGGGCTTGACAATGAGAATGGTTTTCAATATAATAATATCAAGAGATAAGGATTTATTGATTTATACATATAATTGAGAGCAGTTATCAATTAGGAGGTGAATTAATGACTTTAGCTGATGTTAAAAGGGGAACTAAATTTAATATCAAACATATTCCCGATGAGGTTGTCAGGGCCCAGGCTTTAAGGCTAGGGATATCAGAGGGGGCCCAGCTTATATGTGATGAGAAGGTACCCGGGGGCCCGGTAATTATAAAAAGAAACCTGCAGGAGATCGCTATCGGAAGAAATCTGGCAAAGAATATACTAATTGAAGAGATAAACTGAAGGAGTGATGGCTATGGAATGCTGTAATATCACCCATTATATAGATATCCCCCCGGGGGTAAAGAAGTTAGTTCTGGCCGGTAATCCTAATGTGGGAAAATCTATATTTTTTAACTTCTTTACCGGGATCTATGTGGCAGTTTCTAATTACCCTGGAACAACCCTGGATATTAGCTCGGGTAGATATCAAAACTATGCGGTAATCGATACACCCGGCGTCTATGGAGTCTCTTCCTTTAATGATGAGGAGATTGTGGCCAGGGATGTAATTACCTCAGCAGATATTGTTGTAAATATAGTTGATGCGGTTCACCTGGAAAGGGACCTCTTTTTAACCCAGCAGATAATTGACATGGGGATTCCAACTATTGTTGCTTTAAATATGATGGATGAGGCCCAAAAAAACGGGTTAGAGATCGATGTCCAGAAATTGAGTGAAGAACTGGGTGTACCTGTTATCCCGACAGTAGCAACCAGAGGGGAGGGACTTGAGGAGGTAAAAACAAGACTAGATCAGGCCTGTAGCGGGGTAAGTAGCCTTACATCTGATAGCAATATTATTGAGAGATTAAATGACCTCACCCGGAAGGCTGGTAACAGGGCTGAGGCCCTGCTGATTCTAGAGGGTGATCCCCATGTGGCCGAAAAGTATAACCTGGAGCCGCCAAATTACCGGGAAGAGATTTACCGGAAAAGGAGGGAAAGGGTTAACTCGGTGATCGATAATGTTGTCAGCAGGGTAGATGAAGGAAATAGTTTTAAAATCACCCTGGGTAGATTAATGGTCAGGCCTTTAACCGGTATTCCCCTCTTATTACTGGCTTTATATGGATTATATCAGCTTGTAGGTGTATTTATTGCCCAGACCGTTGTCGGATTTACCGAAGAGACTTTTTTTCTCGGGATTTATGAACCTTTTATCAGAGAAACGGTTAGAAACTTGGTATCCCCTACCTCCCTGCTGGGGAAGCTCCTGATTGGCGAGTTCGGGATCCTAACGATGGCCATTACCTATACCTTCGGCCTGCTGCTTCCGCTGGTAATCGGGTTTTATCTCTTTCTGGCCTTAATGGAGGACTCTGGTTATATGCCCAGGATTGCCGCCCTGGTTGATAGATTACTTACATCACTGGGTTTAAATGGGCGGGCAATTATCCCTATGTTACTAGGATTCGGCTGTGTTACTATGGCAACTATAACAACCCGTTTGCTTGGCTCTACCAGGGAACGGATTATTGCTATCTTTTTGCTGGGGCTGGCAGTTCCCTGTTCAGCCCAGTTAGGGGTTATCGCCGGATTAATTGCTCCTCTAGGTCCTAAATACTTTGTTATCTATGTATTAACGGTTTTTGCCGTTTATGTCCTGGCAGGTACCTTCCTTAATAAGGTTTTGCCTGGTAAATCAACGGATTTATTAATTGATTTACCACCCCTCCGTCTGCCAAGGCTAGGTAATGTTTTCCAGAAGACCTATATTAAGTCCAGGAGCTTTATCAGAGAGGCCGGTCCAATTTTTGCCATCGGGGCCGTCTTTATAACCCTAATGCAGGAAACGGGATTACTTGCCTATATCCAGGAGGTGGTAGCCCCGATAACAGTAGGGTGGTTGGGGTTGCCGAAGGAGACGGCAACTGCCTTTATTATGGGGATTGTCAGGCGTGATTTCGGTGCTGCCGGGCTTAATTCCCTGTTAATGACACCTTCCCAGACAACGGTTTCTCTGATTACAATTACCCTCTTTGTTCCCTGTATTGCTGCCATGATGATTATGATTAAGGAAAGAAATTGGAGGGAAGCGGTAGCAATCTGGTTTGGTAGCTGGATTACAGCCTTCGGTATCGGGGGGATTGTTGCCCTGTTACTTTAATATCATATTTCAAAAGAGAGACTTCACGTTTTTCCAAAAAGGGTATTTTGCTTTTTCACAGAGGAGAAGGTATTATTTTGCTTGAAGGTGATAATATGGAATGTGCAGCAAAAGGCATTCGTATCTGTCCCCGCTGCGGATATAAGATTGCAGACACCGGGGATATTAGATGTCCCCGCTGTAATAAATTACTCTTACTGAAGTGTTCGGAGTGCAAAAAATGTAAAATCTTTAAATAGAATAATTAACCCGGGAATGACTAAACTAAGGATGATAACTTATGCTTAAGGGGGCAAAGTATGGTAAAAAGAGCCTTGTTTAGGATTGAAGGGTCTATTTGATTTTATTTGCCAGAGGGTTTATAATGAAGAAGGGGTGAGAAGATGGAAGAGATAGGACGAATAATGGAACTTAACGGCAAAGAGGCTCTGGTTAAGATTGAGCGGCATTCAGCCTGCAGTAAATGTACTCATAAATGCAATCTGGCTTCTAGTACTCATGAAAGTGATGAGATCAAGGTTAAAGTCAATAATCCCATCGGGGCCAGCAAGGGACAGCTGGTAAAACTGGAGATGGGAGAGGAACCCCTGGTTTTAGCTTCCTTAATTGTATATCTAATACCACTATTGGGTCTAATCACCGGTTATTTTGCCGGAATCTGGTTAGCCCCTACACTAGGTTACCGGGCCGGTGAAGGCATAGGAATTATTGGTTCCTTAGTCTTTCTGGCTATTTCCTTTATCATGGTGCGTATTATAGATAACCTGCTCGGCAAGAAAAAAAACTTTCATCCCTGGATAAAGGAGATACTGGATTAAATTATATCCCGGCAAAGATGAGATAGATTGTATTATCAAAACAGGGTGGTAATGGGAAGTGCTATACCTATTATTACCCTGTTTTTTTAAAATAAAAATAGAGGATTTTATCAACGGATAGTGAATATATTGTTGGGTATAACATATATAGTTGGGTATAACATTACTTATATATATTATCCGTAATCTGAGGAGACCAGTAATGTTAGTTTATTTGGGTAAAATAATAGCGAAAGATGAAAAAGGAGTGTTTAAATGAAAAAGATTAATCTAAACAGAGTAATAATTACTTCAGCAGTTCAAACTGTGCCTAAGAAAGAGATGGTATATTATACCCCACAACCTGAACGTGTACCACAGGTAGGCGATGTAGTACTTGATAGTCCCTGATGCTATTTCCGGGATGGCCGTGAATAGTAGGTTAGGCCAACAGGAAATACGGCAATTCTCAGATATTCCTATGTTTAATTCTATGGAGGTCAGTGTAAATCAGGTTTATAGTATATTGGAAAAAGAATAATGGTTTATCTTCAGAAATCTGGAGGTGAAAAAAATGAATATTTATGAATTGATTGAGAAAAGGAGGAGTATTAGGAGTTATTTACCCAAAAAGGTAGAGGAAGAAAAACTTAAGCGAATTTTGAACGCAGGGAGGTTAGCCCCTTCCGGAAAGAACGCTCAGGCCTGGAAGTTTATCGTTACCAGAAGATCGGAGCTTAAAGAAGCACTGGTTGAGGCCTGTAAGGGCCAGAAGTTTATTGCCGAGGCCGACTGTATTATTACCGTCTGTGTGGATGAGTCCAAGGTTTATCAGCAACACGGAGCCTATATGACGTCTTTTATGGCTGATGGAACGATTGCCTTACAGCAGATGATCCTGGCTGCTACCGAAGAAGGTCTGGGTACCTGCTGGATAGGTGCTTTTTTTGAGGATAAGGTCAGAGAGGTGCTGAAAGTTCCAGAACCTTACCGAATAATTGGCCTGACTCCCCTGGGGTATTCGGCAGTTGAGGGTAAGGAACGCGGCCGGAAAGAACTCAAGGAGGTTGTTGTCTGGGAGACCTGGGAAGGATAAAGCAGAAAAATAAATATTAGGCAAAAAAGGGATTTTTTATCGGGCCTTGAATTATAATGTAGATAAAATTCAAGGGAGTGGAAAGAATGGTCCGATTAAAGAATGAGCAGATAATTTTACTGGTGTTGATTGTTCTCGTTCTAGTAGTAGGAAGCGGATTATTAATCTGGCAGAAACTAAATAATCAAACTATAATAGCTGAATTAAGTAAGCCTGTAGAGATAAATATGGACGATGAGATTAAACAGGAGGAAGAGATAAATCATACTCAGCAAAGGGAAGAAAAGGAGAAGAAGATTATTGTCCATGTCGCTGGTGAGGTGAATAATCCTGGTGTCTATGAACTCCCCGGGGAGGCAAGGGTTTTTGATGCCATTAAGGCTGCCGGTGGTGAGACGGTACTGGCAGATCTTGATAGTTTAAATTTAGCTGCCTTTATCTATGATGGGGAGAGGGTATATATACCTTCCCGGGATGAAACCTTCCCCGGGAGTGAGAAGGATATTCAGGGGGGGTTTGGAGAGGGATCTGGCCGGGTAAGTTTTAGCAGTAGCTCTGGCAAAATTAATATTAATCAGGCCACCGCGGAAGAATTACAGAAGATCAGTGGTATCGGTCCCAGCAAGGCTAAAAGTATTATTGATTACCGCAATAAGATCGGCAGATTTACCGACCTGGAACAGCTGCTGGAGGTAAGTGGTATCGGCGAAAAGACCCTGGAAAAGATTAAAGATGAGATAACCTTAAGGTGAGACCAATGAGAAGGCCCCTTCTGGTGGTTGCTTTATCCCTTGCTTTGGGTATAACCCTCGGTTATTATTTTCCCCTGTCGGTTCCGGTCTTTATTTTTTTATTATTGCTCTTACCGGCTATTTTGCTGGTGCCCCGGGAGTTTAGAGGGCGTGTTTTATTTGTTTTTTTAATGATTTTAGCCGGTTTCTGCTGGCTCTCCTGGCAGGAGGCAAAATATCAAAGTGATTTATCAATTGCCCGCTGGAATGACCGGGGACCGTACCCGGTTACCGGGGAAGTGGTTGAAGACCTTAGCTCAATTACGGGAAATAATATTTACTTAAAGCCCTTATTAATAGATCAAAGTAGGGTTAAATACGGCCTAATCCAGTTAGATAAGAGATATCTCCCGGTTGCCTTAAAGAATGGGGATCTGATTAGACTAAGGCTTTTTTTGAAGAAACCCTCTGTTCAGCTCAATCCCGGCGGTTTTTCCAATTATAAGTATTTAAAGAAAAAGGGTATCTTCAGTCAGGGCTATCTGGTAGGTGAGATAGAGAAGTTAGGCCAGATCAATCATTTATTTAAGGATTCAGTTATTAATTTAAAGAAGAGACTGCTTAAGTTACTGGATGCTACCATCGTCAGGCCCTATAACGAGATTTTAAAGGCTTTAATTCTCGGGGAACGCGACCATCTCCCGGAGGAATGGGAATCCGGTTTTACCAGGGCCGGAGCCAATCACCTTCTAGCCATCTCCGGGTTGCATGTAGGCTTTATCCTGCTCATTTTTTTAGCCTTCTTTAATAGTCTTGACCTATCTCCAGGTCTAAGGAATTTCTCGATTAGTCTTTTGCTAATTTTATATATGGTTTTAACCGGGTTAAGGGCTTCAATTTTAAGGGCAGGTATTTTATCCTTGAGTTTTCTCTGGGCTCCCTATTTTAAACGCGAAGGGGATCTCCTCAATCTGCTCGGATTAACTAGCATTATTAATCTTTTAATTAACCCCTATGATCTATTTACCGTGGGCTTCCAGTTGACCTATCTGGTATTGCTGATGATTGTCTTATGGGGCAGGATTTTAAGCAATTACCTTCATCCCCTGCTGGCCGTATCTATTGCCGCCCAGCTGGCTTCAATCCCTCTAACCGCCTATTACTTTAACCTGATTACACCTGTAGGTATTCTGACAAATATCTGGGCTATCCCCCTGGTAGGTTTGATTGTCTCGGGAGCGATGGTTGGACTGGTTCTGGGGCTAATTAATCCTATTTTTAGCTGGTTATTAAATAAGTTTATCTATTATCTTTTAGTGGTGTTAAGACTGGGTATCAGGTTTATGGTCCGTATCCCGCTGGGTTATCTGGAGGTCCCCTCTCCTTATCCGGTAACCGTTTTCATAATTATTGGTTTTCTAATCTTCTTGCCCTTTATTTTAAAAAAGAGGATTGTTCCCCTGAATATCAGCAAAAGAGAACGCAGGCTTAACCTGATGGTTATAATTGCCCTGCTGATTATCCTGGTACACCTGATAATCCCCCTGTTTCAGAAGGATCTGGAGATAATCTTCTTTGCGGTCGGCCAGGGAGACGCTATTTTAATTCATCTGCCCCCGGATAAATATATAATAGTAGATGGGGGAGGAATGGCCGGTCAGGATTCAAACAAAGGAGAACAAGTAATCTTACCTTACTTAAAAAAGCAGGGGATCAAAAAGCTTGATCTTATATTTGTTACTCATTTTGATACAGATCATGTCCTGGGTATTACCAGTTTAGTTGAAAAGAGAATGGTTGATTTAGTGGTTTTTCCGGCAAACTTCCAAAGGAATCAGCTGGCAGAAGAAATTATTAAAACTGCTGGCAGGAAAGATATTCCCATCAGAATGGCTGCTGAGGGTGATACTTTTAAGATCGGGGAACTTTTCTTGCAGGTATTAAATCCCCCTCGTAATCTTCCCTATCAACTTTCACGGAATGATAACTCCCTTGTTTTAAAACTGGTTTACAGGAGATTTACCCTGTTGTTAACCGGTGATTTAGAAAAGGAAGGTGAATACCGGTTGCTCAGGGCAAATTACAATTTGCGGAGCCAAATTTTAAAGTTTGGTCACCACGGAAGCGGTAGTTCTTCAACGTATTCATTTTTAAAGAAGGTTTTGCCTGAAGAAGGGATTGTATCTGTGGGCAGGAACAATTTTGGCCATCCATCACCCTCGGTACTGCAGAGGGCCAGCAGTTTGGGTATCAGGATCTGGAGGACAGACCGGCAGGGGGCGATTATGATCAAAACTGATGGTTACAGTTACAGAATAAAGGGTTTTAAAGATTAATGAGCGGGAAATTAATCCCGCTCATTTAGGGTTGACTTTACATTACCAATTATAAATAATGATTCCAGATTAATCGATTAATACTGTTGACCCTGCGTAGTACCAGCGAGGGAGTTTTCATAGGCTTCGATCATCTTTCTTACCATGTTACCACCAATAGCACCGGTATCTCTGGTGGTCATCTCTCCCCAGTAACCACTCTGAGGAACCTGGATACCAATTTCAGAGGCTACCTCATACTTGAACTTATCCATAGCTTGGGCAGCTAAAGGATTAACAAGGGTATTTCTTTTCTGGCCTTGTGCCATTTATCTCACCTCCTTTCAAGCATTAATATTATGCGTAGCTTAAGGAAGGCTTATACTAGAATTTTTTGGGGGTGTTATTGAGGCGGGAGTATTAGTCCCGCCATTTTATATTATCTACCTGTCAGGACTATTGATTAACCATATTATCCTCAGCCATTTTGATCATCTTCTTGACCATGTTACCACCAATCTTTCCTACTTCACGGGTAGTCATATCTCCCCACCCGCGAGTATTAATCTTATCTATAAGACCCAGTTCGCTGGCAACTTCATACTTGAACCTGTCAAGAGCGTCTCTGGCTAAAGGATTTAATATATGGTTATTTCGACTCAAACTTTCACCTCCTGACAAGTAGTTCATTATTAGAGTTTGCAGAAAGTATGGAAATTATGTTACTATAAATATGGTAATTCTGAATGAATCTTTATACTCAAATTCAGTTCTTGGCAAAATTTTGAGATAAAATAACCTGTAAATTTGCAGAAGGCAGGTGAATAAAAAGTGAACAATTTAGAGAAAATATTTAATGTAACTGAAGATAAATTAAAACCGGTATATTTAATTTACGGAGAAGATAGCTATCTTTTGCATGATTGCAAAAAAAAGTTTATAGAAAGATATATCAGTGATGAGATAAGGGATTTTAACTATACCTTTCTGGATGATGAGGTTGAGGACTTTTTAGCTACTTTAAAAAATCAGGTGAACACCCCGCCTTTTATGGCAGATAAAAGATATATTATCGCCAGAACCAGCAGGTATTTTACCGAAAAAAACGAGAGGAATAGTCTCTTAGTTAAACTCCTGCAAAATTTCCCGGAAACCACCGTTTTACTGATTATTGTGGAGGGAAAGGTTGATCAGAGATTAAAGGTTGTGGAAGAGGTTAAAAAAATCGGCGAGGTTATTAATTTAAAACCGCCTAAATATAAAGAATTAGATAAGTGGATAGTGAATCAATTTAAAATCAGGGGTAAGATAGTCGATGCAGGTAGTGTCAAATTACTGGAACAGATGTTTAATAATGAACTTGAGCTACTTAATAGTGAGATAGAAAAGATCATTACCTATAAATACGATGAGAAGAGAATTACTCTAAGAGATGTAAAAGAGATTATCAGCAAGGATAAATTAATCGAAGATAATATTATTTTTTCTCTAACCGATGCCCTGATTAGTAAGCAAAAGGGTAGGGCGGTCAATATCTTAAATGAAATGATTCAGCAGGGGGCATTACCATTAAGAATACTGGGAACAATTATCTGGCAGTTGCGGTTGTTTTTATCTGTTAAGGTACTAAAGAGGGAAGGCAAGGATCCAGTTGCTATTGCCAAAACACTTAAAAGCCACCAGTATCCGGTAAAGAAGTGTTATCACTTAAGCAATAATTTTACTGAAGAAGAGATGGAATTAATGTTAGAAAGGTTTCTCCAGGCAAACCTCCATATTGTAACAGGGAAATATGATGCCAGGATGGCTTTGGAACTGGCTATTTTGGAGGATTGAAAAAAAGAGGTTTAACCTGGATGCAGGTTAAACCTCTTTAAATTAATATACCTCACTATCGTTCGGTAACTTATTACTTTAAAACAACTGCAAATAGATGTTAGAGAGATGTTTGGAAGTTTTATCCAGCTATTTCATTATACATCTTGGTAAGGCGAGACTTTTTCCTGGCGGCATTATTTTTATGGATAATACCCTTGCTGGCGGCTTTATCTATTACCTTTACTGTCTCTCTTAATTTATCTTTAGCCTCGGCGGCATTTCCTTCCCCGACTACTCTCTCAAATTCTTTGATGGAGCTTTTCAACTTGTTCTTCCACTCTCTATTACGAATTGTTCTTTTTTCAGCGATTTTAACCCTCTTTTTAGCAGACTTAATGATAGGCATATATTTCACCTCCCTTTATTACCATATCTATTAGCAAATTTAAGTACTTCTTTTTTAAGCATTTTAATTTTAACATGAGTTAATCGAAATTGCAAGTTCTGTTCATAGGAAAATTTCTTGATAAATAATTTCCTATGTATTAAAAATTTTATAAGGGTTAAGATATAAGAGAAGAAAAAACTTAGGAGGTGATTTTAAATGAATAAGTGGATTGGTGCTGTAATAAGGTTCATTGTTTCCGCTTTGGTATTACTGGCAGTTGGATATGTTGTCCCTGGATTTAGTGTGGTTGGTTTTGTCAATGCCCTGATAGCAGCAGTAGTGATAGCAGTCCTAGGATATGTAATTGAAGCTATCTTCGGGGATAAAATCTCACCACAGAGCCGTGGTATTGTAGGTTTTATTACCTCAGCTGTTGTTATCTATGCCACCCAGTTTTTTGTTCCTGGTTTAACGGTCACCATCCTGGGCGCTCTAATAGCTGCCTTTATTATCGGGGTAATTGATGCCTTTGTTCCTACTGAATTAAGGTAAAGGAGTATTTTATGATAAATGATCAGAATTTAAATGTTTATAGTGATCTGGCAGTTGAAGCTCATGATTTAGCTGTACAGAGAACCGGTGGTGAGGTGCAGGGGGTTAGTGTCAGAGAAGAAAGTAAGGAAAATGCCAAGATAACCCGCATCCAGGTATTAAATGAACAGGGTGCCAGGACCATTGGCAAACCGATTGGCACATATATAACCATTGAGTCGGAAGGGCTGAGGGGCCAGAATAGAATGGTTCATGACCAGTTAAGTGAAATTTTTGCCAGTGAGCTGGCAGCCCTGATTAACTTTGAACAGTTAAGACCCCGTCCTGATTTAGAACCCACCATCTTTGTTGTGGGGCTGGGTAACTGGAATGCAACAGCAGATGCCCTAGGACCCCATGTGCTGAATTATTTGATGGTTACCCGGCATCTTTACCAGGAGGCACCCCCGGAACTGAGGAAGGGCCTGCGTCCAGTATGTGCCCTTGCCCCCGGTGTGCTTGGTTTAACCGGGGTTCAGACTGCAGAAATTATTAAGGGTGTAGTCGAGATGGTTAAACCAAACCTGATTATAGCCATCGATGCCCTGGCAGCGCGCTATACCCACAGGTTAGCTAACACCATTCAGATTAGCAATACCGGTATTGCACCCGGTTCAGGTTTAGGTAAAAATAGGATGGCGATTAATCAGCAGACGATGAATATGCCGGTAATAGCTGTCGGAGTTCCAACGGTAGTTCATGCTATAACTATTGTTCATGATGCCCTGGAACAGTTATTTAAGAGTAAGATGTTTGCTCCGCCGCAAAGAGAGAGGTTCCGCCATATAGATGAGGCTGAAAAGAGGAGGATGGTCGGTAATGTTCTCGGCCCATATATGGGGAATCTAGTTGTATCACCTAAAGGGATTGATGAATTAATCAAAGATGTAAGTAGGATTATCGCCGGAGGTATAAATGTGGCCCTGCATCCTGATATTACACCGGATAATCTTTCTCTATATCTGTAACGAGGCCGAAAGGCCTCTTTTTTTGTTCTAACAAATTAAGTTCAAGAAGGTTTCTGCAATCGGAAACATCTATTTGCAGTTTTCAAAAACTATAGGCTAATTTGATAATTTTCGTAGGATGCCGAAAACGGAAATAGTTGTTCTAACTAATAGAATCTATTCATATGATGATAATGCAAGGATACTATGTCCACTTCGGGAGGAAAGGATAATGTTCTCCGGGCATTTGAGATATAGAATATTTATTGCGATTATCCTGATTCTGGTTTTGTTAGGGTTAAATATAAAAAAATTTTCCGGTTCTAAAGAGGTGGTTCCGGTTTGGTCAAGCTATGATGAGGAATATTACCGGGGAGAGAATGAAGGTGAAGGTCTACTTCTTCAGGCAAGAAACTACCTGGCTCCGGATAATATATTATACCGGTTAACCAGAATTAGAATTAGAGCACCGATTACTTATCTAAAAAGGGAGATTCCCCTATTAGCCTATTATACACCTGAAGGGCTAAAAAAACCGGCCGAAACCATTTATACGCCGGCCTCAAATAAAAATAAAGTCATCAAACTAAAATTTGACCTACGCCGGGAGCAGGTGAAACCTGAAGGAGAGACCAGGCCTGAGAGGAAGGCCATTAAGGAAAGGGAAGAGATAAAACTAGACTATCAACCCCTGGTATTTATCTATCATACCCATACCTCTGAGACCTATATCGATGACCCCAGGCTCCAGGATAACAACGGTCATGTGCTGTCGGGAAATATAGGTAATGTGGCTAAAGTAGGGGCAGAGCTGGCCAGGGTTCTCTCCAAAAAATATAACTTTAGGGTAATCCATACCACCAGGGTACATGATAAAAGCTATGCCAGGTCTTACCTTAACTCCCGCCAAACGGTTAAAGAGTTTATTGAAAAAAATCCAAAGGTAGACCTCTTGTTAGATATTCATCGGGATGGTATAAAAAGAATTTCCCGTGATGAGATTACTACCGTTGTCAATGGTCAAAGGGCAGCTAAAATAATGATCGTTGTTACAAATGGGAAATTTGACTTTGCTCATTTTAATCTGGTTGGTTATCATTCTGAATGGGAACGTAATCTGGAGTTTGCCAGAAAACTGGCTGCTAAAATGGAGGAGTTCTATCCCGGTCTTTTACACAGGGTAGAGATTAGAGATACAACCTATAATCAGGACCTCCATCCTCATTCCCTGCTGCTGGAAATAGGTGATTACCGTAATACAACCCAGGAAGCAATCCAGTCAGTCCATTTACTGGCCGAGGTTATTGCGGCCATCTTTGCCAGGCAATAATATTGATAATTACTAAAACCAGTGTTATAATGATTTAAGAAACAGGGATTAAGAGGAGGTAAACCGTTGAACAGTGAACGCATACGTAATTTCTGCATTATTGCTCATATAGATCACGGCAAATCGACCCTGGCCGACCGGCTGCTGGAATATACAGGTGTTTTAAGTGAACGCGAGATGCAGGAACAGGTCCTGGATAAGATGGATTTAGAGCGCGAGAGGGGTATTACCATTAAGGCCCAGGCCGTCCGTCTAGATTACAAGGGTTATGAGCTTAACCTGATTGATACTCCGGGCCATGTTGACTTTTCCTATGAAGTCTCGAGGAGTCTTGCTGCCTGTGAAGGGGCACTACTGGTGGTAGATGCCTCTCAGGGTGTTGAGGCCCAGACCCTGGCCAATATCTATCTGGCCCTGGAGCATGATTTGGAGATTATCCCTGTTATCAATAAAATTGACCTGCCCAGTGCTGACCCGGACCTGGTCAAGGGGCAGTTGATCGATATTGGGCTGGAGATAGAAGATGCTATCCTGACAAGTGCTAAAGAAGGGACGGGAATTAAGGAGGTCCTTGATGCCATAATTGAGAAGATACCCGCTCCGAAGGATACGGTTGATAAACCCTTAAGGGCACTTATCTTCGATTCCTATTATGATTCCTATCAGGGTGTTGTCGCTTATGTCAGGATTATGGATGGTAGCGTCAAGGCCGGACAGAGGATTAAGATGATGGCCGGTCAAAAGGAGTATGAGGTAGATGAAGTAGGTATCTTTAAACCTGATATGCAGAGGGTAGAGAGTTTAAGTGCCGGTGAAGTTGGTTATATTATTGCCGGGATTAAGGATGTTAAAAACTGCCGGGTAGGTGATACAATCACTCTGGCCGAAAATCCTGCCGCAAGCCCTCTACCGGGTTATAAGAAGATCAAGCCAATGGTTTACAGCGGTCTCTATCCGACCGATAATGCTGATTATGAGTTATTAAAGGATGCTCTGGAGAAATTACAGTTAAATGATGCCTCTTTTACCTTTGAGCCCGAGACTTCAGAGGCTTTAGGTTTTGGCTTCAGATGCGGGTTTCTTGGTCTACTTCATATGGAGATTATCCAGGAGAGATTGGAACGGGAATACAACCTCGATCTCGTAATTACCGCTCCCAGTGTTGTATATCGGATTACCAAAAAAGATGATGGGGAGGAGCTTGAGCTGGATAACCCGGCCAAATTTCCGGAACCGAATGAAATAGAGAAGATTGAGGAACCCTTTGTCAGAACCGAGATCTATCTGCCCGATGAATTTGTGGGACAAGTTATGGAGCTCTGTCAGGAGAACCGCGGAGAATTTAAAGATATGCAGTATGTTGATGAAAACAGGGTTAAATTAATCTATGAGATACCCTTAAGTGAGCTGATAACCGATTTCTTCAATCTACTGAAATCCAAAACCAGGGGTTATGCCACCCTTGATTATGAATTTATCGGTTACAAGGCTGCAAAACTGGTTAAACTGGACATTTTAATTAACGGTGAAGTAGTTGATGCCCTCTCAACTATCGTGCACCAGGAGAATGCTGAAAGGAAGGGCCGCTCTCTGACCAGAAAGCTCAAAAAACTTATTCCCAGGCAGATGTTTGAGGTCCCCGTGCAGGCAGCTATTGGAAATAAGATTATTGCCAGGGTAAATATCAAGGCTCTGAGGAAGAATGTTTTACAGAAGTGTTACGGTGGTGATGTCACCAGGAAACGTAAGCTTTTGGAAAAACAAAAAGAAGGTAAGAAACGGATGAAACAGGTGGGGAAGGTTGAGATCCCCCAGGAGGCTTTTATGGCCGTTTTGCAGAGGGATGAAGATGAATAAGCTGGTAGATTTTACCCGGCCCTTCGGTCTTTATATTCATGTTCCCTTCTGTGTGCATAAATGTAATTACTGTGATTTCTATTCAGAGGCATTTAATCAGGGGAGAATAAAGTATTTCTTACAGGCCCTGCAGAGGGAGCTCGAGCTTTATGCCGAACTCCTCTCTGCTAAAGAGATCAGTACTATCTATATTGGCGGTGGTACCCCAAGTCTCCTTAAACCTTCCCAGTTAGAGGGATTACTTGAGTTAATCTTTAACTCCTTTTCCTTTACCGGGAGCAGGGAGATCACTCTGGAGTGTAATCCCTCTTCCCTGAAGAAAGAAAAAATTGCTGCCTTTAAGAAGGCTGGTATTAATCGTCTGAGTCTGGGTGTGCAGTCCTTTAATGAACGGGAACTTAAGTTTCTCGGTAGACTCCATACCCCTACTCAGGCGATTAAGGTTTTAGAAGAGGTTAAGAAATACTTTACTAACTATAATCTTGATTTGATCTTTGCTCTTCCCGGACAGTCCTTAGAAGAGTGGGAAGAATCTTTAAAAAAGGCTGTCTCCTTTAAACCACCCCATCTATCTCTTTATAATCTGCAGATTGAAGAGGGCACAGTCCTGGACGCCCTGCTTAAAGAAGGTAAGATCAAGGAGGTTGATGACCGGCTTGATGCGGAGATGTATTTGCTAGCCAGAAAGGTTCTTCAGGAAAAGGGGTACCGGCAATATGAGATCTCCAATTTCGCCAGACCGGGGTATGAGTCAAAACATAACCTGATTTACTGGCAGTATCAACCCTATCTTGGTCTAGGTCCCGCTGCTCATAGCTTTGACGGAAAAGTAAGGTTCTCTAATTATTCAGACCTGGAGATTTATTGCCAGAGGCTTTCCCGGAATCAGCTGCCGGTTGCCGGGGTAACACCCCTTTCCAGGAGGGAGCAGATGTCCGAGATGCTCTTTATGGGTTTAAGGTTAATTGATGGGGTTTCCACCGGGGATTTTAAAGCCCGTTTCGGCCTGGAACTTAAAGAAGTTTATCAAGATGAGCTTAACAGGTTAACAGGGCTCGGGCTGGTTCAATTTGATGAAGAGCAGCTTAAATTAACTCAAAAAGGAATCTTACTTGGTAATGAAGTCTTCATGGAATTTTTACCCTAAAAAATGGCAGCAAACCATTTGACAAAGATATCTTAATATGGTATTTTATTATTAGTAATTAGCACTCTGCATAATTGAGTGCTAACAAAAGGGGTGATAATGATGGTTGAAGAGATTGATGAGAGAAAAAAGCAGATTTTAAAGGCCATCATTAATGAACATATTCTTACAGCTGAACCTATTGGTTCCCGTACCCTGGCCAAAACTTATCAATTCGGGATCAGTTCAGCTACAATCAGAAATGAGATGTCTGACCTCGAAGAAATGGGTTACTTAGAACAACCCTATACCTCTGCTGGACGTATTCCTTCTGATAAGGGATATCGTTTTTACGTTGATTCCCTAATAAAAGAAGGCAACTGTTTGCACAGTGATTACCAGGAATTGCTAAATAATTTTAATCTTAAAAAACAGGGTATTCAGAGTATCATGTCCAGTATGGCCAAGATGTTATCAAAAATTACCAGGTATACTTCTCTTATCAGTGAACCCCAGTTAAAAAGGAGTAAGGTTAAACAGTTCCAGCTAGTTCCAATTGAGAAAAATAGCCTTTTGATCGTTTTGATATCAGATACCGGAATAGTGCATAATAAAATTATTCAATTAGAGCAGGAACTTAGTGCAAGACAGATCAATTATTTAAATCAATTCTTATCCGGTCATTTAAAGAATAAAGAGCTAATCTCTCTTAATGATGATTTTATGAAGGAATTAGAATTAAAACTTATCAAGAGATTCGACCTTTCTCAGGGAATCTTTGAATTAATCTATCAAGGTCTAGTTAGTTCAGAACCTGCTGAATTTAAGGTTTATCTAGGAGGAACCTCCTATATCCTGGAACAGCCAGAGTTTAATGATCTGGAGAACCTGAAAAAGGTCTTAAATATCCTTGATCATGAGGAGATTTTAAGGAGTCTATTAAATAATATACCTGATAAAGGATTAGAGGTTATGATTGGTCATGAGAATGAATTAGAAGAGATGCAGAAATGCAGTATTGTTTTTGCAACATATTCTATCGGTGATAAGGCCAGTGGCAAGATCGGTGTTATCGGTCCAACACGGATGGAATATTCCAAGGTAATCTCTACAGTTAATTCTGTAGCTAAGGCTTTGAGTAAAATTATATCTGAATTAAGTGGGTGATAATAATGGTTGAGGAAAAAAAGATATTAAAAGATAGTGAGAATGAGGAGATTAAAGAAGAAAAGATAGAAATTAAGGAAGAAAAGATGATTGAAGAAAATGATTATAATAAAGAAAATACAGAAGAAGGAGAAAGCAAAAAGGAAGGTGAAGTGGAAGAAGGGGAACAGCTAGAAGAAGTTGAAACAGAGGCCGTCAACTCAGATGAAGAGGAAACTGAAACTGTCCGGTCTGAGGAGAAAATAATTGGAAAAGAGACTAAAGAGCTTGAGAAAAAGGTTGCAGAACTAGAGGCAGAAAAAGAAAAATATTATGACCAGCTGCTGCGTTTACAGGCAGATTTTATCAATTTCCGTAAGCGTGTCAGCAAGGAAAAGGAAAGGATTAGCTTTGTCGCTAAAACAGAACTGATCGCTGAATTATTGCCTGTAGTTGATAATTTTGAGCGGGCGTTAAGTTCGGCCGGAGCCGATGATGATTTTAAAAAGGGTATTGATCTGATTTATAGACAGCTGCTAAAATTCCTGGAAAATCAAGGGGTAGAGGTAATACCAACCGTTGGTGAATACTTTGACCATAATCTCCATGAGGCAATGATGCAGGTAGAAGATGCAGATTATGAATCCGGTATGATTATTGAGGAATTGCAGAAGGGTTATATCCTTGATGATAAAGTTATTAGACCTGCAATGGTAAAAGTAGCTAAATAAAGAGACTATTATAAGATTATAGAACTATAAGATTATTTAAGGAGGAATTCTCAATGGGAAAAATAATTGGTATTGATTTAGGTACCACAAATTCATGTATGGCTGTGATTGAAGGTGGGGAACCGGTTGTTATACCAAATGCCGAGGGAAACAGGACTACACCTTCAGTTGTTGCTTATTCTAAAAAGGGAGAAAGATTAGTCGGTGAGACTGCTAAAAGACAGGCCATAACCAATCCCGATCAGACCGTTATCTCTATTAAGAGGCACATGGGAACGGATTATAAAGTAAACTTAAACGGTAAGGATTATACACCTCAGGAGATTTCTGCGATGATTCTGCAGAAACTAAAGAGGGATGCGGAAGATTATCTGGGAGAAAAGGTGGAAAAGGCTGTTATTACCGTTCCGGCCTATTTTACTGACAGTCAGCGCCAGGCAACCAAGGATGCTGGTAAGATTGCCGGATTAGAGGTTGAAAGAATTATCAATGAACCAACTGCTGCTGCTCTGGCCTACGGTCTGGATGATGACAAGGAACAGACAATTTTGGTCTTTGACCTGGGTGGAGGAACCTTTGATGTCTCCATCCTGGAGCTGGGAGATGGTGTCTTTGAAGTTATTGCTACCAGCGGTAATAACCACCTCGGTGGTGATGACTTTGATGAGAGGATTATAAACTATCTGGCTGATGAATTCCAGAAGGAATACGGGGTTGACTTAAGAAAGGATAGGATGGCTTTGCAGAGGTTAAAGGATGCCGCTGAGAAGGCTAAGAAAGAATTATCCTCTGTGATGACCACTAATATCAACCTGCCCTTTATTACCCAGACCGAGGATGGTCCCAAACACCTGGATATGGACCTTACCAGGGCTAAGTTTGAGGAACTGACCGCAGACCTGGTGGAGATGACCATGGGACCGACCAGAAGGGCTCTCGAAGATGCCGGTATGCAGCCATCTGATATCGATGAGGTGATCCTGGTCGGTGGTTCTACCCGTATTCCTGCCGTGCAGGAGGCTGTAAAAAGGATAATCGGCAAGGAGCCGCATAAGGGTATTAATCCCGATGAGGTTGTAGCCATGGGTGCCGCTATTCAAGGTGGAGTTATGGCCGGAGATGTCAATGATATCGTTCTCTTGGATGTTACACCCCTTTCTCTGGGTATTGAGACCCTCGGTGGGGTTTTTACTAAACTGATTGACCGGAATACAACTATTCCTACAGAGAAGAGTAAGATCTTTTCAACTGCAGCCGATAATCAGACCAGTGTAGATATTCACGTATTGCAGGGAGAAAGGAAGATGGCCAAGGATAATAAGACCCTGGGCCGTTTCCAGCTGACCAATATTCCGCCTGCACCCAGAGGTGTTCCCCAGATAGAGGTTACCTTTAAGATAGATACCAATGGTATTGTTCATGTTTCGGCCAAGGACCTGGGTACGGGTAATGAACAAAATATTACCATCAAATCCTCCAGCGGTCTTTCTGATGAAGAGATTGAAAGAATGGTTAATGAGGCTAAAGCCCATGAAGAAGAGGATAAAAAGCGTTTAGAGGAGATCGAAGCCAGAAACCAGGCTGATAGCCTGGTCTATCAGACCGAAAAAACCCTGAAGGATGCCGGTGATAAGGTTGATCAGGCTATTAAGAATAAGGTGGAAAAGGCTAAAGATGAATTAAAGGATGCCCTTAAGGGTGATGATATTGAGCTGATTAAACAGAAGACCGAAGCCCTGACTGATGAACTAACCGAGCTGAGCACACAGCTCTATGCCCGGGCTCAGCAACAAGCCCAACAGCAGGACCAGGCAAATCAGCAGCAGGGGACTGGCGGTGATGATGCCGTTGATGTAGATTATGAAGAAGTGGATGAAGAGGAGGATAAAAAATAAAACTGTAGCCATAGAGTTGTTTGCAAGAAGGGGAGCCTTTCTCCCCTCTTTTCAGTTATTTCGAGTTGTCTAGGAGGAAAAGGTGGTGATTAGGTGTCAGAGAAGAAGGATTACTACGAAATACTGGGTGTTAGCAGGGATGCTGATGAAAAGGAGATAAAGAGGGCCTACCGGAGGAAGGCCAGAGAACTGCATCCTGATGTAAATAAGGATGATCCTAATGCCGAAGAAAAGTTTAAGGAATTATCCGAGGCCTATGAGATCCTTAGTGACCCTGATAAGAGGGCGCGTTATGATAGATACGGCCATGCTGGCATCAATGATAATGACTTTAATTTTGAGGACTTTGCCAGGGGCGGTTTCGGTGGTTTTGAAGATATCTTTGATATGTTTTTCGGCGGAGGAATGGGGCGCCGGCGCGGCCCCCAGAGAGGTAGTGACCTCCAGTACAGGATGCAGATTAGCTTTGAAGAGGCTGCCTTCGGTGCTAAAAAGGAGATAACCATACCGAGAACGGAGGCCTGTCCTACCTGTAATGGTAGCGGTGCTAAACCGGGTACGGACACCAGAACCTGTCCTAAATGCCACGGAACCGGTCAGATCAGGACCACCCAGCAGACTCCCTTCGGTCATTTTACCCAGACACGGACCTGTGACCGGTGTGGTGGAGACGGTAAGATTGTTGAAACACCCTGTCCGAACTGTAATGGCCTAGGTAAGGTGAGAAAACAGCGTAAGATTTCGGTTAATATCCCGGCAGGGGTTGAGAGTGGGACCAAGCTGAGAATGCCCGGTGAAGGTGAGGCCGGTGATCCGGGAGCCCCCAGCGGGGATCTCTATATTGTTATCCAGGTAAAACCCCATAAAATCTTTAAGAGAAAGAACGATGATATCTACTGTGAGGTCCCGATCAGTTTTGTCCAGGCAACCCTGGGGGACGAGATCGAGGTACCTACCCTGGAAGGAAAGGTTAAGTTTACTATTCCGGAAGGCACCCAGCCCGGGACGACCTTCAGGTTGAAGAACAAGGGTATCGCCCACCTCAACGGATATGGACGCGGTGATGAGTATATCAGGGTCAAAGTTGTCATACCTAAATCCCTGAACAGTAAACAGAAGGAACTTCTGCTTAAGTTTGCCGAATTAAGCGGGGATGAGATTAACCCTGAAGAGAAGAGCTGGTTAAAAAAAGTCAGGGATGCACTCGGGGTGTAAGCTATGAACTGGAGAGAGGTTACTGTTAGAGTTAACCGGGAGGCCGGTGAGGCTGTAGCTAATATTCTGCAAGAGTTAGGTGCCGGGGGTGTAGTACTAAAGGAAGATGGAGACCGGATAGGGGTTACAGCATATTATTATGATAATCGAGAATTTGCTAAGCTCCTTTCCCGGATAAAAAAGAGGACTGATAACTTAAAAAATTATGGACTTAAGACCGGTGAGGTTGAACTTTCTACCGTTCTAACCCGGGATCAGGACTGGGCTACCTCCTGGCACAGATTTTTTAAACCCCTGACCATCGGAGAAAGGTTTATTATCTGCCCCAGTTGGGAAGTATGTAATAAGGGGGAGCGGATAATCATCAAGATTGATCCGGGGATGGCCTTTGGTGTTGGCAGTCATGAAACTTCGCAGATGTCTATTGAACTCCTCGAAAAATATATTAATAGTGATATTACCAGTATGCTGGATATCGGAACTGGAACCGGTATTTTGTCGATTGTGGCTGCCAAACTGGGAGTCAGGGAGGTACTCGGTGTCGATATCGACCCGGCTGCTGTGGCTGCGGCTAGAGAGAATGTCAGACTCAATCAGGTTGGAGAGAGGGTGAAGATTCTTAAGGGTGATCTGGCAAGGGATGTATCCGGGAATTATTCCCTGATTGTGGCCAATCTTTTGCCCGATCTGATTCAGAGATTACTGCCCTCAATTCCGGAATTAATGGCAGAATCGGGCTTGCTGGTACTCTCCGGTATTATCCAGGACAAAAAGGAGCTAATTATTTCCCAGCTGGCTGAGCTTAAACTGGCGGTCATTGATGAGGTTAATCTGAATGAATGGGTAAGTCTCGTAGCCCGGAAAGGATGAACTCTTCCCATGCACAGGTTTTTTATTACAGCTGAATCAATTGAAGGTGAGGTGGTTAGGATCACCGGGGGTGATTTTAACCACATTTCTCATTCATTGAGGCTAAAAACAGGAGATATGATAACTATATCTATCGGGGATGGCTGGGATTACATAGTTGAGCTCGAGGATTTTACAGATAAGATGGTCACCGGTAGGATTGCGGAAAAAAGGAGAAACCTTAATGAGCCCGGCCTCAAGGTAACCCTCGGTCAGGCTATACCTAAAAAGAATAATATGGATCTTATTATTCAGAAGACTACCGAGATCGGTGTTCACAGGATAATTCCCCTGGTAACCCGGAGAACGATTGTTAAACTAGAGGGGAAGAGAAGGGTAAAAAGGCTGGAGAGATGGCAGCGGATAGCTAAAGAAGCAGCTAAACAATCCCAGCGGGGTTTTATTCCCCGGATAGAGGAGATTAGGCATTTAAAGGACTTAGAGGAGATCAAGGATAATTATGACCTGATCTTAATCCCCTGGGAGGATGAAGAGGATAATTATTTTAAGGATATCTGGAATAATATAAATGATGATCAGGTAAAGAGCGTATTATTATTAATCGGTCCTGAAGGTGGCTTTCCGGCAGAAGAGATAGATTTTCTTAAAAAACTGGGTGGAATCCCTCTTACCCTGGGGCCGCGTATCCTGAGAACGGAAACGGCAGGTCTGGTAGCCCTGACTATGCTCTTATACGAATCCGGGGATTTAGGAGGAAAGTAAGATGAAAACGGTTGCCTTTCATACGCTGGGTTGTAAGGTTAATCAATATGAATCTGAGGCGATGATGGATCTCTTTAAAAAGGCAGGATATGAGATAGTTGATTTTGCTGAAAGAGCAGATGTCTATGTCGTTAATAGTTGTACGGTTACCAATGAGGCTGCCCGGAAGTCCAGACAGCTGGCCAGAAGGGCCAAGCGGGAAAACCCCTTAGCTACAGTAGCCGTGGTTGGCTGTTATACTCAGGTTTCTCCGGAAGAGGTACAGAAGATAAATGGTGTTGATTTAGTTATCGGAACTGCCCGCCGCGGGGATATTGTTAAACTGGTTGAGGAAGTAATGGCGGGGAGAAAGCCTTCGGTAGATATTTTAAAATGGAAGGAACTGACCGACTTCGAAGAGCTCAAGGTAAATGAGTTCCGGGAGACTACCAGGGCCTATATTAAGATTGAAGAGGGGTGTAACCAGTTTTGCAGTTACTGTATCATCCCCTATGCCCGCGGTCCTGTCAGAAGCAGGGACATCGAATCAGTAGTGCAGGAGGTAAAGAACCTGGTAGCTCAGGGTGTCAGGGAGATAATTTTGACCGGCACCCATCTCGGGGCTTACGGATATGACTGGGATGATGATGAGAGCCTGGTTAAGTTACTGCAGAAACTGGCTGTTATCGAAGGACTGGGCCATATTCGTTTAAGTTCGATTGAGGTGACCGAGGTTACCGATTCCCTATTAAAACTGATCTCCTCAGAGGAGAAATTATGCCCTCATCTCCATCTGCCATTACAGAGCGGTAGTGATAAGATCCTGAGAAAAATGAGAAGGCCCTATACAACAGCCGATTTTAGAGAGGTGGTAGAGGATATTAGACGAAAGATTCCAGACCCGGCACTGACGACCGATGTTATAGTTGGTTTTCCAGGTGAAGAGGAGGAGTACTTTCAGGAGAGTTACAATTTTATCCAGGAGATAGGTTTCAGCCGCCTCCATGTTTTCCCTTTTTCTCCGCGGGAAGGTACACCGGCGGCCAGGATGAAGGGACAGATTCCGGGTGATATTAAAAAGAGATACAGTAAGAAGCTGCGGGACCTAAATAAGGAATTAATGCTTGCCTATCAAAGGCGCCATCTTGGCCAGGTAAGGGAGGTTATTATTGAAGAAAGAAGGGATCAGGAGACCGGTCTTTTGACAGGTATGACCGATAACTATATCAGGGTTTTAATAGATGATGATGATAGTTATCAGGGAAGGCTGGTCAAGGTTGAACTTACCGCCACCCATAATTATGAAAATGCTCTGGGAAAAATAATCTACTCAAAGCAGGAATTTTAATTTTAATATAGAAATATAGATAAGAGTGAGGTGAAAATGATGCAGGATTGTTTATTTTGTAAAATAGCTAATGAAGAGCTAGATACGGACTTTGTTTATCAGGATGATAAGGTGGTGGTTTTTAAGGATATTAATCCCCAGGCACCGGTTCATCTGCTGATAGTTCCCAGAAAACATATTCCGACCATATTAGATCTTAAGGAAGAAGATAAAGAGCTTGTCGGTTATATTTATTTACTTGCTGCCAGGCTCGCCCGGGAAGAGGGAATTGCTGAAGACGGATTCAGGGTAGTTTCTAACTGTAATGAACAGGGTGGACAGACGGTCTTTCATATCCATTTCCACCTGCTGGGCGGGCGTAACCTACAGTGGCCACCGGGCTAGAAAACTGTGTTGCTGAACGATAGTGAGGCATTAAATAAATTTGAGAAACGAATAATTATTCAGATAACAGGGGGTGAAAAAAATTCCATCTCTTAAAGAACGGTTATTAGAAGATATGAAAACGGCCATGAAGAATAAAGATAAAGAGCGATTATCCGTAATCAGAATGGCCAGGGCATCCATTAAGAATGTAGAGATCGAGAAGAGAAAGGATTTAGATGATCAGGAAGTGATTGATGTTTTGGCCAAAGAGGTTAAACAGCGCCGGGATTCAATTACTGAATATGAAAAGATTGGTAAGGATGATGCTGTAGAAAAACTAAAAAGGGAGATAGAAATTTTATCAGAGTACTTACCTAAACAGCTCACCAGGGAAGAGGTAGAAGAACTGATTGAGGATGTAATTATCAAGGTTGGTGCCTCCTCTATGGCTGATATGGGTAAGGTAATGGGAACCATTATGCCTAAGATAAGGGGGAAGGCAGATGGTAGACTTGTAAATCAGATTGTTAAAGAAAAATTAAGCAGTTAGGTTTTAATCTTGGTCAGGTGTTAGATATCTTTAATCCTGGCCAAATTTTTTCTATGGCCAAAGGTCAATTTATTATTTATCCGAGAGGTGTTGAGGAGAATATGAGGAGGAGTTTAATAGTAATAATAATTTTTATATTAATATTACTATTGGCTAATCTTTCAGTAGAGGCAGCAGGCTTATTATACAGGATACCTGTTACAGGGGAGATAGATCCGGGTCTGGTCAAACTGGTTAGCAGGGGAATCAGAGAGGCCGAGGAAACCGGGGCAGATCTAATACTTCTGGAGATAGATACCTACGGTGGACTGGTTGATTCGGCCATTAGAATTAAGGATATGATCTTTAATACCCGGATTCCCATAGTTAGTTTTGTCAGCGGAAGGGCCTGGTCAGCCGGGGCCCTGATTACCCTTGCCGCAGAGAAGGTTGCTATGAAAGTAGGGAGCAGTATAGGGGCAGCAGAGACCAGACCGAAGGAAGAGAAGTACATCTCTGCATTAAGAAAGGAGTTTAAAGCAACTGCAGAGAAGCGGAATAAGAATCCCGAACTGGTAGCTGCCATGGTCGATGCCGATATTGAGATTGAGGGTATCACCTCAAAGGGTAAGCTGGTAACCCTTACGGCCGGTGAGGCGCTGGAGTATAATGTTGCTGATTACGAAGTTGATAATTTAGAGGAATTATATGCAGAACTGGATTTTAAACCGATGAGGGTTATAAAGGTCGTGCCTACTGCTGCCGAAAGAATGGCCAGAATAGTAACCAGACCGGCTATCAGTGCTATTTTATTAACTATTGGATTTATTGCCATCATCTTTGAGGCCCTGGCACCGGGCTGGGGTATAGGTGGTACTGTGGGGCTGATTACTCTGGGACTCTTCTTCAGTGGTTATATAATTAATGGCATTGCCGGCTGGGGACTGGTAATCCTCTTTCTGGTCGGGTTAATCCTGATCGCTTTAGAGATATTTATCGTTCCCGGGTTTGGTGTTACCGGGATTGGTGGATTAATTGCCATCCTTACCAGTCTCTATTTTCTCTTTCCGACACCGCAGGTTGCCATTACGGTCCTGGCTACGGTTCTACTCTTTTCAGTCGTCGGAGCGGTTGTCATTATTAAATTTTTTGGCGGGAGCCGTTTCTGGAAACGGATCTCCCTGAAAACGAGTCAGACCAGAGAGGCTGGCTATGTTGCCCAGCATAACAGGCAGGAACTATTGGGAAAGAAGGGCCCTGCAGTTACACCGCTAAGACCGGCGGGAATTGTCGAGATAGATGGCCGGAGGGTTGATGTTGTTAGTGAAGGTGGTTTTATTGATCAAGGGAAAATGGTAGAGATAATTAAGATTGCCGGTAATCGGATTGTTGTTAAACCAATTACAGAGGAGGATGATTAATTTGAGTATCGCTTTACCATTAATAGTTATTGTCCTGGTAATTCTCTTTCTGGTCCTTTTCTTTTATTTTATTCCGATAGGTCTCTGGATATCTGCAGTTGCAGCTGGTGTCAGAATCGGTTTTTTCAATCTGATCGGAATGAGGCTGAGGCGGGTTGCACCATCATTAATTGTGGGACCGATGATTAAGTCTCATAAGGCCGGTCTTAAACTGGGAAGCGACCAGCTGGAGGCCCATTACCTGGCAGGGGGAAATGTGGACAGGGTAGTTGATGCCCTGATTGCCGCCCAGAGGGCCGAGATTGAGCTCAGTTTTGAAAGGGCAGCAGCGATTGACCTTGCCGGTAGGGATGTCCTTGAGGCCGTCCAGATGAGTGTTAATCCCAAGGTTATTCAGACCCCAATTGTTACCGCTGTGGCTATGGACGGTATCCAGGTTATGGCTACGGCCCGGGTAACGGTTAGAGCTAATATTGACCGCCTGGTCGGGGGAGCAGGTGAGGAAACGGTTCTGGCCAGGGTTGGAGAAGGTATAGTTACAACAGTTGGTTCGTCCGATACCCATAAAAGGGTACTGGAGAACCCCGATTCCATCTCCAAGACAGTACTGGAGAAAGGACTGGACTCCGGGACCGCCTTTGAGATTCTTTCCATTGATATAGCCGATGTCGATATCGGCAAGAATATCGGTGCCCAGCTGCAGATAGACCAGGCTGAGGCCGATAAGGAGATAGCCCAGGCCAAGGCTGAAGAGAGAAGGGCGATGGCTGTAGCCCTGGAGCAGGAGATGAAGGCCAGGGTCCAGGAGATGCGGGCCAAGGTTGTTGAAGCTGAGGCAGAGGTTCCAAAGGCTATGGCTGAAGCCCTGCGCTCAGGGAATATAGGTGTGATGGACTATATGAATATGCAGAACATCAAGGCCGATACCAGTATGAGGGATAATATCTCCCGTTTAGGTTCTGATAGCAGGAAACAACCCCGGTCTCCCGGAGATGATGAAAATAGGAGAGGATAGTTAATGGAAGGTTTATTTGGTATCCTGGTAGGCCTGGTCTTTCTGATCTCTACTATTTTAAATGCGGTTAAAAAATTTAGTGAAGAAAGCGTAGAACGGGCAGAAAACAAAGAGATCGATAAGAAGATAAATGAGATGTATGCTGAAAAGACCGATAAGGTTAAAAAGCCTGACCGGTTTGAATTGTACGGTGATATCGATGAAGCCGGTCAGCAGACTGAGAAAACTACCACTATGCCTGAATTAATACTTCAGTCGATTGATAATCCTTACCGGAGGGATGAGTATAATAATATTGGCCTGAAAGAATTAAAGGATAGAGAAGTTATAGAAGATGATGAAAAAGATAGTGTTAGGGATAAGCTATTTATGCCTGCCCGGAGTGATTTTAGCGAAGAAGAGATCATTAAGGGCTTTATATTTAAAGAAATCCTGGACCGGCCCAGAGCAAAAAGGCCATATCAACCACCTTATTTAAGGAAATAATATTATTCTATCCCCATTTTTGGGGATTTTCTTTATGCAATAATAGGCCGGGGGTGGTTTGTTTAAACTTACATTTTTTGCTAATAATAGGTTATGAGATGCTGCATTACCCTGGCCAGGTCTGGCTTTAATAATATTACCCTCTACGGGGATTTTGATGGGAGCAATTTCATTACGGAGGAGTCGGTCCCCTGTATCGCTCTGGCTACTTTTTAGTGAGGCATTAATTTAAATTTTATTCTGGCTGGTGTCACTTTGTGGCATGGATGTCTTGTAAGAAAGAAAAAATGTGTTATAATAGGGTATAATGATAATCTATAGTTATATTTCTTGGATATGTCTATAGTTTTATTGCTTGGATATGAATGCCCAAATTGGTTTCGTCATAATAGCATTATTGCCTTCTTTCCTGCATAAATTTTTAATACATGGGAGTCTTAGCACTAGTGGACAACTTTTTCCTATGTAGGTATTAGCGACATGCAGGAGAGGGGGATAAGATGGATTATATCAGGAAACAGTTTACTGATATTTTTGATCTGTCGCCTGAAATAACCTTAGACTTACCGCTAGTTATGCTGGTAGGTCAGCAGAGATTATATATTGAGAACCATAAAGGGATTACCCTTTATAACCCAGATGAGATTAAAATCCGGGTTAAAAGTGGTATTATTACCCTAACCGGCAAGGGGCTTATGATTGAAGATATCAAGACTGAGAACCTTTCTATCTCAGGTCAGATTGAGGGGATTTTTTATGATAAGGGATAGGAGGGGGTCAGCTTGATTATTAATTTATTAAGGTTTTTTCGCGGTTATCTGCTGATCGAAATCAGAGGGAATGCCCTGGAAAGATTTATTAACCAGATTATTGAGTTGGAGATAAACCTCTGGGACTTGCAAAGAATTAAGAAGGATTATTATCTGGCAAAGATATATATTAATGATTTCAAGCGTCTGCGGCCCCTGGTGAAAAAGAGGATGTGTTGGGTTAAGATATTGGACAAAAGGGGTCTACCCTTTATAATTAGTGGGGCACAGAAGAGACTCTTTCTACTTTCAGGCTTGATCTTATTTTTATTAATCCTATATCTGGGCTCTTCCTTTCTCTGGACGATAGAGATTACCGGTTTAGAAAAAATACCCGAGAATAAAATCAATCAGCTTTTGCGAGACTCTGGTATAAGACCGGGGATACTCAAAAGAGAGATCGATACCGCTGAACTGGAAAAGGAATTACTCAAAGGGGAATCCCGCATCGCCTGGGTCAATGTTCAGTGGCGGGGAACTCAGTTATATATAGAGATCGTTGAAAAAAAGATAGTGGAAAAACCTGATACCGGGAATATTTTTGCAGCTAAAAATGGACTGATCTCTAAATTAATTGTCTTAAAAGGCCGGGCGGTTGTTAAGGAAGGTGATACGGTAACAAAAGGCCAACCCCTGATAATAACCAGTAAAAATCAGGAGCAGGCCATAGGTATTGTCAAAGCTCATGTCTGGTATGAAGCTACGGGTAGTAGTAAGCTCTATCTAAAGGAGATTGAGTATACCGGTAGAAGCAAGACTATCTGGGGGGTAAAATTCAGGGAAAAGATAATCTGGCTTACCCGGGATAAGCCTCCCTATAAAAAATATCAAAGAGAGCGTCAAATAAAAAGAATTCCAAAATGGAGGAATATTGATTTCCCTATAGAATTAATTAAAGAGAAGTATAAAGAGGTAAGGTATCATCAGGAAAAAAGGAGTAAGGATTTATGCTTCTACCTTGCCAAAAAAAAGGCAATTGAAAAGATCATATCTGAGATTAATCCCGAGGGGGTTATTCTGGATATTAGGACAGAAGAGATTGCTGTTTCCGATCCGAATCTAATTAAGGTAAGGATTTTAGTCAAGGTTGAAGAGGATATAGCCAAATTAAAAGGAGGGTCTTAGTGGCAGCGGTTGAAAAAGAATTATCTTTAAACGATTATCAGATTGTCAGAAATTTATTAGGTAATAAAGATAATAATTTAAAAGTAATGGAGAAAGAACTGGATGTCAAGCTGGTAGCCAGAGGTAATTCCATTAAAATCGTTGGTAATCAGGATCGGGTTGAGGAAGCGAGAGATATCATGGCAGAACTAATTAAAATTACCTCAGCCGACAAGATATTATCAGAACGAGAGGTAAGGTATGCTATTGAGCTTTTAAAGAATAATAGGAGAGTTAATTTGCAAGAGCTCTATAATGAGGTCTTACAGGTTAATTATAGAGGTAAGAAGATCAAGGTCAAGACCCTCGGTCAGAAGTTATATATCGAGGCGATTAAAAACTCCGATATTGTTTTTGCTATCGGCCCCGCCGGGACGGGTAAGACCTATCTGGCTATGGTTATGGCCGTGAAGTTTCTTTTGAATAAGGAGGTTAATCGCATTGTCCTGACCAGACCGGCGATTGAGGCCGGTGAAAAACTGGGTTTCTTACCGGGGGATATGCAGGAAAAGGTAGACCCGTATCTTAGGCCTTTATATGATGCCCTTTACGATATACTGGGCCCTGAGAAGGTCAGCCAGTATCTGGATAAGGATATAATTGAGGTAGCCCCTTTAGCCTATATGCGTGGACGAACCCTGGATGATTCCTTTGTTATACTGGATGAGGCCCAGAATACTACACCGGAACAGATGAAGATGTTTTTAACCAGGATTGGTTTTAACTCCCATGCGGTCATTACTGGTGATATAACTCAGGTAGACCTACCGCAGAAGAAGAACTCTGGATTAAACCAGGTTAGGGAGATCCTGAGTAATATCAAGGGAATAGAATTTATTTATCTCTCGAAGCAGGATGTAGTCAGACATGATTTAGTTAAAGAGATTATTAAAGCCTATGAGAGGTATGAAAGTAGGGGTTAAATTATGTTTTCTTTTAAATATTTTAAACGATGGTGGAAGAGGGTTTTTGCCTGGGGAGGAGCGATCAGTCCCAGGACCAAAAAAGTCTTCTGGGGATTCCTCTTTCTGCTTATCATCTCCTTAATCTTAACTATAGACCTGATTCCCAATCAACTTGATTTAAGGGTTGGACAGGTTAGTAAGAATGATATTGTTGCTCCGAGGACGATGACCTTTGTAGACCAGGAAAAGACCAAGGAGCTTAAAAAAATTGCAGCCCAATCTGCACCCAGGGTATATGAAGAGGATATAAATGTAAATAATATAACCAGAAAGAAGATTCGCAGTTTTTTTGCGGCAATTAAAAAGGGACAGGTAGTTCCGGCCGGAGATGAGAAAAAAGAAGATACCGGGCAGGTCATCTCCCAGATCCAACAGGAATTTGGGGAGGAGATCAGTGAAAAAACCATTGTTCTACTGGTTAAAGCACCCTCAGATCTAAAAAACCGGGTAGAAGAGACGGCAGTTGAGATTATGGATAGGAAGTTAAAGGAGCGGATCTTACCCGGAGATTTAGCCAGAGTTAAGGATGAGTTGGCCCAGGAAGCCATGGAGACGGATCTGCCCAAGGAGTACCGGCTTGCCCTGGCCGATATCCTGGAAAATATGGTCAGACCAAATATGATTTTAAATAAGGAAGCTACCCAGAAGCGGCAGGAAGAAGCCATGGCCCAGGTGGAGCCGGTAAAACGCACCGTCAGACAGGGAGAGGTTATTGTCCGTAAGGGTGATGTAGTAACCGAAGATGATATTAAGGTGCTTGAAGCCCTGGGTTTACAGAAGCCCCGGGTAAATTATCTTAATATTATCGGTGTAATCATTACTATTTTAACTATTACTGTCATGGCTAATCTCTATAATGGTAATAATCGTTTTGGTAATTGCCAAAATTATTGACTTTTTCCAGGTCAGTTATCTGGCCTATTTAGTTCCGGTGGCCATGGCTTCAATTTTGACCACGGTACTGATTAATTCGGAGATTGCCGTGATGCTGACGGTTTTTTTGAGTTTTCTGGTTGCTTTAATCTTCAATAATGACTTTAGTATAGCTTTAGCCAGTTTTATCGGCGGACTGGTTGGAATATTTAGTGTTTCTAAGGTTAATCAGAGGAATGACCTGATCAGGGCCGGATTTAATGTTAGCGGTGTGTTAGTAATTCTGATTCTAGGGCTGACCCTGAATATGCCCTTTGGCGGTTGGTTAATCATTTTATGGTCTATTTTAATGGGGGTTTTAAATGGTGTACTGGTGGCCATTCTGGCTAATGGGCTTTTACCCTATCTGGAGAATGCCTTTGGTCTAACATCTTCGGTAAAGTTACTGGAGCTTTCTAATCCCAGTCAGCCTCTGTTAAAAAGATTGCTGGTTGAGGCTCCAGGAACCTACCATCACAGTGTGATTGTCGGCAACCTGGCAGAGACCGCTGCAGATAATATCGGGGCGAATTCCCTGCTGGCCAGGGTAGGTGCCTATTACCATGATATAGGAAAGATAAAAAGGCCCTATTTCTTTACCGATAATCAATTCGGGGGAGAGAACCCCCATGATAAGCTATCGGCTAATCTCAGCTCTTTGATTATTAAATCCCATGTCAAGGATGGGGTAGAGATGGCCAGGGAAAATAAATTGCCGGAATCTATCATAGATATTATTAAAGAACATCATGGTACTAATCTGATCTCCTATTTTTATCAGCAGGCTTTAGAGGATTGCAAACACGAAAATGTTGAAGAGGATGATTTTCGCTATGATGGTCCAAAACCCCAGTCAAAGGAAGCAGCGATTATCATGCTGGCAGATATCGTTGAGGCGGCCTTAAGATCTAAACAATTTAATAAAAGCAACCATAACCGGATTGAAGGGATGGTCAGGGAACTTATCAGGGCCAAGTTAACGGAGGGCCAGCTGGATGAGTCAGACCTTACCCTGAAGGACCTTGATGTGATCGTTGATAGTTTTGTCAAGATATTAACCGGAATCTATCATCAGAGGGTAGATTATCCGGAAAAACTATTAAAAGAGATGAAAAGGGCTGATAGAAGTGATAAAGATAGAGATAAATAATCAGCAGGATTTACTTGAGGTTGATGATGATCTCTATACCCTTTTGCAGAAGATAGCCGAAGAGACAGCCAGGCTGGAGGGGTATGACCAGGGTGAGATCAGTTTTGCCCTGGTCAATAATGAGAAGATCCAGATGCTAAACAAGAGATACCGTCAGATTGATAGACCGACCGATGTCCTCTCTTTTCCCATGGATGATGAGGTCTGGGGTGATGTCATCATTTCGGTTGAGCAGGCCAAAAATCAGGCCTGCGACTATGGTCATTCACTGGAAAGAGAGCTGGGCTATCTGGCCGTCCATGGGATTTTACACCTTCTGGGTTACGACCATAATAGCCCTGGTGAAAAGGAAGAGATGCGGCAGAAAGAGGAACGGGTTTTAAGTAAGTTTAATCTTTCCCGGGACTAGGAGGAAGTGGCCTTGCAGGTTCATAGTTTAATAGATAGTTTCAATTATGCCCTGGAAGGGCTCATTCATACCTTTAAAACCCAGCGTAATATGAAGATTCATTTTACGATTGCTTTTCTGGTACTATTTGGCAGCCTTTTTCTGGATATCAGCAGACTGGAGTTGATCTTACTCTTTGCCTCGATTGCCTTTGTAATTGCCATGGAGCTTGTTAATACCGCCATTGAGGTGGTTATTGACATGATAAGTAAGGAGTATCGTTACCAGGCTAGAATAGCCAAGAATATTGCCGCTGCCGCGGTTTTAATGGCTGCTGTTAATGCTGTTGTTACGGGTTATCTAATCTTCCTGGACGAGATCCGTTCTCTAGGCTTAAACCTGCTTCTGGAAATAAAAAAAGAACCGGCTCATTTAACCTTTATAAACCTGGGGTTATTAGTAATAATAATAATAGCCTTAAAGGCCAAAGATGGAGGGGGAACCCCGCTTCAGGGCGGAATGCCCAGCGGCCACAGTGCTATCTCCTTTTCCATAGCTACAATCATTGTCTTTTTGACCCGGGATATTGTGGTGGCTACCCTTGTCTTTCTCCTGGCCCTGATGGTAGTCCAAAGCAGGCTGCAGAGTAAAACCCATAACCTGCTAGAGGTTTTGACAGGTGCCCTGATCGGCATTTTACTAACGGTTATCATCTTCGGGTTGCTTTAAAAACTGCAAGAATTTCCTTTTTGAAAACTGCAAATAGATGTTTCCGATTCAGTAGAAATTTTTCGACCTAATTTTTCCTTTCGATTCACCAAGAGTCATATACAAAAAATTTCTAAACATCTCTTCAACAGCTATTTGCAGTTGTATTAAGATAAAATAAGTTGCTAAACGGAAGTGAGGCATTAAATTAACGGGGTGGGACTCGAATGGTTATAAATTTACTTGCCCTGATAGTTCTAATTATATTATCGGCCTTTTTTTCCGGTTCTGAGACCGCTTTGATGTCGGTTAATCGAGTTAGGATCAGGGAACTGGCTAATCGGGGGGATAAGAGGGCGAAACTGGTGGACAATCTGCTCAATAATCATACAAGGCTTCTGACAACTATTCTCATAGGAAATAACCTGGTAAATATAGCTGCCTCAGCCATCGCCACCTCCCTGGCCATTACTTTATTCGGGAGTAAAGGGGTCGGCATTGCCACTGGAGTTGTAACACTGGTAATCTTGATCTTCGGGGAGATTACACCTAAATCCATCGGAAACAAACGAGCAGTAAGATTTTCTAAATTTGTAGCTCCCTATATCTACTGGCTGGAGAGAATACTGTCACCGCTTATTTCCTTTTTTGTCTTACTTATCAGGTTTTTTATCGGGGAAGGGAATCTTATCTCTACCTCCTTTTTAAGTGAAGAGGAGATCAGGCGTTTCGTTAATGTCAGCGAGGAAGAAGGGATTATTAAAAAAACTGAACGCAAGATGATTAACAGTATCTTTGAATTTGATGATACTACTGTTAAGGAGGTAATGGTTCCCAGGATTGATATGGTCTGTATCAATGAAGATGTTGAATTGTCAGAGTGTATTAGACTGGCAGTGGAAAAAGGTCATTCCCGGATACCGGTGTATCAAGAAACTGTCGACAGGATTACCGGGGTAATTTATGTCAAGGACCTGCTGAAATTATTAACTGAATCAGACCGAAAGGTCTCATTAACCGATTTTCTCAGGCCGGCCTACTTTATTCCTGAGAGTAAAAAAATCAGTCAGCTCCTGGCAGAGATGAAAAAGAAGAAGGTACATATGGCAATTGTCCTTGATGAATACGGAGGTACGGCAGGATTGATTACCATTGAAGACCTGTTGGAAGAGATTGTTGGAGATATCCAGGATGAGTATGACCTGGAGCCCAAACAGATTGAGATGATTAATGAGAGGGAATTACTGGTGGATGGTAGGGTGGATATCGATGAGCTTAACGAAATCCTACCCGAGCCGCTTATGGAGGATGAGGATTATGAAACTATTAGTGGGTTTATCCTGTATAAACTTGGTTATCTTCCCGGGGAAGGGGAAAAAATTGAACTTGATGATTTAATCATCCAGGTAGACGAAATCCGGGAACACAGTATCAGGAAGATTAGAATATTCAGTGATAAACCCTTCAAGGGGATCGATGGCGGGGAGTGAATAAGATGTTTAAGAAAGTAAGGAATCTGATTTTTACTGGTATACTGGTTATTTTACCCCTGGTGGCCTCTATCTACATAATCTACTTCCTCTTTAGTGTAATTGACCGGTGGACCAGACCTCTGATTGAGATACTGATAGGGCGAGAGGTGCCCGGTGTGGGAATTATCTTTACTTTTTTGGTTATTCTTTTTGTTGGTCTCTTTGCCACCAACATTATCGGCAAAAGGATTATTATTTTCGGGGAAAATATTTTATTAAGAATCCCTCTTTTCCGGAATATATATATAAGTATTAAAAAAGTTCTGGAGGCAATATTTACCCGTAATACAAGTTCATTTAAAAAACCGGTGCTCTTTGAATACCCCAGAAAGGGACTCTATCAGGTAGGCTTTTTAACCAGGGATTCTTCACCTTATTTTGATTCTATTACCGGTCGTGAGCTATATAATGTATTTTTGCCGACAACCCCAAACCCAACTTCCGGAATGTTTATTTTGATACCTAAAGAAGAAGCCATAATTCTTGATCTTTCAATTGAAGATGCCCTCAAATTAATTATCTCAGGAGGGATTTTAAGTCCTGAATCCCTTACCATTATTAAAGAGGATGATAAGGGGTAGTTATCATGAAAAAAAGCATCGTCAGTATACTTTACAGGGTAATTGTGCTCATAGTTCTTATTTTGAATGTTTTTTTATTAGCCCGCCTTCTGGGTCTTATCTATCTTCCGGGTGAATTGACCCCGCTGGAAAAGGCTAAACAGGGGGCGCAGGCGGCTATTAAGTATAGTGAAGAGATGGCTGCCAGCTACGGTGTTAATAGACATAAGCCGGTTGCAGATATACTGGCTAGATTTAAATATGAGATAGAAAGGGCCGATAATGTTGAAGAGGTGGCCAGCCTGATGCTCGACTACGGCAGGCAGACCCAGGATATTATCTTTCGTGAAGCCCAGAATAAAAGACTTAATAGTATCCTGAATATAGTTAATAGCCAGGAACTACCTGAAGAAGGCAGTTTAACCATCTCGAAGGTTGACGGCAAAATAAAGTTTTTAGACCCGGAGAATATTTTGACCGGAGAAATAAAGGAAAGGATTAAGGCCATCCCCTTTAACCAGACGATCGAAATAGTAATTCAAAATAAAAGGGCCAGTATTGTTACTACCGGGGATATCTTCAGTCAGGTGGATTTTTTACATACCAAGGTCGCCTCTCTGGAGAGACAGTTAAAGCTTCTGGAACAGAAGGCCGGTTACGCACCTATGACCGGTCCGGGAATTATCATTAAGGTTTTTGATAACAGTAATCTTGAGGATACGGGAATTGTTCATGATGCAGATATCAGGAATTTAATTAATGAACTGATGGCAGCCGGCGCCCGTGGGGTTGAAGTAGGCGGACAGAGGTTAACCGTTAATTCAGCTATTCGGTGTGTAGGACCAACAATTTTGGTTAATAATAAACCTATATCGGTAAACCCTGTAATTATTAAAGCGGTCGGTGATGCCCAGGTTCTGGCAAGCAGTTTGGATATCATCAAGAATCAGCTAAAGGCCTTTGGAATCGAATTAGAAATTGTTGCCCAAAAAGAGATTACTTTAAATGGTCAGCGGGGTGAATAATGTGAGGAAAAGCCTTATCTTAATATTTTTGCTCATCTTGGGTTTAGCAATTTTCACAGGGTGTTCCGGTAAAGAGAGTGTTTCTGATAGTCCTACGGCCAGTACTGGTAGTGAGATGGTAGAATCCGGAGGAGAGCAATTAACTGAGGAGGCTGTAGCTGAATTAAAGGATAACCAGCTTGAGGAGGTAAATGAGGATCAACTTGAAGGTCAACTTAATAATAATATCGCTGGTGTAGATAGTAAAAGGGAAGCAGTTTATTACTCACCCTTCACCGGCAAACCCTTAAGGGAGAAAGTCTTGGTAAAGGCGGTGATGGCCAGTATTGAAAATTCACCTCCGGCCAGGCCGCAGTCCGGTTTAGGGGAGGCCTCACTGGTTTACGAATTTCTGGTTGAAGGCGGAATTACCCGTTTTCTGGCTCTTTACTGGGAGGAGATACCGGATAAAATCGGTCCTATCCGCAGTGTCAGACCCTATTTGATAGAGACGGCCCTGGAGTATGATGCCCTCTTATTACACGCCGGTGCCAGTCCGGCAGGATTTGATATGCTCGCCAGGACGAAGATCAGCCATTTAGACCAGATCTATCACGGCAGCTATTACTGGAGGAGCAGTTTGCGAGAAGCGCCACACAACCTCTATACCGGGGGTTTTAAGATCAAGTCTTATCTGAGCAAACTAACCGGCCAGGAATATGGATCCCGTTTTTCCTTTCAACAGATAAGCTTTATTGAGCCCGAAGATATCAGGGCAAATAAAATCTATCTTAATTACTGGGGAAGTTACAGGGTCTGTTACAGATTTGACGAAACTAAAAATTTATATTACCGTTATTTAGCGGATTTCAATCACCCCCATCTTACTGCTGAGGGCAAACAGTTAACTGCCAGGAATATCATTGTCCAGTTTGTTGATACCGGGGTGATTGATTCGGTGGGCAGGCTGAAGATGACGCTTACCGGTAAGGGTGAGTCCCTCGTCTTTAGAGATGGAATCGTCATTAAAGGTTACTGGGAAAAGAAGGGGAAAAACTGGACTAAATACTTTAATGAAGAGGGTAAGGAGATCAAGCTTAACCCGGGGAAGACCTGGATCCAGATTGTACCCCGCTCTACCCGGATAAATTATGAGGAGTGATTTAAGTGAATAAGACCACTAAAGAAGAATTAATTAAAAAGGCTAAGGAAGCAAGGAAGAAGGCTTACACCCCCTATTCCCACTTTCCAGTCGGTGCCGCCCTGTTAACCAAAGAGGGCAAGGTCTTTACCGGAGCCAATATAGAGAATGCCTCCTTCAGTCTGACAAACTGTGCCGAAAGAACGGCCATTTTTAAGGCTGTCTCAGAGGGATACAGGCAGTTTGAGGCACTGGCTGTGGTTGCCGATAGTGAAAGACCGATCTCGCCATGCGGTGCCTGCAGGCAGGTTATTAATGAGTTTGCTGAGGATATGCCGGTTATTATGACTAATCTTAAGGGGGATGTACTGGAGCTTAAGAGTAGTGAACTGCTTCCAGGGGCCTTTAATAGAAAGGACATGGATTGATGGCCTATAAATCTGGTTTTGTAAGCATTATCGGTCGACCGAATGTCGGTAAATCTACTTTAATCAATAAACTGGTAGGGGAAAAAATTGTCATTACCTCTCCCAGGCCCCAAACTACTAGAAATAGAATCCAGGCAGTCTATACTGCAGAAGAGGGACAGATTGTCTTTCTTGATACACCGGGCATTCATAAGATCCGTAATAAATTAGATAAATACATGCTGGACCAGGCTTTTAAGAGCCTGGAAGGAGTAGATGTAGTTGTACTGTTACTTGATGGTACATCACCTTTTGGTAAAGGTGATGATTTTATTGTGCGTCAGTTAAAGGGGATAAAGGTTCCAGTAATTATGGCTTTAAACAAGATTGATAGTCTGGATAATAAACTACTCGCCTGGAGGTTAAAGGAATACGAGCAAAAAACGGCCAAAGAGGTTATTCCGGTATCGGCTTTAACTGGAAAGAATCTTGCTGAATTAATTACAGCAATCTTTTCCAGATTACCAGAGGGTCCACAGTATTACCCGGAGGATATGATTACCGATCAGATAGAACAGTTTATCATAGCAGAGATGATCCGGGAGAAGGTCTTTTGCCTGACGAGGGATGAGGTTCCCTACGGGGTTGCAGTTTTAATTGAAGAGATGAAAGAGAGGGAAAATGGTCTCTTTTATATCAGGGCCAATATCTACGTTGAGAAAAACTCCCATAAGGGAATTATTATTGGTAAGAATGGCTCAATGTTAAAAGAGATCGGCCGGAGGGCCCGGGAGGATATCGAGAGGTTATTACAGACTGATGTTTATCTGGACCTCTGGGTTAAGGTCTTGAAAGACTGGAGAGAAAAGGAAGAATTTATCAGAAGGATGGGTTACAGGGAGTGATGAAGATGGAGGAGTTGAAATTAAAGGAGTTCTTACCCGACGAATATCTCACTCTGGATGATTTTTTAGCAGAGGCCTATCCGGCGGATATTGCCGATTTTATCATGAGGTTGGAAGAAGAAGAACAGGAATATCTCTTCCGGGAAAAGCTGTCATTACCCCAGCTGGCAGAGATAATCAGTCATTTAGATTATGAAACTCAGCATTATTTAGCTAATCTTTTATCAGACCAGGATATTTCGGATATTTTAAGCCAGATGTATTCAGATGATGCTGTTGACTTTCTGGGCTCGATGCCGGTAGGCAAGGTGAAGAATATCCTGAATCTGATGAGGGATCAAAAGGCATCAGAACTGCAACGCCTACTGGGTTATGATGATGAGAGTGCCGGCGGTTTAATGACTACCGAGTATCTGGCTTTTTACAGTGACCTTACAGCAGCCGAGGTTCTCGAGAAGCTCAGAAAGATCAGCCCGGAGGCAGAGATGATCTATTATATTTATGTTATCTCAAGGACAAAGGAACTGCTCGGGGTGCTCTCTGTCAGACAGCTTTTAGCGGCCCAGCCGGATATTCAATTAAAGGACCTAATGACAGAGCATGTTATTAAGGTAGAGATTGACCTGGATCAGGAAGAGGTTGCCCATATTTTTGCCAAATATGATCTCTTAGCAGTACCGGTGGTAAATAAAAAAAATCAGTTAATGGGTATAATAACTGTTGATGATGCTATCGATGTTATCGAAGATGAGGCAACTGAGGATATCTATAAAATGGCTGCCACAGCTGATATTGATACTGGGAGACTACTGGCTTCGATCAAAAAAAGGCTTCCCTGGTTATTGCTGCTGCTGGTTGGCGACCTTCTTTCCGGCTCGGTAATTAAGAGTTTTGAGGAGTCCCTGCAGACTATAGTCGCCCTGGCTTTTTTTATTCCGGTTTTAATGGATATGGGGGGGAATGTTGGAACCCAGTCCCTAACCGTTGTTGTCAGGGGCCTGGCTACCGGTGATCTGCATCATTCCAGGTTTTTTCGCCATCTCTGGCAGGAGGTCAGGCTTGGTATTATCATGGCCCTAATTTTGGGTGCCACTATTTCAGTGGTGGCTTATTTCTGGCAGGGGAACCCCTCCCTGGGAATAGTTGTTGGTGTCTCCATGTTTATTACCCTGCTGGCGGCTATAATTGCCGGAACATCAATTCCCTTTATTATTGATTTTCTGGGGGCAGATCCTGCCGTTGCTGCAGGCCCTTTTATAACTACCCTGATCGATATTTCCGGATTATTTATCTATTTTACCATGGCTAATTTATTAATGGAAAAGTTAATCTAAAGGCAGGATAATTATAAATTATGGAGAAATATAAAGGTAAATTGAACTTTTAAGGAGTGAAATATTATGGCAATTAAACCGCGTGATATGGCCAAGATGATCGATCATACCATTTTGAAACCTACAGCTACCGTTGAAGATATAAAAAAACTATGTGAAGAGGCCAGGGATTATGAGTTTGCCTCCGTTTGTATTAACCCTATCTTTGTTCCCTTAGCGGCAAAGTTACTGGCCAATACATCAGTAAAGGTAACAACAGTAATCGGCTTTCCTTTAGGGGCAAATACTACCGAGACCAAGGCCTTTGAAACCAGAAATGCCATTAAAAATGGTGCTCAGGAGATCGATATGGTGATGAACATCGGGGCTTTTAAATCAAAAGCTTTTGACCTGGTTAAGGCGGATATTAAGGCAGTAGTTGATGCCACCAAGACTGCCGGGGTAACTTCAGATATTATTGTTAAGGTTATTCTTGAGACCTGTTACCTTGACAATGATGAGATAAAAATGGCTTGTAATATTGCCAAAGAAGCCGGAGCAGATTTTGTTAAGACATCAACAGGTTTTGGAGACGGTGGGGCAACTGTTGAAGATGTTAGTCTGATGAGAAAAACTGTAGGCAGAGAGATCGGTGTTAAAGCCTCTGGGGGAATACGCAATTTTGAACAGGCCCTGGCCATGCTTGATGCGGGTGCCAACAGGCTCGGTACCAGTTCAGGTGTGGCCATTGTCACTGGGAAAGGGCTTGAGGAAGAAGATAATTACTAAAATGTCTCTTTTTACTACCGATGCTATTGTATTAAAACAGTTTGACCTGGGGGAAGCAGATAAGATAATCACTTTCTATACTAAAGAGATGGGTAAAGTCAGGGCTGTAGCCAGAGGGGTCCGTAAAACTAAGAGCCCGATCTCCGGACTGGTTCTTCCCTTTAGCTATAATAATGTCACTATTTACCGGGGCCGTTCCCTTGACCGGATCAATGATATACGTAACAAATATTCTTTTTCTGCCCTGAGGGAAGATTTAACCAGGATGGCCTATGCCTCATATATGGCTGAGCTGGTGGAAAAGGTTGGTATGGAGAATGACCCTAATGAAGATCTCTTTTCCCTATTGCTCACCAGCTTTTACCGGTTACTCCGGATTGAGGATGAGAGAATAAATTATGTTGATCTGGCCTTTAAAACTCGTATTTTGGGTATCCTGGGGGTTCAACCCGAGCTCGAAAAGTGTATTTACTGTAGTAAGCCCATCTCCTTACAAGAGCATAATTACTTTTCTATCGAGCAGGGGGGACTGGCCTGTACTAGCTGTTATTCAGGGAAGAAGGAGCGAATAGCTTCTTTATCAGGTGAATCACTCCAGGTTTTTAAGAAGTTGCTTAATACCGGTTTGCAACCTATTGATAAGCTGAAGATATCTAAAGGGGCTTTAATAGAGCTGGATAAATTAATCGATTCTTTTATCATCTATCACCTGGATATTAGATTAAAATCCTTTAATTTCTTGCATATGATTAAGGATTTGGGTTAAACTTATAAATGAGGTGATAAAATGGAAAATTTAGAAAAAATTGATTTAATACGGGAAAGACTGGGTGTAAGTTATGAAGAGGCGAATCGGGCACTTAAGGAGACGGGTGGTGATGTCGTCGAGGCCTTGATTAAATTAGAGAAGGAAACCGCTGAAAAGGGCTTTAGCCTGAAAGATAATCTTATCAGTGTAAAGGGGCAGGAATTAATCAATAAAATCAAGGAGATTATTAAAGAGGGTAATGTAAATAAAATAGTTGTCAAGAGTAAAGATAAAACACTGGTAGAGATACCGGTGACCGCAGGTGTTGTCAGCCTGGTTTTATTTCCCTATATAACCTTACTGGCTGGTCTGGCGGCTATGTTCAAGGAATACACTCTAGAGATTGAGAAGGATAAAGATAAGAATAATGAGAGTTAAAGCCTGACCTCATCCCTGGTTTCCGGGATGGGGTTTTTTAAATATTATGGCCGAAGGCCAATTTTTTATAAAAAAGAAGGATTTTTTAGCATGAGGGATAAATATACTATAGGAATTTCCTTTTTGAAAACTGCAAATAATTGTTTCCGATATTGAGGGGGTAACGTAAAAATGTTGGGCAGGATTGATCTGGAAAAAAGGGAAGCAGAGACCTTATCCCCTTATGCCTGTTTGAGCAAGAATAGCCGGGGACGTCAGAGAGAAGAAGAGGAATGTGATATCAGAACTATTTTTCAACATGACCGTGATAGGATTATTCACTCCAAGGCCTTTCGCAGGTTAAAACATAAAACCCAGGTTTTTATCGCCCCGGCCGGTGATCATTACCGGACCCGCCTGACACACACCTTGGAGGTAGCCCAGATTGCCAGAACCATTGCCCGCAGTCTTGCTTTAAATGAAGACCTTACCGAGGCAATTGCCCTCGGTCATGATCTCGGACATACCCCCTTTGGCCATGCCGGGGAGGAGGCCTTAAATGAGGTAGCAACAGGTGGTTTTGCCCATAATCTTCAAAGTTTAAGGGTGGTCGATTTTATTGAGGATCTAAACTTAAGTTTTGAAGTCAGGGATGGGATTTTAAATCATACAGGGGAGACCGAACCGGTCACCTTAGAAGGACAGATTGTCAGGATCGCTGACCGGATTGCCTATATCAACCATGATATTGATGATGCTTTAAGAGCTGGAATTATTAACCCGGATGACCTGCCTGAGGAGGCTATTAACTGTCTGGGTAGAACCCATTCTCAAAGGATAGATACCATGGTAAGGGATATGATTAAAGCCAGCTGGATGAAGGAAAAAATCTCCCGCAGTCCGGAGATAGAGGAGGCGACCGAAAATCTAAGGGAGTTTTTATTTGCCAATGTATATATCGGTTCCAAGGCCAAAACGGAAGAAGATAAGGCCAGGAGACTGGTAAAGGAGTTATATAGATATTATCTTGAACACATTGATGAGATTCCTGAAGAGTTTAAAAGAAGGGAAGAAAATATAGAAGATGAACAGATGATTATTGATTATGTTGCCGGTATGTCAGACCATTACGCCATTAACAGGGGGAGGGAGTTATTTATGCCAGCCCCCTGGATAGATAAAAGAAATTGAATCTGAAAAATATTTAGGGAGGATTTTTAAAAGTTTTGACGAAACATTAGGTAGGGTGAAAAAAATTGTCAGGCGTTTCCGAGGATTTTATTGAAAAACTAAAAGATACTGTTGATATTGTTGACGTAGTTTCTGATTATGTAGCTTTAAAGAAGACGGGGAAAAACTATAAGGGCCTTTGTCCCTTTCATCAGGAGAAGACCCCTTCTTTTACCATTAACCCGGACAAGCAATTCTATTACTGTTTCGGTTGTGGGGCGGGAGGAAATGTTTTTAACTTTTTAATGGAGATTGAGCATATTACCTTTCAGGAGACTTTAAAAATACTGGCTAAAAGGGTCGGCCTGGAAATTCCTCATCAGAGTTCCCATGAGAAGCGAATAATGGTCGAGAGGGATAGATTATTTGAAATTAATCAAGTGGCTGCTAAATTTTATCACTACCTCTTAATGGAAAAAGAGATAGCTGCAAAGGCAGTAGAGTATCTTAAAAAGAGGGGTTTCACCAGAGAGGATATGGAGAGTTTTTACCTCGGTTATGCACCCCCAGGCTGGCGGTCGTTATTAAATTTTATGACCGGCAGGGGATATCAGCAGGAAGAACTTTTGAAAGCAGGTTTAGTTTTAACTAATAACAATAATAGTTATTATGATAGATTTCGCGACCGCATTATTTTTCCGATTTTTAATCTTCGCGGGGAGGTATTAGCCTTTGGAGGTAGAATAATTAATAGTACGGTTTCTAATACTCCCAAATATTTAAATTCACCTGATACCTTGATCTATAAAAAGGGAGAAAACCTCTATGGCTTTAACTGGGCGAGGGATAAAATCAGGGAAACTGATAGTGCTATTATGATGGAGGGATATACGGATGTATTAAGTGCCCATAAAGCAGGAATAACTAATGCTGTAGCCTCTTTAGGAACAGCCCTGACTGTTGAACAGGCTAAATTTTTAAAGAGATACGCTCAGACTATCTTTATCGCTTATGATGCAGATGCTGCCGGTGCCAATGCAACCTTGAGGGGGCTGGATATATTAAAGAAGGCCGGTTTAAATGTCAGGGTTATAAATTTACCGGAAAATACGGACCCAGATGATTTTATCCGGGAGCAGGGAAAGAAGGAGTTTGCCAGATTACAGGAGGAGGCTTGCAGTCTAATTGATTTTAAGATTGAACAAATTATTAAGGGTAAGGACCTGACCAAGACTGATGAAAAGGTCAATTTGACCAGGGAGATAGTTCAACTGTTAGCCGGTCTGGAAGATAAAATCGAGCGGGAGGTATATTTACAGGAGATTGCTGACCGTTTCCAGTTGAATTTTGAGGTATTGAGAGAAGAGGTAGCAAGGGTTAGTAAGGACAAAGATAGTAAAAAAAAGGATAAAAATTATCAAAACAGATATACTAAAAAGGATAATGAGACAAATTCCCTGAATAATATAAATAGATTAGAGAAGATAATTTTAAAGTACTGTATCGATAATCCAGAATTAAGGGAGCAGATTTTACCTCAGTTTTTTACCGCTACAAACCGGAAACTTGCCCGGTTAATCCTGGATAATTCCGCCAAGGATATTCAATCGGTTATTGATAAGATTGAGGATGATGATTTAAGAAAGAAGGCTCTGGCTTTAACCGTGGCTGAAGGTGAAACTTTATCACCTGTCAGGTTAAGGGTTTTGGTAGATAAGTTGATCTATCGCAATAAGATTGGTATTTATAGAGAGCTACAGGATGAGGAAGGTTTATCATTAACTAAATTAAATAACTTATTAATTTATTTTCAGCAATTATCTAATTACCAGGGAAAGGAGGGATTTTAGATGGCTGAAAAAAAGGATATTAACCCTACAAAACTTAAAGAAGTAAAGGAATTAATTGAAAAGGGTAAAGAAGAAGGCAGTTTAACCTATGAGGAGATTATGGATGCCCTGGAAGAGATTGACCTCAGTTCCGATGAAATTGAAAGGATATATGACCTCTTTAATGAGATGAATATAGATGTAAAAGATAATAATGAAGAAGTCAATGATAAAGATAATGAAGATGATAACAATCTAGATATAAGTATCCCGGACGGGGTTGGTATAGATGATCCGGTACGGATGTATCTCAAAGAAATAGGGAAGGTACCCCTATTAACGGCTGAAGAAGAGATTGAACTGGCAAAACGTATGGAGCAGGGAGATGAAGAGGCCAAGAGAAAACTAATTGAGGCCAATTTACGGCTGGTAGTAAGTATAGCGAAAAAGTATGTTGGTAGGGGTATGTTATTTCTGGATTTAATTCAGGAAGGTAATATGGGGTTAATTAAGGCCGTGGAAAAATTTGATTATACTAAAGGATATAAGTTCAGCACCTATGCTACCTGGTGGATTCGTCAGGCTATCACCCGGTCAATTGCTGATCAGGCAAGGACTATCCGTATACCGGTTCACATGGTTGAAACAATCAATAAAATGATCAGGGTTTCCAGACAGCTTCTACAGGAGCTGGGTAGAGAACCAACTCCCGAAGAGATTGGTGAGGAGATGGATATGTCTGCCGATAAGGTCAGGGAGATAATGAAGATTGCTCAGGAGCCTGTCTCCCTGGAGACACCTATTGGGGAAGAAGAAGATAGCCATCTGGGTGATTTTATTGAAGACGAAGACGCACCCGCACCCGCTTCAGCTGCTTCCTTTATCTTGTTGAAGGAACAATTGGATGATGTACTACACACCTTAACAGACAGGGAGAAAAGGGTGCTGGAATTACGATTCGGAATAGAGGATGGCCGTCCCAGAACTCTAGAGGAAGTCGGCAAGGAATTCGGGGTTACCAGGGAGCGAATAAGACAGATAGAGGCCAAGGCCTTACGCAAATTGAGACACCCCAGCAGGAGTAAAAAATTAAAGGATTATCTCGATTAGGCCGGTAGAAATGAGGCGTATTTCGCTCTTTTAATGAGCTTATTCGGTTTAAACACTCTAAATGGCATTTAATTGCTGTTTAGAGTGATTGACCGGAGAGCTATAATATCATATAATAAGTCTTGCGTTGAAAGATTGGTTTTATAATTTTAATATTAAAAGGGCCCATAGCTCAGCTGGTCAGAGCAACCGGCTCATAACCGGTTGGTCCCAGGTTCGAATCCTGGTGGGCCCACCAGAGATTTTCCCAGCCTTGTTCTATTATGGAGCAGGGTTTTTTAATTTATCTTCACTTAATCCTGTTGCGTGCAATCTCTTTCACAAAAAAATAATTCTTGAATATAATACAAGGAGAGAAATAGAGATGACCAAAGTCCGTCAAATAACATCTCTTATCCAGGACCTTGCACCTGAAAACCTGGCCTATGATTGGGATAATGTTGGGTTACAGGTAGGTGATTTTGACCAGGAGGTAAGTCAGGTACTCATTAGCCTGGATATAACGGAGGCTGTTATCGAGGAAGCAAAAGCCAGGAAATGCCAGTTGATCATCTCCCATCATCCGCTAATTTTTAAACCGGTTAGCTCAATAAATAAACATACCGGTACCGGTCGGATTATTATAGAGGCTATCAAAAATAATATTAGTATCTTCAGTGCCCATACAAACCTGGATATCACAAAAGATGGTTTAAATGATTACCTTGCTGAAGTACTGAGGATAAAAGACTGTGACCATTTGGAGATCACCGGAGAAGAGAGATTTTATAAATTAGTAGTTTTTATACCTGAAGAGCACTTTACCAGAGTTAAGAAGGCGATTCTAGATTCAGGTGCAGGGTATATAGGCAATTACAGCCATACCTCCTTTTCTACTGAAGGGAAGGGTACCTTTAAGCCCCTGGCCGGCAGTAACCCCTTTCTGGGGAAAGAGGGAGAGATTTCAGAGGTCCGAGAAGTACGTTTGGAGACTATTTTAGCCAAACATCTTGTAAAAAAGGTAATCAGGGCCATGCTTAAGGCCCACCCTTATGAAGAGGTAGCCTATGACCTCTACCCCCTGGCTAATGAAGGTGAAAAATACAGTTTAGGTAGAATAGGCCGACTGGACGAGAAGGTCAGATTAGACGAGTATATACAGCTGGTAAAGAAGAGACTCCGGCTAGTTAATCTAAAGTATGTAGGTTCTGAATCCAGACTGATTGAGAGGGTTGCTATCTGTAGCGGGAGTGGTGCAAAGTTAATTAGTAAGGCCAGTAAGGCCGGGGCTGACCTATTTATAACCGGTGATATTGGTTATCATGAAGCCCAACTAGCGGAAGAACTGGGTATGGCTTTAATTGATGCAGGACATTACCAGACTGAAATTATAGTAAAAGGGCTCTTAACCGATTATTTAAGGGATAAGGTAGATGGTGTAGAATTTTTTGCATCACAGGTTGATACCAATCCTTGGAAATATATTTAATTGAGGGAGGGATTTAAAGATGATATTTTTTTTCCATACCTGTATTAAATGTGGAAAGCTCATAAATCCTGAAAGGCTTGAGGTCCTCCCTGAAACTAGACTCTGTAAGGAATGTTCAGAAGAAATAGGTAGCGATATGATAGTTCATCGGACTGAAATAGGAATGGACCCCGATACTTATAAGGATTTATTAGGTGCTATAAGAAGTTAACTTGACATTGATGTTTTCTGGTGTTATACTAACTATGTTATTTGAGACATTAAATAGCGTAAGTTGACCGGATGGTCGCAACTACATTAAGGTAGTTGAGGAAAGTCCGAGCTCCACAGGGCAGGATGCTGGATAACATCCAGTGGAGGTGACTCCCAGGAAAGTGCCACAGAGATATACCGCCTACTGGAGGTTGGAGATTTGAAGTTAGAGGTTAGATAATTGTATGTTTCCAACCTCTAACCTCCATAATCTAACCTCTAGTATGGTAAGGGTGAAAAGGTAAGGTAAGAGCTTACCAGGGCTCAGGTGACTGAGCTGCTAGGTAAACCCCATCTGGAGAAAGTCCAAATAGGGAGAAGATAGAGTGGCCCGCTCATTCTCCGGGTATGGACGCTAAAGATATCAGGTAACTGATATCTACAGATAGATGACCATCCTCGACAGAACTCGGCTTACAGGTCAACTTATGCTATTTATATTCTACTATAAATTTACATAATGATGAGCCAGCAAGCTTTTTTCTTTTTAGGGCCTAAAACTCTTGAATTATTTTTAGGAAAAATTATTATAATATAAATAACAAATAAAATGAGGTGTTAATAATGAAAAAGGTGAACATTTTAGATGCCGTAAATCGTTTAAGTTCTACCTTGAGTAAAGTAGAAGATTTTACTGTAACCGATGTTAACCTGAGTGATAGAGTCCTGGATAACCGGATCATTACCCTGGAAGGTTATCTGAGATTTTTAGAAATGGAAGGAATCCCCAAGATCAAATCCATCTGGGAGAGAATCTCAGAACCGGAACTGAAAGTATTAGAAGGTGGTCATAATGACTGATCAGATCTATTATAAAGTACAGTATCCGTTAAAAAAGGCAATTAATTTAATTAAGGGAATTGACCCTGAGGATCCTTTTGCCGGAAAAGATAAAGATGATTTTTCCAAAGAGGAACTGCAACAGATCGGTATCTTTCTGGATATGTGGGAGAAAGAAGGTAGGTCTAATTTAGAGAGGGTTATTAAAAAGTTAAGAAAGATACAGTAATCTACATAATTTAGAATATTCTCGTTTAATGTCAAGGAAATTATAGCTTTTCTTAATTAATTCCTTGGCATTTGTTCTTTTCAGTGATTATTGAAAAAACTACTAAAGTATGTTAAAATAAAGGCGAGTTTAATTAATGAGGAGGGATTTTATGGCTGGTCATTCCAAGTGGGCCAATATTAAACATAAAAAGTCAAAAGAAGATGCTAGAAGGGGAAAATTATTCTCCAAGTTAAGCAAGATGATAGCTGTTGCGGCCCGTGAAGGTGGGGGAGACCCCGAAATGAATGCTGATTTACGACTGGCTATCCAGAAGGCTAAAGATAATAATATGCCCAGTGATAATATCGAGAGGGCGATAAAGAGGGGTACCGGTGAACTTGAGGGTGTTAATTATGAGAAATTTGTTTATGAGGGTTATGGACCCGGCGGTGTTGCCCTCTATATGGAAATAATGAGTGATAACCGAAACAGGACCGCTGCCGAACTGAGGCATCTGTTATCTAAACATGGTGGTAACTTAGGAGAATCCGGTTGCGTAGCCTGGATGTTTAAGCGTAAGGGCCAGTTGATTATAGATCTGGAAAAGACTGACCTTGATGAAGATGGACTGATGCTGGAAGCTCTGGAGGCGGGTGCTGAAGATGTAGTGATTGAAAATAATATGGCAACTATCTATACTGAACCAGCTGATTTCGAGGAAACTCGTAAAAATCTTGAAGAGACAGGTTTAGAGTTTTCCGCTGCTGATATCGCTATGATTCCCGATAATACAGTAGAGCTAGATAAAGGTACGGCTAAAAAGATGTTAAAATTGATGGAAGTGCTGGAAGACCATGATGATGTACAGGAGGTTTATGCAAATTTCGATATTCCCGAGGAGATAATGACTGAGATTAGTGAAGGGCACTGATTTTTCAGTGTCTTTTGTATATTTTTTGGGTAAGAGGGGAATCCTATACCCAAAAATATACAGGAGATGGATAGAATGTCTAGAATTATTAGACAGGGACTGTTTGTCTTTATTTTAATTATCACCATTGTTTTGGTCTGGAACGATTTTAGGGAACATGAAGGGGATAAGGGTATACCACAACCCAATTATTTACGGAAGGCAAAGATATCAGCCCTCCCGGAAGATATTGCAGAGTCATTATCTTTATTAGAGAAACGGGCTATTAATAAACGTAAGGAAATAAATAAGCGGGGGTTTAGACTGGATATCTTCTCTTTGACAAAAGAAAAGAAGATTGAATCCTCTACCCCCTTAATATTACAGACTTACTATGATGGTAGTGACCAGCTGGTACAGAGGGTTACTACTATGCCCGATTCTTTTGTGGGCTTATCTGCTGGAGAACTGTCCTCTATAGCAGATGACTGGGAGGTTAAGGAATATGACCCCGGTAAGGCTCTGGTTCTCTACCGGAAGGTAGATGACCTCTCGCCGGAGGACAAAAAAATAATGCATCTAGGAATAAAGGACGGAAAGGTAGCCATCTTTTACGGTGAGTCTGGAGAGAGGTATTTAAAACAGATGACGGAGATTCAGGTAAGTGATCTACCCTATTCAGAGCAGGAGGCTCTTAAGGGAGGTATTGTAGTTCATTCACGGGAAGAACTATTATCAATTTTAGAGGGCCTAATCGCAATTATTCAGGATTAATGACTACAAATAGATGTTTTCGATTGCAAAAACCTTCTTTTTTATCTACGCAAAGATGGTTTTTGCACTGGCGCATCGAGCGCGTCGGTCTAAACCTTCTTTTAAATTACGCAATGATGGTTTAGACACTAGCACATCGAGTGCGTCGCAGGGAAATTTTTGATTCTTCTAAGGTTCATCTTTGTTAAAAATCAGGCACACTTGTCAAATAGAAGGTCAATTTTTTCATAGTACGGATGTTAGTAATGGGGTGGTAGTTTGTTAATTTTTGGTATTGACCCCGGGCTGGCTACTGTCGGTTATTCTCTGGTTGAGAAAAGGGGAAATAAATTTTCCGTGATTGATTACGGTGTTATCAAAACTCCAGCTAAGCTGAGGAATGTAGACAGATTGAAAGTGATCTATGCGGAATTAATGGAACTGATTAATAGATTTCAACCGGATGAGATGGCAGTTGAGGAGCTCTTCTTTTATAAGAATGTAAAAACAGCTATCAGGGTTGGACAGGCTAGAGGGGTTATTCTCCTGGCAGGTGCCCAGGCAAATATAAGGGTAGCCGAATATACCCCTCTGCAGATTAAACAGGCAGTTGTTGGTTACGGCAGGGCCCGTAAATCCCAGGTACAGCGGATGGTTAAAGCCCTATTAAACCTTGAGGAAATACCAAAACCCGATGATGCAGCCGATGCCCTGGCTGTTTCTATCTGTCACGGCAATAGTATCGGATTGAGGAATCATATTCACTACAAATAGATGTTTGTGAGTTTGGATAGTATTGTATAATACCTAAGATATTGATAAATAGAAGGGGTAAGAAAGTTGATCGGCTATTTGAATGGGCTTTTAAAGTGGCATCAGGATAATAAAATTATTGTGGATGTTCATGGTGTCGGTTACCTGGTAGAGGTAGTTGATTCCCTGATGATTCCGGAGCCCGGTGGGAGGATAGAGCTTTATATCTATACATATGTTAGAGAGGATACCCTGACCTTATATGGTTTTAAAGAAATTGCGGAAAGGGAGTTATTTACCACCCTGTTGGGTGTTTCCGGTATAGGTCCTAAGGCCGCCTTAAATATTCTTTCTACCCTTCCCTGTGACCAGTTTATTAATGCTATTTTGACCGAAAACATCCCTGTTTTAAAACAGATATCAGGGATAGGTCCTAAGACCGCCCAGCGTCTAATTCTAGAACTAAAGAATAAGCTTGATGGCCTTACCGTCAACCTTGAGACCAGGCTTAAGAGTCAAAGGGATGATGAGCTCTATGAGGCCTTACAGAGCCTGGGGTATTCTATCCAGGAGATTGATACGGCAATCAATAGTGTGGATCTAAAAGATAAAACCGGTATTGAGGAGAAGATAAAAGCACTTTTAACCTATCTGGGTAGGGGGAGTTAGATAAATGGAAGAAAGAAGAATTATTACAGCAAAAAAGGATGAAGAAGACATCTCTTTAGATAAGACCCTGCGCCCCCGGAAACTGGAATATTATGTGGGTCAGAGCAAGGTGAAGGAAAAGCTCGAGATATTTATCCAGGCTGCTAAAGCAAGAGGGGAGGCCCTTGACCACGTCCTGCTCTACGGCCCACCCGGTTTAGGTAAGACTACCCTGGCTAATATTATTGCTAATGAATTGAATGTTAATATTCATACCACATCAGGCCCGGCTATTGAAAGACCCGGTGACCTGGCGGCAATTTTAACCAATCTGGAAAGAAATGATGTTCTTTTTATAGATGAAATCCACCGGTTGAATAAGGTGGTGGAAGAGGTTTTATACCCCGCTATGGAGGATTATTCACTGGATATTATTATTGGTAAGGGTCCCAGTGCCCGTTCAGTCAGGTTAGACCTGGCCCAGTTTACCCTTGTTGGTGCTACCACCAGGGCCGGTCTCTTGAGTTCTCCCTTAAGGGACCGCTTTGGTGTTATCAACCGGCTGGAATTTTATAGTGAAGAGGAACTAGCCGAGATTATTAAGCGCTCGGCCCGGGTACTGGGGATAGAGATTGCCGGGGAAGGGGCCCTGGAGATTGCCAGACGGTCGAGAGGTACCCCCCGGATCAGTAACAGGCTGCTGAAAAGGGTAAGAGACTATGCCCAGGTCAGGGCCGGTGGGGAGATAAATCCTGATGTAGTCGATAAAGCTTTAAAGTTAATGGAGATTGATGAACTGGGCCTGGATAGTATTGATCATAAACTCCTCAGGACAATCATTAATAAATTTGATGGCGGCCCGGTAGGTTTAAATACCCTGGCGGCAGCTATCAGTGAGGAGAGTGAGACTATCGAGGATGTCTATGAACCATACCTCCTACAGATCGGTTTTATTGAAAGAACACCGAGAGGAAGAGTGGCTACTGCCAGGGCTTATGACCACCTCAAGATTAAAAGAAAGGGTAGTCTTTTTGAGTAAATGTTTGATATTCTTTATCTTCTGCAAATAGTTGGGGATATAAATATATTAAATAAGGTTATAATACTAGTAATAGTTGTTGGAGGTTATTTCATAAATGAAGGTTGAGGATTTTGATTATTTTCTACCCGAGGAATTAATTGCTCAGGAGCCTGTAGCCAAAAGGGATGAATCACGTCTGATGATCTTAAATAAACAGACAGGCCAGATTGAGGAGGGGCTGTTTAAGGATATTGTTAATTATCTTCAACCCGGTGATCTGCTGGTCTTAAATAACAGTAAGGTTATCCCCGCCCGCCTCTTTGGCTCCAAGATACCTACCGGGACTACGATTGAGGTCCTGCTTCTCCATGAACAGGAAGAAGGGGTTTGGGAGGTACTGGTCAGACCCGGGAAAAGGGTGAAAAAGGGTGTGGGAATCTCTTTCGGTAATGGCAAATTAATAGGTAAGGCCATTGACTATACAGACTTTGGCGGGCGTATAATGAAATTTTCCTACCGGGGTGATTTTGATCGGATTTTAGATGAGTTAGGAGAGCTACCTTTACCTCCCTATATTCATAATAAATTAGACGAGCCCGGGCGTTATCAAACGGTTTATGCCCGAAACCGGGGCTCAGTTGCCGCCCCTACCGCTGGACTTCACTTTACCCCAGAGCTGTTAGCTGAGATTAAGGCCAGGGGTATTAATATAAGCTATATAACCCTCCATGTTGGCCTCGGAACCTTTAGACCTGTTAAAACCGAGAGAGTAGAAGACCATGATATGCATGCTGAATACTATGAACTGGGTCCTGAAACCGCAGCCATGATAAAGGAGACTAAAGAGAGGGGAAAGAGGGTAATTGCTGTAGGTACTACAGTTACCAGAACCCTTGAGGCTGTGGCTATCGAAAAGGGCCAGATTCAAGCACAGAAAGGCTGGACCGATATTTTTATCTATCCCGGCTATAACTTTAAGGTAATTGACGCCTTAATTACCAACTTTCATTTGCCTAAATCTACCCTTTTAATGCTGGTCAGTGCCTTTGCCGGCAGGGAGAAGGTACTAAAGGCTTACCGGAGGGCGGTTGAAAATAAGTACCGTTTCTTTAGCCTCGGGGATGCAATGTACATTTATTAACCCTACAAATATTAACCCTACAAAAAAATTCCAAACATCTTTCAATCATCTATTTATAATTACCGATATTTTTTCTTATTTAAGCTATACTTTGGTTATGGAATTAGAAAGGATGTAGTTTATGTCCTTTAGTTTTGAGCTGATACATAAAGAGAAGGATACGGCAGCCAGGCTAGGCCGGATTAAGACTTCGCACGGGGAGATAGATACCCCGATTTTTATGCCGGTAGGAACCCAGGCCACCGTCAAGACAATGACCCCGGAGGAGTTAAAGGAGATAGATGCTCAGATTATCCTGGCCAATACCTATCATCTCTATCTGAGGCCTGGTTCAAAACTGATAGCCGAGGCCGGCGGTCTCCATGAATTTATGCACTGGGATAGGCCAATATTAACAGATAGTGGGGGTTTTCAGGTCTTCAGTCTTTCGGAGTTGAATGAGATTACAGAAGAGGGGGTCTATTTTCAATCCCATCTGGATGGTTCCAGGCACTTTATCTCTCCCGAGAGATCAATGGAGATTCAAATGGATCTGGGCTCTGATATTGTCATGGCCTTTGATGAATGCCCTCCTTACCCCAGTGAATATGACTATGTAGCCGAGTCTCTGGAAAGAACCATCCGCTGGGCCAAAAGGAGCAAGGAGGCTATGACCAGTAAAGAACAGGCCCTCTTCGGGATTGTTCAGGGAGGGGTTTACGAAGACCTCCGCCGGGCATGTGTTGAGGCTTTGGTAGAGATCGGTTTTCCCGGATATGCCATCGGTGGTTTAAGTGTTGGTGAAGAGAAGGAACAGATGCTTGAGGTGCTGGATTTTACAACCTCGGTAATGCTCGAGGATAAGCCCCGTTATCTGATGGGAGTAGGTACACCGGAAGACCTAATTGAGGGTGTTATGCGGGGGATTGATATGTTTGACTGTGTGATGCCAACCCGGATTGCCCGCCACGGGGCAGTTTTTACCAGCGAGGGCCGATTAACGGTCCGTAATGCCCGGTACGAAAGGGATTTTACTCCTTTAGACCATAATTGTAACTGTTATGTTTGCAGGAATTATACTAGAGGGTATATCAGGCATCTGATCAAGAGGAATGAGATTTTAGGTATCAGGTTAACTACCTACCATAACCTCTACTTTTTAATTAATCTGATGGCAGAGATCCGCAGGGCGATTGCTGAAGACAGATTTCTTAAGTTTCGCGAGAAATTTTACCGGCAATATCAAATTTAAAGCAGGATTTTTTTAATAACTGTTGAATAAGTAACAGAGGAGATTTAAAAACTAAAAAAAAATTAGGAGGAATTTTTTTATGGAAGTAATCGGAGGAATTTTACCTTTTATTGTGATCTTCGGGGTCTTCTGGTTTTTTTTAATTAGACCACAGCAGAAACAGCAGAAGGAACACAAACAGATGTTAAATAACTTAAAGCCCGGTGATAGGGTTATAACTATTGGTGGTATTAAGGGTAAGATTATTAAGATTAAGGATGACAATATCAGGCTCAGGGTATCATCCAACGTAGATATCGATGTTGTTAAAAATAGTATCGGCCGTCTGGATCCTGATTATAAAGAAGATAAACCTGAAGAGGATGATAACGGGAAAGAGAAAGAGTAATTAGTTTAGTTTAGTTGGGAGGATATATTGTGGATAGTGGAGACATTAAAGAATTCTTTCAGTCGCTGGTAATTGCAGGTATACTGGCCTTTATTATCATTACCTTTGTGGCGCAATCTTTTGTCGTTGATGGTCAATCGATGGAACCTACTTTGCATGATGGGGAGCGATTATTTGTTAATAAATTTATCTATCGTTTTCATCCCCCCGAAAGGATGGATATTATCGTCTTTACACCACATGGGGCACCCGGTAAAAAGTATATTAAAAGGGTCATTGGTCTACCTGGTGAAACAGTCTATATTCGTGATGGGATAACCTATATTAATGGTGAGCCCTTCAAGGAAGACTTTATTAAAGAACCGATGCTGGGAGAGTTCGGTCCTTACCAGGTGCCTGAGAATAGTGTTTTTGTAATGGGGGATAATAGAAATCATAGTGCTGATAGTCGTTTTCCTGGCATTGTTGGTTATGTTAATTATAAATCGATTTCAGGTAAGGCTTTCTGGGTTTATTGGCCTTTGCATAGAATGAGGCTTATTAAACACAAGTAGATTTGTTAGGAGGATACCACGGTATGAGATATAAACAGAAAAGAGTATTAAAATTATTCTTTATCATAGCAATTATTGTTTTTGCCTACTTCCTTTATGCTTATTATGGGATTAATCTGGGCCTGGACCTGCAGGGAGGGGCTCATATTGTTTTACAGGCTCAACCCACTCCTGAACGCGAGATTAACAACCAGGTAATGAGCGGAATCTTAAGTGTAATTGAGCGCAGGGTCAACCAGCTGGGTTTAACCGAGCCTTTAATTCAACGTCAGGGGGCCGACAGGATTATTGTGGAACTACCTGCCGTTGATAACCCTAATGAGGCAATTGAAACCATCGGTAGAACTGCCGTCTTAACCTTCCGTAATGCTGCCGGTGATATCTTAATGACCGGAGAGGCTGTCAAGGATGCCAGGGCTTCTTATGGACAGTTTAACCAGCCGGTTATCAGGTTTGTTTTGACTGACGAAGGAGCAAAGAAGTTTGAAGCCATTACCCGCCAGTATATGGGGCAGAAGATCGGCATCTATCTCGATAATGAATTATTAACCAATCCGACTGTCCAGGCTGTCATCAAGGGAGAGGGGGTTATTACCGGCTATAGTACCGTTGAGGAGGCCGAAAAGGATGCCATCCTGATCAGAGAGGGTGCTCTGCCGGTTCCTGTTAAAGTGGTAGAAACCAGAACTGTAGGACCGACCCTGGGTAAGATCTCGATTGAAAGAAGTATTATTGCCGGTTTAATTGGATTAATTCTGGTCGGGATCTATATGATCTTTTACTACCGTTTCCCCGGTTTGCTGGTTGCCCTTGTTCTGGCCATCTACGGTTTAATTTTAATGGGAGCCCTGGCCGGGTTGAAGGCAACCCTGACCCTGCCTGGTATAGCCGGTCTGATTCTCTCAATCGGTATGGCTGTTGATGCCAATATTATTATCTTTGAACGGATCAAAGATGAAAGAAGAAGTGGTAAAACTCTGAGGGCCTCGATAGATGCAGGATTTAAGAGGTCTTATATGACGATCCTTGATGCCAATGTTACCACCGTTATCACTGCCTTAATCCTGGCCTATTTTACCAGCGGAACGGTTCGTGGCTTTGCCATTACACTGGGTATTGGTGTCGTGGTCAGTATGTTTACCGCATTCTTTGTCACCAGAAATTTAATCGATTTATTTAGCAATACAAAACTATTACAGAGTACAGCTGCATTTGGTGTGAGAAGGGGGCAATAGATGATGGATATTCTGGGAAAGAGAAAGATCTGGTATACTATTTCTTTAATTGTCATTATCATCGGACTGGTATTTCTACTCTTTAAGGGATTAAATTTCGGTATTGATTTTCAGGGGGGAACCCTGCTAGAGTTTAAATTTGCTCAACAGGTCTCCAATGAGGAGGTTAGAAAGATACTCTCAGAAATTGGCATTGCCGAAGATGCTAAGATCCAGCAGTCAGCCCAGCAGGGAATTTATGGTGTACTGATCAGGGCCAAGGAACTCAGCCCCGAACAGATAGTAAAGATAGAGGAGGCTTTAAAAGAGGCCTACCCTTCCACCGAAATGCTAAGGACCGATATGGTGGGTCCGTTAATCGGTAAGGAGTTGAGGGCAAAGGCCCTCTGGGCTATGTTAATTGCCTCGCTGGCTATCATAGCCTATATCAGCATCCGCTTTGAATTCAGGTTTGCTATCGTGGCAATTATTGCCCTGCTTCATGATGTCATGATTACTATAGGTCTATTTGCCATAATGGGTAAGGAGATTAATACACCCTTTGTAGCTGCTCTTTTAACGATTGTGGGCTATTCAATTAATGATACTATAGTTATCTTTGACAGGATTAGAGAGAATATGAAACTGATGCGCCGGACTCCCTTTATCGAGCTGGCTAATAAGGCTGTTTTGGACACCCTACCGAGATCTATTAATACCTCCTTAACTACCCTGATAACAATTTTAGCCATCTATTTCTTCGGCGGGGCCTCTATTAAGACCTTTATGTTAGCCCTCTTTATCGGAGTATTTGCCGGAACCTATTCTTCCATCTTTATTGCCAGCCCTCTCCTGGTAAGCTGGCAGAATAGACTGGCATCACACTAAATGGTTAAATGACCCCCTTAAGTAACTTAAAGGGGGTTTTTCTGTCAAAATTGTTGGGAAAGAAGACACGCTAAGGAGGAAAAGCAGTTTAATGGTCTTTAATCTATCAAAACAGTACCGCCATCTACAACGCTATCGACAGATTGCGGAGATACTGCTCAAGAATGGGCTCGGTTTTCTGGTGGACTGGCTTGACCTGGCAAAGTTCTTACCCTTTAAAAAGAGATTCGGTAAGGATGACGGTGACCTGAACAAAAAGAATCTGGCCCGCAGAATCCGCCATGTACTACAGGAACTGGGCCCTACCTATATTAAACTGGGGCAGATCTTAAGTACGAGGGCTGATATCCTGCCACCTCAGTATATTAAGGAACTACGGCTGCTTCAGGATAAAGCGCCCTCTGTTCCCTTCTCTGAGATCAGGAAAATACTGATTGCGGAAGTGGGTGAGGACTTTGCGGATATCTTTAGAGAAATTGATCCCGAGCCCCAGGCGGCTGCCTCAATCGCCCAGACCTACCATGCGGTTTTAGATGATGGTACTGATGTTATCTTAAAAATCCAACGCCCCGGTATAGAAGAGAAGATCAGAATCGATCTAGAGATATTACATAATTTAGTCTTGCTTGCTGAAGACAGAGGCCTCTTTCCCGGGTTTATTAAGCCATCTAGAATTATCAATGAGTTCAGGGAGAGCCTGAAAAAGGAACTCAATTTTCAGCGAGAAATTGCCAACATAAAAAAATTCAGGGATAATTTCAAAAACGATGAGCATATAATTGTTCCCCGGGTATATGAGGACCTCTCTACCAGCAGGCTAATTGTCATGGAAGAGATTAAGGGCATCAAGTTAAATGAGTTAGAGGAGGCCGGGGTTACCGGGGTGGACAGGTCTTTTCTGGCCTCCCTGGGGGCCAGGTCCCTGATGAAACAGGTTTTAATTGATGGCTTTTTCCATGCCGACCCCCACCCTGGAAATATTTTTATTGTGGACAGTGATAAGCTGGCCTATATAGACTTCGGTATGATGGGTCAGCTGACACAGGATGATAGAGATAAATTAAGTATCCTGTTTATAGCCATCTTAAAAAGGGATGTAGATATAATTGTAGATTTACTACTTGAAATAGGTCTTACTGATGAGAATATAAATCTACGCAAGTTCAAACTGGGGATTCAGGATCTTTTAAATCGCTATTATGGAGTCAATCTGGCCGATATTAAGTTTATGGCAGTTATAGATGATATTCAGCATTTGTTATATAATTTTCATATCAGAATGCCTGAGGAGTTTTTTCTGCTCTTCAGGGCTATCGGGGTCAGTGAAGGAGTAGGTTTTATGCTCGATCCCGACTTTAATATTGTCGATGTAGGCAATGATTTCATTAGAGGACTGCTGCTGGACAAGTTAAAACCTGAAAACCTGGTAGAGAGGGCTATCGATGGGTTATGGGCTCTCAGGAAGTCGACCAGGGGATTGCCCGAAAAGTTTGCCAGGCTTTTCAGTAAATTAGTCGATGATGATTTTACCATTAAGTTTAAACATGTTAATCTGGAGGGGCTAATAAATAAGATTGATATTGTTTCTAACCGTCTGGCGATCAGTATGATTATTTCAGCCCTGGTAATTGGTTCTTCCATGATCTTACAGACCGATATGAAGCCTCTGGTCTTTGGTATACCGGTACTGGGTTTTCTCGGTTATATCATAGCTGGAGTAATGGGACTATGGCTGGTGATTGCTATCTTCCGCTCAGGAAGATTTTAGAACTCGCCACATCCTGTGGCTCGACCTATTTTCCCTTTAGATTTACCAAGGGTCATATACAAAAAATTGCCAAACATCTCTTCAACATCTATTTACAGTTATTGTTAAATTTACTTAAGAAAGATAGAGAAACCCTATTTTAATAGACCGTTGTAATGTGATATTTAGCATTAAATTGGAGGAATTAATCTTATGTACAAATATCTTAGTACCCTTGCCAGAAATGTTACACCCTACGTTCCCGGGGAACAGCCAGGAAACAGGGAATTTATTAAGTTGAATACCAATGAGAACCCCTATCCACCCTCACCGGAGGTAATCAGGGCAATAAAAGGGGCTGCTGATGAGAGCCTGAGGTTATATCCTGACCCCGAATGTGAGGAATTAAGGGAGGTAATTGCCGGGTATTACGGTTTAAGCAGGGAAGAGGTCTTTGTCGGCAATGGTTCAGATGAACTACTGGCCTTTTCCTTCCAGGCCTTTTTTGACCCCGGCAGGCCCATACTTTTTCCCGATATAACCTATACTTTTTATCAGGTATATAGCTCACTATTCAGGATAGACTACGAACTGGTACCTCTGAATAATGACCTTTCTATACCTGTAGAGGGGTTTTTCAGGGAGAACGGTGGGGTTATCTTTCCCAATCCCAATGCTCCTACCGGGAGATATTTAGAAACTGAGCTTATTGCAGAGGTTCTAGAGTATAATCCGGACGTGGTGGTGATTATAGATGAGGCTTATATCGATTTCGGGGGAAAGTCTGTGGCCGGATTAATCAAAGATTACCCCAATCTACTGGTGATCCAGACCTTCTCTAAGTCCCGGTCACTGGCCGGCCTGAGGGTAGGTTTTGCTATGGGGCAGCAGGGGTTGATCGAGGGTCTGAATAGAATTAAAAACTCCATTAATTCCTACACTTTGGACCGGTTAGCTATAGCCGGGGCTATAGCGGCTATTAAGGATGAAGAGTATTTTCAGGAGACGAGAAGGAAGATTATCAATACCAGGGAGAGGGTTTCTTCCGAATTGACCGGGCTGGGTTTTGAGGTTATTCCCTCCAAAACAAACTTTATTTTTATCACCCATCCTGAACACCGGGCAGATAAGTTATTTAGTCTCTTAAGGGAAAAGGGCATTCTGGTTAGGTATTTTAACCAGCCGCGGATTACCAATTTCCTGAGGGTGAGTATTGGATCAGAGAAGGAGATGGACCATTTTTTGGAGCGGCTGCAAGAAATTCTCTAGGGGGGATCAAAGTGCAGAGGAATATACTGATCATTCTCTTTTTTGCCCTGATAGTAGCTATCTTTGCTATTCAAAATGCCAATACCGTATCTATTTCCATTTTTACCTGGAAATATGAAGTCTCGCTGGTAATTATCGTCTTAGGAGCGATTGTTTTTGGAGCCATCATCATGGGGCTCGTTACCTCTATTAAACAGATCAGGTTAAGCAGGGAACTCAGGGCTGTTAAAAATGAGAGGGAGAAACTCCAGGAAACAAACAGGGTACTGGAAAAGAGGATTGCTCAGCTGAAAAAAGAGGCGGGAGAAGCCGGAAAAGAAACGGAGTTACAATCCCGGGAAGTTAAAGATAATGATTAGGAGTTAAAGGTGATAAATTATAAATGATAATAAGTCCTTGACAAAGTTATTTTATTTGGTTATAATGAGTACAGGTTATGATTATATTTCAAATTTAATAGCTAGCTGAGTTTAGTCAGATGAGATAAGTTTAGTATAGAAAGCCTTGCTGAGGGTGTTTATTACCGTAACAGGCTTGTTACGGTTTTTTTATATATTTATATTACAAAAAAATTAAAAGGAGAGATGAGTTGAGATGAGAGCTAAAGATTTAGCACAGGTAGCTTTGTTGTTGGCTATTGGTATTGTCTTACATTATATTTTTCCGGGTGTTTTATTTGGGATGAAGCCGGATTTATCTTTGTCAATGATGTTTGTTATTTTGATGGTTAAAAGGGATAGAAAATTAGGATTTTTAGTTGCTTTAGCTACAGGTATTTTTACTGCCTTAACTACAACTTTTCCGGGCGGACAATTACCTAATATTATCGATAAGATAATAACATATTTTGCGGTTTCTGGTTTAATTTATTTATTAATGGATCGGGCAAATGATAAGCTAGCAAACAATGTTCTATATGATAAAATTGCAGCAGGAGTTATCATGGCAGTTGGAACAATCATTAGTGGAGTTGTTTTCTTAACTTCAGCTCTTCTAATTGTCGGTTTACCCGGACCCTTTATGGCATTATTTTACGGTGTAGTTCTACCTGCCGCATTAAGTAATATAGTTATCGGTATTATTATTTACTCAATAATTAAATATAGTCTTGGAGTTATGGATAAAGAGAATGTGGCTGCCTAAAATTTATTAAAATGGTTTTATAGAATTTTTTAACCCCTGAATTCTTTCAGGGGTTTTTTGTATATATTCAGGAGTGGAGAGCAAGCGGCACAAAAGCAATTATATTAAGATGATGGCTTAAGTATTTTGTCAAACAAAGAGGATTTTTAGATTTAATCTTGAATTAATAGTATGGTGATATATATGCAGAAAAAGTGGTATATAACGGGGAAAATACCCGATAGACAACTGGAGGATATAGACCCTCTACTCCAGAAGATTTTGTATAATAGGGGAGTGAGGGAAGCACGGGAGATAAAAAATTTCCTCTCTGCTGATATCGGTGACCTCTTTGACCCGTTAATGATGACCGATATGTCCAGGGCGGTTAACAGGATATTAACCGCCATCAATAAAAAGGAGAGGATCATCATCTACGGTGATTATGATGTAGATGGGATTACCGCCACTACCCTGCTTTATACCTATCTAAAAGAATCTCTAGGATTAGAGGTTGCCTATTATCTGCCCAACCGCCTGCAGGAGGGTTATGGTTTAAATTTAGAGGCAGTGAGAGGTATTATTCAAGATGGTTTTAATCTATTAATAACGGTAGATTGCGGGATTACCGCCCTGAAGGAGGTGGAGTATGCCTGCTCCCAAGGACTGGATATTATTATAACCGACCACCATCAACCGGGAGGGAGTTTACCCGGGGCAGAGGCTGTAGTGGATCCCCACCGGAAGGACGATGCTTATCCCTTTAAGTCTCTGGCCGGAGTTGGGGTGGTCTTTAAATTATGTCAGGCCCTGGAGATGGAATTAAAGGGTGAAATGATCTCTCCTCTTCTGGAGGAACTGCTCGATATTGTTGCCTTAGGAACTATCGCTGATATTGTACCGTTAACCGGGGAGAACAGGATTTTAGTAAAAAAGGGTCTGCAGATGATTAAAAAGAGTAAGAATATAGGTTTAAAAACCCTGATTAAGAAGGTGGGATTGGAGGATAAGGAGATAAATGCCGGCCAGATCGGTTATATTCTTGCCCCACCTATAAATGCAGCCGGCAGGGTGAAAGACCCCAGGGCCGGTATCAGGTTATTAACAACCAGTTCCCCTGAGGAGGCCCTTTTACTGGCCGAAGAACTGGTAAAAATAAATAAGGAGAGACAGTCACTGGAAGAATCGATCTATCGGGAGGCTGTTGCTATGGTAGAAAGCAGCTTAGACCTGGAGGAAGACCGGGCTATTGTGCTGGCATCTGAGGACTGGCACCACGGGGTTATCGGTATTGTCGCCTCCCGTCTGGTTGAGAGATATTACCGCCCTACAGTATTAATTGCTATTGAAGATGGTCTCGGTAAGGGTTCCTGCCGCAGTATCAGTAATTTAAATCTCTATGAGGCCTTAAAGGCCTGTTCTGGAAGCCTGACGCGATTCGGCGGTCATGCCATGGCTGCGGGGATTGAGATTGAGGCCAGAAATATCCTTAAGTTCCGAGAAGAACTTAACCGGTATTTACATCTCCACCTGAGTGAAGAGGACCTGGTACCCCGGTTGAAACTGGATGCTGTACTCGACAGGGAGGCCATCAATCTGGAGCTATTTAATAAACTGGAGCTATTAAAACCCTACGGGGTAGGTAATCCCAGACCTGTTTTTCTGCTTAACAATGTAAGATTGTACAAGAGCTACCCGGTGGGCAAGGAGCAAGAACATTTAAAGTTCTCCCTGGATAATGGGCTTAACGGAATCGGTTTTGGGTTTGGGGATATTGGAACTGATTTAAGCGGAAGGAATACTGACCTGGCCTTTTCTCTGATCTTAAATGAATGGAATGGTAACAGGGAAGTACAATTAAAGCTGGAGGATATAATTCTCAGGGAAGAGATAGATTATTACCCGGTACATTTTAGCCTGAATAACTGGCTTTTCGCTGATAAGAGAGGCTGTCCAAAATGGCTCGATTATTTAAAGGGCCTGCTGGAATTAAAACATAAGGTAGCAGCGTACATCAATAATCTTAAGGCCTGTAAGGAAATTAAAAATAACCTGGGCAGGGAAGATGTTTACTTTAGTAATGTCAAGGATGAATTTAAAAGGTTTACCCAGGTAGATGGTGGTCTATTATTATTTACCAATCCGTTGTTATTTCATGAGAGCGAGGTTAATGACCTGGTTTTTCTTTCCTTACCCTTTTCCCTGGACGAGATGGTTAAGATGATCAGGGTATTTAAGGGTAAAGAAACAGTTATTCACCTTCTCTTCGGTCAGGAACAACTTAAGACCAATGAAAATATAATTAAGAAAAGGCTACCTGATGATAGATATTTACGCCGTTTCTATCTTTATTTAAAGGCAATGCCGGATAAGCAGATCTTAAGGAAGGATTTACATAAGGTTTTACCGGATAGTAATGATTTTATCTATAACCGCTACTTGATAGATAATAGCCTTACTGTTCTGACTGAACTGGGTCTAATAGCTCAAAGGGATGGCCGGATTAGACTTTTACCGGTTCCTGCTGAAAGGCTGGACTTATCTGATTCAATAAGTTATAATGATACTATTGGAATAATTAAACGATTTAAGAGATTCATTGAGCTAGCTTTTGCTGATGATTTATTTCCCTTAATTAGTGAACTGCAAAAGGAGGATTTCTGATGGATTTTAAAGCAATCATAAGAGACATCCCTGATTTTCCCAGGGAGGGTATTATCTTTAAAGACATAACTACCCTGCTGAAGGATGCAAAGGCCTTTCAGGAGGCAATGGGGAAGATGATTGAGCATTATCGAGACTATGATATTGATTATATAGCGGCTATCGAAGCCAGGGGTTTTATTATCGGCACACCCATGGCCCTGGAATTGGGAAAGGGTTTTATACCGATCAGAAAGCCCGGCAAATTACCCGCTGAAACAATATCTGTCTCCTATGACCTTGAATATGGTAGCAACCGGATTGAGATGCATAAGGATGCCATTAAACCGGGAGATAAGGTTCTCTTAATCGATGATCTACTGGCTACCGGTGGTACTATCAAGGCAGCAGTTGAACTAATTGAAAAATTAGGCGGGGAGGTAGTAGGAATAGGCTTTTTACTGGAATTACAATTTTTAAAAGGACGGGAGAAATTGAAAGGATATGATATTTTCAGTTTATTACAGGAGTGAAGGGGTAGTATATGAAACTGGGGGATCTTTTAACCAGAATAAACTCATATATGGAGGATCCAGATTTAGCATTAGTTAAGAAGGCCTATAATTTTGCTAAAGAGGCCCATAAGGGACAGTACCGTGTCTCCGGGGAACCCTATATCGAACACCCCCTGGGTGTGGCCTATATCCTGGCAGAGCTGGAACTGGATATTATCTCAATAACCAGCGCTCTATTACATGATGTAGTGGAAGATACCTCTGTTTCCAGTGATGATATTAACAGGGAGTTCGGTTCGGAGATTGCCCTGCTGGTTGATGGTGTTACCAAGCTGACCAGACTCCAGTTTAAGTCTAAGGAAGAACACCAGGCAGAGAGTTTACGGAAGATGTTTATTGCTATGGCTGAGGATATCAGGGTAATCCTGATTAAACTGGCCGACCGTTTGCATAATATGCGTACCCTGGGTTATCTAAATAAGGCCAAACAGAAGGAAAAGGCCCAGGAAACCCTGGAGATCTATGCACCGCTTGCCCACAGGTTAGGTATGTCACGCCTGAAGTGGGAATTGGAGGATCTCTCCTTCCGCTTTTTGGATCCGGATATGTATTATGAAGTTGCCCGTAAGGTTGCTGCCAACCGCCAGCAGCGGGAAAAGGATATTCAGAAGGCAATTAGCATTCTCAGGAACAAATTCGAAGAACAGGGTATTTCTGCCGAGATTTACGGGCGCCCCAAACACCTATATAGCATTTATCAGAAGATGAAACGGAAAGAGATCGATTTTAATGAGATATATGATCTGACGGCCATCAGGGTAATTATTGACTCGGTGAGAGGGTGTTATGAGGTTCTTGGTCTGGTTCATGAGATCTGGAAACCTATACCCGGCCGTTTCAAGGATTATATTGCCATGCCTAAATCAAATATGTATCAATCCCTCCATACAACGGTAATCGGCCCTAAAGGAGATCCCCTTGAGGTACAGATCAGGACACCCGAAATGCACAGGACGGCTGAATATGGTATCGCTGCCCACTGGAAGTATAAGGAGGGGAGAACCAGGGATGAGGTCTTTGAAGAGAAGCTTTCCTGGTTAAGACAGCTTTTGGAATGGCAGAAGGACCTCCAGGAACCACAGGAATTTATGGAGACCTTAAAGATCGACCTTTTTGAAGATGAGGTCTTTGTTTTTACCCCCAAGGGTGATGTTATTTCACTGCCCCGGGGCGCTACCCCGGTTGATTTTGCCTACTACATTCATACAGAGGTTGGAAACAGCTGTGTTGGGGCCAAGGTTAACGGTAAAATAGTGCCCCTGGAATATAGACTGAAGAACGGGGATATTGTTGAGATTCAGACCTCAAAAACCAGTACAGGGCCCAGCCGTGACTGGTTAAAATTTGTTAAGACCTCGAAGGCCAGGAGCAAGATTAAACACTGGTTTAAACAGCAGCAGAGGGACGAGATCATCCAGAGGGGTAAGGAACACCTAGAAAGGGAGTTAAGGAGAAGGCATATCGAGTTAAAGGAGAATGAGAAACAGGAAGAGCTGGAGAGAATAGCCCAGAAGATGGGGAAAAACAACCCGGATGAGCTTTTGGAAGCCATCGGTTATAGTCAGATAAAGGCCAAACAGATAGTTAATAGATTTTCCGTTGTCCGGGATAATGAGGAGTATTCGCTGGAGAATCTGCAGAATTTGCCCTACAGCACTCCGAAGAGGACTACCGACAGGGGTGTAAGGGTTAAAGGTATTGATAATCTCCTGGTCAGGCTGGCCAGGTGTTGCAACCCGGTGCCCGGTGATAAAATAATCGGTTATATTACCAGGGGAAGGGGTGTTTCCATTCACCGGCATGATTGTCCTAATCTTAAGAACCTGATCGAACAGGATAAAGAGAGACTAATTGAGGTTAGCTGGGATAACCAGAGGATCGAAACCTATCAGGTTAATCTGGCCATTGAGGCCTTCGATAAAAAGGCTTTACTAAATGATATAACTTCCGTGATTAAAGAAGAACAGGTCAATTTATCTTCGGTTGTCGCCCGGACCGATAAATATAACAGGGCCCATATCGAGCTTTCACTGGAGTTAAGCAGCTTAGAGCATATGAGGGATATTATCAATAAAATCGATAGTATTTCCGGAGTACTATCTGTAGAAAGAGCTAAACCATCTTAAGGAGTGATCAGATGCGTGCGGTTGTTCAGAGAGTAAAGGAAACTAAAGTATCCGTTAACCAGGAGATTAAGGGTAAAATTGGACAGGGGTTACTGGTCTTTCTCGGTGTTGGCGAAGGTGATACCGAATCTGATGCCGATTATCTGGCCGATAAGATTGTTAATCTTAGAATCTTTGAGGATGAAGAGGGAAAGATGAATCTCTCCCTTTTTGATCTGGAAGGGGAAATACTGGTTGTTTCCCAGTTTACCCTCTACGGGGATTGCCGGAAGGGCCGGCGGCCCAGTTTTTTTGCAGCTGCCAGACCTGAAAAGGCTGAGGAGCTATACCGGTACTTTATTAATCAGGTTGCCGGTACAGGGCTCAAGGTAGAGACCGGAGAGTTTCAGGCAATGATGGATGTTGAGTTAATTAATGATGGTCCGGTTACCCTTTTACTGGACAGTGAAAAGAATTTCTAGATCGGGGTGGTGAGTAATGCTCATTAAACAGATTCCTGTAGGCATCAATCGAACAAACTTTTACCTGCTTGCTGCTGATAATAACAGGGGAATATGTATTGACCCCGGAGCAGAGGGGGAGAAAATTTTAAGGGAGATCGAAGAGAGCGGTGTTGAGATCGTTAAGATTATTATTACCCATGGCCATTTCGATCATATCGGGGCGGTTGATTTTATCCGCCGGCGGACCGGTGCTGATCTTTACATCCACCGCCTGGAGAAGGATTTTTTAACCGACCCGCAAAAAAATTTATCTTTCTTAATCGGAGATGAACTTACAGTTGATCCGGCCGATGGTTTGCTGGAAGAGGGGGATGAAATAAATCTCGGAGGGGGGCTTTCACTTACCGTGATTCATACCCCGGGACACAGTCCGGGAGGGATCTCCCTTTATCATAAAAAGGAGAATTTACTTTTTAGTGGAGATAACGTTTTTCCCAGGGGGACAGGGAGAAGCGATTTTCCCGGTTGTTCCCAGGCCGAATTATTTAAGTCTATTGAAGAGAAGATACTGACTTTACCCGGTAACACCGTTATTTATCCCGGGCATGGGATGAAATTTACGCTCAAGGAATTTCAAGATTTCTGGGGCAACATTGACAAGTATTCTTTTATAAGATAAAATTAAGAAAGATTCTTATGGAAGGGAGTGTAATAATGTTTAGCAAATTAAGGAATTATAGTAAAATTATTATCATTATTATTGCTGCTGCGATGGTAATTACAGGTGGATTAATGGGATATGGTGCCTATCTGAACAGGTCTGCCCCGACAAATGCCCCTTCACCTTATGTTGCCAAGGTAAATAATACTAATATAACCCAGCAGGAGTACTATGCTATTCTGCGGAATCAGGCCCCTCAAAGCTCACAATTAACCCGTTCTCAGATTATACCCTTCAAATTAAGTGTTCTCGACTCGCTGATTGAGCGGGAGGTTATTCTGCAGAATGCTGAGGAGATGCAGCTTAAACCCCAGGTCTCCGATAAGGATGTAGAGGATTATATTAATAAGATACTAGAAGCAAATGAGATGACCAAAGAGGAGTTAGTCAATAATCTGGAAAATCAGGGGATTAATTATGCAGACTTAGAGAGGGATATCAAAAAAAGCCTGGAGCAGAGTGATCTGATCAAACAGGTTAGGGAAAAAAGTTATAGTAATGTAACCGTGACAGAAGAAGAGATTCAAAGGGCTTATGAACAGGTACACCCTTTGATTATTATCAAAGGGTTTAAAGATGACCAAAAGGCGGCCGAAGAAAAGATTAGAGAGGCACTCTCCAAGATAAAAGCAGGGACTTCCTTTGCCGATGTTGCCAAAGAATATTCAGATATTGATAATAGTGATCTCGGATTCATCGGACGGGATAGCGGTTATCTGCCCGAGGAGGTTATCAAAGAGGCCTTTGCCCTGAAGAAGGGTGAAGTTAGCGAGGTTATTACCGGGCCTGAGGCCTATTATCTCATCAAGGTCGTGGATAAAAAACTGGCTACCGGAAAAGATTATGAAGAGGCGAAGGCCGGGATTAAGGACAGGCTATTAAAGCAGAAACAGTCGAAGGCCTTTAATAACTGGCTGGAAAATGCCAAAGCCGAAGCCGAGATAGAGATTCTTGACCCAACCCTGAAGGGATATGAGGCCTTAAGGAAGGGTAATTATGAACTGGCTGTCCAGGAGCTGGCCAAAGCCCTTGAGATGAATCCGCTGCCCAGTATCTACACCTATTTGGCCCATGCCTATCACGGGAATAAGCAGCTGGCTAAGGCCCTGGAGACCTATGATAAGGCTATTGAGGAATATCCTGATGACTGGGAACTTCACTTCAGTTACGGAAACTTCCTTGCCGGGTTAGAGGATCCCGATAAAGAAAAGGCCCTTGCCCAGTATGATAAGGCTTCAGAGCTGGCCGGTGAGGATTTTATGGCCCATTATCAGCTCTATCTGGCCTATAACAGCCTGGAGGCCGAAGAGAAGGCCCAGGCCGAGATGGACAAACTAAAGGAAATCCAGGAGAAGATACAAAAGGAGCAGGAAGAGTTTCAGAAGGCTAATAAAGAGGCAAATTCAGCTACCAGTGAAGATACTGCATCTTCAGAGGTAAAAGAAAAGACGGTTTCAACCGAAGCTAATAATAAACAGACTGCTAATCAGCAAACGGCTGAAACTTCCAATAATCAGTAAAAGGGTGATGGTATGAGTCTTAAGGCACCGCGGGGGACAAATGATATTTTGCCCCCGCTTTCTCTAAAGTGGCAGTATGTAGAGGAAAAAATCCGAGAATTGTTAAGGGTCTATAATTATGAAGAAATAAGGACACCTATTTTTGAGTATACCGAGCTTTTTCAGCGCGGTATCGGGGAAACTACCGATATTGTGGAAAAGGAGATGTATACCTTTACCGATAAAGGGGGTAGGAGTATCACCTTGAGGCCGGAGGGGACCGCCCCTGTGGTCAGGTCCTTTCTGGAAAATAAGCTCTACGGAGAGGCCCAGCCGAGAAAATTCTTTTATATCGGGCCCATGTTTAGATATGAACGCCCCCAGGCAGGAAGGTTCCGCCAGTTCCACCAGTTAGGGGTTGAGGCCCTGGGTTCAAATGACCCGGCCCTTGATGCCGAGGTTATTCTCTTAGGGCTAAATATCCTTGAAAAACTGGGATTAACCGACCTTGAGACATATATAAATAGCATCGGTTGTCCGAAATGCAGGGCTGACTATCTGGAGGTTTTAAAGGGGTATTTGCAAGAGCACCGGGAGGAATTATGTAGAGACTGTCAGACCAGACTGGAGCGCAATCCCCTGAGGGTGCTTGATTGCAAGAATGAGAGCTGTTCCAGGGTTGTCCTGGAGGCGCCCCTGATTATAGATTACCTCTGTGATGAATGTGATGAACACTTTAACCAGGTTAAGGACTATCTGGATTACTTAGAGGTTAAATATCAGGTAGACCCCACCCTGGTCAGAGGGTTGGACTATTATACCAATACAGCCTTTGAAATCAAGTACCGGGGTCTGGGTGCCCAGGATACTATCTTCGGAGGCGGCCGTTATAATGGCCTGGCCGAAGAGATCGGCAAAAAGGATATACCCGGTATTGGTTTTGCCATCGGTCTGGAAAGGCTGATGATTACCCTTGAAGAACAGGGGATAGAATTGCCCGTAGAAAAAGGGATCGACCTATATATTACTACCATCGGAGATAGAGCCAAGCGGGCAGCCTTCAAATATATCTATCATCTGAGGAAGGCCGGTTTAAAGACAGAGATGGACTATCTGGATAGAAGTGTCAGGAGCCAGATGAAGGCAGCTGACAGGATGAATGCTACTTATACGATCATTTTGGGTGAGGATGAACTAGATAAAGGTGTGGCCACCATCAGGAATATGAAATCAGGGGAAGAGGTAGAAATTAAGCTGGATAAATTAGTAGAGCATATGTCCATGTAACTTAATGTTCTCGGATTATCAGCAGTTTTATATATGTAAAAGATGTTATAAAGGAGGAGAAATTAATGGGTGAAAGTATAGCCGAATTGAGTAGGACCCATCACTGCGGAGAACTATCTCTTGCTAACATAGATGAAAGCGTTGTTTTAATGGGGTGGGTCCAGAGACGCCGGGACCACGGTGGGGTTATCTTTATCGATCTGAGAGATAGATCGGGCCTGGTTCAGGTTGTCTTTAATCCGGATATCGATGAGGAATCCTTTGTCAGGGCAGATAGCTTACGTTCAGAATATGTTATTGCTGTCGAGGGTAAGGTTGAAAAGCGACCTGAAGGCAATGTAAATCCCGAACTGGCAACCGGTGAGATTGAGGTTAGAGGAGTCAAACTGCATATCCTGGATGAGGCCAAGACACCCCCCTTCCATATCAGTGATGAGATTGATGTTAATGAGGACCTGCGTTTAAAATACAGGTATCTGGATTTGAGAAGGCCCCGGATGCAAAGGATAATGGAACTCAGGCATAAGGTCATGAAGGCCACCAGGGATTACCTATCTGAAGAGGGATTCTGGGAGATTGAAACCCCGATTTTAACTAAGAGCACCCCTGAAGGGGCCCGCGATTATCTGGTACCGAGCCGGGTTAATCCGGGTTGCTTTTATGCCTTACCGCAATCCCCCCAGCTCTTCAAGCAGCTTTTAATGGCCTCAGGGATGGAGAGGTATTTTCAGATTGCCCGCTGTTTCAGGGACGAGGATTTGCGGGCAAACCGCCAGCCCGAATTTACCCAGATAGATATCGAGATGTCTTTTGTCTCCGAGAAGGATATCTTCAGGGTAGTTGATGGTTTAATGAGAAGGATCTTTGGCTTAAGGGGGATTGAAATTCCGGAAGAGATACCGGTAATGACCTACCGGGAGGCCATGGATAAATACGGTTCTGATAAGCCCGATCTCCGTTTCGGAATGGAACTGAAGGATATATCCGGGATAGTTAAGGATAGTGAGTTTAAGGTATTCAGCAATACTGTCTCCAACGGGGGTCTGGTTAAAGGTATTAACTTTAAAGGCGGGGCGGATTCACCCAGGAGCAAGATCGATGGCTATACCGATTATGTCAAGATCTTTAAGGCTAAAGGCCTGGCCTGGATGGCCCTGAAGGAAGATGGTTTGAAATCACCGTTAGCCAAATTCCTATCTGAGGCAGAAATAGAGGGAATTAAAGAGGCTATGGGTGCTGAAAACGGTGACCTGTTGCTCTTAGTTGCCGATAAGCCGGCAGTTGTTGCCGATTCTCTGGGGAATTTACGTCTCAAGATTGCCAGGGAAGAAGGACTTATTCCTGAGAATAAGTACGAATTCCTCTGGGTAACCGATTTTCCGTTACTGGAGTATGATGAGGAGGAAGGCCGTTATGTGGCCAAGCATCACCCCTTTACCTCGCCCCTGGCAGAGGATATCCCCTTACTGGAGACGGAACCGGAAAAGGTCAGGTCCCGGGCTTATGATCTTGTGTTAAACGGGGAAGAACTTGGTGGAGGAAGTATCCGTATCAATAACAGGGAGCTCCAGCAGAAGGTCTTTAAGGCCTTAAATATCGATGAGGCTGAGGCTGAAGAGAAGTTTGGCTTTCTGCTCGAGGCCTTTGAATACGGTACACCGCCTCACGGAGGAATTGCCTTTGGTTTAGACCGCTTGATGATGATCTTAAGCGGTGCAGATTCTATCAGGGATGTCATAGCTTTTCCCAAAACCCAGAAGGCTACTTCCCCCATGACAAAGGCACCTTCAAAGGTATCGGAAAAACAGCTGAGGGAGCTGAATATTAGAGTTGATCTTTAGATCACCTTTGTCTTCTGCTTATCAAAGACGGATATAATATCATGGACGGCATTTGAACCGCGGGAGATAATGATACCCGTAATAATGTAGTCAATTATTTCATGCCTGACATCTATATTCAGGTTTTTTAAAATACCGATACTGGTAGATATACAGATGGTAATTCCTACAATGGCGGCCATTAATCGGCTGCCATTTCCATTTTCCCCCTTAACAAGCGGGAAGGCTGCCTTGATACCATTAGTAACAACTTCCACTATTACTGCCAGCAAGACAACTGTGGTTAGGGATTCGGCAATCATTTAAATCACCTGGTTTTTAAAACCTATGCAAACATAAACAGTCTTTACAGGATTATCGACTACTAGGGTGTTCTCAAGACCACTAACCAGGTCTTTCACCACCTTTCTTTTTAATTAATTTATTTCAAGACATGCAACCAAAAAGTGGCACTCAGCTGGATGAAAATGGATTTGAACCAATCTATTTTCAGGGTAGTATATATAATGTACTATATTTTAAGAATATGCCTATATTTTAAGTTATATGACTTGAATCTTCCTCATTTTACTATTGTGCTTCAGGGTTGCAATAGCAGATATTTTATGATAAGATATATTTGAACATGAGAGAGAAATAATTGTTCTGCTGTGTGCGTGATGATTAATTATGTTTTGACCAACACCAACACATAGGGAGCCTGGACTCTACCTGCGGCGTATATGCCTCTCGAAGGACATACAAACCAGGTAGGAGGGCACCCACCTGGATGAGAGGGATCAAAATAAATAATCACACGGCATGGTGGAACACTCCAGAAACTAACCTGGAAGGGTTAGTTTTTTCTACATAAAGAGAACGTGGGTCATCCTGACTCTGAATAATCAAATTGGTTTCGCTATAATCCTTTAAAATCAAATCTTACTTTGATTGCAGGGATTGAACCGCAGGCCAAACGGGGTGATTTTTTGGAAACTAAGGAAGAGTTGAGAGAGTTTTTTCTAAATTTTCGCAGTAATTTAGGCAGGGAACAGCTGGAGAGAGCTAGCATAGCTATTAAAAATAGATTCTTTAAACTGGATGAGGTTAGGGGAGCCATCAAGTTCATGGTTTATTATTCCTACCGGAATGAAGTAAGCACCCATGGTTTAATTAAGAGACTACTGGTCGATAATAAAGAGGTTTACCTGCCCTATTGTCTGCCGGAAAAGAGGGAGTTAAGGATCAGTCCGATAAATAATCTAGATAGTGATCTTATCACCGGTACATACGGGATAAAGGAGCCTAAAATTAAACTCAACTCCCCGATAGAAGAACTGGATGTTGTGGTAGTTCCGGGACTGGCCTTTGCCAGAGATGGCTACCGTATCGGGTATGGCGGAGGGTATTATGACAGATTGATCAGCCGTTTACCGGAAAAGACCAAGACTATCGGTTTAATCTTCCATTCCCTGCTGGTTGAATCCCTACCTTTCGGCAGGTATGATCAACCGGTTGATATTGTAGTTACCGAGAGGGAAGTTATTTATACTGGGGGTGAAGATGATTAATCTCTTTGAACAGAGCCAGGAAGAGAGGTTAGCGGATAAACCGCTGGCTTACCGGATGAGACCGCGTAATCTGGATGAGCTCTACGGGCAGGATGAGATCGTGGGAGAGGGTAAGCTTTTACGCCGGGCAATAGAGGCTGACAGGATTCAATCCCTGATTTTCTACGGCCCGCCCGGAACGGGTAAAACCAGCCTGGCCCAGGTTATTGCCAGACAGACCAGGGCTGATTTTGTCCGTTTAAATGCCGTAACATCGGGGGTAAAGGATCTGCGTGAGGTAATCAAAAGGGCCAGAAATAACCTGGCTCTCCATAAGCAAAAGACCATTCTCTTTATTGATGAGATCCACCGTTTTAATAAATCCCAGCAGGATGCCCTGCTACCTGCCGTTGAGGAGGGAATTATCATTATGATCGGGGCGACCACTGAAAACCCCTATTTTGAGGTTAATTCCCCCCTGCTTTCACGATCCAGAATCTTTCGTTTAAATCCCCTGGAGAAGGAAGATATCTTGAGGATATTAAAAAATGCCCTTCAGGATAAGGAGAGGGGTCTGGGTAGTTATGATCTGGAGATCGGTGAAAAGGAATTATTATATATAGCCTACTTAGCAGATGGTGATGCCAGGACGGCCCTCAATGCCCTGGAACTGGCGGTGCTGACGACCCCACCGGGTCCGGACGGTAAAATCAGAATCAATAAGGAGATTATAGCCGAATCCTTACAGAAGAAGGTTTTAAACTACGATAAACAGGGTGATAATCATTATGATACCGTCTCTGCCTTTATCAAGAGCATGAGGGGCTCGGACCCCGATGCCGCCCTTTTCTGGCTGGCCAGGATGCTCGAGGCCGGGGAAGACCCGAGATTTATCGCCAGGCGGATAATCGTACATGCCGCCGAGGATGTGGGAGTGGCAGACCCGGTGGCTTTACAGATTGCTAGTGCTGCCGCCCAGGCAGTTGAGTTTGTAGGGATGCCGGAGGCCAGAATCCCGCTGGCCGAAGCAGTAATTTATATAGCTACCGCCCCCAAGAGCAACTCCGTGATCAAGGGGATAGATGCCGCCCTGGAATATGTCAGGAATAATCCGACCGGTTCTGTTCCACTGCATCTGCGAGACGTCCACTACCGGGGGGCAGAGGAGCTGGGCCATGGTAAGGGATATAAATACCCCCATGATTATCCGGGTAATTACGTGAAACAGCAGTACTTACCGGATGGCCTTACGGATTTGAAGTTTTATGAACCAAGCCGACAGGGTAAGGAGGAAGTAATTAGACGGAGAATTAATTCCTGGAAGGGACTAGATAATGATGAGCAAGGTACTGAAAAATAAAGAGGTCAATTTAAACTGCAGCTATCTCCCGCCGGAGCTTTTTGCCGCTGCCGGCTTTAATTCAGGACGTTTGTGGCCGGAAGGAATAGGTAATAAAGGACAGGGTCTGCTCCCTTACGACTTCTGCCCCTATAGCAGGGCTTTTCTCTCAATGGTGGCAGGTAGTCAAGACCTTTCCCTTTTTGCCAATAGCTGTGATGCCATGCGGCGGGTTTACGATGCTCTCGCGGAGGAATATGCTTACTTGCTGGAGGTTCCCAGGGTTACCACCCAACCTGGCTACTTTCAATATCAGCTGGAGAAATTACTCACCTATCTGGGTATAGACCCGGAAAACCGCCAGTTTAGGGAAAGTTTGCGGGAGAATATTAAGCTCTATAATTACCGGCGTAAGTTATTAAAGCGGCTGCTGGAGAATTTAATCGGTGGTGCCGGCCCCTCCTTTTCCCTGCTGATCGAGGGGGTCAAATACTATTACCAGCAGCAGACAGTAAAAATTGCCGGTCTGGTAAGCGATACCAGGCTTAAGCAGGATGAGGAGGGTTATGTTAGTAATCATAGTGATCAAAGGATACCGCGGGTCATAATCAGCAGCAGCTGCCTCCTTGATGGAAGGCTGGTAAAACTGGTAGAGGAATCGGGCCTCAGGATTGTCGGTCTGGATTCCTGCCTCGGGGAGCGCTCTTTTAATTTTCAAATCGAATTAAAGGAAGATAATCCCCTGGAATCGCTGGCCCGGGGATATCTTAATAAACCTGCCTGTCCCCGTACCATGGAGCCAAAGCGGAGAGTAGCGGAAGTAAAGCGTTTAATTACCTCCCGGGATGCTGATGGATTAATCTATTTTATGCCTAAATTCTGTGACCAGGCCGGTTATGATTTCAAATTTCTCAAGGAGAACGCCCGGGAGAATAATTTCCCCCTCTTACTGGTTGAGGGGGAGTACCAGGCAGGGGAGAGCGGACAGCTGAATACCAGGATAACTGCCTTCAGGGAGTCCCTGGAAAGGATAAAGTGATAAAGGAGTACTATTATGGACAGGAAGTTTAGATGGATAAGTAAGGGATTACATAATAATTTTTTATATAACCTGGGTAAGCTGGGTGTCAATCTGCGGATGAAGGGGTATATGAAGGAGGCACTCCTCTACTTTTTAAGGGAGACCCAGGCTGCTTTTACAGGGAGAAGGCCGGTGATCTGGTGTAGTACCTTTATTCCCAGCGAGCTGGTCTATGCAGTTGGCGGGGTCCCCTTCATGCCCGAGGTAGCAGCCGGTTTTGCCGCCGCCGTAGGGGTTGCTAATGAGGTGCTGCTCGAGGCGGAAGGTGACTGGCTAAATGCTGATCTCTGCAGTATCCACCGCTGTGGTACCGGTTTAGTGAAGAAGGAGCTGGTACCTAAACCTGATTTAATCATATCCTCATCTCATCTCTGTGATGGGGCTAAAAAGTACCTGCAGTATATAAGTTATCAGTTTGATTGTCCTTATTATTTACTGGAAACCCCCTATCAGTTAGAAGATGCCGGCTGGCTTGCGGAACAGATTCGATCACTGACTAAAGAGCTGGCTAAAGGTGGAGTGGATTTCGGGCCGGTTTTTTCCCTGTCCAACCGGGCTTACCGCTATCATCAAAGGGTAAATCAGTTGAGGAAGGCGGTCCCAGCTACTTTTTCCGGTGAGCATGCCATGAATCTGGTTCCGATGGAGTTTATGTCCTTTGGCTCTAAAGGGGGATTAAGGTTTTACAGGGAACTGGCAGAAGAGCTGGAAGGCAGGGTCAAAGGGGGAGAAGGGGTGATACCGGAAGAGAGATACCGCCTCCTCTGGCTGCATTTAAAACCCTATTACCCGCAGCAGATTTTTTCCAGCCTCAGGGAGATGGGGGCAGTAATTGCTTTTGAAGAGTATAGCCAGCTCTACTGGGAATTACTTGACCCGGAAAAGCCCTACCTCAGTCTGGCCAGAAAGATGATCAATCACTTTGGCTGGGGGCCCTTACAGAGACAGCTGGAGAGGATATATAAGCTTATTTATGACTATCAGATTGATGGTGTTATCGGTTTCTCTCAATGGGGATGCCGTCAGAGCAGCGGACGGATGGGAATGATTAAAGATAGTTTAAAAAAGAAGGGGATCCCTTTCTTAAATCTTGATGGCGATCTGGTAGATACCCGAAATTACCGGGAAGGCCAGCTATTGACCCGTCTTCAGGCCTTTGTTGAGTTAATTGATGAACAGAAAGGGTGTGGAGTATGTTAACTGCCGGAATAGATGTAGGTTCGCGGACGACCAAGGTAGTAATTCTCGATGATGGAAATTATTTAACTTCAGGGCTGCTGCCTACCGGAGCCAATGGCCCGGAGAGGGCGGAAGAGGCGCTAAAGATGACTTTAGATGAAAAGGGGCTTCTTTTGACCGATATTGATTATATTGTTGCCACCGGTTACGGGCGGATCAATGTTTCTTTTGCCCAGGAGAAGATTACGGAGATCACCTGTCATGCTCTGGGAGCGTATGCAGAGTTTCCAAATACCAGGACGATTATTGATATCGGCGGACAGGATAGTAAGGTTATCCGTCTTGATACAGCAGGCAGGGTAGAGGACTTTATTATGAATGATAAATGTGCAGCGGGGACCGGCCGTTTTCTAGAGGTAATGGCTGAAAACCTGGAGATTCCTCTAAAGGAAATAGGCAGGGTTTCCCTACAGACTGCAAAGGCGGCCCCCATTTCCAGTACCTGCACCGTTTTTGCCGAGTCAGAGGTGATCAGTCTGGTGGCCCGGGGAACGGATAAGGCAGAAATCCTCAGGGGGCTACATCTGGCTATTGTTAAGAGATTAAGGGGAATGATCCACAGGGTCGGGCTAGAGGAGGAATTAACCATGACCGGTGGGGTATGTTTAAATCAAGGGGTGCGCAAACTACTGGAGGAAAACCTCAAGATGAAGATTAATGTTCCTGAAAGACCACAGCTGGTTGGTGCGTACGGTGCTGCCAGATTAGCCAGATTAAAGGTGGCGAAATAGAATAATGAAGGGTATTTTATATACGCCCCAACGGAGTATTCAGGTGATTAATAAGGTCAAGGACAGTAAGTTCTACGGAAGTATCAGCAGGGCCGATAGTGAAGAAGAGGTCAAGGAGTTTGTTGGGCGGATTAAGGGAAAATACCATGATGCCACCCATAATGTCTCTGCCTATAAGCTGGGGAGCGGAGACCAGGCCCTAAGGTATGCCGATGATGACGGTGAGCCGGCAGGTTCTTCAGGTCCGCCTGTTTTACAGGCCATCGAGGGAGAGGGGCTAACAAATACGGTGATTGTTGTGACCCGTTACTTCGGAGGGACCAAACTGGGGATAGGTGGTTTGATCAGGGCCTACGGTGATACGGCCCGGCTTGCCATTAAAGTGGCCGGCAGAAAGAAACTGGAATTATATTATAAATTAAGTATTTCCGGCACATACGAGCAGATTGGAACCATCCTCGGACAGATTGAGGCCTGTCACGGCGAGATCCTTTCCACGGATTATCATAATGAGGGAGGAGAGGTAATTACCCTCCTCAAGCCCGGCAATTATAAGACATTGAGGGAGAGTCTTATCGAAAGAACGGGTAACAGGGTAGAGATTAAAAAGATAGCCGAACTTTATAAATAGAGTCGCCCCACATCTTTCCAACATCTATTTGCAGTTTGTGTAAAGTTAAAGTAACTAACCAAAAAAGGTATTGACAGGCAAAAATAACTGTGATAGAATTGTAGTGCAAAGTTGATAAGATTACTCGGGTTTATGTGAGGTGAAGAATATGAAGGTATCTTCCCGTGGTAGATATGGTTTGAGGGCAATGGTCGATTTAGCCGTATACGAGAGTTCGGGGGCAATTCCCCTGAGGGAGATCTCGGAACGGCAGCAGATTTCAGAACAGTATCTGGAGCAGTTATTTGCCAGTCTGCGAAAAGCCGGTATTGTTAAAAGTGTCCGGGGTGCCCATGGTGGTTATCTCTTAAATCACCCGGCTGAAGATATTACCGTAGGGGATATACTGACCGCCCTGGAAGGACCCGTTGCTCCGGCTGATTGTGTCCTGGAGAAGGAAAGCTGTGAGAAGGTTACAGACTGCGTTGCCTATGATATCTGGGTTGAGATTAAGGAAAAGGTTGAAAAACTGCTTAATTCTATTACCTTAGCAGACTTAAAGAAGAAGTATCAGGAAAATAGTAATGGCTATATCTATCATATATAGATAGGAGTGTCGGAGATGAATAAAATATATCTTGATCATGCAGCAACAACCCCTGTTGCACCTGAGGTTTTTAAGGCTATGGAGCCTTATCTTACCCAATTTTATGGTAACCCCTCCAGTATTTATTCGATTGCCCAGAAGGCAGCAATGGCTGTCAGTGAGGCGAGAGAAAAGGTTGCGGCTTTAATTGGTGCAGACGATGAACGGGAGATTATCTTTACCAGCGGGGGAACGGAGGCGGATAACCTGGCCATAAAGGGTGCTGCTATGGCCCTGCAGAATAAAGGCAAACATATCATTACTTCCAAGATAGAGCACCATGCGGTTCTGCATACCTGTGAGTACCTGGAGAAATATCTGGGATTTGATATTACTTATTTAGATGTAGATGATGAGGGATTTGTCAGTCCCGAAAGTGTTGCCGAGGCTATTAGAGAGGATACCATTCTGGTAACGATTATGATGGCCAATAATGAGATTGGTACCATAGAGCCCATAAAGGAGATCGGAGAGATTGTCGAGAAGCACGATATCTATTTTCACACCGACGCCGTTCAGGCGGTAGGCCAGATTCCTGTAGATGTTAATGAACTTAAGGTTGACCTGCTTTCCCTCTCAGCCCATAAATTTAACGGGCCCAAGGGTGTTGGGGCCTTATATATTCGCAAGGGGACCAGGATTGTTCCCCAGATCTCCGGTGGTGCCCAGGAGAGGAAACGCCGGGCAGGTACGGAGAATGTCCCCGGAATAGTCGGCCTGGGCAAGGCTGCTGAGATTGCCGGAGAAAAGTTAGAAAGCAAGGCAGAAGAGGTTAGCAGATTAAGGGATAAGCTGATTCAGGGTATAGAGGAGAAGATAAATGAGGTTGTCCTTAACGGGCCCAGAGGTAAAGATAGACTACCCAATAATGTTAATTTCTGTTTCCGCTATGTCGAGGGAGAGTCGATCCTATTGAACCTCGATATGCTTGGTATTGCCGCTTCCAGCGGTTCTGCCTGTACTTCCGGTTCCCTGGATCCATCCCATGTTCTGCTGGCGATCGGCCGTCCTCACGAGACTGCCCATGGGTCTCTGAGGTTGACCCTCGGTCTGGATAATACGGAGGAAGATATCGATTACCTGCTTGAGGTCTTACCCGGTATTATTCAAAAATTAAGAGATATGTCCCCTCTATATGAGGGTTAGAGGATAGATTTAATGTTTATTATAAGGAGATGGTACTATGTACTCTGAAAAGGTGATGGATCATTTCAATAACCCGCGTAATGTAGGCGAGATTAAGGATGCAGACGCTATCGGCAAGGTAGGTAATCCGGTCTGCGGGGATATTATAAAACTATATTTAAAAATAAAGAATGGCAGGATTGAGGATGCCAAGTTTAAAACCTTTGGCTGCGGGGCAGCGGTAGCCACCAGCAGTATGGTTACCGAACTTATCAAGGGCAAGACAATTGAAGAGGCCATGAAAATCAGTAAGGATACGGTTGCTGAGGCCCTTGATGGCTTACCGCCGGTCAAGATGCACTGTTCAAATCTGGCTGCTGATGCCCTGCATAATGCTATTAATAGTTATTTGGGGAAATCCTCCGAAGAAGAACCTCAAGCTGAAACTGAGGAGAGTAAGGGTTATTTAGATTCTGTTAGTAATGATCAATAGATTTTAGGGTGAGATTAGATGGAAAGAGTTCTGGTTGCCATGAGCGGCGGTGTTGATAGTTCTGTCACCGCTGCTCTTTTAAGGGAAAAAGGTTATGAGGTAATTGGAGGAACGATGGAGATATTTCCTGATTATGAGCAACCTTCCCCGGAAGAGGGAGGTTGTTGTTCTTTGTCCTCCATTGAGGATGCCAGAAGGGTAGCCCATAAACTGGGTATCCCCCATTATACCTTTAATTTAAAGGATGAATTTCAGAAGAGTGTTATCGATAATTTTGTTTCTGAATACAGGAATGCCCGCACTCCAAATCCCTGTATTGTCTGTAATAAGGAGATCAAATTTAAAGCGCTATTAGATAAGGCCCTTCAGCTGGATGCGGACTATCTTGCCACAGGACACTACGCCAGGATAGTCCATAACAGACAGGGGCGTCATCTGCTGAAAAAAGCGGAGGACCAGGAGAAGGATCAGACCTATATGCTCTATGGATTTACCCAGTTCCAGTTAGAACATACCCTGATGCCTCTGGGGGATTATCAAAAGAGAGAGGTAAGGGAGATAGCGAGAGAACTGGGGTTTAGAGTGCATAATAAACCGGATAGTCAGGAGATCTGTTTTGTTCCCGATGATGACTATATCCGTTTTCTTGATGAGAATTACCCTGATCTTTCAAGTCCGGGACCTATACTAAACACTGATGGTAATCAACTGGGTGAACACAGAGGTCTTCATTATTATACTATCGGGCAGAGAAGGGGTCTGGGGATTGCTGCAGGCTATCCCCTCTATGTTATTAAACTGGATAGGGAGAGGAATGCGGTTATCGTCGGCAGAGATGAGGAGGTTTATAGCCGGGCCCTGCTAGCTGATAAGCTAAACTGGATTGCTATTAGCGATTTGCAGGAACCCCTCAGGGTTACGGCAAAGATCAGGTATAATAGTCCCGAAGCTAAAGCAACTATTGAGCCCGCCAGCAGCGGTGAGGTCAAGGTTATCTTTGATAAAGCACAGCGGGCCGTTACCCCCGGTCAATCGGTCGTATTTTATGATGGTGATACGGTTATTGGCGGGGGGATCATCAAGGAGAAAATTATTACTTGACAAACTTGTATTAAGATAGTAAGATATTATTCGCCGCTATCGAGAGGGTTTAAAAAAGGCTCTTGACAGGAGAAAGGAGCGGTGTTAGAATATCATCTGTCACTTTTTCACGATTTGTTCTGGGGTGACAAAAATCTCAGAATGACTTAATAAAGTCCTTGACAAGAGCCGGCGGAAGTGGTAATATATACACTGTCGTCACCATAGTTCTTCTTTTTGAGAGAAGAAATTTCAGCAAAAATTCTCTTGACAAAGAAGACAAAAAATGATAATATATTTCTTGCGCGGTTGAGAATAAACCGCAGTTATTTCGGCCCTTTAGGGCAGAAACAAAAGGATTATGATCCTTGAAAATTAAACAACAAGCCGAAA
>JARRCS010000027.1 GCA_029981855.1 Halanaerobiales bacterium | reverse complement strand
ACTTTAAGATAATAGATATCCTGCTTTTTAAAGAACACAGGAATTTTAAGAATTAATCCTACAAAACAATGTCCATTAAGATAATTAGAGCCATTCCGAGCAGTGTGGTCAAATAGTTCTTTCCGACATTCAAAGTGGACACCGAATTTTGCCTGTAAGGTATCATCAATAACAACAAATATGGGTAATGACTTTAATTTGGTATATGAAAGCAGGTAGTAGTATGAATTCAACGATTTGTTTGTTACTTTTTTTAGAAACCATTTATGCATAAAACTAACAGATTGAATACTGGTTATGGACGTATTGTTTGTACCAGATAAACACCTCTATTATCGAACCTGTTCCCCCTTATAGCCCAAGATACTTGCTAATTTCTTTGATATATTTTCGATAAATATGATAGGTTTTATCTATACTGTCATAAACAATTTTATTATCTATTTTTTCATACTCATGAACAAGTCTATTCCTTAAGCCAGTACTGGGGGCTATCTGATAGGCAAATTCTTTATCCAGAACACCAATTTCAATCAGTTCGACAAAGGAATTAAAATAATCTATAGCAGGGGGTTTACCTTTATCTTTGATAATAATATTATTGATATCTAAAGCCAGGTCTATAATTAGTTGTATCAGTCTCTCTATAGCATACCTTATCATTTTATTTGATAAATATTCCTGATAATCAGCTGGCATAACCGCTTTTAACTCTTTCAGGTACTGCTCAATTTTAAGTAGTTTATCAATCACTGCTGTCCGTAAAGAATTGGTCATAAGTTCCTCACCCTCTCTTTAAGGTATTTTTCCCTTTCCCGACGCAAAAAACAAGTATCCGCATATCTGGCAGCTGCATATAATTGAAAATTCAACAGAACATCTTCTCTACCATATAATAACTTACCCCTGTTTGCTATCTCTACTTTCAGGGCAGGGGTTGCTTTTTTTAAATCTACCAGGTCAATATCTCCCTTCTGATAAAACTGCATTAATTCTGTTAATAGATCTAACTCCTTTTCTCGAGTTAATATCTCTTTGCTCATATAGCCCAGGTCAAGGTCACTGTTTTGATGGCTCGTATTATCAGCATATGAGCCAAATAGCAACAGAAGTTCTATACTATATTTATCTATAATTTGAAATGGAATTTTATCCTGATACAAAAAAATCCCCCCTTAGCCAGGATGAACTTTCTTAATTTTAATAGTATCCCAATATACATTATTTGTCAAATAGACTTACTCTCCATTTGTTTAATCCCGTCACAGAAAATAATCTATTTCATAATATATTATTACCACTTTACAAGAATTTAGAAGAAAGTAATCAGGTTTTAGAAAGTGTACAAGAAATGAGTGCCAGTGTTAACGATTATTCCCATAAAATTAAAGAAATGACCGGATACCTGGAAAAAATGGAAAAACTGGTAAGCAATTTCAAGGAAAACTTCAATAATTATAATATGTAAAAGCGAGAATATAATAATCCCCTGCTGGACTTAGCAGGGGATTATCAATTATTCCCATTACTAAAAACTATATCTCACTGCCAGTGATGTGAAATCATTATCTGCAAACTGACCAAAAGTAGTACCGGGATTACCAGAAAATATCTTATGAGCAAGCTCTAAGTGTAAATCATCCTTTATTTTGTAATCGACCTTAGCCTCAAGGGAATAATCCTCATCCTCAAGGTTATATATCCAGGTCACTTCCGGAACAATAGTTTCATTCTGATAACTATCTTCAAGATTAACTATCACCCTGTTTGTAGTATAATCACCATTTTCATTATACTCCAGGTCACTAATGCCATTGTTGTTTATTGCAGTGCTATCCAGAATTTTTTCCCCGGTCAACTGGATATTTAAGTTAAGGTTACTGAGCGGTATATCCCTGTCCCCACCGATAATCCAGGCTATTTTATTATTTCTGACCAGTGGATCATCACCAGAAATATCATCTGTCCTGAAATAAGCCACTTCAAATCTGGTATTTATAGTTTTCCAGACCGTTGCCAGCTCAACACCCAGCATATCAACCTGATCATAATGCAACTCAGCTGCTGTAAGTAACTCCTCAAATTTATCTTTGTCTAACTGTGAAGGGTTGGACACAGCAGCCAATAAAACGGTTTTATTATAAGCAGGATCCCTTAAATAACCATGATAATAACTGAAACCATAATCTATCCCCTGTCTGCTATCTGTATAACGGAGGGCAAACTGATCATCATATTCAGGGAAAGCAGCTTCCACCTGATTGATTATTTCCGCTTGACTGTAGCCAGTCAATGCACTTATCTCCTCCATTGAGATGGTCGTAAAGGGGTTGATTACCCAGTTCCCCAGTTGACTATCAGGGTCATCAGCTAATTTATGTGGTGTGAATTCTGGTGTATAGACAAATTCCAATAAGCCCTGACCATTCCTGAAATAACGATCTACCTTGAGCATCTCTTCTCCAACCTGTCTATCAAGGTAATCGGGATTGATAAAGTCACTCATATCCTCTGCATTGATCTGGTCGACTACATGTACTTGATCTCCCTTTCCCCAGACAAGCCTCTTTTTACCCATAAGAACTTGATAATCCCCAGCATAATATTTGATAAAAGCCTCAGCAAGGTCAAGCTCCTCCCGGGCACCAGAAGTATAATCAATTAAAGCATCTAAATCGTAATTTTCAGTTTGATAAGCAAGTTCAAGCTCAAGGTTTATATGACCCGAATTATTCCCATTTTTAAATAACCTGTATTCAGAATAGAGCTCCCCGGAATAGGTAAATTCCGGGCCCTGTTCCTCTGAAAAAAAACTCTCACTTTCAAAAGCCATTGTAGTGAAAGTAAAGATAGATATGATCAGGGTTGCAACTACCAGTATCATCATAGATTTTTCAGGCATTAATATCACCTTCTTGTCAGATTATTATTTCCCGGTTTTCAGGAATTGCTGGGTAAATCTCCTGTCACTGATTTCTTTATTATATTCAATTAAGTAGTTGCCATTTTTATCCTGTTTTATATAAAGGTGAGTCTTATGCCCACTCTCCAGATTCTCCATAGTAGTAGAGAAAATAGTCCAGATACCATTGATCTTCTTAATATTTTCTTCCACAGTCATTAGCTTATATAATTTACCACTATCTTTATCATACATTTCTAATCTAATTGGAATAAAGTGTTCTTTGGTAATCCAGGAAATCGTCTTTTGATACTGCTCTTCTTCAGGATTTTTGGGAATTGCCTCAACTACATAACATTCATATTTGCCCACTGTTTCCTCCTTCAGGAGCTGATAAGTAAAATCATCGATGTTTCTTGACTCCATATCATCATAGGTAAAGTCAGACCCCATAAATGAATCTCCACCCTGAGAAGCAGAAATCCTTCTTACTCTCTGCAGTGCAGGCAGATAAATCCACTGGTCATCATCCCGCTCCTTATTTTCAATCTGTAAGAAACGGGTATTTTTTACTGAAGCAGGCTCATGGAAAACCATAACCATCTTATTTAAATCATCTGCTGGATCACCATATTTCTCTGCCCAGACCTCTATTGTTCTTGGACTTACCTCACCATTTTTATCGATTAAATCCATCCCCATTAAGGCATGTTGAGTCTCTCCTGTATCCCTTTCATCTACTTTTTCCATAACTTCTCTACCAGTAATTGCAGCTGCAGAGAGGCTAAAACCCAGAACAAACAACACCATAAAAAGCACTATCACTTTACTCCGCTTTAATACATCCATCATTAATTCCTCCTCATTTTAATTATTTGGAAATAAAGGCTGGTTTAAAGATATTGAGTAATAGAGGTAATATTGTTAGTGCAGCCAGTGATGAAGTAAACATTGTCAGTGTAATTAATAACCCCAGATAGACCAGGGGATAAAAATTGGAAAAGACAAGCACCATAAACCCGGCTGCTACAGAAATAGCATTAAAGATAATGGCCTTACCTGTTGAAGTCAGGGTATTCCTTGTAACCTGGCCTAGATCAGAACTTTTTTTCCGCTCTGCATGGTATCCGGCCAGAAAGTGTATTGTATAATCTACTCCAATACCAATCGCTATGGAAGCAACCATGGCAGTCCCGACATCCAGTTTAATTCCAGTATACCCCATCAAGCCAAAATTAATCAGCAGGGAAAAGCCCAGTGGGATTATACCATATATACCAGCAACAAAAGATTTATAGGAAAGAGCTACAATTAAAAAAACAATGATAAAGGAAACCAGAATACTCATTGTCTGACTATGGACAATCAAATTGTTTGCAGCAAGTGCCAGATCAGCATGACCAGATACTTTAACATGATAGCCCTCAGGGAAGTTCTCTTGACAATAATTTAGTATTTCTTTTTTTACTCTGGCAGCTACCAGGTTACTCGGATCTTTAAGCTGTATAATCATCTGTGCTTTGTCTGGCTCTAACTGGTCATTGATCATATCATCGAGATTTCCTGAATATAAAAGCAGGTATTGAGATATTAAATTCCTTAATCCCTGTTTATCTTCTACAGGGTATTTACTTAAATCATAAGGTATCTCATTATAAGCTGCTCCCCGGTAATTTGTTTCTCTATTAATCAGTTCAATTAATTCTTCTCCACTTAATCCAAGTTTATCAGCCCTGGCCAGGCTATTGTTTAATAAGCTGACAAACTCGTATTCACTGATGGTTTTTTCTCTATCTGGTCCATTGATAATAATATCCTTTTGCTCATTACTATTTTGACTATTTTGCTGGTCTGTAGAACCTTCATCTTCACTAGTATAAAAACTTGAAGTTGACTCACTCTCTACAACATCTTCTTCAGATGCAGAGTAGAAACTGGAAGTAGTCTCTTCTACATTATCACTTGATTCACTGAAAAAACTACTGGTAGTCTCACTTTCCATATTGTTATCATCAGTTTGAGTCTGTTCTCCAGCTTCTATTTCAGGGTAATGCATAACCCTATTCATTCTCTTGATAAAATCGGTTATTGAAGAGACCTTACCAACCTCAGTGATATTTTCCATCAGGTATTGTTCCAGACCATCCATCTGTTTTAATATTTCCGGGTCAGTTAGGCTCCCCCGACCTTCTCCTGCAATCATCACATTCATTATTGAAGTCCCGGCAAAATTATCATTGATAAAATCATCTGCCTGCCTGATCTCAGTATCTTCTTTAAACATCTCAATTAGAGGTGTATCAATAATAATTCTGCTCATACCAAGCACTGAAATGATTATAACTATAACCGCAAATATCAACAAATTTATTCTCTTCTGGATATAAAAACCATGAAGTTTTGTAATTATGGTTTCAAAATGTTCGATTGTCTGATACCTATCCGCGGGTACTTTATCCCTTTTACCAAATTTAATCAACAATAGTGCTGGTATTAAAAGTAGGGCTACTAAAAAGGCGGCGGCAATTCCTATAGCTGTAAAAATACCGAAACTCTTGATCGGTACAATCTGACTGGTAGTCAGCGAACCAAAGCCAACCACTGTTGTTAAAGCAGCCAGTAATACCGGTTTACCTATCTGCTTGACCGTTGCCAACACTATCTCCCGATGTTTTTCACTTGTTATAGTATCTTTCTCCCTTGCCAGATGATCATAATAATGGCTTAAGATATGTATTCCATAAGCACTACCAACTGCTATTAATAGTACCGGAATAACAGTTGATACAAGTGTCATATTGATTCCCAACAGTGCCATCAAACCAATTGCCCAGATTGTACTGATAATCACAGTCACCATGGTCAAAACCACAGGTAGTATTTTTCTAAAAAAGAGGAAAAGAGCAAATACCAGCACAATCACAATGAAGGGAATCAGATATTTGATATCCTGAATCATCTTATCCCCCATCAAGACATTGACTGCTGAAGCCCCGGCAATATACATTTCCAGCTTATCATTTTTATAATTATTTGTAATTTCTTCAATCTGATAATATATTTGATCTTTATCTTTATTAGTAAGATTATCTTTTAAATTTACTAAAATCTGTGTTGCTTTAAACTCATCATCATAAAGATTATCTTTATAAAGGTCCCAGGATAACAACTTCCTTTTTAATTCATATATATCTTTACTGTCTTCCGGAATCTCTTGAACCAGCTCCTCTACCACCATTCCCTCTGCTGTACCTTCAATATAGTCTGCATTAGTTATTGAGGTTACTTCATCTACCCCTTTAATTTGCTCAAGTTCAGCAGTTAATTCAGCTATTCGTGAAATATTTGCCCTGTTAATAAGGTTACCATTTTTTACCCTGACTGCAACCACCATTCTATCATTACCACCAAAAATACCCTCTATTTCCTTATTAATTACTTTGGAGATATGATTATCAGGCAAAAAGACCTTTATATCATTATTAATTTTAATATCCGGGATTTGCCAGGCAAAAAAAATAGTAATTATTAATACAGTAACTACAATGAGTTTTTCATGTCTTAAGATCCTGTCCATTACTATCACCTCAATTTTTTTCATGATAATTCGTGTTGTACAAAATTATACATCTTCTCCAGGTTTTTTAACATTATTTTAATCTCATCATCGGGAATATCCCCCATTATCAGGTTGAACCAGCTCTGATAGATATTTCTTACTACTTCTTCAATTTCTCTGGCCTTTTTGCTCAGGAAAATTAAATTTACCCTGCCATCCCGGGAAGACCTCTTGCGAAAAAGGTAACTTTTCTTTAACAAGCCCTGGACTGCCCTGGAAACAGTAGCCTTATCGACACCCAGATTTGTTGTTAAAGCTTCCTGATTTATACCATCTTTATTATTATAAAGGTACATTAACAGATTAGCCTCACTGTGTTTTAGGTTATAAGTTTCAAGTTTCTCATTAATAAATTGTTCATGGTGTTTATATAATCTGGATATCCATTTGCCAATAGGAGCATCAATCAACATATAATTTCACCTCTTTTTCATTGCAGCTGCAACTAATTTATTAATCTAATCATACCAAATTATAGTTGCGTTCGCAACTATAATTATATAGTAATTTTCTCTATTTTTGATTAACTGGTTCAATTGAAACCCGTTAATAAGGTTTTCCCCGTTCAATCTCGATATTATCAAATTATTTATATCCTTATTTTCCCCTATCATTTCAAAGTAACTCTTGCATAACTAAAAACTTACTTTCGAAAAAATCAGCTTTACCTTAATAATTGATAAACATTCTCAATAGATGTTAAAAAAATATACCAGCCGCTTAAAATGCCGGCTATTATCAATATCAAATTATCCATTTAAAATCCCCCTTCTTTAACTAAAAAGTTCTTTTACTTTGCTATCATCTGCCATTAATTTCACGGCCAGCCACCGGGGAGAATACTTTGCAAACCTTTTATCTGCTGATATCTCTTTTTCTAAATCAGCTAAAATTGGTTCTAAAGCTTCACCATAATCAATTTCCGAGCCCTCACTCAGTCCCATATCGGACAGATGTTGAACTAATCCTCTCCATATTCCTCAGTATAGACAACCCTTGCTTTTTGACCAGGTCGAAGCATGGCTAATGGCATAATACCCATTTGACTCATAACTGACTTCCCTCCTATCCTGCGAAATTCTCCTTAACTGCAAGTAATGGTAACACAGAACAGTTTCACCGTTAGCTCACCCTTTCGTCTGTGAGTGTCACAATATTTGCTCTATGGCCGGTCGATACACATCCCTCATAGATCCGTACGTGCCCAATTTAGGCATACGGCTCTTCATATCACCTTTACAAAAATAGCAATTTATCCATAAACGTATATTCTTGCAATTTAAAAAAATCTATGCAAAACAGTTATTCACCGAATAAAATCACCATATAATGGTTATTAGCTTGTATAATTCTTTCTGCTATTCATTATTATATTCATTATCCATAACTTTATTAATTAATGGTTTTGTTTCTGGTAAATTTACCTTAATAATTTCCCAAATAATATTTAAATCTACCCCGAAATAATCATGAATAACAATATTACGAAGACCTATCATTCTTCGCCATGGAATATTAGAATATTTATTCTTTATATCATCAGATATGTTTCCGGCTGCTTCTCCGATGATTTCTAGATTCCTCAATACAGCATCTACAACCATTTCATTATCAGTAAAACTATCTTTATCAAGATTTTTAATATACTTTTCAATCTTATCCATAGCATTTATAATATCTTCAAAATATAATTTCTGTTTTCTCATTGGTATATTACCTCATTCAATATACTGGATTTTAACTGTGGTTTTAAGGCATCAACTGTAACAAGGTCTACTTTTTTGTTTAACTTGCTTTCCAAGTAATCCTTTAGATCAATAAATTCCCATCCTATATTTTCATTGAATTCTACTAATAAATCAATATCACTATCATCTCTAGCTTCATTTCTAGCATACGACCCAAAAATTCCTATTTTTTCTACTTTAAACTTATTTTTCAAATAATCTTTTTCCTTCTTTAATTTTTCTTCTATATCTTTTCTTGTATAAGGCATCTCTTTTATTAAACTCCTTTCTTATAAAAGTTTAGTCTTCTTATTAACGTAATTCATTTTTATAACACCACATCTCAAAGATTGCATAGAGTTCAGAAAAGATGTAATTTATATGCCCTGGATCCCACTGCTTTCTCAGCCTCTTTTATAATCCTGGGATAAAAATCAAGTATATGCTCTATTTTCTTTTGACCACTTACGGCTTGTTCTCTTGCTTTATCCAAAAAATACTCTACCCACTCTTGCCATGTTCCTTGAAACTGTCATATAATTCTCACCTGTTCTTTTAAGACCCGCTCTTTTAATCCTTCCCTGATAGAATAATTTAATCCATTAAAAGTATTTATATCTACACTTTTATTTAAAGTTTCTTCCAAATCAACTTTGATTCCTGCTAAATCAAATAAGCTTTTTTTTGATAATTCCACTAATAAATCAAGATCACTATTTTCTGTAGCTTCCCCTCTAGCATAAGAACCAAATAATATTATTTTTTCAGGGTCAATTTCTTTTGTTGTTCTTTCTTTTATTAATTCTAAATACTTTTTCCAAACAATTGGGGATATCTTTTTTTCGCTGGTTTTTCAAAGAAAAACACCTTCTTCTTCCACACTTTTAATAAAAAAAAACAGAAAAATATCTACTATACTTATATTATATACTATATGATTATTACCATTCCACCAATTTAAATTAGATTTCAAAAATTGTATAAAGATCAGAAAACATGTAATCCATATCTTTATTTCCATCATCAAGGATAAGATGACCCACCTCTTAATCAATATATTAACCATCCCGAGAGACATGCCGGTATAGCGGGCAAGATCTCGCTGGGTGGCATCTTCCTTTTTTTCGATTATCTCCAATAGATTAAGTACGCGTTGTTCCATAAATATCACCATGAGATGAAGATAACTCTCCTGTGTTCATTTTATGAACCTTAATAATAGAATACCACCATCAGGCAGATTCTGTCAAGAAAAAAAGGATCTTACCCATAAACGGTCTTTAACAATATCTTTAAATCCAGCCATAAGCTTTGATTTTTTATGTGACTTTCTTGTATATCACTAACCATTTTTTTCTGATTTTAAAAATTTCCCCTTTATTTTTCTGTTGCTTTCCAAATAAAAAGAATTAATTCCGTCTGCCCCACCTGTCTCTTTTAAATATTTTTACTTTTAAACTTTTATGTTACTTTTAGTTGCAACTAAATCAACAACTGACAACGACCCATACGAGCCCGTGTTCTATATTTTATTCCAGTCTCATTTGGTAAATATTTGCTCCGTTCCGTAACAGGAATAGAAAATTATGTTAATTTGATTAATATATGCTATACCTGTGTCCGCTTTTTGCCCTGGAGAAATAAATATTTAAAGAACTTACAATATGAAAGTACGCAACACATTAAATATATTCTGAGCCAGAAAATACACCGTGAAATATTTTTTGCCAGTTTCGTCTCAGACCCCGAAAATGCAAAAAAAATACTCAGCGAGAATAAAGTCTGTTATATCAAAGTTTTTACTGCGAAAGTGTTCATAAATACTGATTGTTTTTTGTAAAGAGGTGTTCAAATTATTAAGGTGGTCAATTAACTGGTCAGAGAGGCTCAATTATGGCATTTTATTTATAGGTATCAATTAAAGACCTGACTATTATTTTCCCCTTTATCTCACTAAGAGACAGTTCTTTTTCAGGCTCGAGGATTACCGATACCCTCTTTCCAGGTCTTAGATGGAAGAAGTTATCACTCAACCTGGCATCAATATCCTTCAACTCCAGCCAGGTCCACAGGGCCGGCCTTTCTGCAGTCAGGTCAACACAGTATTTATTATTACCTGCCTTTTTAACCCCACAGGTAATTCCGGGATCAGACAGCTCCATATGTTTGGGTCTGGCAAAGAAAACATAGTTATCAGATACCGTCTTACCATCTACCTTTAATTCCAGCCAGACTATTAAATTCCTGATACCATATTCATTAACTTTATCTGCAAAATCCAGGGTTTCAATTAATTGATTTTTACCTGGCGTTATTTCTACAATAACTACTCCACTATCAACTTCTTTTCCATTAACAGTAGTCAAACTCCAGTTTACATCACCCTGAACCTCTTCCAGACGGTCACTGGTAATATGTATCTCCACCGTCCCCTTTTTATTGTCTTCTACACCAGAAATTAACAGAGGAGCGTAAAATTTTTTAGCCATGTAGTGCAGGGCCTTCCAGCGGCCATAGTAATCAAGGGATGACCAACTGGCAACAGGCCAGCAGTCATTCAACTGCCAGTAAAGGGCACCCATTACCCGGGGCATGCTGCGCCTCCAGTGTTCTACAGCATATTTAACACCCAGCCCCTGAAGAATTTGACTTACCCAGAGAACATTCTCAAAGGATATCGGCAAACGGAACCAATCAAGCATATACTGTATGATAGTAGTATTACCGATACCACTTCTCTGGTGGTGTTCCATGACATAACTGGTAATATTTCTATCATCAGTTATCGTATAACTATCAACAGTCCTGGGTTCCGGAAAGGATTGAAAACCAAACTCACTGATAAAACGGTGGTTACAGTTTCGATACCATTCAAAGGGCTTTTTGCCATGCCAGACATCCCAGACATGAACATCTCCCCAGTTTGGATTATAGAAATCTTCCCGGTCACCTTTTGGACTGTGAGGGCTACCGGGCCAGTAATCCCTTTCAGGGTCAAACTTCTGAACAACTTCAGGTAGCAGTTTATCAAAGAGCTTTTTATAATCATCCCAGCTCATTTTAACCTTTTCAGCATCCCACTCATCTGCAGCTATTCCCTGCTCAATCTCATTATTACCACACCAGAGGGCTACACAGGCATGGTGGCGTATTCGTTTAACGTTTTGAATTGCTTCTATCCGGACATTTTCCATAAAATCTTTATCAAAGGAGGGATAGGTCCCACAGGCAAACATAAAATCCTGCCAGACACAGAGGCCGAGTTCATCACAGATTTCATAAAAGACATCATCCTCATATATGCCTCCACCCCAGACCCGGATCATATTCATGTTGGCCTTTGCGGCATCTTCTAAGAGGTGGCGATAATCTTCAGCAGTCAGGCGGGAGACAAAGGTGTCAGCAGGTATCCAGTTAGCACCCTTGGCAAAGAAATCGACTCCATTTATTGCAAATTTAAAGGATTGTCCCCACTCATCATCCTCTGTCACCAGTTTTAATGTCCGTAATCCAATTCTTTTTTCTTCAAAATCCAGAAGTTTTTCATCTTTAGACAATTCAACTTGAAGATGATATAGTGGCTGATCTCCTAACCCATTAGGCCACCAGAGTTGCGGGTTTTTAACAATAAATTTAACATTCGCTTTTTTACCGCTTATTTTTTCTTCCTTTTTAAAAATTGTTTCCCCCCTGTAGGAAAGATCATATTTTAAAGTCAGTTTGCCTGTTTCCATTCTATCCAGGGTAGTATTTATCTCCAGCTCTACTACTCCCTCTTTAGAATGATCCTGCAAAATATGTATATCATTTATCCTGGCAACATCATATGCCAGGATCTTAATATCCCGCCAGATTCCGGAAGTAACCAGTTTTGGTCCCCAGTCCCAGCCAAAATTACTGGGTTGTTTACGCAACCAGCCACCACTATGTAAGCGATGGTCACCAACACTCCAGGCAGGGAGATAAAATTCTTCATCCTTCTTTCTAAGATAAGGCAAAGGGGCATGAAAATATATTTCTATCAGGTTTTTGCCGCTTTTTATAATATCCTTAACATCAAATTCCCAGAAGCGATACATATTATCTGTCCTGCCTATTTCCTGCCCATTAATATAAATGGTGGTCAGGGTATCCAGTCCCTCACAGCGTAACAGGACTTTATCTTTTTCTTTAAGTTCTGCTGGAAAATCAAATTCCCTTCTGTAAAGCCAGTCGGTTTCACCTATCCACATTAGTTTTTCTTCATTATCACGGTAAAAGGGGGCATCAATTTTACCTGCCGCCAGCAGATCTGTATGAACACACCCGGGGACTGAAACGGGTATTACTTCTCCTTTCCCTTCTTTTAATAATTCCCATTTTCCATTTAAACTAAATTCCTTCATCTTGTCCTTCCTTTCTATATTATTTGCAGGATAAATACATTAATTTCTGAATTTAAAAACCCCCCTCTAAATTTTTATTCTAAAACTCCATTATTTCTAATTACCTGACTGTACCAGCGGGCACTATCCTTTAGAACCCTTTTTTGTTGATCTTCATAATCAACAAAAATAATACCAAATCTCTTGCTGTACCCGTAGGCCCATTCAAAATTATCCATTAAAGACCAGACATAATAACCCTTTAAAGGAACTCCTTCTTCAATAGCTTTGTGGACACTTTTAAAATGTTCCCTTAAGTAATTAATCCTTTTTATGTCATGGACCCGTCCGTCTTCCCCTAATTTATCAGGATAAGCAGCACCATTTTCGGTTATATACAGGGGTTTTTGGGTGTAGTTTTTATTTAAATGAACCAGGAGATCATATAACCCTTCAGGATAAACTTCCCAATCCATCTCGGTATATTCTGCTTCTTCATTTTTTATAGCCTTACATTCCAGCAAATGATCTTCTGCATTATGTCTGACCAGGGACCTGGTATAGTAATTAATACCTAAAAAGTCAATTTCCCGGTTAATAATTTCCATATCCCCTTCTTTAATGTCCGATTTACCAAACTCTTTTTCGTAGATTGTAGATAAAATCTGAGGATATTCAGCTTTAAAGATTGGGTCTAAAAACCACCCATTAATAAAGGCTTCCATTCTGGCAGCGGCTTCACGGTCTTTTTTGCTATCAGTTACAGGATAGGCTTTAGTCAGGTTAAGGGTAATTCCTATTTTGCCATCAAGGTTCAAGCCCCGATAACAATCAACTGTCATCCCGTGAGAAACCAAAAGATGGTGAGCTGCCTGCAGTGCCTGGGCATAATCTTTAATTCCCGGGGCATGTTCACCAAAAGCATAGCCGAGAAAAGACACCACCCAGGGTTCATTATGGGTAATCCACAGGGGCACCCTGTCTCCCAGGGCCTGGAAAACTATCCCGGCATACTCGGTAAAGTAATTAACAGTATCCCTGTTTACCCAGCCCCCTTCATCCTGGAGAGCCTGGGGAAGGTCCCAGTGATAGAGGGTCACCGCCGGTTGAATATCATTTTGCAAGAGTTCTTCAACCAGTCTTTTATAAAAATCCAGCCCTTTTTGATTAACCTTTCCTTTACCTTCTGGCAAGATCCTGGGCCAGGAGATAGAAAAGCGATAGCTTTTTAGCCCAATTTCTTTCATCAGGGCAACATCTTCCTGAAAACGGTGGTAGTGGTCGCAGGCAATATCACCATTTTCATTGTTATGGATTTTACCAGAGGTATGACTGAATCTATCCCAGATAGATTCCCCCTTACCATCAACATTATAAGCCCCTTCAATCTGGTAAGATGAAGTAGCTGCACCCCATAGAAAATCTTCAGGAAAAATAAATTTCTTCATAATTTCTTCCTCCTATTCATTATATCAGTTCTGTTAAGTTAAGGGAGATAATTACAATGACCGACTGATAGTTTTCATCATTTCCGGTACCGGGAGATTATAGGGACAACGGGCCACACATTGCTCACATGCTAGACACACATCAGCTTTTTGATCAATTTTATGGTACTCGTCTCTAATCAAATGCATCTGGGCCCAGTTAACATTTTTAAATGCTTCCCAGCGATTTAATAACTTTAACAGTTGAGGAATATTTATGCCCACGGGACAGGGAAGGCAGTAACCACAGCCCCTGCAATAATACTTGCTTTTTATCTTTACTTTCTTAATAATTCTTTTCCCTTCTTCAGCTGTTAATTCAAGCGGTGAATCGGCAACCTTAAGGGCTGTCTCTACATATTCCAGCTTATCCAGTCCTGGAATAACTGTTGTTACATCCGGATGACTGGCTGCAAAAAGCAGACTTTCCTCGGCAGTAATGTTAAAGCCAAGCTGTTTACTACCTTTTTCTGTTAATATTCCACCAGCAAAGGGCTTCATAATAATAACACCTATATCCAGGGACCGTGTAAGGGGTAGTAAATTATCTTCAATTGCTCTGTTGACAGGATTATAGGCCAGCATCACTACTTCAAACCTACCCGTCTTAAGCATAATTTCACCAATATCGACACTATGGGTTGAACAACCAATATGGTGAATCCTGCCTGCTTTTTTTTCTGCTTCCATAAAGTCCAGTATTCCATTGTTAACTATTTTATCCCAGTCTTCTTTAGTACTTACATCATGGATAAATAGTATATCAATGTAATCTGTCTGTAAATTGTTCAAACAGACCTGGTAATCTCTCTTAAAACCATTTAGATCTCTTTTAATTACCTTGGTAGAAAGAATAACATCTTTTCTCCTTCCTTTTAGAGCTCTTCCAAGTTTGACTTCACTGTCACCATAAACACGGGCGGTATCTATATAGTTCATCCCCCCGGCTAAAGCCCGTTCAATTAACCTGTTAACCTCTTTCTGGGGGACTCTTCCTAATTGTAAGGCCCCAAAGCTTATCCGTGAAACATCGAGTCCTGTTTTGCCAAGTTTTCGATATTTCATATAGGCCTCCTCCCCTATGTGTATTGAAATATGATTAGGGTTCCTTCACTATTTTATACCAGTAAAACTCCGTTATGACTTTAATTTATTTAGATCTATGTTTCTAAGCGGTCATACATATACTAAAATAATTTTGAACAATATCTCTAAAATTATCTTAAATATTAATAAGTATCGCTAAAGAGAACACCATGTTCTTCTTCTACTTCCTCAAATCCCCTACCCTGATTTTCTTTATAAAACTTTCTTACATCATGAACTACCTGTTCAGGTAAAAATTCTTTACTTCTATCCCACATTTTACCTATATCGGGCACAGAGTTAAACAACATTTTGGTATAGGGATGAATGGGGTTTTCATAGACCTTCCTGGTACTTCCCCTTTCCACCAGTCTACCCTTATACATTATTAAAGTATAATCACTTACATAATAACCTAAATTAAGGTCATGGGTTATAAATAAAACCGACATTCCATTTTTTTTACACAATTCCACCAGTAGATTTAAAACCCCGATTCTGGTAGAAGCATCTAACATGCTGATTAATTCATCGGCTACCAGGATATCTACATCGAGGAGGAGGGCCCGGGCAATTAAAAGGCGTTGAAGTTGCCCCCCACTGAGCTGGTGGGGAAACTTATTTAAAATCCTCTCCGGATTAAGGTTAACGCTTTCCAGAGCCTTATATATCTTCTCCTCTTTGTTATCCTCATTTAAAAAAGACTTAAAGACCATATCAAAGACCCGGTCAACCCGGTAAAGGGGATTGAAGGAGGAAAAAGGATCCTGAAAGATAGCCTGCACCCTCCGGTAATATTCTTTTAAACCCTCTTTATCCTTGATAGCTGTAATATCTTTTCCTTTATATAATATTTTGCCTCCGGTGGGCTGTAATAGTTTCAGGATTAGTTTTCCAATTGTTGTTTTGCCACTACCGCTCTCCCCGACCAGGGAAAGAATAGTTCCAGGTCTCATTTCAAAGGATACGTCCTTAACAGCCACGGTTACTTCCGGTTTAAAAAGACCACTTTTAAAAACTTTAGTTAGATTCTGGATAGACATAATACTATCTTGCTTTTGATTAGCCATGATTATCACTTCCTATATTCTTCGAGTTCCAGCAGGATACATAATGGTCTTCGTTAACTTTTTCCCGAAGAGGTGTCTCTTCGCATTTTTCCGTTCTATAAGGACATCTGAAACGAAATCTACAACCAGGACCAATATTTAACAGATGAGGGGGTGTGCCCTTGATCCCGGTAAGCCTTTTATCTTTATACTGGATACCTACCTGGGGTAAAGAGGCCAGTAAAGCTTTGGTATAGGGATGTCGGGGATTTTTAACAATTTCATCGGTTGGGCCTATTTCGGCAAAATGACCGGCATACATGATCATTATTCTCTCAGCTATCTGATATAAAATGGATAAGTCATGGGTAATAAACATAGCTGAACCGATAATTCCCTCATCCCTAAGATTAGCCAGAAGATTAGCCACAAATCTCTGGGAACTGACATCCAGGGCAGAAGTAATCTCATCAGCTATGAGGAAATCAGGGTCCAGAATAGAGGAGATAATCATTATTATCCTCTGTTTCATCCCTCCTGATAACTCAATGGAATATCTATTTAAAACAGAAGGGTCCAGGTTAACCATATCCAGCCTTTCAGCAACCTTATCATAGAATTTTTTGTTGGGCCTGATGCCATGTTCACTGACCAGATCGCCGATAAAGGTCTTGATCTTTTTGGTTGGACTAAAGGCATCAAGGGCATACTGGGGAATAATTGAGATATTTTTTAACCTCAGTTTTTTAAATTCCCTTTCCGGCATCTTCATAATATCTTGCCCCAACAACCTGGCCTCACCGGAGATATATTTTAAAGGGGGTTTGCGATATATTAACGTACTGGCCAGGGTACTCTTCCCACAACCAGACTCCCCGGCAACCCCGAGGATCTCCCCCCTCCTTACATTAAAGGTAACTCCATCCAGGGCCTTAACATCACCTTTCAATATCTTATAGTAGGCTTTGAGTTCTCTGATTTCTAATATATTTTCCCGCATAGGCTACATCTCCCTCAACCGTGGGTTAAAGACTTCGTCCAGGCCTGTATTGATAAAATACAAAGAAACGACCAGGATAGTTAAGACCAGCCCTGGCAGGATAGCCCACCACCAGAGACCTAACTGGATAGCATTCCAGTTGACTGCATTCTGCATTACCAGCCCTAGAGAAACCCCCTGCGTTGGACCAAGACCTAAGAATTCCAGACCTACTGCTGCCAGGATGGTTCCAGAAAATTGAAGTATATATACCATAAAGACATATGAAAACATATTAGCGGCTATATCTTCCCTTAAGATTCTGAAAACACTTATCCCAGATATTCTGGACAGATTGACATATCCCTGATTTTTAATGGAAAGGGTCTGAGACCTTACTGCCCTCGCCGTCCAGGGCCAGGCCGTCATTCCTACGATAATACTGATAGTCATTATACCCCTGTAAGGTAGATAAGCAGCTAAAATAATTAATAAAGCTAAAAGGGGGAAGACTAAGAAGATATTAGTTATCATCATCAGGGCCTCATCAATCCACTTGCCGTAATAACCGGCCAGAAAACCTATTATACAACCGATCAAGGTAGCGATTGTACCTGCTATGAACCCAACGGCAAAAGTTGAACGAAGACCATAGACAGTCCGGGTAAAAACATCCTTCCCCATTAAAGTAGTTCCAAAAAGATGATCTTTTGATGGTGGTAGATAACCCTCGCCGGCAAATTCATCATAAGAATAGGGTGTAAGGGCAGGGCCAAAAATAGCTAGTAGGATCATTAAGGTAAAAATGGATATACCGATTAATACTTTTTTATTTGTTAGAGCAAAGTAAAGGTTTTCGTGCCTTTTCCAGAACTCCCTTGCTGCCATAATTACACCTCCCCTGAATATGAGAGCCTGACCCTGGGATCTATAATCATATAGATGATGTCTACTATAAAATTAGCTGCCAAAACCATAATAACAATGAATAAAAAACAGCCCTGAATCAGAAAATAGTCCTGGTTTAAAATGGCCCTCAACATCAAATACCCTAAACCAGGATAGGAAAAGACTATCTCAGTCAATAAAGCCCCTGATACAACCGTTCCTAACCTGATAGCCAGTCCAGTAACCTGGGGGAGGATACCATTCCTGAAACCATAATTCCTGATTAACCTATCTGAAGCCCCCAGAGATTCCATATATTTAGAATAATTGGAGCTTCTCTCATAAATAATCATATTACGCATGCCGATGGCCCAACCACCTAGCTGAACAAGGAATAAAGTCAAAAAGGGAAGAAACCAGTGTTTTAGAAAATCAAAAATAAAAGGCAGGTTAAAGCCCGGTTGAACCGTGGAGCTATAGGCATTACTTATAGGGAAAAAAGCCAGTTTGACGCCAAAAATAAAAGCTACCACAACCGCAAACCAAAAATAGGGCGCAGAGGTTAAAAAATAAAAGAAGGGCATCATGATATTATCTGCTTTTCTGTTGACACCTGAATAAGCCCCCAGTTTATTACCAACAATCCAGCTTAAAATAATGGCAGGGACCAATAATATAATGTCATAAATTATAGCTTCTTTAATAACATTTATAACCGGTTTGGGGAAGACATAAATACTTATCCCCAGATCACCAGCAAATAAAGATCTCCAGAAGTTAAAATACTGGGTCAAAAGAGGTTGATTAAGCCCAAAGGATTGGACAAATTGCCCTTCAATAATCTCCCTTCCTCCTTCTAACCCTGAAAATCGGGATAATAAGATGCTAATTGGATCTCCAGGCATGAAACGGGGGATAGCCCAGTTGATTGTAACTGCGATAAAAAAAGTTATGAGATATATTAGTAATTTCTTGCTCAGATACTTTCCCATAACTGCTACTCCTTTCTTTTTAAATAACAGGCCCGATAGTAATCGGGCCTGCTATCCTTACTTTTTAATAACCCCTTCGGGTTTACCAGCTTTATTGAGCAGGTTTTAGGTTGATGAGCATTTCGATAGAACCGTATTGCCATTTGCCTGCCCAGGTACAAGGATAACCTTCTGGATTGTTCTCGGTTGGCCAGTTAGTCCAGTACTGAGAGGTTGATTGAGCCCATAATCCGTTATACCATAAGGGGATAGAAGGCATAGCCTGGAGTAGTTTCTTCTGGATCTCAGCGGCTACTTCCATAGCCCTGGGATCATCAGACTGTAAAACATTGAATTCGTCGATTAGATTGAACAATTCAGGGTCATCATAACGGCTGTAGTTACCATCTGTAACAATCTCACCATTAATCTCGTCACTGGCCACCCAGTTCCAGTAGGTAAAGGGAGTAGCGCTCCGGGAAGATCCGAAGTTATTGATGACCATATCAAAGGTTCCCTGTTGGATTTTATCCATATAGATTGAGTAATCAGGGAAACCAGGTACAGCGTTGATACCTACTTCCTGGAGGTTATTAGCAATAATCTTAATAGATTCCATCCAGTCAGTCCAACCATTAGGAACAATAATCTCAAATCTCATTTCTGTGCCATCAGGTGCATCCCGCCAACCATCACCATCAGCATCTACATAACCTGCTTGCTCAAGCATCTCTTTAGCTTTAGCCGGATCATAACTAAAGCCATACTCATCAACAACATCTTCACTATGATACTCCATCCAGGCCTTACCAAATAATCCGGTTGGGTCGGCAACTTGTACCTGTTCTTCGAAAACCTTTTCGCTAATCATTTCGGGATTGATGGCAAAGGCCATAGCCCTCCGCAGTTTAACATCATCTAAAGGTTTTTTCGTAGTATTTAAGAAAAGCAAGGCCACATTTTCGGAAAGCATATAGGGAGCACCCTTATACCAGGTAGTTAAACCAAAGGTATCTTTTATCTTAGGCACCCCAGGAATAAAGAAGTTACTTAAATCTAACTCCCTTTTCATTAACATACCCAGAGCTACGTTGTTTCCAGAAACCACCAGGTTAACAAGATTTTTTGGTGCTGGTTTACCAAAGACTTCATTGCCCCACCAATCTTCATTCCTGACCCAGATCATCCGGTCCTGGGCCCAGGAATCAGCCATATAAGGTCCAGTACCAACTGGATTTTCATTAGCAGTTGTTAACAGTTCATCTGCGGGAATCTTGCTCCAAATGTGTTCAGGTATAATCCGGAGGTCATATAAGATCTGTTTCCATTCCTGGTAATGGGGATTATCAAAGATAAACATTAATTTGTGGGAATCAACTACTTCGATATCAGTAAGCCAATCCCAGATATTGGAGTAGTGAAGGGGATTATCTTTAGCAATTTCAAAGGTAAATTTAACATCCTCAGCATTAAACTCTTCCCCATCAGTCCATTTAATACCTTTCCTCAAGGTTATCAGATAGGTATTATCAGTAACCCATTCTCCACTTTCGGCTAACCAGGGTTGATACTCATTGGACAAAGGATAGTAGTGGAAGAGTTTTTCGTAGACAAGACCACCAGTACCAGTTACTTCAGCCCATGGTGTCAGCGGATTCCAGTTAGAAGGAGCACCCCACAAGCCACCACCATAAACCAGCGTCTCAGAACGTTCATAAGCCAAAGAGACTGTTGCAAAAGCAAAGACTAAGATAACAGCCAACAAGATTCTCCAATGTACTTTCATTAAATAACACCCCTTTAAAGTATTTTTTGAAGAAATTTAGGCTTACCACCTAAAGAAGTGGTAAGAACAACTTGCCAGCCCCTTTCTCAGCTTATGAAATATTATAAACTTATAGAAAATAGGGAAATGACAAGAATTTAAGACTTCTTTACTAAACCGTTTTCTTAAATTCCCAAAATAAATTATATGCTTGTTACTTCTTAGATATGTTAAGAGGCCTACATGAATCTCTTTCGATCAGCTTGGTAGGCAATATTATCGGAGGATAGGTTCGATATGGGTTATTAATTATCTCCAGCAAAAGCTCTGCTGCCTTTCTACCCATAGTTAATTTGTCCTGGCGAATAGTAGTTAGACCAGGTGTAATATATCTACTAATCTCTATATCATCAAAACCAATCAGGGAAAAATCATCTGGAACATTATAACCTTTCTCCTCTATGGCTTTCATAGCCCCTATAGCTATTTCATCCCCCTGACAGAAGATAGCTGTTGGTCTATCCTCAAGCTTTAACAGTTCTTTCATGGCTAAATAACCACCATTTTCACCAAACTCTGTCCCCACTATCCATTTTGGGTTATAGGTTAGATTTAATTCATCTATCTCCTTTTGAAAGCCGATTAAACGATCCTGGGCAGGTTTGGTTATTCGATGGCCCATGATCATACCAATCTTCCTGTGACCTATCTCATAGAGGTAATTGACAGCCTTTCTAGCCCCTGTTATATTATCAGAAATAACATAAGAAGCATTTTTCCCTATAAGATCCAGGTCAACGAATACAGTAGGAATGTTAGAATTAACAAGTTTATCCAGATAAGGGTCTGTCCGGGGCATCCCCATTAAAATAGCTCCATCTACATTGCGGTTTTTACATTTTTCAGTATAACTAAACCTTTCCCCCCACTGGTTAGCAAAGAGAATTAAGTCATACCCTTTCTGAAAAAAGGTTCTTTCGATACCATAGATAATATCCCTAAAAAAGGGATGTCGGAGTCCACTATTAAAATGATCTGTAAAAAAGATACCAATAGAATGGGATTTATTAGTAGACAGACTCCTGGCAATAGCATTAGGGTGGTAATTCTCCTGCTCAATTATTTTAATAACCTTTTCCCGGGTTTTCTGACTTATGTCGGGGTAATTATTTATTACCTTTGAGACAGTTGTCACTGAAACCCCGGCCATTTTTGCAATATCTTTAATGGTCGCCATTTTAATTGCCCCCGTAAACAAGTGATATGAATAAATAACTACTAAACCGTTTTATCAACCTGCATTTATCATATTCTAGATTGATTTAAAAAATCCTTCTTTTTTTTTAAAATTATTTACCATAATCTTTGCTTTTTAAAATATAATTTGGAGGCAATTAACCTAGCCATAACCATTATAAGGTATAGGAAAGCTATCCAGATTTAAATAATTTATAAAGAATTCTCTTTTATGAAAGATATAAGTTCGTCTACTTCAGTAAAAGCCAGATTAGTCACTGTATCTGCCCCACCGTAATAAATTGCAATTCTGCCGGTTTCAGCATCACTTAAAGCAGCACAGGGAAAGACAACATTGGGTACATCCCCTACACACTCATACTGTTTTTGCGGAGACAGTAGATAAGGTTTAGTTCTATACAGGACCTTCCAGGGCTCTTCCAGGTCTAGCAGGGCAGCACCCATACTATACACAAAACCATTACAGGAGGTTAGAACTCCGTGATAAATCAAAAGCCATCCCTCACTGGTTTCAATGGGCACCGGACCAGCACCGATTTTAGTCGATTGCCAACCATCAGTAGTAGACATGACATGGCGGTGTTTTCCCCAGTGGATCATATCTGGACTCTCACTTAAGAATATATCCCCAAAAGGAGTATGGCCATTATCACTGGGCCTGCTCAACATCACATATTTACCATTAATTTTACGCGGGAATAAAACACCATTACGGTTAAAGGGTAAAAAGGCATTTTCAAGTTGATAGAAGTCCTTAAAATCTGTAGTATAGCCGACTCCAATGGTAGGACCATGGTAGCCGTTACACCAGGTAATATAATATTTGTCCTCTATTTTTACTACCCTGGGGTCATATTTGTAATCTGATTTACCAACTTCTTCATCCTCATATTTAAAAGGGATTGGTTCTGGTTCAATCTCCCAGTTGATGCCATCTTTGCTCCTCCCGGCGTGGATTCGCATCTCTCTGGCGGTATTATCTACCCTGAATACTCCGGCAAACCCATCCTCAAAAGGCACAACAGCACTATTGAAAATACTGTTGGAGGTTGGAGTTGCATCTCTAGGAATGATGGGATTCTTTCCTGAACGCCAGACTACATCTTTACATCCCTCAGGCCTGTCTTCCCAGGGAATATTTGGTAGTGGTTCTCCATAAATCTTAACCTGTTTTGTCATTATATCACTCCTTACTATATTTATTGGATTTATATAGGTTAATTCGACTTTATAAATCTTTATACAGAGTAAGGTATTTAATCCATGGTTTAAATCCTAACCTGGCGTAATAATCCAGAAGAGTGGTCCAATCAATCATCA
>JARRCS010000026.1 GCA_029981855.1 Halanaerobiales bacterium | reverse complement strand
GCTTTTTTGTTTATTAATTTCTCCGCAATATTGTTTTAAATTTTAAATTCCGCAAACTATTCCGTTTTTATACCGCCCTTTTACACCGGTGTGGACACTATTATTAAATAAGATTAAGTTTAGGGTAAAGATAATATATTCCAGGGGTATGTAGATGGAATAGGTGACTACTGTAAGCAATATAATGAGTAACAGGTCAGCTTTAAAGAGGATCTTTATTATAAGGATGGTAAAGGTTAAAGATATGATCAATGTTAACTTTGGAGATGTCAGGTTATTAAGAATATAAAAGAGGAAGATAGTGTGGCAGAAGGGAAGTATAATTTTATTCTGCAGTTTAAAATTAATATTAAATAAGGCCAAGGTAATTAATAAGACTATTAATTCGGTCGGAAAGTAAAAAATGAAAAAGTTAAAAAACATAAAAACCTCCTTTTGAGGGTCAAGAAAAAAACATCTATTGAAAGAATATTACTCAAAATATAAATGTATGATAAAAATAGTTAAAATATTCTAATTTATATATTTATACATGCATTCTAATAAATCCTTTATTTTGATTAAAAATTATCCAAAAAAGTATGCCCTGACTATTATATCGAAAATAATGATGAAAAATTAAGTTATATAGGAGAAAAGATAAAAGGGATGCTAAAAATAGCATCCCTTGTTTAAAGAAACCGGCAATGATTGTTTTCTGCTAGTCCATATTAGCTAGAATCTAGCTACTACATATTCTTTTATCATTGCTGGTTTCCTGATAATAGCATATCCTACTTTTATTTTTTTATACATAGGAATTTACAATTTGTCAAAATTCCCAGTGTGTTATTCCAGCCAGTTCCATGGTGTTCTTCTCTGAAAAGCCGAGTTTTGCTAACCGGTTAATTATCTCCCGCTTACCAGCGGGAATGTAGGTTACCAGAAACTCAGATTGACCTTCGATAGTGACTCTATCTAATGCTGCTGGTAAAAAGAAGGTTGTTCCTGGAGCTAATTTATAACTGGAACTACGGTGGAGTAATCTTCCCTCACCATCTAGAGCTATTATAACATAGAATCTCTCTCCGGTAGGACTAAGACTATAACTACCCCTGATATCCAATTTTTCGGTTACAAAATAGGGGCAGGCAGCTAGAAAGTAACGGGTATAACTATCTCCCTTAAAAATAAGGGGTTTGCTTTTAGCTTTAATTGTTTCCTGGTTAAAGTTAATTATATCCAGGGCCTTATCAATGTGGAGGGGACGGGGTTTCCCATCTTTACCGGGCCGGTTCCAGTCATATACCCTGTAGGTAATATCGGAGTTCTGCTGTATCTCCGCTAACAGGATCCCCTCTCCGATGGCATGGATGGTTCCTGCAGGTATAAAAAGGATATCCCCCCTTTTTACCTCGACCTCATTTAGATACCTTTCTAAAGTGCCATTTCTGATAGCACGGGCAAACTCATCCCTGGTGGTGCCGGGTTTGAGGCCATAGATTAATTTAGTCCCCACTTTAGCATCGATTATATACCACATTTCCGTTTTGCCCGGTTCACCTTCAACCCTCTGAGCATAGTCATCATCGGGATGAACCTGAACCGACAATTTATCATTGGCATCCAGGAATTTGACCAGGAGGGGAAAACGTCTCTTAACATCATATTTAACCTTACTTCCCAGCATCTCTTCCGGGTATTCTTCTATCAGGGAGGTTATTTTTTTTCCCTTAAAATCACCATTGCTGACTATACTCGTTCCATTGGGATGGGCAGTAACCTCCCAGCTTTCCCCTATTTTATTATTTGGTAACTTACGGTTAAATACTTCCTTTAATTTAGTTCCGCCCCATATTTTTTCCTTGTAGACAGGTTCAAATCTTAACGGGTAAAGATCCACGACTGAATCATCTCCTATAATTTAAGATCAACTGCTGAAGTCTCTTTTTAGTATTTCTAGAGAGCGGGGAAAAATCCTCTTTTTCTTTTCTGCAAGTGGGCTTTTAGCACTTTACAAAAGGTTATAAAAGTGATAAAATATTGGAGTTGAAAGGAAGTGGAAGTTTGTAAAATTCAAAAATTGAGTGATGGTTATGATATCTATTTGCAGTTATTTTAAGTTGCGTAGTTATATTAAGAGCTGTTAACCATAAAATGTATCAAAGAATAATTTAATTACAACCAGTAAAGTCATGGTTACAAAGATAGGTTTGATGATTTTACCACCTTGTTTGATAGCAATTTTGGAACCGAGTCTGGCCCCCAGGACCATACTAATAGCCATCGGTATCCCCAGGGCATAGATTATCTTGCCGTTAATGGCAAAGAGCAACAGGGAAGTAAAGTTGCTGGTAAAGTTAAGGATACGGGCATTGGCCGTACTTCTGGTAAAATTAAATCCGAAAAAGTGGGCAAAGGCAAAGAGCAGGAAGGAGCCTGTCCCCGGACCGAAGAAACCATCATAAAAACCGAGAATAAAACCGATAACAGAACCGGTTATTATTTTTTTTCTATCAAGTCCCTCAAAGCTATCATCTTTACCGATATCCTTTTTCAGGATAGTGTAAATTGAAACAAAGGCGAGCATAACCAGTACAATAACCTGGAGGTATTTCTGATTGATACGTAATGCAGTATTAACACCGAGGGAGGCCCCGAGAAAGGTAAAGGGAATAATATACTTGATTAATGGTAGATATATTTTTCCCGAGCGAAGAAAGGTTAAGGTACTGGTAAAGGATCCCCAGGAGGCTGCGAACTTATTTGTTCCCAGCGTGAAATGGGGAGGTATTCCTAAAGCCAGGAATGCCGGTATGGTTATTATCCCTCCGCCTCCGGCTATTGAATCAAATACTGCTGCGATGAAACCGGCAATACATAGAATGAATATTTGCATTAACTCCACCTTACCTGATTAGTTTTTTTTAACCTCTTAACATATTCTAGATGAAAGATATTTTTCCTCTTTTTTTCTTCATCCTGGAACAAATTGGGGTTATCCCAAGTAGCATACACTGTTAAAGGGAATTTAAAAGTCACGATACAGACTATGAAACAGAGAAATCTGTTGCGTAAGTAATGATACTCTCTGAGCAAAAGTATTTTTTGGGTAGATTTTGTGGAGCAGCAGGAAAGAGGTGTAATCTTGGATAGGTATCAGCAAGGAAAGCGAGTGTCAATAATTACTATAACCGGTAATATCTTACTGACCATATTTAAAACCGGGATTGGTTTTATTACCGGAAGTTCGGCCTTAATTGCTGATGGCTTTCATTCTCTATCTGATATTGTCTCGACTATTGCGGTTTTAATAGCCCTTAATATTTCCAACCTTCCGCCGGATGAAGAACATCCCTATGGCCACGGTAATGCAGAACCGATTGCAGCTAAATTATTGGGAATTATCCTTCTCTTCACCGGGGCCTTGCTGACTATTAATTCGGGTAAACAGATCGTTTATCAGGACTACCACTCCCCTGGCTTACTGGCCTTCTGGACTGCCGTTATTTCCATCACTATTAAAGAATTAATGTTCCGTTATACATATAAGACTGGAAAAGCTACCGGCAATCAGGCCTTAATAGCTGATGCCTGGCATCACCGTTCTGATGCAGTTTCATCTATTGCTGCTGCCATCGGGGTCATGGGCTCTTATTTGGGTTATCCGGTACTGGATCCCGTTGCCGGTCTGATTGTTTCTCTGATGATTATTAAAGTTGGCTGGGATATTACCAAAGACGCAGTTGTAACCCTGATGATTACCTCTCCTCCTGAGGAAAAGTTAATCACCATCGAAAAACAGGCGGAGAGTATCGAGGGGGTCGAGAGGGTTGTTGACCTAAAGGCTCATTATAGCGGAGTTGATCTCTTTATAGATCTTAAAATTCTGGTAGATTTTCGCCTAACGGTACTGGAAGGGCATCAAATTGCTTCAGAGGTAAAGAGGAAGATCTCTTCTCTTAATCCGGAGGTCAAGGAAGTGCTGATCCATGTAGACCCGATGCTGCCAGAGAACCATTAACTTTAATTATTTATTTGTAACATATCTTATTTAGATATCATAATATATAATAAAAATTACACAAATAAAGGAGGGAATAACTTAATGGCTGAACTTGAGTCCAGACGCCGTTGTTTTGATTTTTTTCCGATTATATGTTTAATAATTATATGTTTTTTATTTATCTAAAAATAATACATATAAGCACCTAATTTTATTATTTTAAGAATTTAGTTTTATGATAAATGCCAGGGAATTATTCCTGGCGTTATTAATTTAAGTTATTTGATTTATACCCCTGACTTCAAAGTCATTAATAATGACATTAAAAAGGATGTAAAGGAAAGGGCGGAGGCTGTTAGATAAAAATAAAACCCTGCAGTAATGAAAACTGCAGGGTATAAGGCGAATTATTTGATTAATTGAACCAGGAATTTACGGGTTTACCGTTTTCATAATCTACCCAGACGGCTTTACTATCCTTGTCCAGAGGAATAATCAAGGTGGTTCCTGCTTTAAATTTAGCATTAATATTCTTCATATAGTTAGCCTGCAGGATAGACCTGATAGATATACCTTTTTGATAGGCGATTTCATGAATAGGCATATTATTTCTTCTGACAGTATAAATTTCATGCTTTTTAAAGAAGGCTGAACTAACAGGCATCAACAGTAGCTGACCGGTATATACCTCTTCATCACTTGCAAGGTGATTAATGGCTCTCAAACCTTCTTCTGGTATCTTAAAGTATGCTGCAATGTCAGCCAGTGTCTCGTTTCCCCGAACCCGGTAGTAATTTTTTAGCTTCCTGTTCATTCTTTGAATATAGGAGAATTTTGTCGATTTTTCTAAAGGAATAACTAATACTCTACCGGTCTGGATTTGATTTACATCTGTAATATTATTAGCCTCTACTAGCTCAGAAACTCTAATACCGAATCTATCAGCAATATTCCAGATTAAATCCCCTTCCTGAATTTTATAAAAGTAATAGGGGACATAGGGTTGTCTTGTGGGGCTAACCTCAGGCTGAGTAACCGGTTCATTAACTTCGACAATTAACCTACGACCAACATAAAGATCATAAGCATTTCTGATGTTGTTTAACTCTACTAACCTGGCAACAGTAGTATTAAACTTCTGAGCAATGTTCCAGAGAATATCCCCTGGTTTAACAGTATAATAGGTGTAACGTGGTTGATTACTTAGGTTATTATTATTGTTTCTATTATTATTTTGACCTGGAACAATAAGCTTTTGCCCGACATAAATGTTATAAGTGTAATCGATATTATCATTTAATTCAACTAATTTTTCCATAGTTGTATTAAATCTTTGGGCAATCTTCCAGAGTGTATCACCTGGTTTGACATAGTACTCAAAGTAGTTCGTAGTATTGTTGTTATCTAAGTTGCTACCGTTACCAAAAGTAATAGTAATAGAATTATTGGTCCTGGTGATAATCAATTCCTGCCCGACATAAAGATTGCCTGGATTTGAAATATTGTTTTGTCTAAGCAGGACCCTTACCGGTATATCAAAATATTGGGAGATATTCCAGAGGGTATCTCCACTTTTAACCTGGTAAGTTACTTCTGCCTGAACAGGGTTGACCGAGACAACCAAAACAACGGCTAACAAAACAGCAACAAAAAGAGCGTATTTTTTCATTTATTTTCTCTCCTTTCTTTTCGAATTACATCTGTTAGTATAACATATGTTAGTATATGAAACAATAGCTTGAAATATGTAATTATATCCATAATCAGCTTAGTCCCTCCCTCTAGCAGATCCTGATGTAATATTCCCGGGTAGAATTTTAATTATTCCCAGGGCCAATGGAGCATCCTGCTCCAACATGAGTAAAATTAGGGCTGAGTATATTTTTGCTCATAAACTCTAAATAAGTTGTATAAAATTTTGCAGGAAACTACTCTAAATTATAGAAATAGATAAAAGGGTGTATAATTAAATACTAGTAGGAAATTCCTTTTTTAAAACTGCAAATAGATGTTTCCGATTCAGTGGAAATTTTTTGATGACTCTAAGGTTCATCTCCAGGGAAAATTTAGGTTACCTAATTCAATGGGTCATCCTGACCCTGAATAATCAAATTGGCTTCGCCATAATCCTTTAAAAGGTAAATTTGATAATGCCATAAACCGGGCATCATGCTCGCCACGTCCTGTGGCTCGACCTAATTTTCCCTTTCGATTCACCAAGAGTCATATACAAAAAATTTCCAAACATCTCTCCAACATCTATTTGCAGTTGTTTGAAGATAAAGTAAGTTGCCGAACAGAGTGAGGGATTAATACACTAAATATTTAAGGGGTGAAAGGATGGCTAAAAAATTATACCGGTCCCGGGAAGACAGGGTTATTGGTGGTGTTTGCGGGGGTCTAGCAGATTTTTTTGATATAGACTCCACCTGGATAAGGTTAGGTTTTATTTTAGTCGTTCTGGCGGGGGGTGCAGGGATCCTGGCCTATATTATCGCCTGGATAGTTATTCCTGAAGAACCCGTCCGGAGTAAAAGGAAAGCGGAAGAGGGTGAGGTTATAGTTGAGGGTGAAATTGACGAAGAGTATGCTGATAATCCCACAGATGATAAAAATTATGACCAGAGGCAGAAGATTCTAGGTTTTATTTTGGTAATCCTGGGGGTCTTCTTTCTGATAGATAGATGGCTGCCCTTTTTCCGCTGGGAGAGGTTCTGGCCTTTACTAATTGTAGTTCTTGGCCTCAGTCTTCTTATAAAGGGGGTAAGAAAGCGTGGCTAGGGGGAATAGCTCGCAGATTATTATTGGCATACTTCTGGTCTGCCTGGGGCTTTTATTCCTGTTACATACCCTCGGTCTGGTCCCCAGGATAAACTGGCTGTTTTTACTGGATTTCTGGCCGCTGATTCTGATCTTTATCGGGTTAAATATTCTTCTCAAGGATACCGGACTATGGTGGCTGGTACCTCTCCTGTTAGTTGCCACCATTATTTTCCTTTTAGTATTTACTAATTTCTTTTATTACAGGAGCTATCACTATGAATATGACTTTGACTATGACCATGACTATCATTATGAATATAATCCGGGAATATTCAGAGATTCAGGTACTTACAGGAGCTCCATAGAGATGGATGAGAAAATTAAGAGGCTGAAGGTTGATCTAAGTTTTGGGGCAGGCAGGATTTATCTCGGTGCTACCAGGGATGAGGAAAAACTTTATGAGGCAATCCTGAGGTATAGATATAGACGTCCCAGGGTTGACTATCTCTTTGAAGAGGAGAAGGGGGAGGGCCATTTAGTTGTAGAGAGAGTAAAGGACTTCAAGTGGTTTAATCTCTCCGGAGAAGATAACTGGCGGCTCTATTTAACCGAAAGAGTACCGGTTGATCTGGAGATTAATACGGGTGCCGGCAAGTTTAATTTGAATTTAGAAAAATTACAGGTAAAAGAGTTGACTGTCAATGCCGGTGCCGGTGATCTGGAGATAGATCTGGGTGATTATACCAGTCAAGTTGAATTGAATTTCGGAGCGGCCAGTGTAGACTTGAATCTTCCCCGGGAAGCGGGTATTGAAATCAGGACAACAGGTGTTATTAGTAAGAATAATTTTATTGAGGCCGGTTTAAAGGAAGTTGCTGATAATACCTATCAGTCTGAGAACTATCAGCAGGCAGCAAACAAGATAGAGATTGAGATAGCTGCTTCGGCCAGCAATATAGACTTGAGGTTATACTAGATCTTGTAGGTTTGCCTCGAGGAGCGCCAAACTAGATCGCCACCCGGCGATTTTTTTGTTTTTTCCATTAATTACATTAGCCATGGCATACTAACTTATGTTATAATCAAGACAAATGCATTTCAGGGGGTGAAATCTTGAAAGGTTACCGTTCAAAGAAGATCCCTATTTTACTGGTAGTAGTATTATTAGTTAATTTTTTAACCTTTGGCTTTCTGGGCAGTACCAGAGTGGAAGCCAGCTTCTGGAGTGACCATAAAGGTAGTGTCCTAACAGTTATTAAAGGCTTAGTTATGTTATGGATCCTTAATTTAATGATAGATAATACTACTGGCGGTGGTAGTGATGATCTGATTACCTCCACAATTAAAAAGGGATTAAACCTGGATTTAAATGATACAGTTAATAATAAAGATAGTAAACAAATAAATGATAATCCAGAGGAAATCTCCCGGCAAAAAGATGAGGTTGTGATAGTAGAAAACCCCGAATTAAATTCGGAGGGTTTAACTGATAAAGAGAGCAAGATGATCGAGCTGGTTAATCAGATCAGAAGGGAAAAGGGGTTAAATACCCTGAAGATAGACCTGCAACTGGTTGAGCTGGCCCGAAAAAAGGCCAGGGATATGATCAGGAATAAGTACTTTGCTCATCAGTCACCAACCTTTGGCTCACCCTTTGAGATGTTAAAAGAGGAAGGAATTCAGTATTCTCTGGCCGGGGAAAACTTAGCCGGTGCCAGAACCGTTGAAAAGGCCTTTAGCTCATTGATGGAAAGTCCTGAGCATAGAGATAATATCTTAATGTCGCGTTATGATAAGATCGGTGTTGGGATTATTGAAGGTGGACCTTATGGCTTAATGATTGTGCAGTTATTTATAGATAGTCCTGATCCTGCAGTCTAAAATTTAATTCAATTCCATTAGAAATTGCTTTTTAAACTACAAATAGATGTTTCCGATTCAGTAAGAAATTTTTTGATTCGTCTATAGTTCATCTCCGGTAAAAATCAGGCAAACTCATATTTGTAGTAGTAATAAAGTTGCAGAGCAATAGTGGAGCACTAATTTCAAGGAGGAGATAATATATGAGAAAATTAACGGGAAAGATTTTAGTTGTCCTGTTAACACTGGTCTTTATCATGACTTTGGTGCCAGCAGATTTACTGGCATATAGTTTCAGTTCTTCAAGTGGATATCAGTATTCAACCAGGTATTCTTCTAATAATAGCAGGTATTATAGTTCGGATTCTAGAGATGATTTTTATTCCAGGTATTACCAGGCAAAATATGGTACCGATAAAGTAATTAACCGAAATAGCGGAAATAACGATAATAATACCAATAATGGAGATACCAATAATAATAATAATAACGAAAATGATAACGGGACAAGCCAGCCCGATAATTCCTCGAATGTTCTCTTAGAAAGAGGTATGCAGGGAGCAGCTGTTAAGAACATCCAGTTGAAATTGGCTAAGCTTGGTTATGATGTGAGCCCAAGCGGATATTACGGAAGAGAGACCACCCTTGCTGTTATGTACTTCCAGAGGGATCATGGGCTTCCAATAACCGGTAAGGTTGATAGCACAACTAAGAATAAAATTGATGCTGTCTATAGGGCTAAGTTTGGCAATGCACCTGTAGAGCCAGCTCCAAGTCCGGCACCACAACCACAACCACAGCCGGAGCCGGAACCTAAGCCAGATCCACAGCCACAACCACAGCCAGAACAGCCAGCACCGGAAGAGCCAGGGACCAAACCGGAGCAACCTTCCTCTAATTTAAGTAGATTAGAGCAGCAGATGTTATCTATGATTAATAAAGAGAGAACTTCTCGCGGGTTAGAACCATTACAGATGGATCCAAGGCTGGTAAACCTGGCCCGTAAGAAGAGTCAGGATATGATCGACAATAATTACTTCGGTCATAATTCGCCAACCTATGGCTCTCCTTTTAAGATGCTTAATGATGCCGGTATTAAATATCGTACTGCCGGAGAGAACTTAGCAGGTAACAGTAGTGTTAGTGGTGCCCATAGGGCCTTAATGAATAGCTCCGGTCACCGGAGAAATATCCTGAATCCTAAATTTACTAAAGTAGGTATCGGGATTAAAAAGGGTGGCCCCTATGGATATATGTTTACCCAGTTATTTATTGGTTAAAAAATGGACAGGCTTACAAGACCCTCTGTAATCAGGGGGTCTTTTTTAATGCCTGAAAAATTATGTTATCCCCAATAACATGTTTCCTGGCCAGGCATTAAAAAAATCATTAAAAAAGTATTTATTATCTTTAATAATAATCACGCTATATATTTATAGCATATAATATAGCAATAATGTATGAAAGAAAGGAGGGATATTTTTATATATGATTAGTATACAGGATGTGCCATTACCAGTTCCTGCAATCAAGATTAGAAATATTGAGGCAGAGATTAGAGACCTTACTCTTGAGATTATACCCGATAAAGTAATTATCCAGGGGGTTATTCATAAACAGATTTTTTTTGTCGGGAATGATAACATAGTTCATCATCAGACTGATGATATGCCCTTTGATACATTTGTTGATGTTCCTGGTGCTGCTCCGGGCATGGCAGCCCAGATTGATATAGATATTGAAAAGGTTTTTGCTGAATTAAATCCTGAGGGTACTATTGTAACCCAGAAGGTGCTGTTAAATATCTTTGTCAAGGTGGAAGAAGAGGAAGTAATCCGGGTGGCCCTTGATAAAGCTGGAACCCTGGTCGAGGTGGATCAACTCATTGCAGAGGGTGAAAAACAGATAATTAAAGAAAACGAAGTGATCCTGGATCAGACAGCAATTAAGGTTGATGAGATCAGGGGATTAATCAGTAACATTGAGACCGATGTAATTTCCGGTAAGGTAGTTATTCAGGGTGTTCTCCAAAAACAGATCTTTTTTATCAATCAGGAGAATAATTCTATTCATCAAGCAGAGGAAGTACCCTTCGAAACCTTTATAGAACTTCCGGGGGTTCAGCCCGGTATGGATGTTCAAGTTAAACCCGAAATAGAGTTCATCGGCTTTGACCTGGCTAAGGATGGAATCACCCTTTCCCAGAAGAACGTGATCAAAATTAGTGCCAGGGTTACCCAGCCGGTTCAGACCAGGATTGCCTCAGGATTTGATTTTTTAGCTAAACTACCGGTAGTTATCGGAGAAAATACAACCCAGCTGATGCGGAGAAGTGAAATAACCTTAGACCAGCCGGCCCAAAAGGTTAAAGAAATTAATGCTGACATTATCAATGTCAGGACTGAAGTCTTGCAAGATAAGGTTATAGTTCAGGGAATTGTCCTTAAACAGATCTTTTTTGTTGATAATAATAATATTGAACGTCATCAGGTAGAGGATCTGCCCTTCAGTACATTTATCGAGATACCGGGAGCGGCTCCGGGCCAGACTGTCAGGGTTGAGCCGGAGATTGAAGATATTATCTTTAACTTAATAAATGACACCTTGCTTGAAGAGAAGGTAATTATCGAGATCTTTGCCAAGGTAGAAGAGATCAATCAATTAAATGTCTTGCTGGATGAAACCGGTTTAGAGACAGTATTACCGGTTGTAATCGGGGAGAATCAAAAGCAGCTCCTGGTTGAACAGAAGGTACCACCACCCCCACCACCTCGACAGCTGATTATTGAATTTATAACCATTGTCCAGCGGGCAGAGGTTGCTGCCCGGAAGCAGGCTATTATCGAGAATATTGTCGAGCTGCCGTGTCCGGCTATTAAGGTTAAAGAGCCGACAGCAGCAGAGATTATCGATGTAAAAGCCGAACTTATCCTGGATGACCTGGTTGCGGTAACCGGTACGGTGGTCAAGGATATCGCCTTTGTCTGTCCCGATAATATAGTCCGGCATATAGAGGAGAGGGTTCCTTTCAGGATAGAAATACCCTTACCCGAACCGATTGGCCCAGGAGAAATAGTACCTGAAGTTACTATTGAGGCAATAATCAACAGGTTGATTGATGGGGGAAGAAGGCTTAAAGAGATAATTGTTTTGGAGGCCCGGATTGAGGCTGATTCACCTAGGTTTATCCGGGTGGTTACCTTAATTGAGGGAACGGATATAACAACCGAAACAGTTCTGGTTAGGGAAGAGGTCGTAGTCTCAGAAGACCCACTGGTTACTGAAGTAAGAACTTTCCCGGTAGTTACCGATGTTAATGATCCCTTAGGTTTATTAACAAGGGTGATTAAAGAAACCCTGGTCTTAAATGTTGTTGGTGTAGGTAGAATACCGATTGAAGTAGTGGTTTTTGCAGAATAAGATAGATTTCTTGGAGTAGCAGGAGAAAAAACCTGCTACTATTTTTTTTTGCTTTGCACACTTTTAAGGGAAGGACCATATTATATATCAAGAAAAGGGGGTGGTTAATTGTTAGGCTGGTTTATCTTACTGGGAATAATTGCCGGTTTTATGATAGGTACTTATTATTTATACCACTATTGGACTAATTTTAATAAAATAAATGACATTTTGGAAGAAGGGGTTCTTAGCCGACCGAAACCAGTACCAAAATTAAATAGAAAGGCCTATGAACTAGCTTATCAGAAAAATACTGATTTTCGAGAATCTGAGGAAAATGATTTAAAACCACGAAAGGTTCATGAGATCTATGCCTTTCATCACATTTTTACCCCCGAAGATAATGAAGGATGCCTTAGTGATGACCATGGAAAGGAGGAATTAATTGAAGAAGAATTAAATACAGAGGAATTAGATAATGATTTTGATAAACCAGAAATTAATGAAGAAGGGGTTGAGGAAGAGCAAGAGGTTATTGAAATCCAAGATATTTCTGAATCAGAAGTTCAGGATGAAGAGGAGGAGCTGTCAGTACAGCAAATCCAAGAAAATAGTAAAGGAGGTTTGCATATGCCTGAATTACAACAAGTAGGAGGTTTAGAGTTGATTAAAACCCCGGTTGTTATCGGTGAAAACGTAGTGCAGACGATGGAGGTAAGTGATCTTCCTCTAGTGATGACAGCTATCAAGGTCAGGGACATCAATGCAACGATCACAGAGCTGATAACAGATGTAATAACAGATAAAGTTATCATACAGGGTATCATACATAAACAGATCTTTTTCGTAGGTACAGACAATGTTATCCACCATCAGGCTGAAGATGTTGAGTTCAGTACTTTCGTTGATGTTCCAGGGGCTGAACCGGGGATGGATGTTCTCGTTGAACCAACTATAGAACACATTGTCTCCGATTTAATTCTGGATGGTAATGTCTTGCATCAGAAGGTAGTCTTACAGTTCTTTGTAAAGGTTTTATCTGTGCAGCAACTAATTGTGGAAACAGGAACAGGGCCTCTGGTTAAGGTAGAGAGGGTAATCGGTGAGAATTCTGTTCAGACAATGATTAATAATGAAGTAACTCTGGCTGTTCCAGCGGTAAAAATTGTTGATGTAACGGCAGAGGTTATTGATCTGGTAGCTGATGTGATCGAAGATAAGGTTATTATCCAGGGTGTAATCCACAAACAGTTATTCTATATTGGAACAGATGATGTTGAGCATCACCAGGCAGAAGATATCCCCTTCAGTGAGTTTGTTGAAATACCGGGGGCAGAACCTGGGATGAATGTTCAGGTACACCCGAATGTTGAGCACATCAAACAGGAATTAAGTCCGGATGGAACTACTGTTAGCCAGGAGATAGTTCTGGAATTATTTGTTAAAGTAACTGAGACGGTTCAGATAAATGTTGCAACAGGTGATGATTCGCTGGTTATGTTACCAGAGGTAATCGGTGAAAATACCAAACAGATTTTAAGTGAAACTACTGTTACCTTAGATCAGCCGGCAATCAAGATTAAGGAAATTGATGCCGTCTTTGAGAATCTCAATACGGTAGTAATCAGTGATAAGGTTATTGTACAGGGGATAATCCGTAAACAGATCTTCTTTATCAGTGAAGATAATGTTGAACTTCACCAGGAAGAGAATGTTCCCTTCAGTACCTTTGTCGAGATAACCGGAGCAAGGCCAGGTATGAATGTAGATGTAATTCCGGAAATATCCTTTATCAAACCGATCTTAAGTCCTGCCGGAGATGTCCTAACTCAGAAGGTAATTGGAGATATATTTGTTAAAGTTACCGAGAACATCCAGTTTAACGTCAATGAAGTCGGACCTTATGGAGTATAAGAAGGATTAGAGCTTGTTATGCCAAGGACTATGGCCCACTTAAAAGTGGGCCGTTTTTTTATTCCTTCTTCTCAGAATGTCATGTAATTGCCAAAAAAAAAGCCTGTAAATAAGGCAGACTTTCTGTTTCTCTATATTTTCTTTAGCTTATCATACCTTACCCAGTCCAGTTTCTGACTATCTTCTCCATTATAAAGAATAAATATCAACCTGTCTTTGTAGAAATACTGATCGGTAATTTTAAAGATCTGGTAAAACCCCGGTTTTCTTTTTCCCACCATAATTACTTCATAACCCCTGTACTGAATCAGGTTTACCTTACCATTTAGGACCAAAAGAACCAGCTCTCCCTCCATAATATTATAATTTATATTAATCTGTAAAGCCCTTAATTTACTATGTAAGGACTCTTCCTCCAGGTGATCAAAAACAAAAATACGGGTATTTTCGAGTTGTCCGGGGTATTTACCTCTTATATCATTAAAAGGATCAAGGGGTATATATTGAACGGGTGGATACTTAAAAATATCTTTTGAATATCCAAAGGGCATCTTTCCCACCTCCTGAGATATTTTATGATGGGAAATTGAAGGGTGTGCAGAAATCTTTTAGTCATAATTAAGTAGTAAAGTCTATATATATTAAATAAGGCAATTATAAGATTCACATTTTAATAATTGATGCATATATTATAATTGATAAATTATTTAAATTGAAAGGAGGAAAAAGATTGGCTATTACCTTTGAGGAAGAACTAATAAGAGTAGAGTTCGTAATTGGGGAAGATACCGTTTCAGAGACCGTAACAGGGCAGATTACTGTTCCGGCCACCAAACCGGATGTTGAGAGAGTAATCGATGTTAGAGCAAACCTGACAGATATCGTGGCTAATATTGAAGACGGTGTTGTCAACATCACCGGAAAAATTGATGTAGGTGTAATCTATGTAGCAGATGTTGAAGAACCCTATTTTCGGCAGCCGGTTCATTTTACAGAGGGGCAGATTCCTTTAGTCAATTCTGTTGATATCCCGGAAGCTGAACCCGGCATGAACGTCTTTACAGATATAAATATAAGAAGGGTTTCCTTCCAGCGGATTGATCCCAGGACAATTGAGATTACCGTTGTACTGACCAAATTTGTTAAGGTTACCGAATATAGACAGATTACCGTTATTACGGATATCACCGGCATCCCCGAGGAGAATATCACTGAGGAGTTGTTGAGGATTGAGGATGTAATTGGTGAAAACACTGTAACCACTGTCATTGAAGGCCGGGTGACACGACCTAAAGAAAAACCCCCGATTGAACGGATTTTAAGTGTAACACCAGAGATTATGAATGTCACAACCGAAATTTCTGAAGAGGGAGTAGTTATAGTAGATGGTCAAATCTTTGTCGGTGTAATGTATGTGGCCGATGTCCCCCCGGAGGAATTTCAGCAGCCGGTTCACTTTATGGAGGGGTCTTTCCCCTTCAGTGAGGCTATCGATGTTCCCGGTGCAGAACCCGGTATGACGGTTCATGTCAATCTAACCATTAAAAGGGTTTCTTTTGAGTTTATTGATGAGGATACTGTTGAGGTAAATGTAGTAGTCCAGTTCTTTGTCAAGGTTACCGAACCCAAACAGGTAACGGTCGTCGTCGATGTTATTAGTGATCTGGTTGAAGTTGAAAGAGAGTTGCTCAGGGTTGAGGATGTCGTTGGCGAGGCTACGGTTCATGAGACTGTAAGCGGAAGAATCAATATTCCACCAGGAAAACCTGATGTCGAAAGGATTATTGAGGCCAATGCCCGTGTGATTGGATATACTGCAACAACTGAAGAAGGTGGGGTATTGATTACGGCAGACCCCAGATTAGCAGAATTAGCTGAAGGCGAAGTTCCAGAAGAAGGAATTGCAGCCAGTGTTTTGTATGTGGCTGATGTTGAAGAACCCTATCTCCTGCAGCCGGTTCATTTTGTAGAAGGATTTTTCGGTTTCGAGAATTTCATTGATATTGCGGGAACCGAGCCCGGCATGAATGTCCATACCGAAGTTACGGTAACCAGGGCTTCTGCTGAGATAATCAATGAAAGAACTCTAGAAGTTACGGCAGTCTTACGTAAGTTTGCCAAGGTAACCGAGTTCAGGCAGATGGAGATTGTGATCGATATTGTTATTATTTCACCCGTCGTTGAAGATGAGTGTCCTCCTTCCTATATAGTTTATGTAATACAGCCGGGAGATACACTCTGGAAGATAGCCAGGAGGTACTGTACCACCATTGATGCTCTCTTAAGAGCCAATCCCAATATCGATCCTAACAACTTACAGATCGGTCAGAAGATCTGTGTACCACGTAGGATAATCGATGCGAAAGGATAAGGAATTAAGAACTGTAGGATAAAAAGCCTGCAGTTCTTTTTTTTAATATCCACACAGTATATTTCCTTGCCCGGGATATCAAATAATTTACATTAATAAATATTATAGTGAAGCCAATTTTTTATCAGTTTACCCTTTGGCCGCATATACTATATTGACTATCTATAAGTAGTTAATTAAATACGTTTGTTTTTTGAAAACTGCAAATAGATGTTTCCGATTGCAGAAACCTTCTTTTTACTTTCGCAATGATGGTTTCTGCACTAGCGCATCGAGCGCGTCGGTCTAAACCTTCTTTTAAATTACGCAATGATGGTTTAGACACTAGCACATCGAGTGCGTCGCAGGAAATTTTTTATGACTCTAAGGTTCATCTCCGGGAAAAATTTAGGTTACCTAATTCAAAGGGGGGGATGATTTTGGCAGATAAAAGGGGAAAAAAGATGGAACCAAAGACGAGAAGGGTTAATTTAAATCCACAGAAGATTAAAAGGATAATTAAAATAAGGAAAGCCTAAGTTTAAGGAAAGGAGGTTTTAAGATGCCGGATCAACTGCAGATCAGTGAAGTTATTGCCCGGAGAACGGTAGAGACCAAAGTAGTCAGAAATGTAGCTATCCCCACTAGACTACCTCCGGCCGAACGGGTTGTCAGTGTTAATGCCCGGGTGGAAATTACTGATGTTAATTTGGAAACAGGTTATGTTGTTTTTAGCGGTATAATTAGGTCAACCATCTTTTATGCTTCGGCTGAAGATCCTTCTAATGTTATCAGTATCAGGCGAAGCTTTAATTTCACGGACCGGGTAGCAGTTAGAGGGGCAAGACGGGGTCTTGAGGCAGATATAGTAGCCAGTATATCTGATATTAACTTCTATTTAATTAATGACCGTTTAATCGGGGTAGAGTTTGTTGTAACCAGTGATATTGAAATTACCGCCCCCGAGGTAGTCAAGTTTATTGAGGAACGGCCGGGGATTGAAATAGAAAGGGAGCGTTTCAGAATTCGGCACCAGTTACAGGAAAGAGAGTTTACTAGGGAACTGAGAGATGTTGAAAGGCTTCCGACAGAAGCCCCAGATATCAGAAGGATTATCAGCCTTGAAGCTAGTCCTCAGATCGTTGATATAACTACCGATTATGACCGGGTAATTGTCAGAGGGGTAATTAATAATAATCTCTTATATGTTAATACCCAGGGAACAGTAGAATTTGTAAACCTGCAATTCCCCTTTACCGAATCCTTTATCTTTAGGGGGGTAACCCCTAAGATGTCACCCTTTGTAGATATTACCATTACTGAAGAGGAGGCTGAGAGGGTAGATAATAGAAGGGTTCGTAAAACCATCGGGGCCAACTTCAGAATTCTGGTAATCAGGGAGGAAGTAGTAGAGATTCCCATTGAGATTGTAACCAGGGATAGGTTCTTCCCGATTAGGAGAACGGTGCTGGTGGAGAGGGTAGTTGCTGAAAAGAGGACCAGGATCCTGGAAAGAGATCAGATTACAATTCCGGAGGAAAATCCTGATATATCCCGGGTGATTAGGGCGACTGGCATGGTCAGAGGAGGAAGCGTTAGTGCTGAAACAACTAGTGGCGGTGTTATTATCAATGGTATCGTCGATGTTAACATTATTTATGTTGCCGACCTGCCGCAGCAACCGGTTTATTTTACCTCAGGTAGTATAACCTTTAGTAGTTTTATTGATATCCCCGAAGTAACCGCCGAGATGGATGCCATTGCCGATGTAAGTGTTGACCGGGTAACTGCGGAAAGAATTGATGAAAGGAGAATCTCGGTAAGGGCCATCATGGATGTGAATTTACTGGTAACCGAAGTGGTCAGAGTACCGATTATCACAGGTGTTACTGAAAGACCAATTGAAGTGGTTGAAGAAGAAGGCTTTTTTACCTATACTGTCAGACCCGGTGATACCCTTTATCTAATAGCTCAGCGGTACGGGGTATCAGTAGAGAGGCTTATCGAGATTAATAATATTGCTGATCCCAGACAGCTGCAGGTTGGTCAGCAGATACTAATTCCCAGAGGTTAAAAAAGGGCTATCACAGGAGAGGGAAGGAACTAACCTTCTCCTTTTTTGTGTAGTTCTAAATATATTTTGAATTACATAAATTTTTAAGCAGGAATATTAAATTTAACAATGAATTTATTAATTAATAGAAGTAATTTTGGACTGGCTTTGAGAGTAGCTAGAATAGTAGTGAATAGAATAAGTGGGGGTGATATTGTTTATTTATTAACTACAATTTAGGAGGTAGTTTCATGGGGGATAAGATGAAAGCGGTAGTAAAAAAGGATCCTGCTTTCGGTGCGGAGCTTGTGGAGATGGAAGTGCCAGAGGTTGGTCCTGAACAGGTATTAATCAGGGTAAAGAGTACTTCTATCTGTGGAACCGATTATCATATATATATCTGGAATGAATGGGCGAGGAAAAATATAAATCTGCCACAGATTATGGGCCATGAAGTAGCTGGTGAGGTTGTCAGAGTTGGTGAGAGGGTAAAAAAGGTTAAAGTAGGGGATTATGTCTCCTCCGAGACCCATATTCCCTGTGGGATGTGTTATCAGTGTCTGACCGGTAATCAGCATATCTGTAAGTCGATGAAGATTCTAGGAGTTCATACTGACGGGGTTTTTGCCGATTATGCCCTGTTGGAAGAGGTTGATGTCTGGCCTAATGACCCCCTGATTCCTCCGGCCTATGCCTCGGTTCAGGAACCTCTCGGTAATGCTATCGATACCATCCGGGCCGGAGATGTTTCCGGTAAGAATATTTTAATTACCGGAGCAGGCCCTGTCGGCTTGCTGGCGGTTGGTGTAGCCAGAATCTTTGGTGCCACAAAGATCATTGTCAGTGAACCCAATGGTTATCGGAGGGAGATCGCTAAAGAGATGGGGGCTGATCTGATTGTTAACCCATTAAAGGAGGACCTGGAATATATAGTAAAAAATCTAACTTCAGGTAAAGGAGTGGATTTTGTGGCAGAGATGTCGGGCAACCAGAGTGCTTTAAAACAGGGATTAAAGTTACTAACCCCGGGCGGCAGGATGGCTTTACTCGGGATCCCCGATCAGGAGGTTACTCTGAATTTAACCGGTGATGTTATCTTTAAAGGGATTAAACTAATCGGCATAACCGGCAGAGAGATGTTTAGAACCTGGTATATTGCAGGGCGTTTGATTAAAGAAAAAAGACTGGATCTTGATCCGGTAATAACCCATCACTTCTCTTTAGAGGATTTTGCCAGGGGGATGGAATTAATGAAAAGTGGAGATTGCGGGAAGATAGTACTATATCCTTGATGAGGAGGGTTAAGATTGAACGAAAATTTCCAAAATTTTATAGATGCAGAATTAAATAAACTTAAGGAGGAAGGGTTATATAATCAGATCCGTACCCTGGAAGGGCCACAGGGAGCCTGGGTAAAGATTAATGGCAAGGAGCTCTTAAATTTCAGTTCCAACAATTACTTAGGATTGGCCAATCACCCGGAAACGGTCAAGGCAGCCAAAAAGGCACTGGATATATATGGGATTGGGCCGGGAGCGGTCAGAAGCATAGCCGGGACCATGACCCTGCATGAAGAGTTAGAGGAAAAACTGGCCCAATTTAAACGGGTTGAGGCTACTCTAACCTTTCAATCGGGCTTTAATGCTAATCTGGCTGTTATACCCGCTATTGTGGGTAAGGGTGATACCATTTACAGTGATGAACTGAACCATGCCAGCATTATCGATGGCTGCCGGCTCTCCAAGGCAGAGATCAAGATCTTTAAACACGGGGATATGGAATCCCTGGAGGCGCTTCTTAAAGAAGGGGCTTCAGGGAGAAAATTAATTGTCACAGATGGTGTCTTCAGCATGGATGGAGATATTGCCCCCCTGCCAGAGATAGTTAAACTGGCTAAAAAATATGATTGTCTAACGATGGTTGATGACGCCCACGGTGAAGGAGTACTGGGCAGCCATGGCCGGGGAATAGTCGACCACTTTGACCTGCACGGAGAGGTAGATGTAGAGATAGGAACCTTTTCTAAGGCTATCGGAACGGTAGGCGGCTGTGCCGCCGGAAGCGAGAAACTGGTTGAGTACTTAAAACAGAGGGCCCGTCCCTTCCTCTTCAGCTCAGCGGTAACCCCACCGGATATTGCCGCTACTATTAAGTCCATTGAGATACTGGAGAAGGACGATAGCCTGGTTCAGAAGCTCTGGAACAACGGGGATTACTTTAAGGAGAAGATGAGGGAGGCAGGATTCGATGTCGGTCACAGTCAGACACCGATAACACCGGTGATGATCGGTGAGGCTAAAACTGCTTCTTATATGAGTCTCTGTCTCTTTAAAGAGGGGGTCTTTGCCCAGTCGATCGGGTTCCCCACTGTACCGCGGGGTAAGGCCAGAATCAGAGTAATGATCTCCGCTACCCATAGCAGGGAAGACCTGGATTTTGCCCTGGGCAAGTTTAAGAAGGTGGGCAAGGAACTGGGGATAATTTAAAAAAGCCGCGCAGTCGGCTTTTTTAGAGGTTTTCTTTAAACTCCCGCAGTTTTTTTAATAAAAGACTGCGGGTTTTTAAATTCATACAGGTATTGTAATTACCTATTGCACTGGTTGTATAAATTTAGGCCTGCAGCAGGTGTAATCTGCTTCAGCTATGGATATAATAAATTACGAGGTGGATTAATTATATGCATAATAAGATCGGGATAATGCTTGTCTTTGTACCCATTAGTTTTGGGTTTTATTATTTTCAGGATCGCTCTCTTTGGTCATTTATTACTTCTGCCCTGGCTATCATTCCCCTGGCAGCTTTTATGTCCAATATTACTGACAGGTTGAGGAAACACCTGGGAAGTAGCTGGGGAGGATTAATCAATGTCACCTTCGGTAATGCCACCGAACTAATCATTTCCCTATTTGCGATTATTGATGGTCTGCTCAATGTTGTTAAAGCAAATATCACCGGTTCGATCCTGATGAATCTCCTTTTAGTACTGGGGATGTCTTTTTTTCTGGGGGGGTTAAAGCACAGAAGACAGAGCTTTGATAAATTGCTGGCCATTACTAACAGCGTAAAACCCTTGTCCTGGGTAAATTAAGTATGGGGGTAGGTTTTGTTCTTTTTAGTACCTACCTGGCCAGCCTTTATTTTACTTTAATCTTTCATGAAAGGGAAAAAACCTACTGGAATAAAGAAGGGGAGCAGGAGAGGCCGGTTAAAAATGATCTCTGGAAGCACATTCTCTTTTTATTTCTGATTACTTCTTTTATTGCTCTGGAGGCACATATTCTGGTAGGCTCTATCACTGTAATCCAGGAGAGATTTAATATTTCAGCGGTCTTTATCGGTATCATCATTCTACCTCTGATCTCTAATGTGGCGGAGAACCTCACGGCTATTAATATGGCCCGGATGAACAAGATTGACCTTAGTATCACCATTGCGGTAGGCTCCAGTATTCAGGTGGCTCTCTTTTTAGTCCCTTTATTGATCTTTATTAGCCATCTGATTAATCATCCGATGAATGTATTATTTAACCTCTTAGAAATCAGCTCTATCGGGCTCTCTGTACTGGCAATCAATATTGTCTATTTACAGGGGAAATCAAACTGGTTTGAAGGGCTGCAGCTGATTGCCGCCTATCTGATCATTGCCATTGCCTTTTACTTTGCCTAGCAGGTATTTTTAATTTCTGACCGGGATAGATTAAATCACCTGTCAGGTTATTTAATGACTTAATTAAGGCCACCGTTGTGCCGTATCTCCTGCTGATCTTCCAGAGGGAATCACCCCTGCGGACGGTATAGATGAAATAAGAAAGTGGATCTGCAGAGTCTTTATAAGAACCAGCCTTTGAACCGGGTTTATTAATACCCTGGAAGGAGTGGCGAATGGTAACCGGGGTCCCGACAGAGACCCGGTCAAAGACCTCCTCCACATCATGGTTATACATCCGGACACAGCCATTAGAGACAGCCTGGCCTATCAGCCAGGGTTTATTTGTGCCATGGATACCGTGATTACGCCAGGTAAACTGCATCCATCTCGTCCCCAGGACACCCCCGGGATTTTTGATCTTATTTAGTATCTGGAAATCACCCGTAGGAGTTGGTGTTGAAGGTTTCCCGATTGCTACCGGGTATGTATTAAAGATCTCCTTATTAGTTTTCAGGATTAAACGCCTGCTACTTAACTCAATATAGATATGAAAGCTGCCCATTGCTTTTAAACCTCCTTCAGCTCTTCGGCGGCTGCTTTTTAATGTCTAGAAAATTATACACAAGATTTTTGTATATAATTTCCGGGAATCACTATTATGGCCAAGCCAATCTGTTTCCGCCTAAAATATTTTATTCATGATGGGGGAAATTGGTTAATATAACGTTTGCCATTCATGGGTAATATATGTTATAATCAATAGTCAGAGGGAGGGTTAACAATGAAGAAACTGTTAATGATCATCGTTATTACATTAGTTATAGCGACTTATATTAGTTATCTCCAGAATAAGAATAGTACCACAGTAGTAGTTTCAAAAGAGGTAATTGATTCACCGGATTCTCCCTCTTCTCTCAAAATAATGACTTATAATATCAGGCACGGGGTCGGCCTGGATGGTAAGCTTGACCTTGATCGGATTGCCAGCATAATTAAGGATTCAGGAGCAGATATTATTGGCCTTAATGAAGTTGATAAGGGTATGATCAGGACTAATTTTAAAAATCAGGTTGAGTACTTAGCCGGTAAACTGGAAATGAACTATGTTTTCGGCCCCACAGTAAATAGAGTTATAGGAAGTTATGGGAATGCTATCCTGACCAGGTTTCCTATCAAGGAGGCCAGTAACCATATTCTGCCAGGGGAACCTGGTTCTGAGAAACGGGGTTTATTAACTGCTAAAATCTTGCTTCCTGACCATAGATATTCCTATATTATAATAACCCATCTTTCTCTGAATAAAAGGGATAGAGAGAGACAGCTTAACTGGATAGAAAATTATCTTGCCCGGCTGGAGAACCCATTTATTCTAATGGGAGATTTCAATACCGAACTAAAAACGGGTTTTGCCTATAAACCCCTTCTGCAAGGGGTTAAAACCTACCCGGCAGATAAGGCAAAAGATGAGATAGACCTTTACTTTTCCAATCTTAATTATAAGTTAATTAATGGCTATACTTTAGCCAGCAAGGCTTCTGACCATTTACCTGTAGTGGTGGAGTTAAAAGCCTCTGCTTAAACAACAGGGGCTTTTATTTGCAGTTATGACCAGAAGTAAGTATTAAAGTCAGTTGAAATTGTGCATAATAAGGTTGAAGATAGGCAAGTTAGGGTTAAGGCTGAATAGCTTTAAAATAATCGGGGAAAAATAAGGGGATAATTGAATTTGAGACCAGGGAACCGCTTTTACAGCTTGTGGATGAAAAGATGTTATCTCCCCATTAACTTTTTTTTTGACTGGTGATATAATAGGATTAAAGAAAGGGGAGATTTCAATGGAAGAGATAGTACTTCCCGCCCCTGCCAAGATCAACCTGGCTCTGAAGGTAAAGGGCTTAAGGGCTGATGGTTACCATGAGCTGGAAATGATCATGCAGACAATCGGCCTGCATGATAGGGTTCATTTGAAAAAAATTGCTGGCGGAATCAGGGTTGTTTCCTCCCATCCCGGATTACCGGAAGGCAGTGGTAATCTTGCCTATCGGGCGGCTGAGTTTATTTTAGAGCAATCCGGTATTGACGGAGGAGTTGAGATCTTTATTGAAAAAAACATACCCCTGGCAGCGGGACTGGCCGGTGGGAGTACCGATGCTGCCGCCGTATTAAAGGGGATAAGTAAGCTCTATCAGCTAAAAATAAGTGATGAGGTAATCAGAGAAATGGCCTCTAAACTCGGATCAGATGTCTCCTTCTGTTTAAAAGGTGGAACCTCCTATGCCTATGGGAGGGGGGAGCAATTAGAACAGCTACCCGACCTGAATAAAATACATATTATTTTAATTACTCCACCGGTTGAAGTAAGCACAGCTTTTATTTATCGAGAATATGATAGATTAAAAAATGGGCTGGAGATACCTGTATCCAGGTTAGTTGAAATTATCAAGCAGGGGAAGGAGATAAACTGGCAGGAGGGTTGGGCCAATGACCTGGAACCGGTGACGGCCCGTCTCTTTAATGATATTTATGAGATTAAAGGCATTTTAAAAGAGATGGGTGTCAAATTTTCACTTATGACCGGTAGCGGACCGACAATCTTTGGGATACTCGATAAGGGAGAAGAGGCTCTTTTTATCAAGGATAACTGGCCACGGAAAGAGGATTTTGTTTTTGTTACCTCGACAGTCAAGCAGGAATTTAGTGAATTATGGTGAATTTATTTAATGTCAAGGATCCGTTTTATTAAAGGGTAAGGGAGGCGAGGTAGATGACTGTAGATGTATTGATACTTGCGGGGGCACGGAATGAAGGCCCTTTGAAAAAGGTGTCTTCTACAGAACATGAGGCTTTAATTGAAATTGCAGATATACCGATGGTAGAATATGTCATCAAGGCTGTCAATAGAGCAAAGCATACCGGAAGGGTTGGTGTAGTTGGGCCTAAGCAGGAGATTGAGTCTTCTGTTAAGGAGAGGGTTGATTTAATAATTGAGTCCGGAGATTCTCTACTGGATAATATCAAAAGGGGGGTAGAAGTCCTTAAACCAGGGAAGTATTTGCTCCTGGTGACCTCCGATATACCTCTAATTACCGAGGATGTAATCGATGAATTTATTTCTACCTGTTTAGAGGATAATGAGGCTGATATCTATTACCCGATTATACCCAAAGAGAAAAATCTAGCTAAATTTCCCTCTGCTAAGAGGACCTATGTCCATTTAGCAGAAGGCACTTTTACCGGAGGTAATATGGTAGTTATTAATCCGGAAATTATACAAGGGGCACTGGAACTGTTTGAAAAGGTGATTATCTGGCGTAAAAAGCCCTGGAAATTGAGTCAGCTTCTGGGGGTAAAATTTATCTTTAAATTTGTCATAGGTAATCTCTCTATCAGTGAGATAGAGAAAAGAGTAGCCAAGATTACCGGCTATAAAGGCCGGGGGATGATAACCCAGCACCCCGAGATAGGTTTTGATGTTGATAAGCCCAGTGATTTGAAACTGATGAGGGATAAATACATACTATAGGAATTTTCTTTTTGAAAACTACAAATAGATGTTTCCAAACATCTTTCCAACATCTATTTACAGTTATTGCTGAATGGAAATGAGATATTTAGAACAAAGAAAATCCTGCCTGATAGGCAGTATTTCATTTATGTATAAGAAAGTATCCTTCTTTATAGTTCAAAAATCTCCCTTAATATTTCCTTGCGTTTATTCTCTACCTGTTTGAAGTCCATGGCGGTGATGTAAAATTCCTCTATCTCATCATGGGTCTCTTTGGCCTGCTTTAAATGGTTAAATACCCTTTTCATTATTCCGTCAAAGAGGCTTTTTACCTCCGCTATCTCATCAGCATACTGTTTTAACACTGTTAAATTTACACAGGCCATCATATCGATAATCTGATCCCCATCTCTTTTTGCTTCCAGGGTATGTGGGGGAGTGCCATTAATAATGGCGGTATCCAGTCCGGGGATAATGATAGCATCAAGACTTTCAGGAACAAAGCCGCAGTGCAGGTAAAGGATTTCATAACCGTATTTTGCAATTACATCGGCCACTTTCTTAATCAGGGTTGATTTTCCCGTTCCCGGTTCACCCTTGACGATAAAACGGCGGCCTATTTCTTCGGTCAGGTTATCAAAGTAATTAATAACCCCACCGGGGGTAATAGCACTGGCAAAGAGATGTCTGCCCGGGCCAGGGGTTGAAGGTGATTTTTCTGTTAAGATCAGATCTATTATTTCTGCTATTTTTTGATTTGCTTTGTTCAGGTTTAACCCTTCAATATAATAGGATTCCCACTCATCATGAACGAGTTTAGCAATCTTAAGGTAGTGATAGACCTGCTTAAATCTCTTTTTTATTAATTTGTTCAATTTAATAATTTCCTGCCTGTGTTTGCGTAGATAACTGCTGTTCCAGTATTCTCCTAGATTAACTATCTCTTCAACTGCCCCGGGGTTTTCGGGATCGATCATATGGGGGGCTGTTCCATCCAGGATGGCAAGCTTAAGAGCCGGTATGACCACCCCATCCAGTGAATTATTATCGGAGGAACACCAGTGAAACTCAATATTATAACCATGTTCAGTCATTTCGTAACCAATTTTCTTCATAAAAGTGGATTTACCGGTGCCGGGACCACCTTTAATGATGAAGGCCCTTTCAGTTTTATAAGGCAAATAATCGTAAAAGGAATAGAATCCCTGTGAGGTATTTCCACCCGGAAAGAAATTCTTGATTTTACCCTTCTCCAATTTTTATCAACTCCTAATTAGTTTAATTTGGTCTACCGCAGGCAAAAAATTCAAAGGATAATTTGTTCTATAATAACTATATGCAGCGAAGGGCAAAAAAATTTAACTAAAAAGCTAACATAGACTTGACATAAAATAAATATTAGTGTATAATTACCTTAAAAGGAATGGAATTAGAGAGGGGGTCTAATTTTTATGGCCGGTAAAAAGAATATCCCAATGCGAATTGTCAAGGAAAAAACCGGATTGACATCTCGCCAGATCAGATATTATGATCAGATGGGTTTAATCTTTCCGGACCGTACCAAGGGGAATCAACGACTTTTTTCCGAGGATGATATAAAAAGGTTAGAAAAAATTAAGTCTCTTCTAGAGGAGGGGTATACTATTGAAGTTGTTAAGAAGAAATTAAATCCCCCAACCCCTGTTAAAGGGAATACTATTCTTTTTCCCCAAAAAGGTTTGAACAGGTACTTTAAGGGGGAATTATCCTCCCTGTACCCTGATTTCAAAAATAATACTCTAAGAAAAATCAAGAGGAGTGAGGAGTAAAAATTATGTCGATGAGTAAAGAAGATATTTTAAAAATGGCGGAAGAGTTAGATGTCAAGTTTATCAGGCTGCAATTTGTTGATATTCTAGGAACGATTAAGAATGTTGCCATCACTGTAGAACAGCTGCCGGCTGCCTTAGATGGCAAGATTATGTTCGATGGTTCTTCTATTGAGGGCTTTACCAGGATTCAGGAGTCCGATATGTACTTAAAACCGGATTATGATACCTTTACCATCTTTCCCTGGAGACCTAAAGAAGGTGCAGTAGCTAGATTGATGTGTGATATTTATACACCTGAGGGAGAGCCCTTTGCCGGTTGTCCCCGCAGCACCTTAAAAAAGGTAATTGCCGAGGCTAAAGAGATGGGTTATGAGATGTATGCCGGCCCTGAACCAGAGTTCTTTCTTTTTGAGCGAGATGAGAAGGGTAATCCAACGACAATAACCCATGATAAAGGCAGTTATTTTGATCTTTCTCCGGTAGATTTAGGGGAGAATGCCAGAAGGGATATTGTTCTGGCTCTGGAAGAGATGGGTTTTGAAGTAGAGGCTTCTCATCATGAGGTTGCTCCCGGTCAGCATGAGATAGACTTCAAATATACCCCGGTTCTTAGAACGGCAGATAATATTGCTACCTTTAAATTTGTTACCAAGGCGATTGCTTTAAATCATAATCTACATGCTACCTTTATGCCTAAACCGATCTACGGTGAGAATGGCTCCGGAATGCATGTTCATCAGTCTTTGTTTCAGGATGGCAAGAATGCCTTTTATGATCCTGAAGGCGAATTAGAGTTAAGTGAGATAGCCTATTACTATATCGGTGGCCTCTTAAAACACGCCCCAGCCCTAACAGCTATAACTAATCCTACTATTAATTCATATAAGCGTCTGGTTCCTGGTTATGAGGCACCGGTCTATATTTCCTGGTCGGCCCGTAACAGGAGTGCTCTGATTAGGGTTCCTTCAGCCCGGGGAAATGCTACCAGGCTTGAACTACGTAACCCTGATCCATCGGCAAACCCCTATCTGGCAATGGCAGTAATGCTAAAGGCTGGTCTTGATGGAATTAAAAATAAGATTGAGCCTGGTGATCAGACTAGCGATAACATCTTTACCATGAGCGAGGAGGAACGCCTGTCCAGGGGAATAGAGAGTCTACCCGGAAACATTATAGAGGCCGTAAATAATTTGAAAGAAGATGATGTTATTAGGGATACGCTGGGTGAGCATATTTTTGAACACTTTGTAGAGGCAAAACTGATTGAGTGGGATGTCTATAGGACACAGGTTCACCAGTGGGAACTGGAACAGTATTTATCTTTTTAAGTAATCTCTAAGGATAACTCATCAAATTCATCTCTACTCTTTGCCTGGTGCCGGAACATTCCGGTATCAGGTTTTTTTAATACTTTAAATTATCCTCAGAAAACTATTCTGACAATGCTTGACTAATCAATATTTTAGAGTATATACTATACTTAATAAAGTCCAGGATAAAGAAGGAGTTGATTAAATGCCGGAAGATAGCATTAAAGAACCGTTGCAGAATCTAAAATTTAAGCACCTATCTGCCCGTATCTTAGCCTATCTGGCTTTATTTATTGCTTTTACCGCGGTAGCAACTTATCTACATATTCCAGGACCCAGTTCATCCTATTTTAATTTAGGTGAAGTGGCCATCTATATTATTGCCCTGGTTTTCGGTAGTAGAGCCGGTGCTGTGGCAGGTTCGATCGGTTCAGCCCTGGTTGATATCCTGCTGGGTTATTCCATTTGGGCTCCTTTTACCTTTATCATCAAGGGTTTAGAGGGGTTTATTGTTGGCAAGCTGGCAAAAGAAGGGGACTTAAAGCAGAATATTCTGGCCATCATTGCCGGTGGTAACCTGATGGTGATCGGTTATGCCATTACCAAGGGATTTTTGATTAGCTGGCCGGCTGTTTTACCGGAGGTTGGAATTGATTATGCCCAGATGCTAATTGGCGGGGTAATCGCCCTACCGATAGCCCGGCAATTAAATCACTATTTTAGGAAGTGATTTGATGAAGATTGGCAAAATACCCGGAGATAAGCTCGAGGAGATAGTATTAAAAAAGATCGGACAGAGGCGTAAAGAGGTACTGATCCATGCCGGAATAGGAGAGGATAGTGCTGTAGTTGATCTTGAAGAAGGTTTGCTGGTTATTTCTTCTGACCCGATTACCGGTGCCAGTCAGAATACGGGCTATCTTGCTGTTCATGTGGCTTGTAATGATCTGGCCGCTACCGGGGCAGAGCCGGTGGGAATTCAGGTTGTTTTACTTTTGCCGCCAGCAACTACCGATCAGGATATAGCAGCTCTGATGGAAGAGATCGATACTACCGCCCGTTCTATTAATGTAGAGATTCTGGGTGGCCATACCGAGGTTCTTTCTGCTGTCAGTAAACCGATTATTACGATAACCGCCGTCGGTAGGGTTGCCAGGGGAAAGTATGTTGCTTCAGGTGGAGCCCTGCCGGGTGATGATTTAATTTTAACCAAAGGTGTTGGGATTGAGGGTACCTATATTCTGGCTAATGATTACCGGGAGCTTTTACTTAAGAAGGGGGTTTCTCCGAAGATAATTTCAGCTGCCCGGAAGTATGGTGAGAAATTAAGTGTTATTGAGGAAGGCCTGCTTGCAGCCGGATACGGGGCAAATGCCATGCATGATGTTACTGAAGGCGGGCTTTACGGTGCCTTGGAGGAACTTTCTAGGGCATCTGGACTAGGATTTAACCTTTACCTGGATAATTTACCGGTCCCTGAAGAGACCGAAGTAATAAGTAGGGCCATGGGCATCGATCCTGCCGGCCTTATCTCCTCGGGGAGTATGCTGATATCCATTCCTGATGGAGAAGGCCTGATTAAGGAACTTTCTAAAAAGGGTATCATAGCAGCCAGGATCGGTGAAATAGTCGAAGGTGGCAGATTTATTATCCAAAAGGATGGCCGGTGGGAGAGATTTAAGTGGTCAGGAAAGGATGAATTATGGAGATTAATGGAATAAACCTCTACCACTAAATTAGAGATTTAGTTGGTTTGGTGAAGTATTCTTAGGTTTTAGATAAAATTCTTTTTCTGTTGACTTTTGCGAACTTATTAAGTATAATAAGAATAAGGAAATATATGAAAAAAACACTAAGAGGTGGTGGCCTGGTTGGAAATAACTGATGTGAGGATATTTTTGTCATCTCAGGAGGGGGCAACAAAGGCATATGCTTCTATTACCTTTGATGATGCCTTTGTCGTCAAGGATATCCGGGTAGTTGACGGTAAAAATGGTCTCTTTGTATCCATGCCTTCCAGGCGAGATCAAAAGGGAGAGTTTAGAGATATCTGTCATCCGATAACTACCGAGATGCGAAATCTGATTCAGACTACTGTTCTGGACAAGTATAAGGAAGAGATTGTCTGATACATTCTGGCACAGAGACCCTTTGTTCTGGTCTCTGTTTTTTTTTGGCTTCTTGACAAAATAATCGTAGTCTGTTATACTTCTTACGGCTAATGGTAAGTATTAAGGAGATTTTCAATGAGACCATATGTAATGGCAGAGGATTTATATCAGCATAAACTGGCAATTATCCTGGGTCGGGGGAAGAGGTTAAAAAGAGTTTTAAAGGAGTACCCGACTGAAAAAAAGTTTAAAACTGCCTCAATCGAAGAAATAGCAAAGGTTATCGGTATCAAGAACCCTGAATCAAATATACTGCAAAAACTAAAGAAACTTGATCTTACATATGATAGAATGGTTACCTTCAGGGTGGATCCCGCCTTGAGCAAAAAACCCCGTGCCCGAAGGATTATGGGGATTGATACGGAGTATTTAAAGAGTAAACTGGATTGTATCCAGTATGTACTTATAGATGGTTTAGATTATATTTCATCGGGTATAGTTTTTACCAACAATAATCTGGCCTTAGCTGTCGGCTATTCAGAAGGAATAAATCATTTAAGAGGGGTAATCGCTCAATTTAAACCGGAGATAATTGTCGGCCACAATTTTAATTCAGATATAACCATCCTCGAGTCTGCTTACGGTGATGAGTTGCCAGAATTATATTACTATGATGATACCATGGAACTTCTTTCTAAAAGTAATCTGGCCAATATTATCGGTGGTTCAAGTTTGAATAAAGTAGTTAAAAAGGTCTTTGATGCTGATGTAATCGGCTTATTTAGTGCCTACAGGAATCTGGATTTACTAGTTGAATACGGTATTAAGGATGCTCTTTATCCTGTCTATCTCCGGCATTATATTCTTAATGGTAATCTACCTGAAATAGATTTTATGTTAAAGATAGGTGATATCTTAAAGGAGGAGAACCGTTCCTTGCTGGAGAGAGATAGTTTTAACTTATTTCTTCATCAATGAGGGGGTAAAGATGATAGATTTGCTGACGATTGTTTTAGCAGCCGGTCAGGGAACAAGAATGAAATCGGATTTAACCAAGGTTTTACACCGCCTCGGGGGAAAAGTGATGGTACAGCATGTGCTCGATAATGTCTTTTGCTTAAGTAAGCAGATAGTTGTTGTTGTTGGGCATCAGGGGGAAGAAGTTAAAAGTACACTGGATGACGAGAGGCTCGAATTCGTTGAGCAAAAGGAACAGCTGGGTACCGGTCATGCCGTTCTTCAGGCCCGGGAATTTATAGAGGACCATCAGGGACCGGTATTGATATTATACGGTGATATACCTCTCCTAACAGAGCAGACACTTAAAAGGCTGGTTACTACCTGGGAGAGGAGCGGTGCCGGAGCGGCCATTTTAACTGCCTTTTTCGACAACCCCCATGGTTATGGCAGGATTATTAGAAATAATCAGGAGCAGATTATTAGAATTGTGGAGGAGAAGGACGCCAGTAAAGAAGAGAAACAGATCAGAGAGATAAATAGTGGGGTTTACTGTTTTAATAGCAAATTACTGGTTAAGGCTTTAGATAATCTGGATAATAATAATGCTCAGGGTGAATACTATTTAACCGATGCCATCAGTTATTTACAGGCTAAGGGTGAAAAGATTATTCCCGTTGTAGTAGAGGATAAGGAAGAGATTCTCGGAATTAATGACCGGATAAACCTGGCCAGGGCAGAAAAGGTTATCCGGAGGAGGATTAATGAAGACCTGATGAAAGAGGGAGTAACGATTATTGATCCGGAAACTACCTATATTGATAGCCGGGTAGAGATCGGGCATGACACGGTAATTTATCCCTTTACCTTTATTGAAGGGAATACCAGGATAGGGTCCCATAGTATCATCGGTCCCTATTGCCGAATAGTTGATGTGCAGATTGGTAATAATGTTAATCTAAGGGCAAATTGCCATATTATAGAGAGCATTATAGAAGATGAGACAAACATCGGACCTTTCGTCTATATCAGACCTGGCTGCAGGATAGCCAGGGAGGCAAAGGTGGGTGATTTTGTTGAGTTAAAGAAGGCTACTGTCGGCCGGAAATCTAAGGTTCCTCATTTAAGTTATGTTGGTGATGCTGAGATCGGAGAAGGCACCAATATTGGGGCCGGAACAATTTTTGCTAACTATGATGGGAAGCATAAGCATAAGTCAATTGTTGGCAATTCGGCCTTTATTGGTAGTAATACCACCCTGGTTGCTCCGGTTAAGGTAGGTGATAGAGGTAGAACAGGTGCAGGAGCGGTGGTGACCAGGGATGTACCGGAGGATGTGACTGTAATTGGTGTGCCTGCTCGGATTATGAAAAAGAAAGAGGGAGGTATTGAGGATAATTGATGTCAACCTATAGTGAGAAATTAAAGATTTTTGCCGGGAATGCCCATCCTGAGCTTGCTAAGGAGATATGTAATTATCTAGGAACTGAGCTGGTCAGTGCTGAAATCTCCCGGTTTGAGGATGGAGAGATCGGGGTCAGGATCGATGAGACTGTCCGTGGGGCCGATGTTTTTGTCATCCAGCCCACCAGCCCGCCGGTCAATGATAATCTGATGGAACTTTTAGTAATGATCGATGCCCTGCGCAGGGCTTCTGCCAGGAGGATTACTGCCGTAGTACCTTATTACGGATATGCCCGGCAGGATAGAAAGTCCCGGCCCCGTGATCCCATTACGGCTAAGTTGGTGGCCAATATAATTACAACGGCCGGAGCTAGACGGTTATTGTCGATCGACCTGCATGCACCCCAGATTCAGGGTTTTTTTGATATACCTGTTGATAATCTCTATGCCGCCCCGATTATGATCGATTATTTTAAAAATAAGGGCATAGATAACTTAACTGCTGTTTCCCCTGATGTAGGAGCGGTTAAAAGGGTTCGCTCCCTGGCAGAATCTCTTAATATTCCTTTAGCTATCATCGATAAGAGGCGACCCAAAGCAAATGTAGCTGAGGTGCAGAATGTCATCGGTGATGTTAAAGGACGTAATGTCATCCTCTTTGATGATATTATTGATACCGCCGGGACAATTACTGAGGCGGCAAAGGTATTAAAGGAAAAAGGTGCCACTAATGTCTACGCCTGTGGAACCCATGGTCTTTTCTCGGGACCGGCAGTAAAGAGGCTGAAGGAGGCCCCGATCAAAGAGATAGTTGTTACCAATACTATTCCCCAGAGAGATGACCTTGGTCTGGATAATCTCAAGGTGCTCTCGGTAGCTCCTTTGCTGGGTGAAGCCATCGACCGGATTTTTAAGGATCTATCTGTCAGTGTTTTATTTTAATATTATAGGAATTCCCTTTTTAAAAACTACAAATAGATGTTTTCGATTCAGTAGATATTTTTGATTCGCCTAAGTTCATTTAGTCGAAAACCTTTTTTTATTTAACCTTGCCGATTTAAGTTATGAATGGTATAATATGTTTCAGAATGCTGTTTAATTGGGAAAACAAATAAAGGAGAGGATTTTTATGAAAAGATATAACTTACAAGCAGAGGTGAGAGAAGAGACAGGTAAGGGAGTCGCCCGTAAATTAAGGAGGGCTGGTCTGCTCCCGGGGGTAGTATACGGTAAAACCCGTAAGTCCCAGCCACTTATAGTTGATCCTATTCAACTACAAAATAAAATGAGTGGTAATGTCATCTTTGATCTGACCATAGTTGATGATGATAAAGAAACTAAAGAAACAGTTATGATCAAAGAGATTCAGAGAGACCCAATTAAAGGAGACCTTCTCCATATTGATTTTCAACATATCTCAATGGATGAAAAGATTTCCGTTTCTATTCCCTTAAGCTTAAAGGGAGATGCTCCTGGAGTTAAGGAGGGTGGAGTATTACAGCAGCTGTTAAGAGAGGTTGAAATTGAGTGCTTACCTGCTGATATTCCTGAAGAGTTAGAGCTGGATATTAGCGATCTCCATATAGGTGATTCTTTAATGGTCAGTGACCTTGATGTTCCCGAAGAGATTGAAATTAAAACACCGCTTGATGAGGTTATAGTAACCGTAGTTGCACCTACTGAACTAGTAGAAGAAGAGATTGAAGAAGAGGAAGAAGAATTTGTTGAGCCAGAAGTAATTGGTGAAGAAGAGGCTAAAAAAGAGGAGGAATAGTAAAATTTAATATGAAATAAGGCGTAATCTGTAATGGATTACGCTTTAAGTTGGCCTGGAGGGATCAGCATGAATCTGATAGTCGGTCTAGGTAATCCCGGAGATAAGTATGCTAATACCAGGCACAATGTTGGTTTCAGGGCGATTTTTTCCCTGGCAAAGGCTTTTGGGATTAAATCTACCTCCTTTAAATTAAGGGCTATAATCGGTAAAGGCCTTATTGCTAATAATAAGGTTATTCTAGCTCAACCCCAGACCTTTATGAATAACAGTGGTGAAGCTGTTGCTTTATTAGCAGATTACTATAATATACCCCTAGATAAAATACTGGTTATCTATGATGATCTGGACTTACCTACGGGTAAAATCAGGATTAAAGAGAGGGGAAGTGCCGGTGGACATAAAGGCCTGAGATCAATCATTAGAACCCTTGGTAGTGAGGAAATACCCCGAATTCGTATTGGGATTGACCGCCCTCCTGAAGGGGTAGAGGTAATTGATTATGTTTTAGGTTATTTTAATCAGGAAGAAGAAGAATTGATAGAAGCGGCAATAAAAAGGACGATTGCCGCTGTGGAAACTATTCTTCAGGATGGCTTTCAGACTGCTATGAACAAGTTTAATTAGGCATATTAAGGCCCGTGCTATATAGTAGGGGCCCTTTTGGCATTTGAATAACTAATTGCAGTTTTATGGTAGTTCAAAAAAAGGTAATTATGCTATAAGGTACTTTGAATTTAAATAAGGAGTTAGGCTATGCGATTGAATACTGTATTTTCAAACAATTTAAAAACCAAAAAGGTTCTCGAGCTGGTACAGAGGGGTAGAAATGTAGCAATAGATGGACTAAATAACTCCCGCCTGATCTTTTTTATCGGCAATATTTTGCCTCAGCTCAATAGAAATGTTTTACTACTTACCAGTGATAATGTTCATATTGATCAATATTATGAAGATTTAATCCGTCTGGTATCTGAGGATAGAATTCTGGTCTATCCCGAAATTGAGGCCCTGCCTCATGAGCAGATTATTGCCGATCTACCGGAAACCAGGGAAAGACTGGAGGTCTTACAGGCCCTTACCTTTGGTCAGGATGAACCTAAGCTGATTCTTACCTCGGGTACTACCCTGATGAGAAGGTTAATGCCCGCTGAGTATTTTAAGAAACTATCCCTCTCTCTATCTCTGGAGGAAGAGGTAAATCTCAAGGAGCTATCAAGAAGGCTTTCCTTAATCGGATATGAAAGGGTAGAGATGGTTGAAGAACCCGCCCAGTTCAGTATCAGGGGCGGTATTGTTGATATCTATACCATTACCAATAAAAAACCTTACCGAATAGAGTTTTTTGGCGATGAGATAGATTCCATCAGGGAGTTTGATCCCGTTTCCCAGAGATCTGAAAGGAGTATCGAGAAGGTAGTAATTCCCCCTGTCCGGGAGTTACTTATCTTACCTGAGAAACTCAACAGCGCCCTCCCGGAGATCAGGGATGATTTTGACCAGGCTATTGAGAGACTATACAATCTCGGTAATAGGGAAGAAGCAGAGTATTTAATGGGAAAAAAGGAGCTGGCTCTGGAAAGATTAAAGGAGTTTAATGTTTTTCCGGGTTTTGAACAGTTTCTCCCTTATTTCTACGATAAAGGAGATTCCCTACTTGATTACTTCACCGGGGATACCCTTATCCTCTTTGACCAGACGGAGAAGATCTGGCAGAGGCTGAAAAGCTTTGACAGGGAATTGGCCGAAACCCAGGCTACCTTACTGGAACAGGGTAGTATTATCCCCAGTTATGCCGAAAACTTCCTTACACCTGATGATCTAATTGCCGATCTGCAACAATTTACAAGTATTTACTTTACCTCCCAACCGGATAAAACACCCCTATTGAAAGATTATCAAGAGATTACTTTTTCCATTAAAGGGGTTGAACCCTATCATGGTCAGCTGGAATTGATGGTAGAGAGGTTAAAGGAGTTTCTGGCAGAAGGTTACAGGGTAATTCTAACCCTCAATTCCGCCAGTAAAGCTAAACGGATAACGGAGTTTTTACAGGATAACGGGTTACCGGCTATCTTTGCCACAGGAGAGTTTCAGCAGGAAAAGATTGTAGTTACCGCAGGGAGTCTTTCGGAGGGTTTTATTATTGATGACCTTAAACTGGTAATCTATACAGAAAAAGAGGTAATCGGTAAACCCCAGCGAAAGAAGCGTCAATTAAGGGAGCTGGAAGAAGGAGTCAAGATCAGCTCCTTAAATGAACTTAATGTAGGTGATTATGTGGTTCATGAGAACCACGGTATTGGTAAATATCTTGGGGTTAAGACCATGGAGATTCAGGGAAAGCACCAAGACTACCTGGTTTTAAAATACTCCGGTGAGGATAAATTATATGTCCCCACGGATCAGGTTAATCTGGTCCAGAAATATATTGGTGCTGACCAGAATCCACCTAAATTATATAAACTGGGTGGTAATGACTGGAAAAAGGTTAAACAGAGGGTAAAAAATTCCGTCAAGGAGATGGCCATTGGGCTCCTGGAGCTATATGCCGAGAGGGAGACCATTGAAGGCTATGCCTTCTCCGAGGATACGATCTGGCAGAAGGAGTTTGAAGAGGCCTTTCCCTATGAGGAGACCCCTGACCAGCTTACTGCTATCGAGGATGTTAAGCGGGATATGGAATCCAGCACCCCTATGGACAGGTTATTATGCGGCGATGTGGGATATGGTAAGACCGAAGTCGCTATCAGGGCTGCCTTTAAAGCCGTTATGGATGGTAAGCAGACGGCCATCCTGGTTCCCACCACCATTCTGGCCCAGCAGCATTATAATACCTTTAGGGAGAGGATGGAGAACTATCCGATTGAGATTGAGATGATCAGTAGATTTAAAACCCAGAAAGAACAAAGGGAGATCTTAAAGAGGCTGGCCCTGGGCGAGATAGATATTATCATCGGGACTCACCGTTTATTATCCAAAGATGTTGTTTTTAATGATCTAGGTTTACTGGTTATTGATGAGGAGCAACGTTTCGGGGTAAGTCACAAGGAGAGGTTAAAGGATATTAAACGCAATGTGGATGTTTTGACCCTGACCGCTACCCCCATTCCCCGGACCCTGCACATGGCCCTGGTCGGGGTTAGGGATATGAGTGTTATTGAGACCCCTCCTGAAAATCGTTACCCGATTCGTACCTACATCCGGGAATTCAACCGGGATTTAGTTCGGGATGCCATCAGAAAGGAGATCAGCAGGGAGGGACAGGTCTATTTTGTCCATAACCGGGTGGAGGATATCGAAGAGAAGGCCGATATGATCAGAAAACTAGTTCCTGATTGCCGGGTTGCCGTGGCTCACGGCCAGATGAATGAACACCGTCTGGAGAGGCTAATGTTGAACTTTTATAACAAGGAATATGATGTGCTGGTCTGTACGACGATTATCGAGACCGGTCTCGATCTTCCTAATGTTAATACCATTATTATCAACCGGGCGGATCAGATGGGCTTAGCCCAGTTATACCAGTTACGGGGCAGGGTAGGGCGTTCAAACAGAATAGCCTATGCCTACCTCCTCTATGAGAGGGACAGGATTCTGCCTGAAATAGCGGAAAAAAGGCTTAAGGCTATTAAGGAGTTTACCAACCTTGGTTCCGGCTTTAAAATTGCGATGAGAGACCTAGAAATCCGCGGGGCCGGTAACCTCCTCGGGCCGGAACAACATGGTCATATTGCCTCTATAGGTTTTTCCCTCTACTGTAAGCTCTTAGAGAATGCGGTAGAAGAACTTAAAGGGAAAAAGGCACAGGGGGATACCGGAGTTGAGATAAATCTGGATATTGATGCCTATCTTCCCGATAGTTATATCTCTGACTCCAGACAGAAAATTGAGATCTATAAAAAGATTATGGGGCTGAAGGATGAGAGGTATTTCAGTGATGTTATTGATGAATTAATCGACCGTTTTGGCGATCCACCTGAACCTGTTATGAATCTTATTAAGATTGGCAGGATCAAAGCCAAGGCAGGCCGGCTGGGGATGGAGAAGATTAGCAAAAATAAGCAGATAATTAACTGTTATTTTAAAGATCTTAAGCAAATAGACGGTAAGGCCATTTTCAAACTTATTGATAAATACCCCGGGAAGATTAAGATTAGGACAGGGGAAAAACCTGTAATCGGAATTAAGGGTTTGTCAATTAAATTTCTGGAGGAGGTTATTGATTATCTCTTGAAATTTGCAAATACCAGTAGTAATAAGTACTACAAATAGATGTTTCCGATACTTTGGCCCGATTTTTAGCTTCGATTCACTAAGGCTCATGTGTTAAAATATCTAAACATCTCTCCAACATCTATTTGCAGTTGTTGCTGAACGATGTGAGGTATTAACCTGATTAAACATTGAAAGAATTTCACCTTGAGTATAAATTTGCCTTAGATGGGAAAGCTATCTATAACAACCCCTTCCTTAAGAAGTAATAATTGATTATTTATATTGAACCAGGAAGGACAGTATCTATTAACCCTAGAGGAGGTGAAATGCTGGTTTATCCGGCAAACAGAATGAAGGCAACAGGTATAGTCAGACGTATTGATGATCTAGGAAGGGTTGTTATTCCTAAAGAGATTAGAAGGACAATGAGAATCAGAGAAGGAGAGCCTCTGGAGATCTTTGTAGACAGAGAAGGTGAAGTAATCTTAAAAAAATACTCACCCATAGGGGAATTAAGCGAGTTTGCTCAGGAATATGCCGATGCCTTAGCAGAAGAGACCAATCATGGTGTTTTTATCCTGGATAGAGATGTAATCATTGCCGTTTCAGGTGTGCCGCGTAAAGCCTTTCTAGATAAGAAAATAAGTCCTGATGCAGAACAGGTAATGGAAGAGAGAAGAACGAAGATTATTAATGGTAAGGGAATTGAAGCCTTCTGTCAGGGGAATATCGAAGGTATTGAGGGTTATTCCTTCTCTTCCTCGGTTTTATCACCAATAATAGTTGAAGGTGATCCGATAGGTGTTGTCGTAATAAGTAATAAGGAGGATGATAAGGAGTTAGGTGATCTGGAGCTTAAGTTAGCTAATACTGCCGCTTCATTTTTAGCCAAGCAGATGGAACAGTAATACTTAACCCCCTCTCATTAGAGGGGGAATCATTCTAATCTTGCAGTAACTGATGTTAGGGAGTATAAAAGAGGTTTGGCGGGGAAAAGATAGATATATACCATAGGAAATTTCTTTTTTGCAAACTACAAATAGATGTTTTCGATTCAGTGGAAATTTTTTGATGACTCTAAGGTTCATCTCCGTTAAAAATCAGGCAAACTTATCAAATGGGTCATCCTGACCCTTGATAAGCTCGCCATCTCCTGTGGCTCGACCTGATTTTTAACTCCGATTCACCAAGAGTCATATACAAAAAATTCCCAAACATCTCTTCAACATCTATTTGCAGTTGTTTGAAGGTAAAAAGTAAGTTGCCGAACGATAGTGAGGCATTAATTAAATATCTATATTTTTGAAATTATAAGTAGGGATATGATTTTAGGGGAAGGATGTATTCAATGGGAGAGGATAAGGGGAACAATTTTATCAAAGGGGCTGCTATTTTAACGGCAGCTGGATTAACTGCAAAGGTAATGGGCTTTGTGTACAGGGTAATTCTAACCAGGATTATCGGAACTGAGGGAATGGGGTTATATCAGATGGCTTATCCGATCTATACAACCTTGCTGGTAGTCTCCCGTTCTGGTATACCCGTTTCCCTGGCCAAACTTATTTCAGCCCGGATTGCTCTGGGGGAGAGGAAGACTGCTTTTAAGATATTCCGGGTGGGTAGATACCTTAGTCTAGGGGTTGGGTTTTTCTTTTCCCTGTTAATGGCCTTTTTAGCCAAACCCCTGGTTAATATCTTTAACTGGGACCCCAGGGCTTATTATGCCGTTCTGGCAATCTCCCCGGCTATATTTTTTGTCTCTATTATGGCAACCTACCGCGGGTTTTTCCAGGGTTTACAGAATATGGTACCCACAGCTTATTCCCAGGTTATTGAACAACTGGTTCGGATGATTACCATGGTTACTTTAGTCTATTTTCTCGTTCCCTATGGCCTGGGTTTTGCGGCAGCAGGAGCTACTTTTGGTGCTGTTACTGGTTCTGTTGCTGGACTTTTAACCCTGCTTTATGTATACTATAAAAGGAGAAAGCATATCTGGAATTATGTCCAAATTAGCTCAATAGATACTTTAGATAGCTGGAAGATTATTAAGGATATTGCCGCCCTGGGGATACCTATCACCTTCGGGGCCCTGGTACAACCTCTGATGACCCTTGTTGATACGATAATTGTACCTAACAGGTTGCAGGTAGCTGGCTTTACCGTTGAAAAAACAACCCGGCTTTTCGGGGATTTAGCTGCAGTAGCCATGACGCTGGTAAATTTCCCCACAATTATTACGGTTTCACTGGCGGCCAGTCTGGTTCCTGCTATCTCAGAAGCCTTTGCCTTAAAGGAAGATAATCTGATCAAAACAAGAACCGAGACCGGATTACGGTTAGCCATTTTACTGGGGCTACCATCTTCTGTTGGATTATATGTTCTGGCCCGTCCCTTAAGTAGGGTTATCTTTGCTGCCCCTGATGCAGCCATACCTTTAAGGGTGGTAGCCTGGGGTGTTTTATTTATCGCCTTACAGCAGACAAGCTCGGCAATTTTACAGGGAATCGGTAAAACCGGTATTCCGGCACGAAACCTCCTTCTAGGGGCTATCACCAATGCCTTTATTAATTATACTTTAACCGGACTTCCGAGCTTTGGAATCAGGGGGGCAGCACTGGGAACCGTTGCCGGATTTGCAGTGGCCGCCTTACTTAATCTATTCTCCGTCAAAAAATATACCCATTTCGATTTTAAGGTAAAGGTTTTGGTAATCAAACCTGTTCTGGCTGTTTTTTTAATGGGGGTGGTTACTAAACAGGGGTTTCTGCTCCTGAACAAACTATTCAGCTATTTCACGGATTATAGCTATACCCTGGCCACCTCTGTTATAGTTTTAATGGCGATCATAGCTTACGGATTTGCTCTGCTACTTCTGAAGGAGATTAAATATAGTGATCTGGTTTTGATACCAAAGATAGGTAAAAAATTAGCTAGTAAGCTAAAGAAACTGGGATTAGTGAGGGATTAATTAATGAAATCAATGAATATGGAAAAATTAAAGGATGAAGTTGAAAGACTGGTCAAGATTATGGAAGTATTACGCGGGCCTAATGGTTGTCCCTGGGATAAACAACAGGACTATTATTCACTACAACCCTATGTAATTGAAGAGGCCTATGAAGTGGTGGAGGCCTTACAGAAAAAGGACCTGGATCTCCTCAAGGAGGAGTTAGGGGATCTCTTGTTACAGGTGGTTTTTCAGGCCCAGATTGCCAGAGAAAAGGGGGATTTCAATCTGATCGATATTTTTAAAGCCATCAGTGATAAGCTGGTCAGGCGTCATCCCCATGTTTTTCAGGACAGAGAGGTTAATACCATCTCAGAGCTTAAAGCTACCTGGGAGGAGATTAAAAGGGAAGAAAGGATTAACAAAGGCAAAGCAGAGCATAAATCACTCCTTGAAGATCTTTCTCAGGCCCAGCCGGCTTTGAATCAGGCCTATGAGGTACAGGCCAGGGCTGCTGAAGTGGGGTTTGATTGGGATAATGTTGAGGATGTTATCGCTAAAATCGAAGAGGAAATACTTGAGGTTAGAGAGGCAATCAGGGAGAACCAGCAGGAAGAGATCGGTAAGGAACTGGGAGATCTTCTCTTTGCTGTAGTTAACCTGAGCCGTTTTTTTGCTATTAATCCTGAGCTGGCTTTGTTGCAGACCGTTTTAAAATTTAAAGAGAGGTTTAAGTACATTGAATTCAGGGTAAGGGAAGAAGGTTATAATTTTGCTGAGCTAAGCCTAAAGGAATTAGATTTTTACTGGGAAGAATCCAAAACTAAACTGGAGGGGGAACAGGGATGAAGAAATCCGTCTTTTTTGCTTTTATTATTATACTAATAATCTTTTCTATGATTGCTGTTGTGGAGGCTCAGGACTTTGATGTAGGAGTAGAGGCAGCAATCCTGGTAGATGCTGATACAGGTCAGGTATTATTTGAAAAGAATGCTGATAAAAAATTACCACCTGCCAGCATTACCAAGATAATGACCCTGTTACTGGCTATGGAGGAGGTAGAAAAAGGAACGGTAAGTCTGGAAGATGAGGTTACCATTAGTAGATTCGCGGAATCTATGGGTGGTTCTCAGATATTTTTAGCTGCTGGTACCAGAGTAAAAATGGGAGACCTTCTCAAGGCAGTAACGATTGCCTCTGCCAATGATGCCAGTGTGGCTGTAGCCGAGACCATTGCCGGCACTTATAGTAACTTTGTCAGCCGGATGAATAAAAGGGCTCAGGAATTAGGGATGAAGAATACCCATTTTGTTAATTCCACCGGTCTGCCGGCAAAAGGTGGGGAACATTATTCAACTGCCAGAGATATCTCTATCATGGCCAGGGAACTGGTAAAATATCCCCAGATTTTAGAATGGGCATCTATCTGGGTGGATTACCTGCAACTACCCAACCGCAAGGCCATGCTGGTCAATACCAACAAATTAATTAAGGATTATCCCGGTATGGATGGATTGAAGACCGGACATACTGATGCTGCCGGTTTCTGCCTGGCTGCTACTGCCAGGAGGGATAATATGAGGTTAATTTCAGTTATAATGAATGCTAACAGCGAAAGAGAGCGAGAAGAGGTTACAGCCAGATTACTGGATTACGGTTTTAATACCTTTAGCAAGGAACTGGTAATCAAAAAAGGTGCACAGGTACAAAATATAGAGGTGCCCGGTGGTAAAAAAACGGTTACAGTGGCTGAAGCAGCTAATGATCTGTATGTCCTTGTCAAGAGGGGAACTAAGAGCTCACTGACCAAGAAGGTGATTATTAAGGAAGACCTCAAAGCCCCGGTTAAAAAGGGTGAGATCCTCGGCAAAGAGGTCGTATTACAGGATGAAAAGGTACTGGGTGAAGTAAATTTAATTGCCAGTGAAGATATAGAGAAGGCCGGTTTGCTCACCCGGCTTTGGAGGGCCTTTGTTAACTGGATCGGCAGCCTGCTTAAAAATGTATTAGGGTAATATATTTTCCCGCGGTTATTGTATGAGTCTTAAAGAGGCTGAAACTTCTTTAGACTTGCTAATTAAACCTATCGTTAAACTTACGATAGGTTTTTTTCTTTCGCATAAAATGATTATATTTATGAAAAACTAAACATATCTGAAAGGGGGAATTTAAGTGCTGCGAAGTAAAGGTTATTTTAAATACTTTGTTATCTTAACATTATTAGTGGTTTTGGTTGCCGGTTGTGAACAGGCAAGGGTTAAAGGAGTTAGAGAAAGGAATAAGTTAAAGGGTGAACCGGAGATTGTAGTTAAACTGGCAAATAGGGAAGATAAAAGAATGAAATTTGAGGAGTATATTACCGGAGTAGTTGCCGGGGAGATGAAGAAGGGGTGGCCTGAAAATGCCTATGGAGCGCAGGCTATTATTGCCCGTACCTTTGCCCTGAAATACATGGATGAGAATAAAACAAATGTAATCAGCGGTAGTTTTGAATATGCCCAGGAGTATAAACCGGAGAATATTACTGATAGAGTTAGAAATGCGGTTAAAAAAACCAGGGGTGAGGTTGCCGTATATAAGGATGATTATATTAAAGGCTGGTTTCATTCCAGTGCCGGTGGGCAGACTACATCTGCCAGGGTTGGGCTGGCCTTTAAAGAGCCGGAACCACCTTATATCAAAAGCGTAAAATCACCGGATGATCAGGCTCCGGCCGATATTCGTAACTGGACGGTTTCTTTTAGTAATGAGGAGATTGCAAACACCTTAAAGAAGATGGGGAAGGATATAGGTGTTCTAAATAAGATAGAGATTGTTAATAAAGATAAGACCGGGAGGGTAATAGATTTTCGCTTTACCGGTAATAAAGGTAATGCAACCGTTAAGGCAGCCGATTTCCGTAAGGAACTGGATCCTCGAAAATTAAAGTCAACCAAGATATCTAATATAGTGAAAAAGGGTAATGGTTACAGTTTTACCGGTTCAGGTTTCGGCCATGGGGTGGGAATGAGTCAATGGGGAGCTTATGCCATGGCAAAGGATGGCAAGTCACCCGAAGAGATAATACGCTATTATTTTAAAGATATTGAAATTGTCAAGGAATATGATTAAAAAATTACCCTTGACAATTATAAAGGGAGATGTTAAGATTTTTTCTGTTGCTCTTAAAAGGGTTTTAAAAGAAACTTAAAAAAAGCCCTTGACAGGATGAGAGAGTGATGTTAAGATATTATCTGTCGCTCTTAAAGAGGAAACAAAGCCCTCTTTGAGGGCATAAAAATTCTACTTGACAATTCAAGGAGAGATTGCTA